>NZ_LHVL01000013.1:0-362378 GCF_001269775.1 Pseudomonas sp. Pf153 | reverse complement strand
CTCAACTTGCACAAAGGCCGCCGGCAGCATGTAGTCGGGCAAAACCGCGGCCAAGCGGCCTCGCAGCTCATTGGGCTGTTGAGCCTGGGTCGCGCTGAAATAGGCGAGCAGGCGCTGTTGGGCATCGACTCGTACCACCGCTTCGGTGATGCCGGGTAGCGCCTTGAGTTGCGCTTCGATTTCCCCCAGTTCGATGCGAAAGCCGCGGACCTTGACCTGCAGGTCGTTGCGTCCGAGGAACATCAGCACGCCGTCCGCGCGCCAGCGCACCAGGTCACCGGTGCGGTACAAGCGCGTGCCGGGGTTGAAGGGGTTGGTGACGAAGCGTTCTTCGCTCAACTGCGCCTGGTTCAGGTAACCGAGGGCCAGCCCGTCGCCACCGATGTACAGCTCGCCAGCGACGCCGATGGGCAGGGCCTGGCGCTGCTCATCGAGGACGTAGACCTGGGTATTGCCGATGGGCCGGCCGATGGGAATGTCGCCCGCCAGCGCATCCTCGAGGGTGATGCGATGGGTGGTGGCAAAGGTGGTGCTTTCGGTGGGACCGTAGCCGTTGAGCAGCTGCCCGGGAGGTGACCGCCGTAGTACTCGCTCGATGCAGCGCGGGTCGAGTACATCACCGCCGACCATCAGCAAACGCAGGGCGACAAAGGCCGGGGCCAGGGCGTCGGCACACCGATGGAACAACCCGGCGGTGAGCCACAGCACGCTGACTTCGTGGCGCAGCAGGTGTTCATTCAAGCGCCCGGCGTCGAGCACCGTCTGGCGCGGGCAGACCACCAGGCAGCCACCGTTGAGCAAGGCGCCCCAGATTTCCAGGGTACTGGCGTCGAAGGCTGGGTTGGCGGCCAGGGCGATGCGGTCCTGGGCGGTGAAGTCGGCAAAGCCGTTGTTGATCACCAGCCGGGCGACCGCCCGGTGCGGCACCTGCACGCCTTTGGGCACGCCGGTGGAGCCGGAGGTGTACATGATATAGGCAGGGGCATTCGCTGGCGCTGCGTTGACCAGGCGTCGGGGCGCGTCATCGTCCAGGAACAGGTCCGATTCCCACGGGACCAGCACCCGGCACGCCATGGGCGCCTCCAGCGGCGCGGCCGGCCATTCGTCAACGAGTAACCAGGCGCTGGCGCAATCCTCGAGCAGGGCGCGCTGGCGCTGCGTCGGGGTGGCGGTGTCGATGGGCACGTAGGTCGCACCATTTTTCAGGATTGCCAGAATTGCCATGATCAGGCGCGGGCCACGCTCCAGGCACAGCGCCACCCGGGCGCCTTCGCCAATGCTCTGGGCCGCCAGCCAGTGAGCCAGCTGCTCGGCACGTTGGTCGAGCTGGCGGTAACTCATGGAGCCGGTGACGTCCTGGATCGCCGTGGCTTCGGGCCGGCGGCGGGCCTGGGCCTCGAAGAGGCTGTGCAAGGGTTCGTCGGCGGGGTAGTCGTGGGCCGTGTCATTGAAGCCGTGCAATACCTGGTGGCGTTCGTCGTCACCGAGGATCGACAGTCCGTCGAGCGTCTGTCGGTCATCGTTGACCATTGCCTGCAGGGTGGTGCACAACGCCTGCCAATGACGTTGCATGGTGGCAGCGTCAAACAGAGCGGTGGCGTAGGTCAGGCGTCCGGCGATCATGCCGTCGCGCTCGTGCAGGTTCAGGGTCAGGTCGAACTTGGCGCTGTCTTCGGCGGTGATCAGCGGCGTGAGCTCCAGGGTGCCCAGTTCCAGGCTCGGCTGCGGAGCGTTCTGCCAGGCGAACATGACTTGGAAGATCGGGCTGTGGGCCAGCGAGCGCAGTGGATTCAGAGCTTCCACCACCTGCTCGAAGGCGACGTCCTGATGCGCCTGGGCCTCCAGGGCGGTGCGCCGCACCTGGGCCAGCAGTTGATCCACCCGCAGGGCATCGGCAAACCGCACCCGCAGGGCCTGGGTGTTGACGAAAAAGCCGATCAGCGACTCGATTTCGACGCGGGTACGGTTGGCCAGTACCGAGCCGATCACCAGGTCGTCCTGCCCGGACAGGCGTGCCAGGACCACCGACCAGGCGGCCAGTACGGTCATGAACAGAGTGTTGCCATGGCGCTCGCTCAGTTGCCTGAGGGCCTGTACCAATGCCGCCTCCATGCTCACGTCGAGACTGGCCCCGGTGAAATCCTGCTGCGCCGGGCGCGGCCGGTCCAGCGTCAACTGCAGCAACGCCGGCGCGTCAGCGAGTTGCGCACGCCAGTAATCCAACTGTTCGTTGACCCGTTGGACCTGACGGGGAGAGCGTTGCCACATCGCATAATCGGCGTATTGGATGGCCAGTGGCGGCAGCGGATCGGCGCGGTCCTGGATGAACGCTCGATAGAGTTCACTCAGCTCGCGGGTGAGTACGCCCAGCGACCAGGCGTCGCCGACGATATGGTGCAAGGTCACCAGCAGCACATGCTCCTGGTCCGCCAGGCGCAACAGACAACCGCGGATCAGCGGGCCTCGTGTCAGATCGAAAGGTGACTCGGCGGCTTCGACGCAATGAGCCTGGAACGCCGTGGCGGGCTGGCCCCGCAGGTCGACGCTGCGCAGAGAGAAATCCGCTGGCGGATCGATGACTTGGCAGGGTTCGCCGCCTTCGGCGACGAACCGTGTACGCAGGGCCTCATGCCGCTCGACGATGCGCGACAGCGCGGCGCGCAATGCCGGTTCGTCCAGTTCGCCGCGCAAGCGCAAACCGCCGGCCATGTGGTAGGCAGCACTGGCCTGAGCATCCAGGTGGGCGATGAACCACAGGCGTCGCTGGGCGAACGACAGCGGCAGCGGCGCCTGCCGGGCAGCGACCGGTATCGGCGCAGCGCCAAGCTGGCCGGCCGCGGCCAAGGCTTCGATGGCTCGCGCCTGCTGTTGCAGGATCGGGTGCTCGAACACGCGGGCCAGGGGCAGCTCGATCCGCAGCTGTTGACGCAGTTGGGAAACCAGTTGCACGGCCAGCAGCGAATGCCCCCCGGATTGGAAGAAATGCGCCTGGCGGCCGACCTGCGCCAATCCCAGCAGGCGGCCCCAGATCGTCGCCAGTTGGGTTTCCAACGGGCCTTGGGGTGCCTCGAAGGGGCCGTCGACAGCCTGATCCGGGACCGGCAAGGCGCTGCGGTCGAGTTTGCCATTGGGGGTCAGGGGCAGCGCCGGCAAGGCCACATAGGCACTGGGCTGCATGTATTCGGGCAGCGTCGCGGCCAGGGCATCGTGCAATTGTGCCTCGCTCACCGGAGCTTCGGGCTGCATCACCCAATACGCCACCAAGCGTGGGTCGCCCGGTACGTCCTGGCGGGCGACGACCACCGCGTGCTGCACGCCCGGCACCCGACTGATGGCACTTTCGATTTCGCCCAATTCGATGCGATAGCCGCGCACCTTGACCTGGAAATCGTTGCGGCCCAGGTACAACAACTGCCCATCGGACGTCCATCGACCGAGGTCGCCGGTGCGGTACATTCGCGCGCCGGCTTCGCTGGCGAACGGGTCCTGGACGAAACGCTCCTCGGTCAGCGCCGGCCGATTCAAGTAGCCGCGCGCCACCCCGGCGCCTCCGATGTAGATTTCGCCCGTGACCCCCAAGGGCACCAATTGGCGATGGACGTCGAGCAGGTACACCTGGGTATTGTCCAGCGGCCGGCCGATGCCCGGCACGAAACCCTGGTCACGGTCCATCGACACCCATGTCGAATAGGTGGTGGTTTCCGAAGGGCCATACAGGTTGCACAACCGCCGTACCGCGCTGTTGGCGAAAATTTGCTCCACCAGGCCCTGTTTGAGGGGTTCGCCCGCCAGGCTGACCACCTGTGTCGACGTGGGAATCGCCAGGGCGCCGACCAGCGCATCGAGCGCCGAAGGCACGCTGTTGATCAGCGTCACCGGCACGGGGTGGTCGAACAGCGCCAGGGCGTTGCTGGCCACGTGCAGGGTCGCGCCCGCGGCCAGCGGCACGAAGTATTCGAAGACCGCCAGGTCGAAGTTGATCGACGTGGCGAACAGGCTGTCGCGCAGGCTGGCGGCGTCGAAGGCATGCAACGCCCAGTGCAACAGGTTGCAGGCGTTACGGTGCTCGATCATCACGCCCTTGGGGGTACCGGTGGAGCCGGAGGTGTAGATCACATAAGCCAGGTGATGCGCGCCCAGGCCCAGCTGGACGGGGTCCGGGTTGTCGGCTGGTTGTTCGGCGAGGCGCGCCTGGGTCTGTGGATCGTCCAGGCACACCAGCATGCAGCCATCGCTGACGGCCACGTTCGATTGCAGTGCAGCGACCGTCAGCAACGCCCGCGGGGTGCTGTCGTCAAGCATGTGCATCAGGCGCTCGCGGGGGTAGGCCGGGTCCAGCGGGACGTAGGCCGCTCCGGCCTTGAGAATGCCCAGCAGGGCCACCAGCAGGTGCGGACCCCGCTCCAGACAAATCGCCACGCGACTGTCGGGGCGAACCCCGGTTTGCAACAACAGGTGGGCCAGGCGATTGGCCTGGCGATTGAGTTGCCCGTAGGTCAACGGCGCGGCACCGCCAGCGGCGTCGAAACGCGCGGCGATGGCCTCGGGTTGACGCGCGGCCTGCTGTTCCAGGGCTCGATGCAGCAAGTCCTCGGCGGGCCGTTCGCGGGCCGTGGCGTTGAAGGTCTGTAGCAGTCGCTCGCGTTCCGCCTCGGGCAATACCGAAAGGTGACAGGCCAGCGTGTCGGGCTGCCGTTCGAGGGCGTCCAGCAGATTTTCCAGCGCACTGCCAAGCCAGCCGAGCACCGGCGCGGCGCCGACCTGAAGGTCGACCTGCAGGCTCAACGAGAAACCCTCGCCGAGGTCGTCCACCGAGAGGTTGAACGGGTAATTGGTGCGTTCCTCGCCGCCGAGCACACGCATGCCAGCGAGCGCAGGCGCCTGATCCTTGCCCGCGCTGTGGCGGTAATTGAGCAGCGCCGAGAACAACGCGGTGCCGTTGGGCAGGGCGCTGCAGCGTTGGGCCAGGGCCAGGGGCGCGTGTTCGTGGGCAATCAATCGGCTGAGCAGGGTGTGGGTTTGCCGCAGCGCCTGCTCCACGGGGACTGCCAGGCGCACCCGCAGCGGCAGGGTATTGATGAACAGGCCCATGGCGGTGGCGGCCTCGGCAGCGCCCGACAAGCGCCCGAACATCACCGTGCCGAACACCACATCGTCGCGACCGCTGGTCTTGCCCAGTACCATTGCCCAGGCCAGGTGGAACAGGCTCGCGCTGCTGACTTGCAGGCGCCGCGAAAGCTCGCGGATGCGCCGACTCAACGCCACCGGCAGCGGCGCCTCCAACGTTTGCACCTGGCTACCATCGCCGCGTACATCGAGCAGGCCGCACGGTGCGGTAGGCTCGTCGATATCTCCCAGCATTTCGCTGAAAAAAGCCGTGTGTTGCGCTTCGCTCAAGCCCTGGCGCGCGCGCATGACGAAATCGCGAAACGGCTGCGGCGCCTGCAATTGGTCCACGCGACCTTGCTGGATCGCCGCGACTTCCCCCACCAGCCGCTCCAGGGATGTGTGGTCCATGACCGCGTGATGATGCAGCAGTTGCAGCAGCCACCGCCCGCCGGCCGGGTCCTCGGCGGCGACTGCGCGCATCAGTGGCGCCTGGCGCAGGTCCAGACGTTGCCGACGCGGATCGGTATGGGCTCGCAGCGCGACCTCGACATCGGCCTGGTCGGTGGTGAATCGTTCCATGATCAGCGGAGCCTGACGCCAGACCACCTGCACGGGTTCGTCGAGGCCTTCCCAGGCCAGCGCGGTACGCAGGATGTCGTGACGGGCGATGGCCTGGTTCAGGGCTTCCATGAAGCGTTGCAGGCAGGCCTCATCGTCGAAGGCCAGCAACACGTGGAGCAAATATGTGTCGCCATGCGCCTGCAGCAGATGGTGAAACAGAATGCCGGCCTGCAACGGCACCAGCGGATAGATATCCTGGATATTCGCCGCGCCACCGGGCACGCCGGCAACGATGCTTTCGATCTGCGCCTGATCGAGCTGGCACAGGTCGAACATCGCCGGGGTGATCTGGGTGGTCCCCACGGGCAGTCCGCTGGTCCGGGCCGCCGGGGTCGAGGGCTGGCGCAGTGCTTCGATCAGCGCCGGTTTGTGGCTGCGCAGCAGTGCGATCAGCGCCTGATCGGCCAGGACTTCGTCGTCGGCCACCACCGACAGTTGATCGCCGCGCAGGGACAGGGTGACGCCACGGTGTTTGAGCAAGGCCAGCAATTGATCCGCAGTCACAGGAGCAGTTCCTTCAATGGAGTGGTGACCGCCGCCAGACCGGCGAGGGTCGGCGCGGTGAACAGTTGGCTGATGTCGGCCCGCAGGTTGTGTTGGCGCAGGCGCTCGACCAACCCCATGGCAATCAGCGAATGGCCACCCAGGGCGAAGAAATTGTCGTGGCGGCTGACCCGCTCGACATTCAGCAGCTCGCACCAGAGGGCGGCCAGGACGACCTCGATTTCGCCCTGGGGCGCCTCATAGGGCGTCTGCACGAACGCTTGGGCATCCGGCTCGGGCAGCGCGTTGCGGTCGAGCTTGCCGTTGGCGGTCAGCGGCAGCCGGTCCAGGCGCACATAGGCACTGGGCAACATGTAATCGGGCAAATGTTCGCTCAGGGTGGTGCGGGCCTGGCCTGGAGTCGGCGGTGTGTCGCCCTGCAAGTAAGCGATCAACCGGTCCACGCCGTGGCGATCGGGACGGCCTATCACCACGGCTTGGCGCACTCCGGGCAGTGCCAGCAGGTGGCTTTCGATTTCGCCCAGTTCGATGCGATGCCCGTGGATCTTCACTTGGAAGTCGGTGCGTCCCAGGTAACTGAGACTGCCATCCGACTCCCAGCGGCCCAGGTCGCCGGTGCGATACAAGCGGGCGGCGGGTCCGTGGGTGAAAGGGTCGACAAAGAAACGTTCGCCGGTAAGCGCCTCACGCCGCCAGTAGCCGCGCGCCACGCCGTGGCCGCCGATATGAATCTCTCCGACCACCCCCAGCGGGACGCGCCGACCGTGAGCGTCGAGCACCTGCACCCGGGTATTGGGCAGCGGCTGTCCGAGGCTCGGCAGCGCGTGCTGATCGAGCCAGGCGCTGGTGGTGTCGACGGTGCACTCGGTGGGTCCGTAGACATTCAGGACACGCAGGTGGGATTCATGGGCCAGTTGTGTCCACAGTTCAGTGGGCACCGCTTCGCCCCCCAGCAGGATGCGCGGCGGCAATGGCTGTGGCTGAGTTTGGGCCTGCCGGTGCTTGAGCAGGGCTTGCAACTGGCTCGGCGTGCAATCGAACAGTGTGACTTGCTGGTGGTGCAGGTAATCCAGCAGCGCCCCGGCATCCAGCCGTACGCGTTTGGGAATCAGCACCAGGCAGTGGCCACTGAGCCATTGGCAAAGCTGCTGCACCGAGGCATCGAAGGCCATCGACGCATTGAGCGAGCAGCGGCTGTTGGGAGGCAGGTCGTCCAATCGCTGGCGCAAGCCAGCCCACAGATTGAGCACCGAGCGGTGCTCGACCATGACCCCTTTTGGCTGCCCGGTGGAGCCGGAGGTGTAGATCATGTATGCCAGGTCAGTCGGCTGCGGGCCTGGTACGGTTTCTGTCGTTGCCGGGACTTGCAAGAGGCCATATTGTACAGGCGCGTCGAGGCTGATCAACGGTCCGCCCGTGAAGGCGGGCAGCCGGTCGCGCACCTGCTCCTGGGTGATCAGCGCCGCGGGGTCACTGTCGTCCAGCAGATAGGCGAGGCGGCTGGCCGGGTAGTCGGGATCCATCGGCACGTAGGCACAGCCGGCTTTCCACACCGCCAGCAAGGCGACCGCCGCATGCGCCTGGCGCTCCAGGCAGACAGCGACGAACTGACCGCGCCGCACCCCTTGGTCCAGCAGGTGACGGGCCAGGCGGTCGGCTTGCCGGTCGAGTTCACGGAACGTCAGGGACTGATGCTCGTCGATCACCGCCAGGGCGTCCGGCGTTGCCGCGACCTGTTCGGCAAACCGCTGCGCCAGCGTGCCCTCGGGCGCAACCGTGGGCGGCGGGTTGAGGCGGTCCAGGTGCGCCTCCTCCTGCGGGGGTAGCACGCGCAATTGCTGCACCGGCAACTCGCCTGTCTGTGCCAGGTCCTCTACCAGCGAGTCGAGGGCTTGCAGCATGAACTCGACGAGCCGCTCGGGCGCGTGTTCGGGATGGGTCTGGGCCGTGAGCTGGAAACCTTCGCCCAGGTCATCCATCGCCAGATTGAACGGGTAGTGGGTGCGTTCTTCGCTGTGCAGCAAGGTCATTCCCGGCATTGCCCGGGGGATGTTCGCTTGCCCGGCATGGCTGTACCGGTAGTTGAACAGTGCACTGAACAGGGCCGTGCCCGCCGGTACCGCGCTGCATCGCTGGGCCAAGGCCAGCGGGGTCTGTTCGTGGCAGAGCAGACCGTTCAAGGCCTCCTGAACCCTCTGCAGCACGGCGTGGGTGCTGTCTTGCAGGCGCACGCGCAATGGCAGCGTATTGATGAACAAGCCCAGGGTCCGGTCCGCATGGGCGCCAGCCTGCAGGCGTCCGAACAGCACCGTGCCGAACACCACATCGTCGCGGCCGCTGAGGCGTCCCAGCACCAATGCCCACGCCAGATGGCAGATACCCGCCACACTCACGCCGTGGGCATGGGCCTGCTGGCGCAGCCGGCGCGCCAAGTCCGGGGATAACGCTTGCCGGTGCTCCAGGGCTTGCCAGCGCGGGTCGGCGTGCAAGTCGACGTCGAAAGGCAGGGTCGGCTCGTCCAGGTCGCCCAACTGCTCGCTGAAGAACTTGCACGCGGCATCCACCACCTCCGGGCGCCGTGCTTGGGCCACCAGGCCACGGGGGCTGGTGGGCGTGGGCAATTCTGCCCGACGCCCGCCTTCGATCAGGGCAATTTCCTCCACCATCAACTCCAGGGAGGTGTGATCCACCACCACGTGGTGATGAAGCAACAACAGCAGCCAACGGTCATGGACCGCGTCAAAGGCCACGCGGGCTTCGATCAGCGGCGCCTGGCGCAGGTCGAGACGGAAATGGCGCGGGTCGGCGCTGGCGTGCAAGCGGGCGGCGATATCCTCGCCGTCGAGCACCAGGCGTCGGGGCGTGAACGCGACGTGCCGCAGGACCACCTGCAATGGCTCGTCCAGATCCTCCCAGAGCACCAGGGTACGCAGCGCGTCATGCCGGGCAATGACCTGTTCCAGCGCGGCGCAGAACCGTTGCAGGCAGGCCTCGTCGGTAAACGCCAGCAAACTGCGTAGCACGTAGCGATCACCGTCGCGCTGGGCCCGGTGGAGATAGAGCATGCCTTCCTGCAACGGGCCCAGCGGGTAGATGTCCTGGATGTTGGCGGCACCGCCGGGCACCTGTGCGGCGATCTGGTCGATACGCGTCTGGGACAGCATCACCAGGTCGAGCATCTCGGGGGTGATGCGCGAGCAGGAGGGCGCGATGGTGCTGACGCTGGCCACGGGCGCGGCGCTGCGGTCGAGTGCTTCCAGGCGCCGGGCCTGGGCGGCGAGGGTAGAGCGCTCGAAGACGCTGCGGATGTCCAGGTTCCAACCGTTGCGGCGCAGTTGTTCGAGCAGTTGCACCGCGAGCAGCGAATGCCCGCCAAGGCTGAAGAAGTCATCCTCGCGGTCGATGTCCGGTTGGCCAAGCACTTGTGCCCAAATCGCCGCCAGACGTTGTTCAGTGTCGCCGCGGGGCGGCTGCCTGATGCCGTCGGCGGTGGTAGTGCCGGGCATCGGCAGGGCCTGGCGGTCGATTTTGCCGTTGGGGGTCAGCGGCAGGCGCTCCAGGACGATGCAGGCGCTGGGCAGCATGTAGTCCGGCAAGCGCTGTTCCAGATAGGCGCGTACAGCCGCCGTGCCGAGGACTGGCGCGTGGGTATTCTCGGCCACCAGATAAGCGACGAGTCGCGGGTCGCCGGACGGGGCGGATTGCGCCACCACTACGGCTTCGCGTACGCCCGCCAGCCCCAGCAACTGAGCTTCGATTTCCCCCAGTTCGATGCGAAAACCGCGCACCTTGACCTGGAAGTCGTTGCGCCCCAGGTACTCCAGGTGACCGTCGGCCCGCCAGCGCCCCAGGTCGCCGGTGCGGTACATGCGCGCCGCGGGATCGTCGACGAATGGATCGGACAGGAAGCGTTCGGTGGTCAGCACGCTGCGGTTCAAATAGCCTCGCGCGACACCGGCGCCACCGATGTAGATCTCCCCGGGCACGCCCAGCGGCACTGGCTGGCGATGCGGGTCCAACACGTAAATCCGGGTGTTGTCCAGGGGGCGACCAATGCCGGCCAGGTAACCGTCTTCACGGCGCATTGACAGCCAGGTGGAGTAGGTGGTGGTTTCGGTCGGGCCGTAGAGGTTGCACACCCGGCGCACCGCGCTGCGGCTGAACAATTGCGCCACCAGCGGAGCCTTGAGGGGTTCGCCGGCCAGGTTGATAACGCGAACGGTGTCGGGGATGGCATCGATCCGCGCCAGTTGCTCCACCGCCGAGGGCACGCTGTTGACCAGCGTCACGGCCCGTGGCTGCGTCACCAGGGAGAGAGCGTTGTCCACCAGTTGCAGGGTTGCGCCGGCGGCCAGTGGCACGAAGCATTCGAACACCGCCAGGTCGAAGTTGATCGAGGTGGCGAACAGGCTCAGTTGCATCTCCTCGGTCTGGAAATTATCCAACGCCCAATGCAGCAGATTACAGGCGTTGCGGTGTTCGATCATCACGCCCTTGGGCAGGCCTGTGGAGCCAGAGGTGTAGATCACGTAGGCCAAGTGTGCCGGGGCCAGGTCCGGGATCTTCGGGTTGTCCAGCGACAGGGCGCCCACGCGGTCCGCCAAAGGTGGCGAATCCAACTGCCAATGAGCGGCGCCTGGCGAGGCCGGCAAACTCCCGTGCGCGGCCTGGCTGGTGAGCACCAGGCGCGGCGCACTGTCCTCAAGCATGTGCACCAGGCGCGCCGCCGGATAGGCCGGGTCCAGCGGCACGTAGGCTGCACCGGCCTTCAGGGTGGCGAGCATGGCCACCAGCAGGTGAGGGCCGCGTTCAAGGCAGATCGCTACCCGGTCATCGGGGCGCACGCCGGCGGCCAGCAAGGCATGGGCCAGTTGGTTCGCACGACCATTGAGTTGCGCATAGGTGAGCGATGTCTCACCGGCGCTGTCGATATACGCCGCCACCCGGTTGGGATGCAGGGCTGCCTGCTGCTCGAAGGGTTCATGCAGCAAGGTGTCCCGTGGGTGCGCCCGGTGGGTGGCATTGAACCCGTTCAGCACTTGCTCACGCTGGGCGGCGGGCAATGTGTCCAAGGTGCAAACTCGTATCGCCGGCGTCGACTCCAGGCTTTGTGCCAACACTTCAAGGGCCTGGACCATATGGTTCAACACGGCCTCGGCGTTCACCGAATGATGGATTTGCCCGGTGAGGGCGAAGCCGTCGCCGAGGTCGTCCACAGACAGACTGAACGGATAGTTGCTGCGCTCCTCGCTGCCCAGCCACTGCACACCCGGCAGCGCAAACGCCGGTTGTGCGCTGCGCTGAGCCTGACTGTGGCGAAAATTCAGCAGCGCCGAAAACAGCGGCGTCTGGCTGGGCAGGGCACTGCACCGTTGCGCCAGTGCCAGAGGCGCATGTTCGTGGGCAAGCAGTTCGATCAGCCGGCCGTGAGTCTGCCGCAGGGCTGCGTGCAGTGGTGCATCAAGGTCGATGCGCAGCGGTAAGGTATTGATGAACATGCCCAGCGCCCGCTCGGCTTGCTCACCGGCGCTGAAACGACCGAACAGCACGGTGCCGAATACCACCTCGTCGCGGCCGCTGGACTTGCCGATCAACAGGGCCCAGGCCAGGTGGAACAGGCTGGCAACGCCGACCTCCCAAGTCTTGGCCATTCGTCGCAAGCGCAGGGCCAGGGCGGGTTCCAGCATGCGTCGAGCCTCACAATTATCGCGGCCCGAACCTTGTACGTCGTGCAGCCCATAGGGCAGGGTCGGCTCGGTGAGGTCGCCGAGCAGCCGCTGGAAATAAGCTTCGGCGCTGGCCTGGCGATGGGGCTGGCGCGCCTGGGCGACGAACTGGCGAAACGGCACGCTCGGGGGCAGATGGCGATGGGGGTCGAGCATCAGTGCACGAACTTCGGCGAACAGCGACCCCAAGGTGGCGTGGTCGATGGCCAGGTGATGATGGACCAGTTGCAGTTGCCAGTGTTGTGTCGCGCTGTCGAAACGCACGAAGGCTCGCGCCAGAGGCGCGCGTCGGATGTCCAGCGGTTGGTCGCTGAACCGTTCAGCGTCGGCGAGCTCTTGCACTGGCAGGTTCGCGCTACGCCAGACCACTTGCACCGGCTCGTCCAGGCCTTCCCAGAGTACCGCGCTACGCAACACGTCGTGGCGGGCGATCACTTGGTCGAACGCCGCGACGAAGCCTTGCAGTCGCTCATGGCTGTCAAAGTCCAGGGTGGCGCGCAGCAGGTAGGCGTCGTCATCCGGTTGTAACAGGTGCTGGAACAGCAAGCCTTCCTGCAGAGGCGCCAGCGGGTAGATGTCCTGGATGTTGGCCGTGCCACCCTCGACAGCCGCGACGACCAAGTCGATCTGCGCTTGCGGCAGGCTGAGCAGAGGCAGCATGTCCGGGGTGATGCGTAGGCAGTCCGGGGCGATGCCCGAGGTAACGGTAGGCGCATGGGGGGCGGCTGGGCTCACCGGGTGTTCGAGTAGCAGGGCCAGATGGTGAAGGTTCGCCGCGCTGAACAAGGTCCCGATGTCAAGATGCCAACCTTCGGCCCGCAATTGCTCGACCAACTGCACCGCCAGCAGCGAGTGGCCGCCGAGGGCAAAGAAATTGTCCTGGCGTCCCACCCGCGGCACGCCGAGGGTTTGCGCCCAGAGCTCGGCGAGACGAGTTTCCACCGGTCCCTGCGGTGCTTCGTAGCGCTGCAAGGCGAAGTGCTCTTCACCGGGCTCGGGCAGGGCGCGACGGTCGAGTTTGCCGTTGGCGGTCAGGCTGAAAGCCTCAACTTGCACAAAGGCCGCCGGCAGCATGTAGTCGGGCAAAACCGCGGCCAAGCGGCCTCGCAGCTCATTGGGCTGTTGAGCCTGGGTCGCGCTGAAATAGGCGAGCAGGCGCTGTTGGGCATCGACTCGTACCACCGCTTCGGTGATGCCGGGTAGCGCCTTGAGTTGCGCTTCGATTTCCCCCAGTTCGATGCGAAAGCCGCGGACCTTGACCTGCAGGTCGTTGCGTCCGAGGAACATCAGCACGCCGTCCGCGCGCCAGCGCACCAGGTCACCGGTGCGGTATAAGCGCGTGCCGGGGCTGAAGGGGTTGGTGACGAAGCGTTCTTCGCTCAACTGCGCCTGGTTCAGGTAACCGAGGGCCAGCCCGTCGCCACCGATGTACAGCTCGCCGGCGACGCCGATGGGCAGGGCCTGGCGCCGCTCGTCGAGGACGTAGACCTGGGTATTGCCGATGGGCCGACCGATGGGAATGTCGCCCGCCAGCGCATCCTCGAGGGTGATGCGATGGGTGGTGGCAAAGGTGGTGCTTTCGGTGGGACCGTAGCCGTTGAGCAGCTGCCCGGGAGGTGACCGCCGTAGTACTCGCTCGATGCAGCGCGGGTCGAGTACATCACCGCCGACCATCAGCAAACGCAGGGCGGCAAAGGCCGGGGCCAGGGCGTCGGCAAACCGATGGAACAACCCGGCGGTGAGCCACAGCACGCTGACTTCGTGGCGCAGCAGGTGTTCATTCAAGCGCCCGGCGTCGAGCACGATCTGGCGCGGGCAGACCACCAGGCAGCCACCGTTGAGCAAGGCGCCCCAGATTTCCAGGGTACTGGCGTCGAAGGCTGGGTTGGCGGCCAGGGCGATGCGGTCCTGGGCGGTGAAGTCGGCAAAGCCGTTGTTGATCACCAGCCGGGCGACCGCCCGGTGCGGCACCTGTACGCCTTTGGGCACACCGGTGGAACCGGAGGTGTACATGATGTAGGCGACAGCCCCGGCGCGCTGCGGCGGCGGGTTAGGCGCGTCCTCGAATGATCCGGCAACATCGATCAGTTGCACGTCTTGCACCGCAGGCCCGTCGTTGCCTTCGACCAGCAGCCAGCCACTGCCACAATCGGTCAGTACCCGTGTCTGATGGGCCAAGGGGGCATCCCGATCGATGGGTACATAGGCGGCGCCGCGCTTGAGGATGGCCAGCACCGACACGATCAACGCCGTGCCGCGTGGCAAAGCCAACGCCACAGGGTCACCGGCCTTGATACCACACGCCGCCAGATGCGCGGACAGGCGCTCGGCGCGGCGGTCGAGCTGGCGGTAGCTCAACGACTGATCGCCATCGAGCACTGCCGTAGCATCGGGCCGCCGCCGCACTTGCGCTTCGAACAGGCTGTGCAGGGACTCGTCGGCCGGGTAGTCACGCAGGCTGGTATTGAACCCATGGAGTACTTGCTGCTGTTCGGCGGCATCCAGCAGCGAGGCATCGCCCAGCGGCCGGTCAGGGTCAGCCAGCAGCTGTTCGGTCAGATGGTGAAGGCGCCGCAGATGCGCGGCCATGTCGTCGGCGCTGAACAGCCGCGGGTCGTAGTTGAACTCCAGAAGCGGCTCGGTTTTCTCCTCGTAATGACGCAGGTAGATGGCCAGCGGATAGCGCTCATGGCCGTTGTGCCAGGTGCGCAACGCACATCGTGCCGGCCCCAGGTGCACGTCCCCCGGATATTGTTCGACTGACAGCATCACCTCGAACAAATGGCCGGGATGACCGGCGCGGGCGCGCAACTCGCGATGCAGGGTTTGCAGTGGGTAGCGTTGGTGCCGGTAGCTGCGCAGCGTCTGGCTGGCCACCTGCTGCACGGCGCGGGCAAAGCTCTGCGTCGGATCGACCTGCACCGTCAATGGCAAGACCGAGGAAAACATCCCGGCGGTACGTTTTTGCAGCGGGTTGCTGCGGTTGTGCACGGGCAGGCCGATGACCAACTGTTCGCGTTGATCGGTCATTCGGCTGAAATAACAGGCCAACAGGGCGCTGAGGCTGTGGCTCAGCGTGGCGCCCTGGGTTTTCGCCCATTGGCTCAAGCGCTCAAGGCGCTCGCCGCCCAGCCTCCAGATCGTCTGAGCACTGGGCACCGGCTCGCCGACGATGGCTCGGGGAGCTTGCTGGAACAACGGCGCCGGCAGCGCCGGAAATTGTTCGAGCCAGTAATCACGGGCCTTGGCGTAGCGCACCGAATCGAGGAACGTTTGGTCCCGGGCCAGGAAATCGCGATAGCCCTGGGCCAACCCGGCGTCGAGGACAGGCGGTTGGCCTTGCAGCAACTGGTTATAGGCCGCGCTCACGGCCTGGCCGATCAAGCCCACCGAGGTGCCGTCGCAGATCAGGTGGTGATAACGGCTGTTCCATAGCGCATGGGTGTCCGACAGCTGGAACCATTCCATGCTCCACAATAGCTGGTCGTAAAGGGCGAACGAGGTACGATTGAGCTGCGTGATGCGGGCCAGGGCAGCGTCGCGGGCCTGGGGTTCGGCGCGCCAGTCGTGGTAGGCCAGCGTGCCCTGCACGGTGTCGTCAACCCGTTGCGTCACATGTCCGGCGTGCTCGCTGAAGATCAACCGCAAAGCGTCATGCTGGGCCACCACGGCCCGCAGCGCGGCGGCGAACAAGGCGAGATCCACCGCACCGTGGATCTCCACGGTGACACCGATGTTGTAGGAAGGGGTATCGGGCGACAGCTGTTGATCGAGCCAGACGGACTGTTGGGTAGAACTCAATAAATAGCGTTGCGCTTCGACCATGACACTTCCCTGTGAATGGTTGCGATCCTGGTCGATACGCAGCGGTGGCGCCGACTTTCTCGAACCGGTTGTCCTTGAAAACGAACGGCGCATGGCCTTGTCGACGGGCCTGCCGCCCATAGAGGGGAGCGAGGCGAGCCGCTGGCGGCGCTCGGACGTTTATTCCGAGCGCGTAACATAGCAGCGCTTTCGAGGATGGGAAGCTAATTTTTACGAGTTGTACGATGTCATAACGCAATCAAATGATCGCCACTCCGCAACCTAGAGCGGTCGCGAAATAATTTGCCCGAGGGGCATTTGATTCCCTGCGGGAGGCGGGCTTATTTTCTATACCTTGCTGACGGGATCGCCAGGCGCTTCCCGGATCACTCGCTATACGTCATGCTCAAGGGAACCATTTCTACCAAAACCGGGCTTCTTGCCCTCTGCTGTCGAAGAGCGAATCGCAACAGCGTCAATACGAGGATCAAACATGCGAAAGTGGATGGGAGCGGCAGGCGTTTGTCTTATCGCAATCGTAACCAATGCGCAGGCTCAAGCCACACCTCAAACCACTCAAGAAATAAGGGGGCTGCTGGACTTTGTCGAGCACAGTAAATGCCAATTCGTGCGTAACGGAGAGGCGTTCCCAGGTCCCGAGGCTCGTGCGCATCTGGAGCAAAAGCTGAATTACCTGGAGGACAAGCACAAGGTGAACAGTGCAGAGGACTTCATCGATCTTGCTGCCACGAAAAGCAGCATGAGTGGCCGCGACTATGAGGTGCGATGTCCAGAGGGCGCGCAGCCTGCGAGTGCCTGGCTCAAGCGGGAACTACAGAGACAACGGCAGCTTCATTGATGTTGTCTCAAGACGAATAAGACTCGGGTGGCGTTGGGCTTTTTACTTCCCGCTTTTCACTGCCTGCTAAAGAGTGCCGGATAGGATTACCGGCATTCTTTTTGTCTTTTCGGCAAGCGCTTGTTGGGCGGCGCGCAAGGCAATTCCGCCGAAGGACGCGCTGGGATCCACATAGCGCAACGCCGATTTCATGTCCTTCCAGCCCACATCTCCCATCAATCCCTTGATGTCCTCCCTTCGCAGACGCTCAGGTCGCAAATCCGCGCCACATCGAGTGACTGCTGTACAACTCCTCTGGCATTTCACCGCTGATGGCTTTCGTGTTCTCCACCACCAGCCTGGTCAGCTCATCGCCCCGAAAACCACGCTTGCCCTTCAAGCCAGGCGACCGCTTGCTCCGGGTGCTTGAGCAGTAGCGGGACGGCCTGTCTGACCTGTGCAGGGTTCACGGCCTTGAGGTCTTTGATCATTTGGCGGAATCACTCAAACAGTGTATGGTTCAACCATATCATTATGTACTTACATAATACGTAACACGGTACGAAATCGTAGGAGGTCCCATGGCTAGAGGCGGAATTAACAAAGCTGTAGTGCAAAAGGCACGTCAGGCGCTGCTGGCCAGGGGAGCCAACCCCAGTATCGACGCCGTGCGCGTAGAGCTCGGGAATACGGGGTCCAAGACGACGATTTCCCGCTACCTGAAGGAGCTTGAACCGTCCAATTCAGAGCCTGTGAGTTCACGTGAGCGCATGGGCGAAACGCTCAACGGTATGGTGCAAACGTTGCTGGATCAGTTGATGGAGGAGGGGCAGGACGTCATCTCCCAGGCGACGGCGGCTTTTGAGCAGCAGCGGATCGTGCTGGAAAACCAGATCATCGAGCTCAGGTCGGAACTGGCCAGTGCTCAACGGCAATTGGCCACCCAACAGGCCGCGATAGAGATGCAGAGCGCTGAACTCGCAACCACCCAGTCCTCGCTCCAGGCTGAGTTGACGCGCAACGCCCGCATCAGTCAGCGCTGTACCGACCTGGAATCCCTGGTCGCTGAAAAGGACAAACACCTCCAATCGCTGGAGGAAAAGCACGTTCAGGCTCGCGGAGCGCTAGAGCACTATCGAGAAGCGGTGAAGGAGCAACGCAATCAAGATCAACGCCGGCACGAGTCTCAACTGCATGAGATGCAGGTTGAGCAGCGCAAGTTGCGAGAAACCATCGCCGTAAAACAGGACGATCTGACGCGACTGAATCGCGACAATGAACGCCTCCTCGGTGAGACCAGGCAGCAAACCAAAGCCCTGCACACGCAGGAAGCCTTGGTTCAGTCGCTGAATACTCAAATTGAGGCGCTGCGCCAGGCTGAGGCGAAGACCGTTGGGGTGACTGAACACCTCATGAAGCAGATCTCGGCTCTGCATGGAGAGATAAAGGCGCTCCACAAGGCCGCCGCCGTAGCCGATCTGCGTGAGCAAGAAACATTGGCGCTGGTCGCGTCGCTTCAGAAAGAGAATGAACAACTTCGCCAGGCTGAGAAAGAAAAGTCAGTCTTGGAGGAGGGCGGCGATGCTGCCTCAGGGGCAGAGAAGAAACAACTCGCCGGGCACACCAAACCTTCGAAACGACCAAGGAGATAAAACATGGATCAGCTCACAGGAAATCCGCAGGGCCATGAAAGCTCGTCAGCTTGGCAATTCGCTCATCAGCGTCTCTCCCAGATGCTGATGGACAGGGTTGAGCCATTTGGCTCTTTGATTCCGATCATGAAGCTGGATGCCGCCGACAACAGGGAACACCGGTCGACATTCAACGTCACCGGGCGGCGAACCGGTTAAAAGCGTCCCAGCTTGAGGGGGTATTCGACCACGATGTAAACCCGGTCGATGTCATCGCCGCCCTGAGCGCTGTTGGCCCGATGGGTCACCTGGGACACCTGCACGGACAGATCCTTGGCCGGTCCCGATTGCACGGTGTAGTGCAGATCGATATCCCGCTCCCAATGACGTCCGCCGTTCCCCTGTTGCGGGACGAACTGACCGGTATCCGGGTCAAATGGGTTGTACGCCCCACCTTGAGGGGCATGGGTGCCGTCGATGCCGCGGCCGGTGACGTAGCGAGTCATGAATTTCAAGCCGGGGACGCCGAAAGCGCCCAGGTCGAGGTCGTAGCGGGCCTGCCAGGAGCGCTCGCCGGCGCCGTTGAAATCTGCATACTTGATGGAGTTGGCCAGATAGATCGAGTCGCCGCCCACAAAGTCGAATGGCGTGTCGCCGTGGATTTTCTGATAGGCCAGCGTGAATCCCTGGGCGCCGAGGGTGTACTTGCCGGACAGGCTGTACGCCGTGTTATCAATCCCGCCGGCCACGGCGTTGCCGTAATCCTGGGTGTGGTAAACGTTGCTGTCCAGGAAGAACCCGGATCGCTTCAGATGCAGGTTGGCATAGTACTGACGCCAGGTGTCGCTCAGCTCGGACGCGTACAGAGCACCGCCCAACGGCTGGTCTTCGAACAGTTGGGCTCCGAGAAAACTGATGTCGCCAGTGGCGGTGCTCACCCCATAGCCGCTGAAGTCCCCTTTGCTGGTCGAGGCATCTTGGTTCTTGAACGCAGTGAAGTGCCCGGCCTGCAAATGCACGTCGTCGAACTCCTGGCTGTCGAGCAGAAGGCCCGTGGCGTACTCCGGCTGCAGGCGTTTGTCGGCGGTGTCGAACACCGGGGTTTCCACGGTCATCTCACCGTAGGCCAAGGTGGTTCTGGACGTGCGCAGTTTCAGCGCGCCACCGGCGCTGGAGAAGTCGCTTTCACCGCGGCCATCCGCATCCAACGGCAGCAATCCAGTGCCGGAATGGCCCTTGCCGCCATCCAGTTTCAAACCGAAAAAACCATGGGCATCGACACCGAATCCGACATTGCCGGGGGTAAAGCCGGAGACAAATGTGGCGATGAAGCCTTGAGCCCATTCCTGCTTGTAGCTTTTGTTCGCCGGGGAGGGGGATCGGTAGTCATTCTGAAGGAAGAAATTGCGGCTCAGCACGTCAAGGGTTGAGCCGTCCATGAAGCCTAGCGCCGATGGCTCGGCAGCCTGGGCTGTGCTGCAGGTTCCGATTAGCAACATGGATAACCAGAGCTTGGAGCGTGGCCATGGTTGCGCGCGAGCTTTATTGCTGCAAAGGCTGCAGGGGTTCAGTGCTTGGGTTGCGGTGCGCATGCTGTAGCCAGTTCGGTGACGAGGGCCCGATTATTGGCCGCAGGGCTCTGGCTGGTGAGTTAAACGTTGTTAATTCTGCGTGGGTACGACTCATCAGGCTAAAGCTAGCGCAAGCTCGTATGGCATTGAACGCCTCGCAGCGCCTGTCCTCCAATCACTATCAGAAAGAAGAAGGAGAACCAGCATGCAGCCTAAGACTGAAGGACTTGAAGAGCAGGGCCCTAGCAGCGTGCCCTACATAAACGATCCAGATAAGCCGACTTCGCCGCCCTTGAACGATGCCGACGCCACTAATGGAGCTGAGGCGGAGGAAGATATTCAGGACGATGCTGAATCCATTTGAATGTGAGGAGCAAGGCAATGGAAAACTATCACCTGAGCCCTTCTGCGGATGGCTGGGAACTTAAGAAAGTCGGCGCAGAGCGCGCTTCCAAAAAAGCGGCCACTAAGCAGGAGTTGGTGAGTTCTCTGACAGATTTCTTTGATGGCAAAACCGCCTCGGTAAAGATTCACAAAGCCGACGGCACCATCGAGGAAGAACGCACCTATCCGCGTTCCGCTGACCCCAGGCGATCGAAGGGGTGACCCCAGTTTCTGCTGCCGACCTTGGTATTGAGATTGATGCTCGGAGCGGCCACGGAGTGTATCGGTGGCTGCTCGCCAGCTTTCTGATCGGTAAAAGGATTCGTTCCTCTGTCGCCGTCGAGGCGTACCGGAACCTGGTTGATCGATATGGCTTGGATACGCCTGCAAAGCTCGCCCGATGCTTACATCGGGATCTTGTCAGGTTCCTCGGGCAAGCGGGCTACGCACGATACGATGAATCCACGGCGCGACGACTGCACGAGCTTGGTGTGGGGCTGGATGCCGGACTGGAATCTCGGATGAATGCTTTGCAGAGTGGGTCAATGAAATCAGCTGAGTTTGAGCGATGGTTGCTCAGCTTCAATGGCATCGGGCCGAAGACGTTAGAGATCTTCAAGCGCGGAGTTGCCCTGGGAGACAAATGACGCGTGGTGTCGCACGTCTTCCCTACAACGATTGCTTACAGTGCGAGGTCAAGCCCGGTTTAGGGTACTGTCGATGTTCCCCGCAAACCGTTGGTGAAGTCCAAAGCATAGAGGCGGGTGCTCAAATTTAGTTTAATGCCGTGCACCTGCACACGACCGGCTGCTAGATAGGATTGAACATGTTGGTAAGGACGCTTTTGACCGTTGCGTTTTTGATAATGGCTACTGCAATCACTGGCTGCATCCCTTGGACGAGAGAACGCCCTGCTTACGCCGACCTCTGTGAAACAAAGTTTCAATTCAAGGTGCCCGGTCCGGATTCTGAAAGGACTATCGTTTTGCGCACCTATTTGTACGACTACGACGCGCAATGGTCCGATGAGCCGTTTGAGCAGCTGTACTCGGTGAAGTATCCCGGCAAGAAGTACCCCCAGCCTGAGTTTTATGTACAACTGATTGCATTCGAGAAAGGCAGCCAGGGGCTGTTCAGTTCCGAAACCTTGGAGACCCCGATCCTCTACGACAGCCGACAGGCTTATATAACGTTTGAGGATGGATCCCGGCTTGGCGCAAGGCCCGAAATCCACCTGGGTTCGTTGACGTACGATTACCCACTCGAAGATGAAAAGTACTCCCGCCAGTCGCCCTATAACATCAATAGCGATGAAGTACGACGCCGCATCCCCAAGATCACTAACGACAATCATCACGGGTCTGTCTATGTGATTTTCAAGACCAGCGCCTTCAATGCGAACTCCAGGTGGAAGATCAACCTGGGAACGTTGGAGGTCGAGAACCATAAGGTGGAAATTCCGCAGCTTGAGTTGTGTTATCACCCGGTCAAGAAGTGGATCGGTATCGAGCCGCTGATGCGTCCGTGACAAGCGCATCTGGAACCACTGCGCAAGCTCGACGAGCTAGTGGTCTCGCAGGGGCAAGGCTGCAAGCAACTGCAATCCTCCCGCAGGATATGCTCCAATGGCATCCTTCATTGATTACCGAGACCTCATCATGGCTGACGCCCCCGACCAAGCCTTCTACGACCGTGCAGACGCCCATATCGAGCTGTCAAACGAACAGCTCAAAACCTATGGAAATCTCGGTGGGGTCAGCGCATCCATGATGTTCGGCACCACGCGCTTCAACGCGTGGGCGAGCGCGCAAAACTTCAAGTCTGGTGCCGAAATGGCCGATGCGCGGGAAGCACTGTTGAAGTATTTCTGCGATCAGTACCGGATGATGCTTGAGGATAATCTGGATGATCACATCAACAATTTCAGTCAGTACATGCAGGTGAAATAGGTTCGGGTGCCGAGACATCCAAACCTGCTCGGCAGCGCACAGAATCCACTACCATCAGACCGCTTTCGATAGTCCAAGTCTCCGAAACGGCTAGGGCACCCCAATGGAACCAGGGAGAAATGGATGTACGTCAATCAAAAATCTGGTCGGTTTATCTTGCTGGCCGGCGCATTGCTGATCAGCGGTTGCACTTCGTTTTTACAGGGTAAGCAATATGTCGTTCCCGGCCCCGGCGATCCCGCTGCAACCGTTCGCCTCAAGGCTGGAGGAGGGGCGAGGCTGGATGCCATGACCTTCGGCGACAACGGATGTTATGCCGGTTATACGGTTCTGCCCTCTAACGGGGAATATATTGAATCCCGGGTTGCCGTGGACAAGGAGCTGATACTGACTTACTGGCAAGTCGCAGGCAGCAGCGCTTGCAAGATCCCGTTCTCATTCAAACCGCAGAATGGAGCCACCTATACCTTGACCTCGGGCTCTTGGACCGAGCCTAAGACAGGCATTCTTCCGATCTTCAACCGAGACGAGTCTTACTGCGGGGTGGCGGTCATCAAGAAAATCGGCGAGCAGGAGAGTGTCGAGCCCATCCAACAATTGCAGATCAAGACTGGGTTCGGGTGCCTTAGGTTCGTTAAATAAGGACATTTTCCGGGTTTCCTGGAGATCCTGGTCTTGCGCACTGAGCTCGCCATCGTTGAGGGTATAAGCGGTGGACATGTTCAACCTCCTTGAGCACAGGCATCCAGCGCTTGGGTGATGTCGGCCAGCAGGTCCGCGATGTCTTCAAGGCCCACCGACAAACGCACCAACCCCTCGGAAATCCCGTGGTGCGCACGCTCTTCAGGCGTGTAGGTGGAATGGGTCATACTGGCTGGATGCTGGGCCAGGGACTCGGCGTCTCCCAGGCTGACCGCGCGGGCGAACAATTCCAGTGCGTTCATGAAACGCCGGCCGGTGGTCAGGCCGCCTTTGAGTTCGAAGGCGATCATGCCCCCGGGCAACTTCATCTGCCTCGACGCCAGGTCGTACTGAGCAAAGGAGGGCAGGCCGGGGTAGGTGACCCATTCGACGGCCGGGTGCGCTTGTAAATACTCGGCGATCACCTGGGCGTTGCTGCAATGGCGCTCCATGCGCAGTGACAGGGTCTTGAGCCCGCGCATCAGCAGAAAAGCGTCCTGAGGCGACATGACCGCACCGGTCAGGTCCTTGAGGCCTTGCAGGCGAATGCGGCCCGCCAGTGTATGACTGGCAACCACGATGCCGGCCGTGATATCGCCATGGCCACTGAGGTACTTGGTGGCCGAATGCACGACTACATCCGCACCCATTTCCAAGGGGCGTTGCAGGTATGGAGTGCAGTAGGTGTTATCGACCACCAAGGTGACGTTCCGATGATGGTGGGCAATCTTGGCCACCGCGCAGATGTCGACCAGCTGCATGTTCGGATTGGCCGGGGATTCGAAGTAGATCATGCGCGTCGAAGGACTGATGGCATCGCGCAGTTCGGCCAGGTTGGACATGTCAACATGGCGCACCTTGACGCCAAACTCGCCGATACCGTGGTGCAGCAGGGCGAAGGTGCAACCGTACAACGTACGGCTGAGAATGATCTCGTCACCGGGGCGCAGCAGGGTCCAAAAGGTCGCGGCAATGGCTCCCATGCCGGAGCTGAAGGCCACCGCCGCCTCGCCGTTTTCCAAAGCCGCCATGCGTGACTCCAATAGAGCCAACGTGGGGTTGGAGATCCGCGTGTAAAAATGCCCGGATTCTTCGCCGGCGAAACAACCGGCGCCGTACTCGGCGGTAGGGAAGGCGAACGTGGAGGTCAGGTAGATCGGCGGGATCAGTGCGCCGTTGTTGTCCAGCGGGTTATAGCCGTGATGGATGGCGCGGGTGGAAAAGCCCAGTTCATTGTTTTTATTGTTCATGTTGAGCGCTCCTGTATTTCCTACAATGCTATGCTCAATTTCAACAAGAAAAATTCCAAATTGACCCAGGAATAACCAATCAATTGGAATAAACGCTCCGGAAAACACAGTTTGGAGGCAAGACATGCCCAGTGGTCTGGATCGTACCGACAAAGCCTTACTCGCGGCCCTGCAAGGCAACGCCCGGCTGACCATCGCCGAACTGGCCGAACATGTGGCCCTGACCACTTCGCCGTGTTGGCGACGGGTGAAAATTCTCGAAGAGAACGCAGTGATTACCGGCTACCAGGCGATTCTTTCACCCAAGGCGCTCGGCTACGGCGTCACCGCATTTGTCAGCGTGATGATGGAGTCCCACAGTCAAGAAATGGCCCGATCCTTCGAACAGCGCCTATTGGAAATCCCGGAGATCGTCGCCTGCCACAACGTTTCCGGACGCTATGATTTTCTGCTGGAAGTGGTGGCCAAGGACCTGGAGTCTTTCGGCGAGTTTGCGCGAGAGGTGCTGCAAACCTTGCCCGCGGTCAAAGAGATCTATTCAAGTTTTTCGTTCAAATCGGTCAAGCCCTCGCGAGTGATCCCGGTGCTGGGCTGAGCGCGGTATTACCTGGGGCAGAGGACTCAGACAAGTGAATAAACAGTGATACACACATTGTTTAACATAATATACATTATGCGTACCTTTGTATGGAGCTACCGGGCTTCCCCTGAGCTGGATCGTAATCAGCGTTGGTGATTTCAAGGGATTCAGCTCAAGAGCCTGAGCTATGGTGATTTTAATCCTGCATCGATCACGCAATTTTCATCCGTGCACGAAGCGCGACTGTTTGTTCTCTACAGGTAAGGTCTAACGCACGACAGCCGCTGCTAACTATGGCCTGCTATAACGCAGCGCATCTACGACTAGACTAAATGCCGGCGATGGCTGTCGGCGGCTTGGGTAGTACAGGTAGTAACCGGGAAAGAATGGGCACCAATCCTCCAGCACGCGTACCAACCTGCCTTCCTCTATATGGGGGGCGAATTCATCTTCGGGTAGCCAGGCGATTCCCAATCCGGCCAGCGCAGCCTCCACAATATTGGGCGAAGTGTTCAAGATCAGCTGTCCACCCACACGGACATTCAACTGTTTGCCCTTGCGTTGAAAATCCCAGACGTAAAGCCCTCCTCCAGACTGCATGCGCATATTGATGCAGTTGTGGCCGATCAGCTCACGAGGGTTCCTGGGTTTCGGGCGATTCGCAAAGTACGCCGGGGATGCCACCACCGCCATGCGCAACTGAGGCCCGATGGGAATGGCGATCATGTCCTTGTCGATGGTGTCACCCATGCGCACCCCGACATCGAAGCGATCAGCCACGATGTCGCGAAAGCCGTAGTTGATGTCGAACTCGACCTTGATGTCTGAATATTCCAGCAGCAAGGGCGTGAGCTTGGGCAGCAGCAAGGTGCGCTGGATGTGATCCCCACAGGTAATGCGCACCGTGCCGCTTGGTTTGTCGCGCAGGGCCGACAACTCGTCCAGTTCCGCCTCGATCTCGTCGAAGCGATTACCAATGGCGTTCAGCAGGCGTTCTCCCGCCGCAGTGGGCGAAACGCTACGCGTCGTTCGGGTGAGCAAGCGGATCTGCAGTCGTGCCTCCAAGCCGCTTATCGCCTGACTCAATGCCGACTGCGTCACGCCCAGTTGGGCGGCGGCGCGAGTGAAGGTGCCCTCGCGCGCGACGGTTACGAAGGACAGCAGGTCGTTGAGGTTACGTTTGATCATGGCCGAAGTTTCCCACGAATCATTGATTAGAAGAGCTTATAGCTCCTTTAAGTATTGATTAGCTAGTAACAACAAGTCGCATGCCCGAACATTCACTCCGAATAATCAGCTTTGTTCTCCTTGGGAGTAGCAATCCCTGACCTCTCCTCGCCGCCCTCGCCGCATCGGTGGTTTAAATCTCAGAAACCCAGGTTTGCATGACAGCCAACACAATCAATACCGTCAACGAAGTCCCCGAGCAGTCGGACTCCTGGAGTGGCGTCCTGGCCATTTCGGTTTGTGCCTTCGCGCTGGTCGCATCGGAGTTCCTGCCGGTCAGCCTACTGACGCCCATCGCCGATGACCTGGATGTTACCGAGGGTATGGCAGGCCAAGGCATTGCCATCTCGGGCGCCTTCGCCGTGCTCACCAGCCTGTTCATTTCCGCACTTGCCGGCAGCCTGAATCGCAAGACACTGTTGCTGGGACTGACTGCGACCATGGGCATATCCGGTGGCATCGTCGCCCTGGCGCCAAACTATGTAACCTACATGCTCGGTCGGGCACTGATCGGCGTGGTGGTAGGCGGTTTCTGGTCGATGTCGGCAGCCACGACGATACGCCTGGTGCCAAGCCGTGATGTGCCGCGGGCACTGGCACTGGTCAATGGGGGCAACGCATTGGCCACAGTGGTTGCCGCACCGCTGGGCGCTTGGCTCGGAACTTTCATCGGTTGGCGCGGTGCCTTTCTCTGCCTGGTGCCAATCGCCCTGCTCGCACTGGTCTGGCAATGGAAAGCGCTGCCATCCATGCAGGTCGCCGTGCGCAGTCCCGAGTTGGGCAGTGCGTTCAAGGTCTTCACCCTGCTCAAGCGCCCCACCGTCTTGATCGGCATGCTGGCCAGCAGCCTGTTCTTCATGGGCCAGTTCTCCTTGTTCACCTATGTGCGACCGTTCCTGGAGACGGTCACCGATGTGCATGGCACCAACATTTCACTCGTACTGCTAGTGATCGGTGCGGCGGGCTTCATCGGCACGCTGCTAATCGGGCGGGTGCTGCAGCGGCGCTTCTTTCAGACGCTGATAGTCATGCCATTGCTGATGGCTTTGATTGCCGTGGCCCTGACAGCCTTCGGTCATTGGGCTGCCATCGTTGTCGTCCTGCTGGGGCTGTGGGGGCTGATCGGTACCTCGGCCCCTGTCGGCTGGTGGTCCTGGATTGCCATGGTGTTTCCCAAGGATGCCGAAGCAGGTGGCGGCCTGTTCGTTGCTGTGGTGCAACTCTCCATCGCCCTGGGGTCGATCCTTGGCGGCCTGCTGTTCGACCATAGCGGCTATCAAGCCACCTTCTTTAGCAGTGCGGCCATGCTGGTGTTAGCAGCCTTTCTCTCTCTCCTCACCTCGCGCTCGCCGATGCGGCAAGCGAACTGAGCCCACTGCCACGTCCGGAGGGTCTATGACCGCGAGCCTCGTTATCTCCCATAGCAGCCACAGCCAAACGCAGATTGAAGGTCGCTCCGCACGAGGCGTGCGTGCCCTGCGCATGCTGGGCCTGCTGTCCAGCCTGTTCACCCTCGGCGGGAACGGAGAGGCGTTGGCCGGTCCCCGCGTCATCTCGACTCATGCAACAACGGCAACTGTTCAATCGGAGGAGTCTCGTATGTGGATGACCGTCGGCGAACGTCGCTTCGCCATTACCTTGGCCGACACCGAAGCTGCTCGCGCCTTTGTCGCCGTGCTGCCGCTCACGATCGACATGCCCGATCTGAACAGCAATGAGAAGCACGCCAAACTGCCGAAGGCGTTACCTACGAGCACCATTCGGCCCGGCACGGTCCACAACGGCGATCTCATGCTCTACGGGGCGCAGACGCTGGTTGTCTTTTACCTGACATTCGATTCGAGCTACTCGTACACGCGCCTGGGTCGTATAGACGACCCTACAGATCTGGCTCAGGTGCTTGGCAGGGGAACCGCGCGAATCACCTTCTCAAGGGATTAACTTTCCTGCAGCGACACAGTTTTTCATGAGCACCCGACACCCAATGCGACAGACCGGCAGCCAAGCGTTGGCCTACGAAATGAAAGCGAACAGTTCTGCGCATTTGCACCAATCATCAACTACGCGAAGGAAAACACGATGAACGAAGCAACCCTGAATCTGACGAGCATCAAATCGCGCAGGACTCTCCGGGATTTTTTCCATGGCTCCCTCCTTGTTGGCCTGGCTGCGGCCTTCGGAGGTGAGATGGCGCAGGCGCAAGCGTCCCCGACAATGGTCGAGATGGGCGGTCTGCAACTGACCCAAGAATGGGACAAGGTATTTGCCAAGAGCGAGAAGGTCGATCATCAGAAGGTAACCTTCAAGAACCGCTACGGTATTACCCTCGCAGGCGACCTGTATCTACCGAAAAATCGAGGCAACCAACGGTTGGCAGCGCTTGTCGTCGGCGGCCCCTTCGGTGCGGTGAAGGAGCAATCCTCGGGCCTTTACGCGCAAACCATGGCCGAGCGCGGCTTCGTCACGTTGGCTTTCGACGGTTCCTATACCGGAGAAAGCGGCGGTGAGCCGCGTAACGTCGCTTCGCCTGATATCAACACAGAAGACTTCATGGCCGCGGTAGATTTCATCGGCCTGCAATCCTACGTTGATCGTGAGCGCATAGGCGTCATCGGCATTTGCGGCTGGGGCGGTATGGCCTTGAACGCCGTGGCGGCCGACAAGCGTGTCAAGGCTGTCGTCGCCAGCACCATGTACGACATGACTCGCGTTATGTCCAAGGGGTACAACGACACTGTGACCGCCGAGCAGCGCGCTCAGACCCTGGAACAACTGAGTCGGCAACGCTGGGACGATGCGCAGAACGGCAAGCCAGCCTACCAGCCGGACTACAACAAGCTGAAGGGCGGCGAGCCGCAGTTCCTGGTCGACTATGCCGACTACTACATGACACCGCGGGGCTACCATCCGCGTGCGGTCAACTCGGGCAACGCCTGGACGATGACTACGCCACTGTCGTTCATGAACATGCCGATCCTGACCTACATCAAAGAGATTTCGCCGCGCCCCATCCTGTTCGTTCACGGTGGGAACGCTCATTCGCGTTATTTCGCCGAGACCGCCTATGCAGCTGCTGCAGAGCCCAAGGAACTGGTGATTGTTCCGGGGGCCAACCACGTCGACTTGTACGACCGCGTGGACAAGATTCCTTTCGAGAAGATGACAGCCTTCTTCAGCGAGCACCTGAAATCAGACGCAGGCAAGTAAATAGTCATCCATTCAAGCCACGGCCAGCGACGAGCAGTAAACCGGTTGCGGTGCAGGACTCTCCGTCTGTTCAAGATGACGGGCGAAGTACGAGCGCAACCAACGCTCGCGAGGATCTGCATGGCTGGTGCCACGCCATGCCATGGCGAGGTCAGGGCTCAAGAGCTGCAGTGGCGGATACTCGGCACGCAGGCCGTGGAGCCGTGCCATTGCCCGGGCGGCATAGTCGGGTACAACAGCGAGCATGTCGCTACCGGCCAGCAATGCCGGTAAGACGCTGAACTGAGGTACCGCCAGCACTACGCGGCGCTGCCGGTCGTGACGGGCCAGAACGCGGTCGACCTCGTCGCTGACTTTTCCCTGCGAGGACACTGCCACATGTGGTCTCCGGCAGAATTCATCGAGACTCATGGGGCCCGCAGCCGAGTCGGCGTACAGCAACATCGGCCGCACCGCGCGCAAACTTCGGCAATGGGCTCTGGCCGGCAGTTCCCGGACCTGAGCGACACCCAGGGAGATGTCCCCTGCAATGAGCAGCTGCGGCAGTTGCAGCGCATCCACGCGGTGTACTACCAGAGTGATATTTGGCGCCTCGCTTCTCAAATCCTGAATCAGCCCAGGCAGCAGCGCGTATTCCACTTCGTCGCAAAGCCCAACGTGAAAAGTCTCCTCGCTGGTGTACGGGTCGAACTCCTGTGCGCAACTGAGCGCCAGGGCAACCCCCTCCAGCGCGGGTCCAAGAAGGACGTGGATTTCTTCCGCGCGCGCGGTGGGCTCCATCACTCGACCGGTGCGAATGAACAGCGGGTCGTCGAACATTGTCCGTAGCCGGCTCAGCGCGCTGCTGACGGTGGCTTGGCCGAGGAACAAGCGTTCGCCCGTCCGAGTGACATTGCGCTCGCGCATCATGGTCTCAAAGATAACCAGTAAGTTGATATCGGCATGTCGCAGGTCATTTCTGTTCATTTTTTATCAGCCCGATGAAGTTATTTTCCAATACCTCGTTGTGCCCGGTTACTTGTGGTTTCGGTACGACTTGAAATTATTCACATCCCAAGCTGAGTGTCAGTTGTACATGGGTTCAATAGGATCGTCCGTTGGATATCCAGATTAATACTTATGTATTGCTTTACAGGCTCCGCCCCCCTGGATGAGGGCGCGCTACCCTCTTCCACTGAGCCCCATAAAGGCATGAAGCGGAACCGATCGACTAGATGCCAAAGTTGGCTGACCTATACATTTGTATAGTTTTCTACAACGGATGCGTAATTGTCATACACCCATGTAGAGATGTGCCTGGAAGCTTTTCTCCCTAGGATTGAGTTCACAACCGATGACAGTAAGACAAACTAACTGATTCATCTGAACCCGCACCTCAACGTAACAGGAGAAGACCATGGCCATGTACCTGAATAGCTTCGCCCAGCCCGATGGCGCCACGCCGGCTCAGGAGTTGGTGCCATCGCGCTACGCTCTGCGCTTGGGCGAGGTCGATATATTGGTGGTCAGCGACGGCGTGCTGCCGCTTCCGACCGAAACCATGTCAACCAACGCCGACCCCGCTGAGCGAGCGGCCTGGTTCAAGGACATGTACCTGGGGCCGGACATGTTCGACTGGGCGCTTAACGTGTTGGTAGTGCGCAGCGGAGAGCAAACCATTCTGGTCGATGCTGGCCTGGGCAACCAGTTCCCCGGCTTCCCTCGCGCCGGGCTGTTCCCCAAACGCCTGAAGGATGCAGGTATCGATCTGTCATCCATCACCGATATCGTGATCACCCATATGCACATGGACCATATTGGCGGGCTGTTGGTCGATTCGGTCAGAAAAAGCCTGAGGTCGGACGTGCGCATCCACGTCACCGCTACTGAAGTCGACTTCTGGAAAATTCCCGACTTCAGCCTGACCGAAATGCCGCAACCGGTGCCAGACGTACTGCGTCGAACCGCCAACGAGTTCATCGCGCACTATGAGGACTGTCTGCAGATCTTCGAGGACGAACATGAAGTAGCACCCGGCGTGGTTGCAAAGCTTACCGGCGGCCACACTCCTGGTCACTGCATCGTCTACGTGGACTCAGGTGGCGAACGCCTGACCTTCGCCGGAGACGCCCTGTTCCCGGTAGCCTTCGACCATCCGGAATGGCACAACGGCTTCGAGCACGATCCGCAAAAGTCAGTCGATGTGCGGGTACGGCTGTTACAGGAGGCAGCGGCAAGTGGTGAGTTGTTCGTCGCCACTCACCTGCCCTTCCCCTCGCTCGGACATGTAGCCGTAGACGGCGATGCATTCCGCTGGATTGCGGCCCACTGGGACTATTGAGTCGATGCTGTTGGCCTCTGCCTCTGTCGGTCACCTTGTGGGCGTCAGGACAGAGGCCTTTTTGGAAATATTGCCTGATACATCTTCTTCTATCTCTTTCGGGCATTACTGAAAGCCGCAAATCTGCCTGCCCATCACTTCAAACTCATCATCCTTTATGCGAGGGACAGATGAAACATGCACAATCGACTTCAAACACGATGGTTCTGAGAATTGGAGCTATTGCTCTTGCGGCGCTGTTCTTTGTCGTAGACACGTTGACCTCACTTGACGTCGCCATTGCGGTGCTCTACGTGGTGGTCATACTGATTTGTCTGCGACTGTTCTCCAAATGCGGCGTACGTATCATTTGTCTTTCCTGCATTTTCCTGACTGTGGCGGCGTTTTTTGTCTCACATGGCCTGAAGTTGGATTCAACAGCGTTCGTCCGTTGCCTGGTGAGCTTATCGGCTATCGTCATCACCTCCCTGCTTGCCTTGCAAATCAAGACCACCGATGACGAACTCCGGGAACAGGTTCGACTACTTGCGCAGACCCATGACGCTATTGTCGTGAGAGACATGGATGGACGAATTTCAACATGGAGCCCCGGAGCGGAAGCCTTGTATGGGTGGTCCCGTGAAGAGGCATTAGGGCGCGATTGCCAAGCCTTGCTTCATACTCAGCTTCCCATTACCCAGGAAGAGTTGATGTCAGTATTGTTAGCCAAGGGTAGTTGGGAAGGTGAGTTGACTGAACAGTGCCGCGATGGCAGGACAGTCATCGTGACCAGTCGATGTACGCTGGCTGTATCCAATGACGGCACTCCCATCTCGATTCTCGCTACCCATAATGACATTACCGCACGCAAACACGCCGCCGACGCACTGAGGCGCAGCGAGGCGTTTCTGGCTGGGGCTCAACGCGTCAGTCGAACCGGCAGTATTGGCTTGACGGTGCCCGGTGGTGAAATGTATTGGTCAGCGGAAGCCCTGAGAATCTTCGAATTTGAAGAAGGCACCCACCCTGCCCTCCAATGCATCCTGAATAGAACTCACCCGGACGACATCGAGCCCATCAAGGCGATCATCTCGAAAGCCTTTGAGCAAGTTCCCTATCTGAAAATTGAACACCGCCTGGTCATGCCGGATGGCCGAATCAAACACATTCATATGAATGCCGACTTAATGAAGGGGCATGCAGGCGAATGCGAGTATGTCGGGGCTGTCATGGACGTGACAGCAGCCAAGATGGCTGAAGAAGCCTTGCACCGCGCACAAACAGAATTGGCCTATGCGACTCGCCTGAGTGCGCTGGGAGAACTGGCCGCATCCATTGCCCATGAGGTCAACCAGCCATTGGCGGCAGTCACCACCTACGCTGAAGCCGGTTTGCGCTGGCTGGATAGGGATGTACCCCATATTTCGGAAACCCGTAGCGCCATGGAGCAGATACTGGGACAAGCTCGAAGAGCCAGCGAAGTGATCCGGCGAATTCGGAGAATGTCCAGGAACGTCGATCACTATCGAACGACACTCGATCTACGGGAGGTGCTGCTTGAGTCGCTCGAGCTGGTCAGACACGAAACCCGACGAAGCAAGGTTCGACTCGAATATCACTTCGACGACGCGCTTCCGGCCATTCATGCCGACAGGGTTCAACTGCAGCAGGTGATCATTAATCTGATGACAAACAGTGTCCAAGCCATGAGAGCAAATCGGACCAGAAACAGATTCATAAGAATGGAAGCAAGTCTCCAGGCCGCGGATACGATAAAAATTCTGATACAGGATTCAGGCCCGGGTATCTGCAAAAGTGCCATGTCGAAGTTATTCCTGCCATTATTCACCACCAAGATTGATGGAATGGGCATGGGACTTTCCATATGCCGATCAATTGTCGAGGCTCATGGTGGAAGTATCTGGGCCGATAACACACCAGATTCCGGCGCTGTGATTTATTTCACCCTGCCTGTAGCCAGGGTCATCGATAAACAAACCATCCACAACATTTGACTCAGGGCCATTGATATACCTGTGTATCATTTCCGTGAAAGAGTTTTGCATCTAGTCTATTGATATAGCTTGAGTTCCCTTGCTCACCGAGGTGCATTTGCGTGCCCATATCTATACCCCTGATCGCCGTCGTCGACGACGATGATGCACTTTTGGCCTCTATTGATAGTTTATTGCGATCCGTAGGCTACAAAGCACAACTATTTGCCTGTGCAGAGGATTTTCTGGCATCCGAGGACGTCGACAAAACCGACTGCCTGATGACTGATATCCATATGCCGGGCATCAGCGGCTTGGAACTACAGAATAAACTCACCAATCTTGGCTATACATTTCCAGTCATTTTCATGACGGCCCACGCTGAAGTATCAGTTCGCAATCAGGCTATTGATCGAGGGGCCATCGGCTTTCTCGTGAAGCCTTTCAACGGCCAGGCGATTCTCGACTGCGTCGAAGATGCGTTGGCCCGCTCAATCAAAAACGCCGATGGGTAGGCGGCCAACTTCCGGTCGCGCATAGAGATAGCCTTGCATCAACTCGACACCCAGGTTCAGAAGCGCGGCACTTTCCTCGCGGGTCTCGACACCTTCGGCTATCACAGTGATTCCCAGGCGCTTCGCAACCAGGATGATACCCTCGACGATGGCTTGCTTGACCTGATCCTGGTCGATGGTACGGGTCAGCGCCATGTCGATCTTCATGATGTGGGGTTGGAACATGGCCAACAGATTGAGGCCCGAATAGCCTGAACCGAAATCATCGATCGCAGTGGTGAAACCCTGGCGTGCGTATTCCGTGAAGATGGACTTGAGGTGTTCGGGATCGTCCACCCTCTCCCCCTCGGTCACTTCGAACATGAGCCTTTGCGGAGGGAAGTTGGTCAGCCGCGCAGCTTCCAGGGTGGCGCGAATACAGGTTTCGGCGCGATACACAGCGTTTGGCAGGAAGTTGATACTCAACAGGCAATCCGGAATATCCAGCATACCCAACCTGGCCGCCTCTTCGATGGCCTTGACGCGACACGCCTGGTCGAACCGGTACCGATTGCCGTCATTCACCCTGCTCAGAATATAGCCGGCCGATTCGCCATTAATCCCTCTCACCAGGGCTTCGTAGGCAAACGTTGCGCCGGTCCTGACATTGAAAATGGGCTGGAACGCCATGGTGAATTCAAACCCGAGCGCCCCATGGTCGCGGCATTCGGCGCAGCTGATGGATTTGAACGTTTGACTTGAGAAGTGCTCGGTCATGATTGAATTCCGTCGCGGTCGCGGGTCGTCCTTGCCGTTGCAAAGAACACTAGCCAACGCTTAGCGAATAGGCAAAGACCGGGTACTCTGAAATTTTGCCAGGATGTGTGCTCAGTGTTCCAAGAATGGTACCCATGCCCCTTTAACAGCGTCCGTGGCTGGATCGGACTCAATGCCTGACCTGATGTGGGCCGTATCCGGCTATTTCGGCCTGTTCTTCGCCGCCATGGGAGCCGCCACGCTGTTGCCCATGCAGTCCGAAGCGGTACTGGTCGGGTTGCTACTGACCGGCCAGTACGCGACCTGGGCACTGCTGGCGGTGGCTGTCACCGGCAACGTGCTAGGTTCGGTGCTCAATTGGCTGTTGGGCCGCTCTATCGAGCATTATCGGCACAAACGCTGGTTCCCGGTCAGCGAAGCCAAGCTGGAGAAAGCCCAGCGTGCCTATCAGCGCTATGGTCGCTGGTCACTGTTGCTCAGTTGGGCACCGATCATCGGCGATCCAATCACCATGATCGCCGGAGTCCTGCGCGAACCCTTCTGGCGCTTCATGTTGATCGTTACGCTGGCCAAGGCCAGTCGCTATCTCCTGCTCGCTGCGTTGACGCTTGGCTGGTTGGGTCAAGAATAATGGCTGTCGTTTCACGGATGTCCGGACCTCTTGGTCGAATCCCGAGTCCCACAACGACGGCGGCCCCATGTTCAACCCTCCCCGACCGGACGCATCACCCTGCAGCCCTCAGGCTTTTTTGCGAAGAGCCGCTCGGGCAGCAGGAAGTACGCCAGCGCAGGCAACAGGATCAGGGCGCCGAGCATGTTCACCAGGAACATGAACGCCAGCAGGATGCCCATGTCGGCCTGGAATTTGATCGGCGACCAGGCCCAGGTCGCCACTGCAATGGCCAGGGTGATGCCCGTCAACAGCACCACCTTGCCAGTGAACAGCAAGGCGCGGTAATAAGCCTCGGACAGCGAGGCGCCAGCGCGCATGTGGGCCAGGATGATGCTCAGCACGTAGAGTGCGTAGTCGACGCCGATTCCAACGCCGAGGGCGATCACCGGCAAGGTGGCGACCTTGACGCCCATGCCCAGGCCAACCATCAGCGCCTCACAGAGAATCGATGTGAGCACCAGCGGCAGCACCGCCGCCAGTACAGCCCGCCATGAACGGAAGGTCACCCAGCACAGCAGGATCACCGCGCCATAGACCCAGAACAGCATTTCGCGCATGGCCTTTTTCACCACGATGTTGGTGGCCGCCTCGATCCCGGCGCTGCCGGCCGCGAGCATGAACTTCACCTGCGGCAAGTGCTGTCTGGCGATGAAGGCTTCGCTGGCCTCGACCACCCGTTGCAACGTGTCGGCCTTGTGGTCGGCCAGGTACACGTAGAGCGAGAGCAGTGAGCATCCCTGGTTGAACAGCTCCCGTGGCGCACGGGTCTGCACCGCACCCAGGGCGCCATCGTTGGGAATCAGCTCGTACCACTTGAAGTTACCCTCGTTATAACCGGCGGCGGCTATCTTGCTCAGGGCCGCCATAGAGTTGGTGGATTCCACCCCGGGCAGTTGCTCCAGTTGCCAGGCCAGGGCGTCCACAGCGGCCAGGGTCGGATAACGGGTACACTGGTCCTCCGGGGTTTTCACCATGACCACGAAAATGTCCGAACTGGCCGCATAGTTTTGCGTCATGAAGGCGGCATCGCGGTTGTATCGCGAGTCAGGGCGCAACTCCGGGGCACCGGGATCGAGATCACCGACCTTCAGGTGCAGGCTGATGGCGAATCCGCCCGCCGCCAGTGCCAACGCCACCAGACAGGCGCCGCATGCCCAGGGGCGTCGGGTGAACAGATCCAGGAGACGCCAGAGCGGATGTTTGACGCTGGCGGTCAACGCGGCGGTTTCCGCCCGCAGGCTGCGTGCTGCGGCCTTGGCTCCTACACCGATGTAGCTAAGCAGGATCGGCAACAGGATCAGGTTGGTGAAAATCAGCACCGCCACGCCGATGCTGGCAGTGATCGCCAGATCCTGGATGACCTGAATCTTGATCACGATCAGCACGGCAAACCCCACCGCATCGCAGAGCAGCGCGGTCATGCCAGCGGCGAACAGGCGGCGGAAGGTATAACGGGCAGCGACCACCCGGTGCGTGCCGCGACCGATGTCCTGCATGATACCGTTCATCTTCTGCGCGCCATGGCTCATGCCGATGGCGAACACCAGAAAAGGCACCAGCGCCGAGTATGGGTCCAGGTCATAACCGAGGGTCGCCAGCAAACCGATCTGCCAGAGCACCGCCACCAGCGAACACAGCACTACCAATGCCGTGCTGCGGGCGCAACGGGTGTACCAGTAAAGCACCGCCACGGTGACCACCACTGCGATGACGAAGAACAGCATGACCTGCGCCAACCCGGCGATCAGGTCGCCAATGATTTTGGTGAAGCCGGTGATGTGGATCTGGATCCGCTCGTTCTGGTATTTGTCGCGCAGGGTCTCCAGTTGCCGGGAGAACTCGCCGGCGTCCAACGCCTTGCCGGTGGCCGGGTTGATCTCCAGCAGTGGCACGAAGATCACGCTGGACTGGAAGTTGCCAGCCACCAGCTGCCCGATCTCACCGGAACGCGCCACGTTGGTGCGCACCTCCTCCAGGCTGGCCGGCGAACCGTCGTAGGTATCCGGAATCACCGTGCCGCCATCGAGCCCCTCTTCAGTCACGGCTGTCCAGCGCGTGGTCGGCGTCCAAAGGGACTTCATGTAGGGTTTGTCGACCCCCGGCAGTAGATAGATTTCATCGTTGAGCCTGGCCAGGACATCCAGGTAGTCCTTGTCGAAAATGCTGCCGTCCTTGACGGCCACGGCAATACGAATCGAGGTGCCGAGGCCGCTCAGGTCACTGCGCTGCTCCAGGAAATTGGCAACGTAGGGATGGGAGGTCGGGATCGTCTTTTCGAAACTGGCATTGAGGCCGATCTTGCTGGCTTGGTAGCCCAACACCAGGGTGACCAGCAGGCACAACAGAATGACCCACGGTCTGTGATTGAAGATGGCGCGTTCACCCAGGTTGCCGGAGCGCGGATCGAAGTCTTCCAGGCGGGCGATCACGACTTGCTGTTCGAGGGAGAGATTAGGGATATTCACGTCATGCTCCGCATACGGCCCGCTAGGGCACAGGCAAGTGATTTCAGCGTTGCGCCGAGAAAAGATCGGGATTGAGGCGGATCACACCGCCCAGTCCGACGCAGATCAAGCTGCCGTCGGGGGCCGCCACCAGGCCGGCAATGGAGGTGCCGACCGGCGCGGACAGGGATCGAAAACGGCCTCCCCTGCCCGCGCTGAGCAACAGGTCTCCTGCCTGACTGGCCAGCACCAGCGCTCCGTCCGGCAAGGGCGTCGCGGCCGATAAAGCCACTTCCAGGCCGGTTTGCAGGGGGCGCCAACTGGCGCCCTGATCACCCGACCAGAAAACGTTGCCACGCAGACCGAACGCCACCAGCTCGCCGCGAGCATTGCCTTGCACGCCGAAGAAGCTGCCCGCATAGGGAGACTCGAGCGCCTGGAAACTGTGCCCGTTATCGTTGGAGCGCAGCAGCAAGCCCCGCTCGCCCACCATGAACAGCGCATTGCCGGCTGCGCGAATGCCGTACAGGTTCAGGTCCTCGGGGTTGTCCACCTGTTGCATCCAGGGCCGCCAGCTTTCGCCACCGTCCTCGGTGCGCAGGATCAGCCCATAGGCCCCCACGACGTAACCGTTACGAGGGTCGCTGAAATACAGGTCGAGAAATGGCTTGTCAGGGCCGTCGGCCACCAGCCGCTCGGCATCGCTCAGGCGCTTGGCGTCGCCGTCTTGTCGAGCCGACACCAGAGCCAGCTGCGCAGCGGCGTTGCCATCGAGTTGCTTGCTCCAGGTTTCGCCGCCGTCCGTACTGCGCAGCACCACGCCCATATGACCGACTGCCCACCCCTGTTGGGCCGAGACGAATTGCACAGCCGTCAGGCTGACGCTGACCGGCACCTGCGCCTGACGCCACGTCGTCCCGGAGTCGTCGGAGAGCAGAACGATGCCACGCTCGCCCACCGCCACCAGCCGTTCACCTGCGCGGGCCACCGCCAGCAACACGGCATGGCTGGCCTTGGCGCTCTGCATGGCTGGCTGGTCGAGCAAGGCAATCCGTGGATTGGCCGCGGCCCAGCCGGGCGCCAGCGAAAACATCAGCAACAGGGCCGCCGACAGTGCCCGTCTGAATGAAAAATTACCGATCATGCCCGCTCCAACCGCCCATGAATTGATCCATACCCAACGCGCCGATGCTCGTGCCCGGCGCGTGGTTCAACGTCTTAGCGCAGACTGTCGTTGGCCATCGCATCCGGCGTGAAGAACGACGCCGGCGGCCGCGGATAACTCTGGTATTGCACGTCCAGATCGTTGGCCGACGAGTTCAGGAAGTAGGCGCCGGTCTCCAGGTTGTAGCTGCCCCACTGCATTTGGGCGGTCAGCACCGGCATCTCGGGGGCCAGCAGTGTCAGCGAGTAGTTATGCCGTCCCAGCTTGCCTTGGGCGTCATAGCCATCGACCAGCAGCACTTGCCAGGAATCCTCATCCAGGTAATAGGTGCGCTTGGGCACCACGTGACGCTTGCCTTCGCGCAGAGTGGCATTCACCACCCAGACCCGGTGTTTTTCCCAGCGCACCAGATCGGGGTTCAGGAAGCCCGGCTTGACCAGGTCGTCGCTCTTGGCCGCCGCCGAACGGTTGTTGTTATAAGGCACCAGCAGCTCTTTCTTGCCTTCCAGCTTCAGGTCGTAGCGGTCGGTCGGGCCGAAGATCATGAACGCCTCGTCGAAAAAACCGACGCCGGAGGTGACGAAGTCCGGGGTGTCGTAGGCGATGTTTGGCGCGCGCCGTACCCGACGCTGGCCCACCAGGTACTGCCAGGCTGCACGTTTGCCTGGGTCCATATCCCAATGGGTCATCAGGCCTTCGCCGGCCTTGGAGGACGGCAGCTCGGTGGCCAGTTTGCCGATCAGGAATTTACCGTTGAACGTTTCCAGGCTCCCCTCTTTGAAATAGTAAGGATCCTGGTACCAGAACCGTGCCCGTGTAGCCTGGATTTTCTTGCCGCCAGCGGTCATCAGCCAAGTATCGAACGGCGCATAGAAGGTGTCGGCGCCCTGCCAGGACAAGCGATAGTTCCACAGCGCCTCGGTGCCGTTCTGCGGCAACGGGAACGGAATCCCGCCATAGGCGCCGCTGACTTTCTCGGTTTCCACCTCGACGGTGGCGCGGGTCGCGTTCTTCAGCGTGTTGTCATACACCCACTGCGGGGCAGCGGCACTGCGGTGGGTCGGGTAGACGTCCAGGCGATAGCCCGGATATTTCTGCATCAAGGCCTTGGTGCCATCGGCCAACAGGTCGGCATATTGCGCCATGTTCGCGGCGCTGACGGTGTACAGCGGCTTTTCGGCGGCGAACGGATCGGCGCGTTTGTCGCCGTTCTTGTAACCGGCGGGTACCTGGGTGTAGCCGCCCGTCCACGCCGGGATACTGCCGTCCTTGTTGGCCGCCCGCTCGGCGCCCAGGGGGGTAAGGTCTTTGTTCAGCCGTGCGGCCTGCTCGGGGGAAACCGCCGCGTGCACGAGGCCGGCACTCAACAAGGCAATGGCCAGGGCCGGGATACGCAAGGAAGATGGGTTTTGCATAGAGAATGAAACCTCTTATTAGAATGTGGTTTTCACGTACATGGAGACGAAATCGCGGTCGGCCAGGGATTGCGCATAGCTGAAATTGCCGTCCTCGCGCAGCCCCGCCCCGGTCTTGCCAAAGAAATTCACGTAGTTGATGCCGAAGTCCCAGCGCTGCAGGTAGGTGGCCTTGACGCCGATGCTCCAGTCACCGGCATGGGTATTGCCAAAGCCTGACTTGCTGACCGCCGATGAACGCCCGTCGAGAACCACGCCAAACCCCACCGGCACGCTGATGTCCAGCGCGTCAGCCACCTGGAAATAGGCCGGTTCGGCCAGCACTCGCAGTGCGGTGGCGTCGCGGGTGGTGTTGGAGTCCAGCGCAGCACGGTTCTCAGTGACGCTGAGGGTGCGGTTCCAGGCCAGCTCAGCGAGTACCGAGCCACCGTCCCACAAGGCGTTGGGCGGCAGCAGGTAAATGGTCGAAAGGTTGACGTGGGCGGTCTTGCCCTTGGCGTACAAGGCGTCCCCGCTGTTGTCCGCCGCCGTGCCGGGCGCGATCACTTGCAGGTTGCTGACCAGGGGCGCGTCCCACCGCACCGAGGTTTCGCCGGCGAAGTTGAACGGGCCGTAGGCGGTGGAGAAGCTGGCTCCGACGGTCTTGATGTCTTCGGCATAGACCTGGCGGTAGGCCCCCAGGATCGGCAGTCCCGTGGCAGCCGCCGCAGGCCCGTCCAGGTAGGCATACAGCGCACTCGGTGCCTTGTCGTGGTATTTGGCGGCGTAGAAGCCCAGCTCCAGCTCGGTGCCTTCCGGTTTGTAGCGCAATTGCATGCCGCCCTGCCCCGAGTTCCTGGCCTCGATATCGGAGGCATGCACGGTGGTGTTGCCGAACACCTCGGTCCAGTCGCCTGAACCCTTGCCGATACCGTCGTTGTCACTCAGGTAGCTGCCGGCGCCCGGAAGATTGGAACGCTCCCACTCGAACTGATAGTAGGCCCCCACCGATAACTGGGGGGTAATCTGCAGCTGCCCGGATACCTGATTGACCGGACGCAGGATCTCCTTGAACTGGGTGCCCGGTACGCTGAGCAACTTGACCACATCGGTGGGACCCTGGGCGGCGGCGATGCCGTTGCCCCCGTAGAACAGGCTTTCGCCATAGATCAGGCTGTGCCGACCGAGACGCACGGTTCCCTGGCTCGCATCGCCGACGTTACCGCGCAGGAACACGAAGGCATCCAGTATCTCGGCGTCACGCCCATGCAGCTCGCGGGTATCGTCGAGAAAGTGCGGGTTGGCGCTGTCGTCGGTGTCCTGGTTATAGACATCGTCATACCACGCTGCACCGCTGAGACGCAGGCCATAGTTTTCCTTGCTCAGGTCCATCTCACTGAACAGGTCCAGCCGGTTGGAAACCAGCCCGCGACTGAAATTTCTGTCGCCCTGGCTCTGGATCGAGGGGTACAGGCCGCCCGCCGTCGGCGCATTGGTCAGACGGTCGTCGGCCCCTTTCAACCGCCAGGCCTGGCTGTACTTGAGGGTGTTGTCCCAGCGCAGGCGCCAGTCACTGTCGCCCAGGTCGATCTGAGCGGCCTGGGCTTGGGAAGCCAGGCCGGCGAGGCAAGCCGAGAGAGCCAGGGCCGAACGTTTGAAGCCCGGATAGCGTCGAGAGTTGTGCATGGAGTTCCTCATTGTTCTTGTTGTCTGGAAACATGTTTTCTTGGAAAAAACGGCAATGAGCTGCACGCAATGCGCAGTCGGTGAACCCTCGTTCAGATGTAGGTGGAGGCCAGTCCCCCATCGACGGGCAGGTTGATACCATTGATCCAGCGCGATTCGTCCGCGCACAGGAACGCAATGGCGACAGCCACCTCATCGGCGTAGGCCGGGCGTTTCATGCGATGGGCGTCGGCCTCGACGCGCGACTGACCGAGCATGCTGACGAATTCGCCGAGGATGGGCGTGAACACCGGGCCCGGCGCCACGCTGTTCATACGCACCGAGTGTTCCATGAACCAGGGTTGCGCCTGCAGGTAGGTCCAGACGATCAGGGCTTCTTTGAAATACTGGTAGCAACTCTCCTTGGGCACCGGGTGCTGGGCCAGCCACGCTTGTCCCTGGAAGAAACCCTCGATACGCGCCAGTTCCTTGTGTAGATCCAGGCGTTGCGGCCACTGGGCCCCGAGGATCGACGCCACATTGACGATGCTGCCCCCCTCGGCGATGCGCGGCAGTACCGTCGTGCAGAGATGGCGCAGGCCCAGGTAATTGACGTAGGCAACCCGTTGCGGATCGGCAGTGCCCGGCACCCCGGCGATGTTGCACAGCCCATCGATACGCTCTGGCAACCGACGCACGGCGTCGTCGATCGCGTCGGGATGGCTGAGATCGGCCAGGACGAACCCATCCAGGCTTATGCTTGGCTCGTTGCGGTCCATGCCGATGACGAGGGCGCCACGGGCACGCAGGGCCCTTGCTGTCTCGGCGCCAATACCCGAGGAAACCCCGGTCACGACGATCTTCTTGTTGGTCAGCTTCATACGGGTCTTCCCGGTTGATGCTTGTGCAACCCCGCACAAGGGTCGCCAAGTCATATTATTATTGCCGAATAGTTAATATCGGTAACTAGTTGTAGCAAGCGATATGCCATCTCACGGAAAGGACAACCGGACCGCTCAAGCACGGGGTATACAGGGATTATTGGGTATTCAAGCTTTCACGCGGCGCGCTGCCACCTGAGAAAAAAGTGATGATTTCAGCAAATTCATGCTGCACTATGCGGAATATGATTACTCACATTAAGGGTTTCTCATGGCAAACAAGCTGATTTCCCTGGCCGAGCTTTCCGGCGAAGCCAAAAAGAAACCCGCCCGCGGTGCCAGTGAGCAATTGCCGCCAGGCGCCTCTCCCACGCTGCAAGACCTGACCGAATGCCTGATGTTCAGCCCCGGCGACGGTCGCATCTGGTTGAACGGCGCCCGCATGCTACTGATGCACAGCAGCGGAATCGGCGCATTACGGCGTGAGTTGATTGAAAGCATGGGACTGTCGCGCGCCCGAGGCATCATGTTGCGCACCGGCTACCATTGCGGCGCCCGCGACGCGGCGCTGATCAAGGAACGTTTCCCCGAGGCCGACTTCCTCGCCCTGTTCGCCGCCGGCCCGATCATCCATGCCATCGAAGGCGCGGTGAAGGTCGAGCCGGTGCACTTCGAATTCGATATGAACCTGGGCACCTATTACGGCGAATTTCTCTGGCACCATTCCAGCGAAGACGACGAACACATCGCCCAGTTCGGCATCGGCACCGAACCGGCCTGCTGGATGCAGACCGGCTATGCCACCGGATACACTTCTGCGATGGTCGGCCGGCTGATCCTCTATCGCGAAGTCGAATGCCGTTCCACCGGATCGAACATCTGCCGGCTGATCGGCAAGCCCGCCGAAGAATGGGACGATGCCGAAGGCGATCTGGCGGACCTCAACGCCGAACCTTTTGTCAGCACCAGCGGACGTAGCCCGAGCTCCCACGGCCGTGGCGACAAAGGTGCACTGCCGGCCGAGCTGCAAGCCGCTCACCAGCCCACCCAGGACAGTGACATGGTGGGTATTTCTTCAGCCTTCAACGCGGCTTGCCATATGCTGCGTCGGGTGGCTCCGACCCAGGCGACAGTGCTGTTCACCGGTGAGTCCGGGGTCGGCAAGGAAATGTTTGCGCGGATGCTGCACCGCATCAGTCCGCGCCATGACGCCCCCTTCGTCGCCATCAATTGCGCCGCCATCCCGGAGAACCTGATGGAGTCGGAGCTGTTTGGCGTCGAGCGCGGCGCTTTTACCGGCGCAACCCAGTCACGCGCCGGACGTTTCGAACGCGCCAACGGAGGCACCCTGTTTCTCGATGAGATCGGCACTCTCAGCCTGGTGGCTCAAGGCAAGCTGCTGCGCGTGCTGCAGGAAGGCGAAGTCGAACGGGTGGGCGGCAGCCGGACCCTCAAAGTCGACGTACGAGTGGTGGCCGCCACCAACGTCGACCTGCGTGCCGCCGCGCAACGAGGGGAGTTTCGCGAAGATCTGTTCTTCCGCCTGAACGTGTTCCCGATCCATTTGCCGCCGTTGCGTGAGCGCAAGGAAGACATCCCGCTGCTGATGACGCACTTCCTGCATCGCTTCACACGGCTGCATGGTCGCCAGATCAGCGGCTTCACTCCGCGCACCGCCGACACGCTGCTGGCCTACGACTTCCCAGGCAATATCCGCGAACTGCAGAACCTGGTGGAACGTGGCGTGATCAGCGCGCCGGATGGCGGTGCAATCGACCTGGCACACCTGTTCACCAGTGGCGAGCGACTGGCGCAGCCGATGTTCTCCATTGGAAATCGAGGGCAACTGGCAGCGTCGCCCCATGACCAGGCCCCGGCCTCCCGTACGGTGTCCGCGCACAAGGACACAAGCCACGAGGCGATCCAGGCGCTGTTTGGTGACAAAGACCTGAGTCGATTGTCGTTACAGGAGGTCGAGGACACCTTGATCGATCATTGCCTGCTCGAGGTCAAAGGCAATGTCTCGGAAGCAGCCCGTCGCCTGGGCCTGACTCGTGCCCAGTTGTCCTATCGGCTGTCACGGCGTGACAGTGGCGAATAACCGATAGCGATGGGCATCCCCTGCGGGAGCAAGCAGGCCCGCTCCCGCAAGGGTCATGAGTGATGTTGCGGATGGATAAAGCAGCGCCCGAACATCTCGAGGACGACATCGACTCGCTGGCCGATCTGTTCATCCGACCAGCACTGCTGGACGCCCAGGGTGAAGAGCTTGAGCGGCTGGCAGATCAACAGCGCGTCAATCAGCTCGACCGCCGGCTCGACATCCTCCTGGACAAGCAGCCCCTTGCCGGCGGCCTTGCCCAACCAACCGCGCAACAGGCTCAGGCAACGCTCGGCTCCTTCCTGATACCAGATCCTGGCAATGCCCGGCGCGCTCTCGCGTCCTTGCGCGGCCATCAGATAGAGGCCCAACGCCAATGGAGACAGTGTCAGGCGCGCCCACAGCGTCAGGTACATGCGCAATTCGCTGAGCAGGTCCCGCGCACAGTCGATGCCGCTTTCCAATAGCAACTCAAGCGTCGACAAGTCCCGGGCGACCAATTGCGACAGCAACGCTTCCTTGCTCCCCACCAGCAGGTAGACGGTTTTTTTCGAGATCCCCGCGGTTCGGGCGATGGCGTCCATGGTGACATTGGCAAAGTTGCCGCTGCCGACCGCCTCAGCCGCCGCGTCCAGCAACAGGCTCATCTGCTCCTGACGACTGCGCATCGGTGGACGGCCGCGACCGCGCCTGACAGGTTGCTCGGTGGTTTCAGGCATAAGCGCTCTCGCTATCGTTCTCCTCCCCCGCCCCGCTGCGGAATGCCTCGCGCAGGGCATCCTCAACGAATTGCCAGGCCTGCTGCGCCGAAGCATCCGGCCCCAGATGGGTGAACATATGGTCACAGCCAGGGAACATCTTCGCCTTCACCGAGACCCCGGCCTCGCGCAGTTTGTGCCCATAGGCTTCACCTTCGGCTCGAAGGATATCGTACTCGGCGGTGATGAGGGTCGCAGGCGGCATGCCCCGCAATGCCTCGACCGTCGCCAGCAGTGGCGAAACCAGCGGGTCCCGGGCCTGGGCCGGATCACTCAGATAGCAACTGTTGAAGAAACGCACCAGGCCCGAGCCGAGTAGCGGCTTATCGAGGGACGAGCGCTTGAGCGCCGGGTCCTGAAGCAGATCCAGAACCGGATAGTCGATGACTTGATGCACCACCCTGAGCCCCTGATGCCCCCGTGCCAGGTTGGCCACGCCAGTGGCCAGGTTGCCGCCGGCGCTGTGGCCGCCGACGGCGATGCGTTGGGGATCGATTCCCAGGGTCATCGCCTGCTCGGCCAGCCATTCGAGCACCCTGAAACTTTGGCGCAAACCGGCAGGAAACGGATGCTCGGGCGCCAGGACGTAGTCCAGGTTGACGACCAGGCACCCGAGGTTGTGCGCCAGCCGACGGCAATAGCTGTCGTCATGTTCGGGCACACCCGCCACGAAACCGCCGCCATGCAGGTTCAGGTACACCGGCAAAGGGCTTTTGGAAGTTGCAGCGGGCCAATAGAACAATGCCCGCGCTGGCCCCCAGGCCGTCGGGATGTCGATTTCGTCCACCGTGCGCAGCGGGGACTGCGCCGCGTCGTACGTAAACTTGGGTTTCATGCGTTTGGCCAGGGCGCGCAACAGCTTGGCCTTGACAGTCTTCAATACGCTCATGGTCAGGCTCCCGGGCGGCTCACTCGGCCGTCAACAATTGATCCAGCAAACCGTGAATCATCGCGCCGTAGGGCGCGCGCATCGCCAGGTTGGACTCCCCCGCCGGGCTCTGCACCACCACCGCCTTGGCATGGCTGAAGGTACGGAAGCCATAAACGCCATGATAGGCCCCCATGCCGGAGTGACCGACACCGCCGAATGGCAACGCCTCGAACAGCACATGGCTCATGACATCATTGATCACCACCGCGCCTGAGGTCGTGCGCTTGAGCACCTGCTGGCGCTCGTCGGCGTCCTCGCCGAAGTAGTAGGCTGCCAACGGCCTTGGCTGAGCATTGACGTAATCGATGGCGCTATTGAAGTCGCGGTAGGTCTTGACCGGCAGTAACGGGCCGAAAATTTCTTCACGCAGTACCTGCATTTGCTCGCGGGTTTCGAGCACCAGGGTTGGGGCGATCTTGCGGACTTCGCGATCGCTCAGGTCTTCCTGAGCCGGATTGATCTCGATCAGCCGCGCGCCCTTGGCACGGGCATCGGCGAGGTAACCTTGCAGACGGTCGAAATGGCGCGAGTCGATGATGGAAGTGTAATCCGGGTTGTCCCGCAGCGTCGGGTACAGCGTGCCGACAAAGCGCACCGCCTCTTCGACGAAGTCCGGGAGCCATTCTTCCGGCAACAGCACATAGTCCGGCGCCAGGCAGATCTGACCGGCGTTGAAGGTTTTCACGGTCAGCACCCGCTGAACCGCTGTGGTGAGATCGGCGCTGCGCGAGACCAGCACGGGCGACTTGCCGCCCAGTTCCAGCGTCACCGGTACCAGGTTCTCCGAGGCGGCCCGCATGATATGGCTAGCCACTGCCGTGCCGCCGGTGAAGATCAGGTGATCGAAGGGTTGCGCGCTGAACAGCGCCCCGACCTCGGCGTCGCCCAGTACCGTGCTCAACTCGTTTTCATGGAAGTAACGACCCACCAGCTCAGCGATCAGCGTCGAGGTGCGCGGAGTCAACTCCGAAGGCTTGAGCATGGCCCGGTTACCGGCGGCGAAAATACTCGCCAACGGTCCGAAGGCCAGCACGATAGGGAAATTCCACGGACTGATCACCCCTACCACGCCCAATGGCTGGTACTCGACCCTGGCCTGGCACCCGGGAAACGGGGCGGGATGGGACTGCGGCTGCATCCATTGGGCCAGGTACTCACGACAATGCTTGAGACTCGCCACCGAACCGGCGATATCGGACAGCAGCGTCTGCTCGCGACTGCGATGGCCGAAATCCGCGGACACCGCTGTGACGATCGCTTCACGGTTGTCCAGCAACAAGGCAATTGCCCGATCGAGGCGATCACGCCGCAGTTCAAGGCTCGCAGGCCCTTCGTCCAGGTGAGCCTGCTTCATGCGTGCGAGTGTTGCAGGGAGTTGTTCGGCGTGAGTCGCCGGGACTGAGTGACCGGGAATGCTCATGGTGTGGGTACCTGGTAATTGTTATTAGACAGTACTATTTATCGGAAAAGCAGCGACCTTCTGCCGCCTCGCAGGCTGAGTATGGCAAAAAAAACGGCAAAGAAAACCCCAGAGTTTCCTAATTTTCATTGTTGTAAAGGCAGAGAGATGCCCGAAAACAGGCGAAAAAGGTGAAGAAATATGGAACGCAGCCGTCAGGAACAAGCCTGGCGGTCCGGGATTGAAATTTTTAAAACAGGCGCCCTAAGCTGGCAATAAATTAATCAACATAACTATGCGAAAGCAACCGACTGGCACCGCGTCGATAAAAAAAGCCCCGTGACCAGGGCGGTACGGGGCAAAGGGATTTGGTTGGTTGCGGCCAACCAAAGGAGCACAAACAAAACGTTCGAACCGGTCAGATGCAATCCTGCGCGGCACGCTCAAAACTCGACGGCAAGAGGCTCGAAGCCAACAGCCGTCGTTCATAGATAAAAACCTTGCCGCCGTTTCCGGCCTTGTAGGCCTCCAGCACGTTGTCCGCCGCGACTTTGCTCGGCACGACGATCCGGTAGCTGCGTTGCGTCTGCGAGACGGTCGGGTTGAGTGTACTGCCCTGTAATTTCGGCACGACGCAATCGGCGTATTCGGCAGGGGTCTTGTCGGTCACCAAGGTCAGGGTCGGATCGTTTGGCGCGGACGCACAACCGGCGAGCAGTACAGAAGCCATCGCCAGGACCGGAATGAATAAAAGGCGCATCGGGCTTTCCTGAAAATAAAGAGCGGTTCGTTATGCGATGGTGGCGATTGTCCAATGCTCGGCAGCGAAGCAGAACTTGCTTTGCTTGATGATCACTATCACTTCAAGCAATAGTTATGGCATAGACCTTCCCAGCCGACTCCTATTCAATCGTGACGTTGGCCCTGCACGGTCATTGACCGTGCAGGGGCCGTTCACTTTTGCGGCTGCAGTGATTGCCGCGAGCAAACGCCGCAAGCAAACGCCGCAAGCAAACGAAAAGGAACGTCCCATGAATGAAACGTCCTACACGCCTCCAAAAGTCTGGAAACACGAAGCGCCCTCCGGCGGTGAATTCGCCAATATCAATCGCCCCGTCGCAGGTCCAACCCACGAAAAAAACCTGCCTGTCGGCAAGCATCCACTGCAGCTCTATTCCCTGGCCACACCCAACGGTGTGAAGGTGACCATCCTGCTCGAGGAACTGCTGGCACTCGGGCACACCGGCGCGGAGTACGATGCCTGGCTGATTCGCATCAACGACGGGGACCAGTTCTCCAGCGGTTTCGTCCAGATCAACCCGAACTCAAAAATCCCGGCCCTGGTGGACCGCAGTGTAGAACCGTCGATCCGTGTCTTCGAGTCCGGCTCGATCCTTTTGTACCTGGCAGAGAAATTCTCGGCGTTCCTGCCCTCCGATCTGGCCGGTCGCACCGAAACCCTGAACTGGCTGTTCTGGCAAATGGGTTCGGCCCCTTACCTGGGGGGAGGCTTCGGACATTTCTACGCGTACGCACCGGAAAAGTTCGAGTACCCGATCAATCGCTTCACCATGGAAGCCAAGCGCCAACTGGATGTCCTGGATCGTCGGCTTGCCGAAAGCCGATACCTGGCTGGTAACGATTACACCATCGCCGATATCGCGGTCTGGCCGTGGTATGGCCAGCTGGTTCGCAACAACGTGTATTCGGCTGCCGAGTTTCTCAGCGCGCACGAATACACCCATGTGCAGCGCTGGGCGGAAGAAATCGCCAAGCGGCCAGCCGTCATCCGCGGACAGCGCGTCAACCGGACGTGGGGGGATGAGGCCAACCAGGTGCCGGAGCGGCATGCGGCCCAGGATCTGGAATGATCGTGGAGACGGGCCTGCCTGACTGACTGTCCGGCCTTGAATTCAATTCAACAATCATGTGCCGCCCTTGCCGCTTATCCAGCTCAGGATGTCGATTGATACTGGCCCCATCAATCGACGCAAGAGGCTCCCATGAAACACCCATCCCTGCTCAAAAAAACCGTGTCCCTCGGCATCCTGTTGACTGCGCTGCAAGGTATACCCCAAGGCGCGATGGCGGCGAATGCCGGGCAATCCGCAGCCACGCCTGCGGTACCGGAGTTGATCAACCCAGGCCAATTCAAATGGCAGAAAACCATTCCCCAACTGGGGGATAGATCCCCTGAATACGCCATCCTGCACGCAGACACCGAAACCGGCCTGACAACGTTGATGTTCCGCACACCCGTGGCGGTGCACATCAAGCCACACACCCATGCCCGCGCAGAAACCCATGTGGTACTGGTGGGCGGCACTCATGTCTTTGCGTCTGAAGGCGTGCGCTATGACATCGAGAACGGTGGTTTCTTCCGTGCGCCCGGCGGAGTCGTACATGAAGCCTGGCTACCGGCCGGGTCACAGACGTTCAACATCCTGGAGAGTGGTTGGGTCGTGGACTGGATCAACGGCGGTCCGTCTGCCGAGGACGTTGACCAATACCCCCCGAAATCCACTGGTAAGCGTTGATCGGATCACGAGGAAATCACACATGTCTGAACCATTGATCATCATTGCCCGCGCACGGGCGCGACAGGGCCTGGAAGCGCAGATGGTTACCGCCCAGAAGGCACTGGTCGCCGCTACCCGTGGCGCTCCCGGCTGCATCAATTACGAACTGCACGTGTCCAACCATGAGCCCGGCCTGGTGACATTCTTCGAACGCTGGGCGTCCGTGCAAGCCTGGCAGCAACACATGCAAAGCGAGGCCGTACGGACATTCCGGGAAACAGCCGGACATTGCATCGGGGATTTCGAACTGGAAGAAATGCACCAGGTGGCATGACCCATCACTTCTGGCAAAGCCGCAGTCCGAACACTGCGGCTTTCGTCGTTCAGCCCATCCGCCCGATAGAACTGAGGAAGGGCCCGATCCGCTCCACCATGAAGTCAATGAACACCCGCACCCGCTGCGGCATGTAGCGCTGGTTGCTGAAGATCGCATGGATCTCTTCGGTGTCTCCGGGATTGTAGTCCCCGAGCAGCTCGACCAGGCGCCCCGCCGCCAGATCATGAGCGACGTGAAACAGGCCCAGGCGGCTGATGCCCAGCCCGTTGATTGTCAATTGGCGCATGGTTTCGCCATTGTTGGTCAGGACGTCACCGCGGACTGCCAAGTAGTGAGTGTGGCCTTCCATCCTGAACGGCCATTCATCCCGCGAGCGCCGGAAATTGAAATTGAAACAGCGATGGTTCACCAGATCTCCAGGGACCCGTGGTACGCCGTGACGCTCCAGATAAGCCGGTGAAGCGACCACGGCGCGGCGACTTTGGCCCAGGTTTCGCGCCCGGAAGCTGGCATCGTCCAGCGGGCCCATGCGGATCGCGACGTCGATACGTTCGCGCTTGAGGTCCACCAGCGCATCGGTCAGTGACAGATCGAGTGTGATGTCGGGATAGCGCTGGTTGAAATCACTGATGATCGGTAGCAACTGATGGGTGCCGAAGGGGACGGAGACGTTGATTCGCAACAATCCGCCGGGCATCACCGCTGTCCCCACGGCGTCCTGTTCCGCCTCCTCGATGTCATTGAGGATGCGTATGCAACTGTCGTAAAAACGTCCTCCCTCATTGCTGATGGTCAACTGCCGCGTGGAGCGCTCGAAGAGGACAACGCCCAAGCGCTCTTCCAGCCGCGTGATGAGCTTGCTCACGGCAGATGGCGTGATGTCCAGCAGCTTGCCGGCTGCTGAGAAGCTGCCGGTTTCGACCACTTTACTGAATACCAGCATTTCGCCGCTTCGGTTATCCATGCGTACTCTATCTATGAATTGATTTCCGCAATCATATTCCATTACACGGTCTTATCAACATAACAGCCGCTCCCCATACTTTCTCGCAAGCGAAACGATTCGCTCAACGACCTCGATCGCAGGAGAACAGAATGAACCTTGAGTTAAACGGCAAGACAGCGCTGGTCAGTGCTTCGACTTCAGGCATCGGCCTGGCTATCGCCACGCAGTTGCTGGAAGATGGCGCCCACGTCATCATCAACGGCCGCAACGGCGATACGGTCGCCCGGCAGGTCAGTGAACTGAATCAGCGCTTCGGCGGCGAACGCGCCCTGCCCCTGGTGGCGGACCTCAGCCAGCCTGGCGGTGAAAAACTGGCCGCCGCGGCCTACCCGCAGATCGATATTCTGGTCAACAATCTGGGCACCTACGAACTGAGCGACTTCTTCAGCACTCGCGACGAGGACTGGCAACGCATGTTCGAAACCAACGTCTGGAGCGGCGTACGGCTGGCGCGCACCTACATGCAGGGCATGCTGGAACGGGGCCGGGGCCGGGTCGTCTTCATTTCCAGTGAAGTGGCACTGACGCCAATGGCGTCCATGGCTCACTACAGTGCGAGCAAAGCCACCCAACTGTCGATTTCCCGTAGCCTGGCGGAGCTGACCAAGGGCACCGCCGTGACGGTCAATGCCGTGCTGCCAGGGCCGACCGAGACGGACAGTCTCAAAGGCTTCATCGAGTCGGTGAGCCCGGACCTGTCCTACGCCGAGGCCGAAAGGAAGTTCATGGCAGAAAATCGTCCTTCATCGTTGATCTACCGTCTGGCGAAACCGGCCGAAGTCGCCAACGTGGTGGCCTTCCTGGCCAGCGACCGCGCCGCGGTCATCAATGGCGCGGCGATTCGTGCAGAAGGAGGCACGGTCCAGACCATCGCCTGATCGCGCGCAATACCGCCACAGCGCCAGGGCGGCATGTCCCGCCCTGGTCCGACAGTAGCCAATACTCTATTGGCGCCCCTCACAGTTGACCATCCAGGCAACGCCGAAACGGTCTTCGAACATGGCGAAACGTTCCGCCCAAAAGGTTTTTGCCAATGGCATATGCACCCGGCCGCCTGCGCTCAAGCCCTGGAACAATCGCTCGGCCTCGTCCACGCTGTCGACGTTCAGGGATACCGATACGCCCTGCGGCTTCTGGAACGGCTGGCCCGGCGGGCAATCGGAGGCCATCAGGCTGAAGGCACCCACGGTCAGGCAGGTGTGCAGGATCAGGTTCGGATCCTTGGGCATGCCGGTCTCTTCAGGCGCCTCGGCAAACGACATGGAAAACAATTCGCCGCCCAGCACCTCCTTGTACAGGGTAAACGCTTGCTTACAGTTACCATTGAAAGTCAGGTAGGGAATGATTTTCATGGTGGAACCTCCTGTGATCGGTTTTCACGGTTGATGGGAGCTGCACGGGCCTTTGCTTTCTGCTCGCATGCCCATAATCGAATGGCCATGGACGAAATCGACAACCGTTCGAATTATCTTCGACAGATGGAACCGAACAGGGTCGGGCTTCGAATCCGGGCCCTGCTCTTGCGGCGCGTCTGATCCTCAGTCGTAGAACGGTTCAACCAGCGTGCGGCTGCCCACGAAGAAGCTGTCCGCCACCAATCGCAACGGCTGCAGGTCCAGGTCGCTGGTTCTGTCGGCGATCAATTGCTGGAAATGCCGATAAACCGCCGCATACTCGCCCTCCTCCGAAACCGCCTGGCGCACGCCGTCGATGCTCATCTGCGCTCCTCCATTGTCCAGCCGCAGGATGCCTTCGGCGCAGCGAATCTCGATGCTCCAGAGCTCCTCATGACCATGGTCGAAATCGAATTCGGCGCGGATGTCCAGATGGCGGGCATCCGACATGCGGATGCTGGCGGCAATGGGCGACTGGCAATTGTCGGGGACACGCAACTCGGCCGACTCGACGAACAGCGGCAAGGGCAACAAATGGGTGGCAATAGACAACGCGTTGATACCCGGATCGAAGACACCCAGGCCTCCGGGTTGCCAGATCCACGCCTGACCGGGATGCCATTTGCGCACATCTTCCTTCCAGTCGATCCGCACGCTTTGCACGGTCCGGGTGGCCAACCAGTCCCGAGCGGCCTCGATACCCGGCGCATAGCGCGAATGCCAGGCAAACAGCGCGCTGACGCCGTATCTGTCGGCCTGAACCACCAGCTCCATGGCTTCCCCCAGAGTGGCACACGGCGGTTTCTCCACCAGGACATGCTTGCCCGCGGCCAACGCCTGTTGCACCAACGCGAATCGACCCTGTGGCGGTGTACAGAACGCAATGGCGTCAACCTGCGGGCCGTTGTCGAGCAATTGGCCCAGGGACTGGAAGTTCTCCACGCCGGCGCAGGGTTTCCCCTGGGTGGCGACGGCCACCAGCTGGAACGCCGGGTTGGCGTGGATGGCGGGAACGTGTTGGTCCTGGGCAATCTTGCCATAGCCCACCAGACCGAGACGAATCGGTTGCATCTGGGACTCCTGATTTTTATACGCTGGTTTTTATGTAAGGGTCGGGCAGCAAACTAGACGTAATTGCCGTGGCAGACAATGGGCACGTTCGGGATGGGGATGGCCCGGTGTCCACAGGAAAGTGATACGTGTCACAGATCGGAGGGCCGCCGAGGCTGGCGATGCGGTATTTTGCCGCTTGAACGCTTATAAAGCGTGCAGTGCGAGCACAGGAAATCCGGAAGAACGACTCACCCCTCATGGACCCCAAAGGAGCTACAGAATGAGCAGCAGCGAGCAATTGCAAGCTACCGGTAAATACAGCGCCAAATGGCAGGAGCGTTTCAACTTCTTTGAAACCTACGGAGCGCCCAGCGATCCGCGCTACAAGGAAGCCATGAAGAAACTGCCTGACTTCAAGAAGAAGATCCTTATCAACGCCAACATCATCGCCTTCTTCTTCGGTCCCATCTATCTGTTCGTCCTGGGCCTGTGGAAGAAGAACCTGGCCATGATCGGCCTGATCATCGCGATCAACATCGCCTTGAGTGTCATTTTCGCGATCATGGGCATGGAGGTTCCAAGGCCCCTGAACACCGGCCTGAGCGTCGCGTTTTCCATGACCTACGCGATGATGACCAACTACGCCTACTACCTCAAGGAAGTGAAAGGCGAGCAAGGCTGGAACCCGTTCCAGGGTATGCGCTTCTGATTGCTCGCCCGGCTACTCAAGAGCCCGCGCCCCGTTACAGGGAGCGCGGGCTCTGCATTTTCGCATTCCGTATGGGCTCAGCCGATTTCCCCCGCCCATGTCCAATTGCACGATCATCCGGGCATCGGTGATGAAGCTGTAGCGCTTGTCCTGCCGGTACCGCCCAGCGGTCCTGCATCACTCGCGAGCGGCGGCCACAACATTGGAGATTCTGCTGAAAAAAGGCTCCAACCGTTCACGCGGTGCATCATGCTCCACCACCAGGGCCGTGACCTCTTCGCAGGAGGCTACCTGGTAGTGGGCAATGCTGGACAATTTCTGATTGGTCACCGCCACCACCACCTGACCACTCGCCGCAACCACTGCACGTTTGAATTCCGCGTCATCGAGACCGAATGCCGTGATGCCGTTGTCCGGATCGATGGCACAGGCGCCGAGAAAACACAGGTCGAAACTGAACTGCTGCAATTGCCGTACGGCGGTCAGCCCGATGACGCCGCCGGCCACGGGGTCCAATTGGCCGCCCAGCAAAATGACCTTGGCCCGAGGCAGCTTCATCAATTGCACCGCGATCAACGGCGAGTTGGTGCCTACGGTCAATGACAGTTTCGGGTCGATGGCGCTGGCGATGGCCAGGTTGGTCGAGCCGGCATCCATAAAGACATGTTGGCCTGCGCTCAACAGCGAAGCCGCTGCCTGGGCAAGGCGCCCCTTGCGCGCAGTGTCCTGACGTATCCGCACGTCCATCGGCCCTTCGGCCGCGGGCAACAGGATGGCGCCGCCGTAAACGCGCTTGCACAACCCCGCCGCCGCCAAGGCACTCAGGTCACGCCGTATCGAATGTTCGGACACCTTGAATTCGCTGGCCAGATCGGCTGCGATCACTCGGCCGTACAAGGCCAGGCGATCTCTGATCAGTTGCTGGCGTTCGCCGGGAAACGCTTCTGAGAATGTATTCATGAATAAACAAACCCGCATAAACAAGCGCAAACAATCATAAGCGAGCAATATGCCGATTATTCGGCAGGGCGTCAAAGCTGTTCATTTATCGAACTTCCGGGGACAACGACGCTTCAAAATAAAACCACCTGAGGGATTTGACGGTCGATAACCCTGCTCGTTAGGTGGTTTTACCGGGCCTATGGCATGATGCCCTAGTACTTACCCTGATGAGAGCCGTGTCTGTGTCAGTGATTCCCCTAGTGGTATGTGACGACTCCAACATGGCCCGTAAGCAAGTATTACGGGCGCTACCGGCGGACTGGCCAGTCTCCATCACCGAGGCCAGCCATGGTCGCGAGGCCATGGACGCCATACGCAAGGGGTTGGGCCAAGTGGTATTGCTCGACCTGACCATGCCCGAGATGGACGGCTATCAGGTGCTGAGCGCCTTGCGCACCGAAGGATTGAAGGCGCAAGTCATCGTGATCTCCGGCGACGTACAGGAAGAAGCGGTACGCCGTGTCCATGAACTGGGTGCCCTCGCCTTCCTGAAAAAACCCTTCGACGAAAACGAACTGCGCCAGACCCTAGGCCGCCTGGGGTTGCTGAACGGGCCGGGCCTGACCACGTCGCAAAATCGCTCGACCGCCAGCACCGCCATCAACTTCCACGATGCCTTCCGCGAAACGGTCAACGTGGCCATCGGCCGTGCAGCCGCGCTGATCGCCAAGGTACTGGGGGTCTTCGTGCAGTTGCCGGTGCCGAACGTGAATATCCTCGAAGTGGGCGAACTGCACATGGCGCTCGCCGATGCCGGCAGTTCCCGGCAACTGACCGCCATCTGCCAGGGATTCATCGGCAGTGGCATTGCCGGCGAAGCATTGCTGATATTCCACGATTCGGAGATCGCCGATATCGGCCAGTTGATGCAGCGCCAAAGCGACGACTATTCGGACCTGGAAATGCTCCTGGATCTTTCCAGCGTGCTGATCGGTGCGTGTCTGAGCAGCATCGCCGAACAGATCGATGTGGTGTTTTCCCAAGGCCATCCGCAAGTGCTCGGTCAGCACGCCGCCATCGAAGAGTTGATCCGGGCCAATCGCACCCACTGGAAAAAGACCCTGGCGGTGGAAATCAGCTATGGCCTCGAAGGCCAGGATATTCGCTTCGATCTGTTATTGCTGTTCACGGAAGATTCCATCGAGCGGTTGACCCACAAACTCGCCTACTTGATGAGTTGAGCCATGAACAATCCTGTCGATCTGAATGAATTTCACTGGTTGCTGGCGATTGTCCAGAGCATCGATGTCGGCGTGGTGGTGCTCGACCGCGAGTACCGGGTGCAAGTCTGGAACACCTTCATGGAGAACCGTTCCGGGATACAGCCCAAGGATGCCCACAACCAGCACTTCTTCAGCCTGTTCCCTGAAGTCGACCGTCAATGGTTCATTCGCAAGGTTGAAAGCGTCGCCACACTGGGCACGCCGGCGTTTACGGTCTGGGAGCAGCGCCCGTACCTGGTGCGGTTCAAGAGTTACCAGCCGATCACCGGCCAGGAAGAATTCATGTTTCAGAACACCACGCTGCTGCCGCTACGATCCCCCGACAGCCACATCAACCATATCTGCCTGGTGATCTACGACGTCACGGACGTTGCCACCAACCGGCATCAGCTCCAGGCCGCCAATGCACAGCTGCAGTTGCTCTCCAGCACCGACCGACTGACCGGCCTCTACAACCGGGGGCATTGGGAAGAAAACCTGAAGGCCGCCTATGCGCGCTACCAGCGCTATGGCAACACGTCCAGCCTGGTGATGTTCGACATCGATCATTTCAAGCGGATCAACGACACCTACGGGCACCAGGCCGGTGACAAAGTGCTCGAACAGATCGCTGCGATGGTTCGCGAGCACGTGCGCGAATCCGATGTGGCCGGGCGCTATGGCGGTGAAGAGTTCGGTGTGGTGCTCTCGGACACCGACAAGGTCGGTGCCGGGATGTTCGCCGAACGCCTGCGCAAGGCTGTTGAGGAAATGGACGTGCCTTACGGTGAGCAGGTCATCCGTTTCACCATCAGCCTCGGGGTGGCCGAGATGAACCAGCCACTGAACAACCACGCCGACCTGATCTCCCGGGCCGACCAGGCCTTGTATACCTCCAAGAAGACCGGGCGCAACCGAGTGACGGTGTACGAGTGATGCATGGAGGGACACCCCGGATCAGGGTGTCCGCCGCTCCTCAGGGCAACTGCAGCGCTACTCCACCGGGATGCTTGCTGACCAGGCTATAGGGCAGGACGCTCCATTCGACGCCACCACACGCCGCGGCGACATGGGGGAAGGAAGGCTCGATCATCAGACCTTTGTCCGTAAAGTACCAAGTTGGGAAGCGCCATGGATCCTCCTCGCTGTACGCGCACTCTGCGTCGCTGCTCATCGGGTTCGGATAAAGCTTGAGGAACTGCGCCACCAGCCAGGGCGCGAACTCGTTGGAACGGTAGGCGGAGAAGGCCTCGAATCCGTCGGCGGACGCGTCGCTCTGGCTGTCGAGTTCGTCGTAATGCAACGGCTTGCCTTCGCCGACCCAGAGCACGTCCTCGAGCACCAGGGACTGGCCGGTCTTCGCATCGAGATTGAGCGCAACGTTGTTGTGATCCGGATAAGGACCGCCACAACTGTACGCCGTGCCGATATTCACGCTGATGACCGAGGGCGTCATCAGCAGCGGCTTGATCGTTTGTTCGTAGGTGCTTGCCTCACCACCGGCCAGGCACCCGTAGTACCCCACCACCTCCTGCCACAGGCGCCCCAACAATTGCTGGTTGATCCGCTGCCGCTCTTCGACGCTGTAGCCCGACACCACTTCGAATAATGTCAACTTCGTCTGCGGCTCGATCCACCATTGCAACGAGTAGCCATTGAACGTCTCGGTCTTGCCCGGCTTGAGCGTCATGCCCTGCAGACGCAGGTATTCGTAGGGCGCGCTGTCGCGGAGTCGGGCGATATAGGGCAACGTTCCGCCCGGCACATCGGCCAGCCTGGCCGGCTCGAGTTCGACCTTCAGGACCTTGCCTTTGCCACTGCGCCATTCGCCGTCAAGACCGTTGGCCGTGGCCACCAGATGCAGCTGCGGCCCCGGCGCATCGCCGTCATGCCGACGTTGGCCTTCGTCCAGTACCAGCGTCTGGCCCTGTTTCTTGCCGCTGAGCAGCAGGTCCTTGCGGTACTTGCGATAGAAATAGCGGCCCTCGCCCGAGCTGGAATCGAGCTCCAGCACGATCGGTATGTCCCCCAGCGTACCGGTGTAGACACGGGCCTCCTTATCAGCCAACGGTGCGGTGGAAAAGCTTGAGCAGACCGCCATGACCAGGCCAGCCAGATAAACAGATCCTTTGGACATCGTGTCATCCTTGAAAATTTGCGCGTCGACTTGCTAGAAATTAGCACGGTTGCGAACAAACGGACGCCCGAATATCAGCGTGCACGCGACGCGGACGCGAAGTGTCCGGCCGATTGCTTTATCATGTGCGCCATTTCCTTTGCGACCCGATGGAACGATCATGACTTTCGATTTCGACCCCGTATTTGACCGCCACGGCACCGGCAGTACCAAGTGGAGTCGCTATCCGGCCGACGTGCTGCCGATGTGGGTGGCCGATATGGACTTCCCCGCCCCGCCGGTGGTCATCGATGCGCTGCGCAAACGCCTGGAACATCCGATGCTGGGTTACAGCGTGGCCCAGGACAACCTGCGGGCAGCCATCGTGGCGGACCTGTGGAATAAATATGCCTGGCGCGTGGAACCCCAGCAGATCGTTTTCCTGCCGGGAGTCGAGCCGGGCTTCAACATGGCGCTGCACGCCCTGGTGGAGGCGGACCAGAACGTGGTGGTGCAGGTGCCCAACTATCCGCCGCTGCGCAATGCCCCAGGCCACTGGAAGCTGAACAAGGTGGAGCTGCCGTTCAACGCGCTCAACGGTGAGTTCCACACGCCGCTGGCGGCGTTGCGCGAGGCACTGAACGGCGGCGGCGCGCTGTTGTTGAGCAATCCTCATAATCCGTTGGGCAAGGTATTTGCGCGAGAAGAGCTCAAGGCCGTGGCGGACATCTGCCTGGAACAGAATGCCTGGATCATCTCCGATGAAATTCATGCCGAACTCTGTTTCGATGGTCGCGTGCACATCCCCACTGCATCCCTGAGCCCGGAAATCGCCGAGCGCACCATCACCCTGATGTCCGCCAGCAAGGCTTTCAACATTGCCGGCCTGAAAACCTCATTCGCCATCATCCAGAACGCCAAGGTTCGCGAGCGGGTCAACAACGCCCGGGCCGGCATGGTCGACAGTGTCAACGCCCTGGGCCTGGAGGCGACGCGAGCGGCCTACAGCGAAGCCGGCCCCTGGCTTGACGCCTTGAAGGGGTATTTGCAAGCCAACCGCGATTACCTGGTCGAGGCCGTCAAGACCCGCCTGCCTGGCATCATCATGACCGTACCGCAGGGCACCTACCTGGCGTGGCTGAACTGCTCGGGACTGGGGCTGGAGGACCCACAGGCGTTCTTCCTCGACAAGGCCAGGGTGGGACTCAGCGCCGGCCTGGATTTTGGAGACGATGCCAGGCAATTCGTGCGCCTGAACTTTGGCTGTCCGCGGGCGCTGCTGGAGGAAGGCATCGCACGGATGGAACGCAGTTTGAAAGCCAGAGGCTGAGCGGTGGCAGTTGCGAGCGCCTTCGCTCACAACTGCCTGCTTCACTCATGCATGTCCGGCGTGTACACGAAACACAGCTTGTTTCCCTCCGGATCCCGGCAGTACGCCCCAAAATACCCTTCTGAATAACGCGGACGCAGCCCTGGAGGGCCTTCGTCGTGCCCCCCCATGGCGATCGCCAGCTCCCAGGCGGCGCGCACCGTTTGCGGTGAGTCGGCGGCGAAGCTGACTTGCATGCCGTTGCCCCAGGTCGCGGGCAGGCCATTGAACGGCAGTTGCACGAACACCTGAGGCCAGTGCTTTCCGGGTTGATGCCAGCCTTCTCCCGGCGGGCCCGAATCGTCTTCACTTTCCATGCGCACCAACCCCAGGCAGCCGAGGACTGCATCGTAGAAGGCGATCATTTTCGGCAGGTCGCGCGCGCCGATCTGTATGTGGCTGAACACGTCCATCTCCCGGTTGAATGCGCATGGCTGTTGGATGACGCCTGTTCCAAGGCGTTCCTTGTCGTAGATGAGCGGTCGCCGAAACGCTCCGCGCCACGCTCATCGACCGATGCGGTGATCCAACCGAACTCTGGCCGAAGGCAGGCAGTCCACCCTGCAACGCAACTTCAACCTGCCCTGGAGAACGACGATGGCCGACTACCCTTTCCCACCTTTTCCGAAACAGAGCCAACCGGTACCCGGCACTCAGTACAAGATGGACCCGTATCCGGACTGCGGCGAACAGAGCTACACCGGTTCCGGGCGCTTGGCGGACAAGATCGCTCTGATCACCGGGGCCGATAGCGGCATCGGTCGCGCCGTGGCGATTGCCTTTGCCCGCGAAGGCGCCGACGTGGCCATCGCCTATCTGGACGAACACGAAGACGCCAGGGAGACCGCCCGCTGGGTCGAGCAGGCCGGCCGCCAATGCCTGTTGCTGCCAGGGGACCTCGCGGACAAGGCGCAATGTCGCAAGACGGTTGACGAGACCGTGGCCCGCTTCGGGCATATCGACATCCTGGTGAACAACGCCGCCTTCCAGATGACCCACGAGAACCTGGAAGACATTCCAGATGAAGAATGGGTTCGCACCTTCGATATCAACATCACCGCGATGTTCAGGATCTGCCAGGCAGCCGTACCGCACATGAAGGCCGGTGGCTCGATCATCAACACCAGTTCGGTCAACTCCGACATGCCCAAGCCGACATTGCTGGCCTACGCCACGACCAAGGGCGCCATCGCCAACTTCACCGGTGGCCTGGCACAAATGCTCGGCCCCAAGGGCATCCGTGTGAACAGCGTGGCGCCAGGGCCGATCTGGACGCCGCTGATCGTCGCGACCATGCCCGAGGAAGAGGTGCAGAATTTCGGTTCCCAGACACCCCTGGGCCGTCCGGGCCAGCCGGTGGAAGTGGCGCCGATCTATGTGCTGCTGGCATCGGATGAGTCCAGCTACATTTCCGGGTCACGCTATGGCATTACCGGCGGCAAGCCGATGCTCTGAAGCTGCGGCGGCACGGGCGAGGGAGCTTTTCCCTCGCCCGTCAGGACGACTCCTTGGGGATCACCGATATTTTTCCGTTGCGCTCGATGATCGCGAACTTGATCTGCGCCAGGGTCTCGATGCCCTGGCTCGAACGCGCCGCTTCCATGATGTCTTCCTCTATCAACCGCGCATGCCGCATGCGCCCCCGCAGGAGCCGGCCATCCTCGACGATCACGGTCGGCCCGCCATCGATCAGCCGTGACACCCAACTTGAACGCTGTTTGAGCAGCGACAGCCCCACGTCGATGGCAATCAGCGTCACGATCACCATCAACGCATTGGTCAACGAGAAGTCATCCCCCAGCAGAGCCTGCTGAGTCGCCTCGCCGATGATCATCAGCAGCACGAAGTCGAAAGTGGTGATGTCCGCCAGGGAACGACGGCCGGCGATCTTGAACAGCACCATCAATGCCAGGTACATCACGGCGGCCCGCAGCACCGAATCCATACGTCACCTACGGAAAAATGAATTGATCGAAACTCACCGCCACGCCACCGGGCATGGCGATGCGGCTGTGGTACATGCCCAGCCCTTCGCTGAGCAGGGACAGGTGAAGACTCGCCTCGCCCCGGGCATCGGCCTGGACCCAGAGTTTCATACCCTGCCCCGCGCTTGCCGAACGTACAGGCTGGGGCTGCAGCGTCTGCACGTCGAACCCATCCATCCAGTCACCGCCCAGCTCCACCTCCAGCAGAGCATCCGGCTGGCCCTTGAGCTGCAGGACCATGGGATGGGTGGAGCCGTTGCGATGAAACAACTCGTAGCTGACCCTCAGCCGGCCATCACTGCTTTGTGCGTCACGGCTACTCAGGGGGCCACGGGAGAACAGCCCCGCCAGTGTCAGAATCACCAACAGCACCAGCACGTACCAACCCACTCGCTCGAAGCGCCAGACCTTGAGCTGGTAGGCCATGTCTTCGCGTACCGGAAATACCCGATTGTGGAAATCGTCGGGATCGGTGTTTTCGTTCATGCACGCCTCCTGCCTGCTACCTGCGCTCTCCCGCCAAGGCGCGCTGGTGGAAGTGTCGCAGCTGCAGGAGCGCATGCTCGGCAGCCCATAGCTGGACCTGGCTGCGCGTACCGAAAAAGCGCTCCCGGCGACTGAACAGCGCCCGTTGGCCCTGGATATCGAAGGCCCAGGCAAAACATACGGTGCCGGCGGGAATCCCATCCATGTCGTCGGGGCCGAGAATGCCGGTGGTGGCGACCGAAACATTGGCATTGGCGTCATGCAAGGCGCCCAAGGCCATTTCCTCGGCCACTTCACGACTGGTGAGGTTGAAGGTATCGATGGTGCGAGGGTTGACCCCCAGCAGCCGTTGTTTCGCCTCGGGGGAATAGACCACGTAGCCACTTTCGATCAGCGAACCGCTGCCCGGCACCTCGGCCAGCAGCGTGACGATCTGGCCGGCGGTACAGGACTCGGCAGTGGTCAGGCGCAGGTTATGGTCATGCAGATAAGCAACCAGTGAATGAGCGACAGTCATGACACATGGATCCTTCAAGAGATTCTGATGGGTTGACCGCCGTCGCCGTCATTCATTCCCTTTGATCGCATCGCCTCCTTGAAGCTGCAAATAAATGAAACCCCAGGGAAATCCCGCACCTCAAAACCACATGGGCCTCACGCAGAGGCTGTCTCGATAGGAGGTCGTCATGTCAGCACCCCTCGTCAAGCTGTTCACCCATCCGGAGTTCGCCTGGAAAGACATCCGCGAACAAGAACAGGCTCATCCGAGCCATTACCTCGCCCATTTGCTGTTGCTGGCCCTGATCCCGACGGTGTGTCTGTTCATCGGGACCACCTGGACCGGCTGGAGCCTGGCCGAGAATGAAACGGTACGCCTCAACAGTGCCAGCGCATTGCAGCTGTGCGTGCTGCTGTACCTGACCATCGTGGCGGGCGTGGTGCTCATGGGCGCGTTCATCCGCTGGATGTCGCGTACCTTCGAGGCTCGTCCCACGCTTAACCAGTGCATCGGTTTTGCGGCCTATACCGCCACGCCCTACTTTCTCGCCGGCTTGCTGGGCCTCTACCCCAACCGTTGGCTGGCGGCCATTGTGCTGTTGGCGGCGTCGGCCTACGCAACCTTCCTTCTGTTCGTTGGCCTGCCCAAGTTCATGAACCTGAAGAAGGAACAAGGCTTGCTGTATTCGGCCAGTGTCTGGGGCGTGGGGCTGCTGGTCCTGGTGACCATCCTGGTGGAGATGATCCTGTTCTGGTTCAACGTGCTGCAGCCTGAGTACCTGCGCTTCCCGGCGGGATGAGGGTCATTTACCCGCTTTCTTCATGCCGATCCGCCGACGCATGTCGGCGGTGATGCTTTGGCGGGTTTTCTTGAGCTCGGCCCAGGGTTCATGACCCACCTCGGCGAGGCGTTCATGAACGTTGTGGATGTTCCACAGGTTTGCCCCCTTGAGTTCGGCCACCTCTTCGCGATATATCGGCACGGACACCGGCAACCCTTCCCGGGTGCGGGCAGCGTAGGCACAGATGGTGGTAGCTCCCAGGCCGTTGCGCAGGTAATCGATGAAGATCCGCCCTACCCGGTTCTTCGGCCCGGACACCGCGGAGAAACGGTCCGGCAGCAACTTCGCCATGTGGCTGACGATGGCGTGGCTGAAGCCCTTCACCTCGTCCCAACCCGCTTTGCGCGTCAATGGCACCACCACATGGATGCCTTTGCCGCCGCTGGTCTTGAGGAATGCCTTCAGGCCCAGCTCATCAAGCACCGACAAGGTCAGCTGCGTGGCCTCCACCATGCTTTTCCAGGGCAGCGCCGGATCCGGGTCGAGGTCCAGGACGAAGCGATCAGGCTTGTCCAGGTCCACCGTCGTTGCGTTCCACGTGTGCAGTTCCACCGTGCTCATCTGCACCGCGCCGATCAGCGCCTCGGGATTGTTGATGATCATCACCGGGTGTCCGGTGACTGACTTGTCCAGGCTGGTGATGCCCGGAATGGCCAGGCGCTCGGCGTTCTTCTGGAAAAACAGTTCGCCGGCGATGCCATCCGGCGCCCGCACCAGTGCCACGGGACGCTCGGCCAATTCCGGCAGGATGAATTCGGCGACGCTGGCGTAATACTCGGCCAACTGCAGCTTGGTGGTGCCGCTGGTGGCATCGATGATCCGGTCCGGGTGGGTGATGCGCACCTTGCCATCCATGCCTTGGGCCACAGACGCCTTGGCCTTGCCTTTCGCCTTGGGTTTGTCTGGCGCACGGGCGGTCTCGGCGGTCTTGGCCTTCTTCGTATCGGCTGAATCTTTCACCGGCTTGGGCTTCTCCTGGGTGATGTCCTTGGCCGGCTTGTCGTTGCGCAAACCATGGAACACCGCGTGCCGCACCGAACCTTCCTTGGTCATCTCGGCGAATGCCACTTCGGCCAGCAAGCTGGGTTCGAGCCAATGCACGCCCTTGGCCTCGTAGCCGGTGGGCGGATTCACCACCGCGGCTTTTTTCTTCTCGAGGGGCAACAGCTGCTGATAGATGCTCTTGAGGGTGGTTTCGTTAAAGCCCGTGCCCACTTTGCCGGCGTAGCGCAACTCGCCGCTGTCGGCGTCATGCAGCCCCAGCAGCAGCGCACCGAAGGCGCTGCGTGCACCCTTGGGTTCGCTGAAGCCCACCACCACGAACTCTTGGCGATTCTTGCACTTGAGCTTGATCCAGTCGTTGCTGCGCCGGGACACGTAGGCGCTGCCCATTCGCTTGCCGATCAACCCTTCCATGCGCATCTGGCAGGCGCTGTTGAGCAGGGCTTCGGGTGTTTCCTCAAAGGCATCGGAAAAGTGCAGCAGCGGGTCCTCATTGCGTTCGAGCACCGCCGCCAGCGCCGCGCGCCGCTCTTGCACCGGCACTTTGCGCAAGTCCATGCCATTGAGATAAGGCAGGTCGAACAGGTAGTAGGCGATCTTGCCGCTGCTGCCCGCATCGAAGGCGTTCTGCAGGGCCTGGAAGTCCGGTACTCCATCCTCGTTGGCCACCACCATTTCCCCATCGAGCCAGGCCGACTCCAGCCCCAGCCCGGCCAGGGCTTCTGCCTGGCGTGGCAATTTATGGGTCCAGTCATGGCCGTTGCGGGTGATCAGGCGAACGTCACCGTCTTCGATACGGGCCATGACCCGGTAGCCGTCGAACTTGATCTCATACAGCCATTCGCCGTCGGGAGCGCTTTCCACCAACGTCGCCAGTTCCGGCTTGAGCATCTCCGGGATCGGCCCCGGCACCGCACCGCTGAGGGTGGTCCTGGAAGCTTTTTTCGACGGCTTTGGCGGGGAAGCTTTTTCCGGCTGTTTCACGGCCTTGGCCGCGGCGGCCTTGCCACGGCGCTTGGGTACGATGGTACGGTCGCTGAGCACGCTGTCGGGCTCGGCCTGGACCACGTCATATTCGCTTTCCGGGCGGGCCGCTTCGTCCTGATGCTTGATCAAGAACCACTGCTCCTGCTTGCCGGGCATGTGGGTGCGCACCAGGTTCCACAGCCCGGCGAGCTTCTCGCCTTGCAATTCGAACTTGAGCCGGCCCTTTTCGTAGGCCTCGTGGGGATCGCCCTGGGGAATCCAGACGCCCCGGTCCCAGACAATGACATCGCCAGCACCGTAGTGCCCTTCCGGAATGCTGCCCTCGAACGTCGCATAGTCCAGCGGGTGGTCTTCGACATGCACTGCCAGGCGCTTGGCCTTGGGGTCCAGGGACGGGCCCTTGGGTACCGCCCAGCTCTTGAGCGCACCGTCCAGTTCAAGCCGGAAGTCGTAATGCAGGCGCGTGGCGTCGTGCTTCTGGATACAGAACTGCAGGGCATGGGCCGCCTTTTTCGCTCGACGCGAGCGCTTCGCCGCCGGCTCCGGGGTGGCGGCGAAATCGCGCATGCGGTTGTAGTCGTCGAGGGTCTTGCTTGCCATCATGCACCTGCGGCCTGGGGCAATTGCGGGCTGGCAACAGGCAGCCCGGCGGTTTCGGAGAGCAGTTGATCAACAACCCGGCCCAAGGCCTGCTCGATGGAGTCTCCCAGCAACAGCCCCTGTTCGTAGAGCACCAACTGACGGTCGGCGCTGGTGCCTTCCTGGACGATCCGTCGAGCCTGCTTGAAAACGTCCTGGACCCCGAGTGCTGCTGCGGCGTCACCAAAGGTCTGCTCGGCCATGGTCAACCATTCACCGATGAGCACCGGTTGCTCCTGCCCTTCGATGATGAACTCCGCCAGGGTGCCGTGGCGCTTGGCCCGCAAGCGGTTTTCCTTGAGGATCCATTGGGACATCTGGCTGTACCGGGCACCTGGCTTGGGTTGGGCGACGGCATGGGCCACCATCAGGCGAAACAGCGAGACCAGGCAGAGCACATCCTCGACCCGGGGACAGGCATCGCAGATCCGCAGTTCCAGGGTCGGATAGCGGGACGAAGGCCGTATCACCCACCAGCAATCGCTGGCCTGACGAATCGAGCCGGTGCGCATGAGCAGGTCGACGTAGCTGGCGAAAGCCGATTCGTTCTCGAAATATTCCGGCACCCCCATCCGTGGCCACTCATCGCAGGCGACCTGACGATAGCTGCTGAAGCCACTGTAGGCCCCATTCCAGAACGGTGACGATGCGCTCAAGGCCAGGAACATCGGCAGCCAGGGCAGGACCTCGTTCATCACCTTGACCCGGTCCCGGTCGGCCGGCACCTCCACGTGCACATGCAAGCCCGACAGCACGCTGCGCCGCGCCACCCGCTGGTAGTCGTCGAACAATTGCTGGAAATGCAGCTCATCGGTGGGCTGCAAATCCTGGGTCGCCATGGGGTGCGAACCGGCGCTGAGCAGCCCCAGCCCATAAGGTGCCAGGCGTTGGGTCAACCCGGCACGCACCTGTATCAGAAAATCGGCGGCCTCGGGCAGGCTGCGAAAGATGGGCGACGCCATCTCGATCTGGCTCTGGAACATCTCATGGGCGAAATGCTTGCCCAACTCGGTCCGGCAAGCCGCGACGGCGGCCGCCGACGGTTGTCCGGGCATGCTGCGGGTTTGCAGGTCGGTGAGGAAATATTCCTCTTCAATGCCGAACTTCAGACGCCTGTTCATCGATGATCCCTCCGGTTCCCGCGCCAATGCGGGTTGCAACCAACGCCACCACGGCGATCCTTTCCACGTCCTGATAACCCGGTGTCAGCAACTCCTCGCCAAAGACATCCGGGTCCAATTCCTTGTAGGTCCAGCCAAACTCAGGTGAATCGCGCCATGCGCCCAACGCCTCCAGGAAAGGGTCACGACCGTCGACCATTGCCACGCCGGTGTAGAGCACCAGCGAGCCGCCGGGCGTAAGCCGGGGCAAGGCCTGCTCGACGATGCGCAGCGACAGCCCGGCACCCAGGGTTCCGCCACCGTGGCGATAGGCACGCTCGGCCGGATCAGCCATGTACGGCGGGTTGGCGACGATCAGGTCGAACTGGCCTTCCACGTTCTGGAGCAGATCGCTGTGGGTGATCTCGACATTGCTCACCTCCGCTAACGCGGCGTTGACCGCGCTCAGGCGCAAGGCCAATGGGTTGATATCCAGGGCCAGCACCTGGGCCTCGCGTCGGGCACGGGCAATCACGATTGCCCCGACACCGGCGCCGCAGCCGATGTCTACGGCCCTATGCACGGCGGTGAAATTCTCTTGCAGATGGGCATGGATCAGTTGGGCGAAGCGGTAGGTGTCCGGTCCGAAAAACACCGCGTCGGCGGCTTGGGTGGGAAACCGTGAATGAGCGAACAGCAGGCCGTCCAGGCTCGACCAGCGTACCCGGCTGCTGAGCAGGCCATCGCGCTCCTCCAACACCTCGGCCTCTTGCAACTGGCGTTGCTCGTCGGCGGAGATCAGTCCTGGCGCAAACGGACGCGACCAGCCGAACACGTCCCGCAACGTCCTGGACCGTTCGTTGCCAGGGCGCGCGTTGACCCGCTCATGGGTCAAGGGCGTCGGGGTGACGAAGCGATAACCGTCGGCTTGCAGACGACGGCCCAGCTGCAACAGCGCCAGGTCGGGTTCGGACAGGCGTTCTTCCTGATTCATGCAGGGCTCCTAGCGAAGTACGGATTTGAGTTCGATGAACCGACGGGTGGCCAGCAACCCGGCCGGATGGCTGTGGCAGCGGGCCGAGAGCCAGGGGATAAGAATCCGCATCTGTTCATCGGGGACCTTGCCACGCAGGGCCTGTTGCAGATTGCGGACATCGGGATCCTCCATCGGCATCCGAGGCTCGCAGGCGGCCCCTTGATTGCGCCGCGGCGCGCTGCGGCTGCGCTCGTTCAGCCAATCCCCGGCGATCCAGTCGTGCAGCAACTGCTTTTCGTAAGGGCTGAACACCCCGAACATAGCAGCGCCCGCTCCTTCGATCAGGGTCCAGAAGCGACTGTTCTGCGGGTCTTCGTGGCGCTTGATCCAACCTTTGTCCTGCAGCGCCTGGAGGAAACCTTCCAGTTGACCGGGCTCGGCCAGCCACTGGTTGACGGTCTTGCCCTGGAACTTGCAGTAGTCTGAATGCATGTGCTGGCCGAACGGACGTTTGCGTTCGAGCATGTCGAGCACTTCGCGATCCAGGTCGAATGCCTCGATGATCGCCCGGCTGCCCTGCCCCAGGTCATTGAGGCGATAACCCAGGGTGACCCGCCGCCAGAAGGCCTCGCGGTCGGCTTCCATCGGCATCAATTGCAGCAGCGACTGCACGGCCTTGTGAGCGTGGCCGGTGCTGGCGTTGTCAATGGTGACGTGCAAGGTGAAGTAGTACGGGTCGATGGCCAGTTCGCTCAACTCATAGGCGCTGATCAGCAGGTGCAAGGGCAGTTGTTCATAGCCCAGGTTGTAACCGATCACCTCGGGCAAGTATTCATCGCCGGCATACCCCAGAGCCAGTTGCACCGTGCCTTGCAGGTAACGCTCGTCATCGATGTCCGGAGCGTCCGGCAGGCCATGCTCGGCGAGCAACTTGCGATAGATCACCACATGGTTCTGCGCCGGATTACCGTCCCCCAGTTCTTCCAGGTAGGTGCACAGCAGCCCTTCGAAGCGATGGTCGTGCCAGTGCTTGAGCACGCCGTACAACCAGGCACCGTCGACCAGTTTGGTCGGTGCGACGGCTTGCAGGAAGTACAGCGCATGGGCTTTGCTGCTGAAAAACTCTCGGGGCCCGCCGCTTTTGCGACGTTCCAGATACTCGGCATACTGCCGGGCCACACCGGCGCTGTGCTCTTCGACCCAGGCTTGCAGCGTTGCCGGGTCATCGGGGATTTCCTGGGGCAAGGCAGCGGCTTTTTCCAGACACGACTGGAGAAACGCCTGGGCCATGGCTTGTTTGTCGGTATCGTCAGGGCCCTGGAGCAGTCGCTCGTAGCATTGGCGCACGGTACCGGCCTCGGTGAACGGTGCATCTGTAAACGGTCCCGCGGTGGCAGGCTGGTGCAGGGATGTCAGCGCAGTCATAAGGGCCTCTTCAGTTCTCGGCAGGACGCTGAACAACACGTCTCTTCCATTGCAGAGCCCTGCGCGGGAAGAAAAATTCCCTCGAATCGAATGGCAGCCGGATAAACGGAACCGTATCGACTCGCCATGCCTCGAACGAATAACCAGATGCAAAATCCCCTCGCCATCTGGATCAAGGAGCACCGATGACTTTTTCAGTGTGGGTAGCCGTGCTCGGTGCCGTGTTATTGACCCTGGCTCTGACCTCGTCTTACCTGCGCTGGATGCCGGTAACCACATCGGCCGTGTGCCTGGTGCTGGGTGTCGTCATCGGCCCGTTGGGGCTCGACTTGCTGAGACTGGACATCGGCGATTCTTCGGTATGGATGGAGCACCTCACCGAAATCGCGGTGGTGTTTTCGTTGTTCGTCAGCGGCCTCAAGTTGCGTCTGCCTTTCAAGAATCGCACCTGGCGCGTGGCCTATGGGTTGGCCGGTCCCGTGATGATACTGACCATCGCCGGCCTGTGCCTGACACTGCATTATCTGTTCGGCCTCGGATGGGGTGTTTCGCTACTGATCGGCGCGATGCTGGCGCCCACTGATCCAGTGCTGGCGGCGCTGGTGCAAGTCAACGATGCCCGTGATGACGACCGGGTGCGCTTTGGCCTGTCCGGCGAGGCAGGGTTGAACGACGGTACGGCATTTCCGTTCGTGATCCTGGGTTTGCTGATGCTGCGCGAGGACGGCAGCGGTTTCCTCCTGCAGTGGACTTTGCTCAATGTCTTGTGGGCTGTTCCGGCCGGCTTGCTGGTGGGCTATTGGATGGGACGCGGGATCGGCAAGCTCACCTTGTCGATGCGCATCAGAAATGCCGATAGCACCCTCTCCCCCAACGATTACCTGGCCCTGGCGCTGATCGCGCTGGCCTATGTCGCCGCCGAGTCGATCCAGGGCTATGGCTTTCTCTCGGTGTTCGCCGCCGGGCTGGGCCTGCGGCAGGCCGAGGTCGCCTCCACCGACAAGGATGCACCGCCCGCCGAGCACCTGGTACAACCGGTGGTGGGCCATGAGACCGTCGCGCCGCCCGAGGCGCTGGTGGGCGACACGCAATCCCTGGATGAAGGACAGGTGGCCGCTGGCGTCATGATGGGCGACATGCTGGCCTTCGGCAGTCTGGTGGAGCGCGCCATGGAGGTGTTTTTGGTGACCCTGCTGGGGGTGGTGCTGGTCAACCATTGGGATTGGCGCGCCGTCGTCATCGGTGCCCTGCTGTTTGCCGTGATTCGCCCCCTGAGCGTCCTGGCGATCCCTTGGGGGCCATTGTTGGACGGACATCAGCGACTGCTGATTGGCTGGTTCGGCATACGGGGCATCGGCAGCCTGTTCTATCTGTTTTTTGCCTTGAACCATCAGTTACAACCACACGTGGCGCAACTGGGTATCGACCTCACGTTGTCGGTGGTGGCCCTGAGCATCCTGGTTCACGGCCTGAGCACCCAACCCATCCTGGCCTGGTATGAGCGTCACCAACAGCGAGAACAGGCTAGCCCCCGGGATCGGTCACTTGGATAAAGATCGAATAGCCTCCCAGCAGTACCCAGAACGTAGCGAAGATCCAGGGCGTGCGCAGGGAAAACAGCAGCGACTTGCGGTAGCCCTTGTGGGTCGATTCCCGCTCGCTGAACAGCGGCGACTCGTCATAGACCAGTCCCATCATCGGCTCGGCGCGCAGCAGCTCGCTTTGCTTGAAATGCCAGTGATCGATGATCTCGTAGGCCGCGCGGATGCCCGGCCACGCATTGAGGGAGCTCAAGAACCCCAGCAGCGCCAGGAACGGTGGAACCACCAGGGTGAACAACTTGCCCCACTCCGGGTTCAGGTTGGCCATGCATGAGGCGAAGGCGATCACCAGGAAGGATTGAGCGGCCAGGTAGGCGTCGGTTCGATTGGCCAGGATGCTGGTTTCGTACTGGATCTCCCGTCGATAGAAATCCAGCCGCTCCTTGGGAGAGCCGAACAGCTTGGCCTTGTGTTCCGTCAGTTCTTCTTCCTGGGTCTGGCTGGTCAGAATACGGGGCATTACGCAGGTCATTCCTCGATGATGATTCAGCTTCGTTGGAGGAACGCGTCATCGGGCAAGTTCAAGTCGATGGACCGCCGGTCCAACGAAACGCCGGGCCGCCGCCTGCGGTCTGTAGATCATCGGAAGCACGAGGAGCAAGCGGTGGATTATGTAGGATGGGTGCAATGGCCCGCGATGGTGGTGACGGTACTGGCGGCCTGGCTGATCGGCTCGCGCCAGCCACGCCGGCGCGTGGCTGGGTTCAGTTGTTTCATCGCGAGCAATATCCTGTGGGTGATCTGGGGTCTGCACACGGATGCCTACGCACTGATCGTGTTGCAGTTCTGTCTGTGTGCCATGAACCTGCGGGGGTTCAGGAAGAACACCACATAGTGCTACGAACCGGGCCCCCTGCGTTCATTTCATCGTCTGCCCGATGGCCTTCACCAGATCGATCTGCTTGAACGGCTTGGTCAGGCGCGGCAATTGCGTGGCGAAACCTTCCAGGCGTTCGGCATAACCAGTGGCCAGGACGATGGGCAAGGTGGGCTGCCGGTCACGAAGCAGCTTCGCCAACTGCGCGCCATCCATCTGCGGCATGGCCATGTCGGTGATCACCAAGTCGATGTCCTGGTTGGATTCGTACAACTCCAGGGCCTGGGCCCCGGAAGAAGCGCAAAGGACCCGGTGTCCCAGGTCTTCGATCAGCAGCCGGGTACTGGTCAGCACCAGGCTGTCATCGTCCACCACCAGCACCAGCAACTCCTGGGTCATCAGTGAAGCCGACTCCTGCACCTGGGTCTTCTCCGATACCTGGGCTTGCGCCACCGGCAGCCACAGCTCAGCGGTGGTGCCCACGCCCTTTTCGCTGAGCAGCAGCAGGCGGCCGCCCAGCTGTTCCGCCAGGCCATGGACCATGGACAGTCCCAGGCCGGTGCCCTTGCCCACCCCCTTGGTGGTGAAAAACGGCTCGACGGCCGAGGCCAGGGTCGCTTCATCCATGCCCTCGCCCTCGTCGATGATCGACAGGCATACATAGCGCCCGGGCTTCATGGCGGCCTGTGGCAAGGCCGGGGTATCCCGTCGCTCATCGGCCGCGATCAGGATGCGCCCGCCGTTGGGCATGGCATCACGGGCGTTGGTCGCCAGGTTGAGGATCGCCAGTTCCAGTTGGTTGACGTCCGCCAGCACGGGAGAAAGGCCAGGGGCAAAGGAGGTCTGGATGTGGAACGATGGGCCCAGGGAGCTTTGCAGCAAACCGCTGATGCCCTGTACCAGGGCCGGCAGTTGGACCGATTCGGACGTCAGTTTCTGCCGACGGGCGAACGCCAGCATCCGCTGGGTCAGCGAAACGCCACGCAACGCGCCCTGGGTCGCGTTGTCCAGCAGTTGGGCAAGCTTGGGGTCGCCAGGCATGCGCTTGCGAACGATCTCCAGGTTGCCGAGGATCACCGTCAGCAAGTTATTGAAATCATGGGCGATACCGCCAGTCAGTTGACCGATGGCTTGCAGTTTCTGGGACTGGAACAATGCTTCTCGGGCTTGCTCCAAGGCCAACTGCGCCTGGGTGACATCCGTGATGTCGCGGGTGATCTTGGCAAAGCCCAGCAGTACGCCGGTGTCGCTGCGGATCGCGTCGATGACCACATGGGCCATGAACTGCGTGCCGTCCTTGCGCACCCGCCAGCCTTCGCCTTCGAAGCGACCCTCCCGGGCGGCGGTACTCAGCGCCCGCTGCGGCAGGCCGGCAGCACGGTCCTTTTCGGTGTAGAAGCGGGAAAAGTGCTGGCCGATGATTTCCGCTTCCTCATAGCCCTTGAAGCGTCGGGCTCCAGAATTCCAGCTGATGATGATGCCCGTGGGATCGGTCATGTAGATGGCGTAGTCGACCACGGCATCGATGAGCAGGCGAAAACGCTGTTCTTCGTTAATGAGGATGGGCTTGTTGTCGTTATCGGGCATGTTGGCCAAGGCATCCGTGGAGGCGTTTCGCGAAATATGGGGCAAGTCTGCTCTCAGGAAAAAGCACCAGGCAAGCCCGACGGAACATTCGGGTGAGCAATCTGCTGGTATTCCTCCGTCACTGACCACCAACGCGGCAACAAGTGCCGCACCCTGGCCTCGCCGAAACGGTCGTCGATCAGCATGACCACACCACGGTCCTGCTGGGTACGAATGACCCTTCCCGCTGCCTGAACGACTTTCTGCAAGCCCGGATACAGATAGGTGTAGTCATAACCGTCGCCGAAGATGGCGGTCATGCGCTGCTTGATCTGCTCGTTGACCGGGTTGAATTGCGCCAGGCCCAGGGTGGCGATGAACGCTCCGATCAGGCGCGAGCCCGGCAAGTCGATGCCCTCACCGAACGCTCCGCCCAGTACCGCAAACCCGATGCCCTGGCTGTGCGCCTGGAAGCGCTCGATAAACGCTTGCCGGGGCACTTCCCCCATGCCTCGCGATTGTGCCCAGGTGGCAATGTCCGGGTGTCGCTCGGCAAACAGTCCGGCCACCTGCTGCAAGTAATCGAAACTGCTGAAGAACGCCAGGTAGTTGCCCGGCCGTTCGCGGAACTGACGGGCCATCAAGGTGACGATCGGTTCCAGGGAGGCCTGGCGATGGGCAAAACGGGTGGAGATCCGACTGATCACATGAACGTCCAGCTGTTCGGCCTGGAACGGCGACTCGACATCGATCCATACCGTGTCCGTCGGGGTGCCCAGCAGATCGGCGTAATAGTGCCGGGGGCTCAGGGTCGCAGAGAACAGCACGCTGCTACGAGACGCGGTGAACCTTGGCCGCAGGAAGTCGGCCGGTACCACGTTGCGCAGGCACAGGGTGGACCGGCTGCGCGTGCTTTGCGGCTCACGCTTGTGAATGTCGAACAGGAAATGCTCATCGAACGACTCCGCTACCCGGCCAAACTGCAACGCATCGAAGTAGAACGCCTGCAATCCGCTGTCCAGGCCCTGGGGATGGTCGTTGAGATAGTCGCCGATAGCGCCGGTGCATTGCGCCAACGCCTGGAGGAGCTTGTCCGGCGCCTGGTCATAAGCCTGGTAGACCGCCACTTGCGGCCCATGCAAGGCGTTCCATTGCCGATTGACCCGCTGCAGGGCTTTCTTCAAGGGCTCAGGAGCGGTTTTGCGCACGGCGGCCAGGGTCGACTGGTCGAGGGTCGCGCTGTACATCTGCCGGCCCCGCTCCACCAGGTTATGGGCTTCGTCCACCAGGGTCGCGACGGTCCAGCCATTGGCCTGGGCCAGGCCGAACAGCAAGGCACTGAAATCGAAGTAATAGTTATAGTCGGCCACCACCACATCGGCCCAACGGGCCATTTCCTGGCTGAGGTAGTACGGGCACACCTGGTGGGCCAGCGCAATCTCTCGCAACGCGGCCTGGTCCAGCAGCGTGACTTGGCTCGCGGCCTGGCGGGCAGCCGGCAGGCGATCATAGAACCCACGGGCCAGCGGGCAGGACTCGCCGTGGCAGGCTTTATCCGGATGCTCGCAAGCCTTGTCCCGGGCGATCATCTCCAATACCCGCAACGGCATCGACGGCGCGCTGCGGGTCAGCACCCGTGCCGCATCCAGGGCCAGTTTGCGACCCGGGGTCTTCGCCGTGAGAAAGAACACCTTGTCCAGTTTCTGCGGCGCCAGGGCCTTGAGCATCGGAAACAGGGTACCGACGGTCTTGCCAATGCCGGTGGGCGCCTGGGCCATCAGGCATCGACCGGTGCTGACGGCCTTGAACACCGACTCGGCCAGGTGCCGCTGGCCCGGCCTGAAATCGGCATGCGGAAAGGCCAGGGCCTGTGCGCCGTCATTACGCGCCTGCCGATGGGCAACCTCCTGCCCGGCCCAGGCCAGGAACAACGTGCATTGTTCCTCGAAAAAGGTCTGGAGTTGTGGCGCCTCGAAGCTTTGCGTCAGGAGGGTTTCCTTTTCGCTGACGATGTCGAAATACACCAACGCCACGTCGATGCGCGGCAGTTGCAACCTGTCGCACATCAGCCAGCCATAGATTTTCGCCTGGGCCCAATGCAACTGACGGTGATTGGCCGGTTGCCGCGACAGGTCGCCCCGGTAGGTCTTCACTTCCACGATGCAATTGCGCTGCGGGTCATAACCGTCGGCCCGGCCCCTGACCTTCACCCCACGGTAGCTACCTTCCAGGCTGACTTCGACCTGATACCCCTCACTGCGCCGTGACGCCACGGTGCGGTGGCCGACGATGCCCTCCAGGGCCGTGGGCGATGGGGTGAACCGCAGGTCCAGATCGCCTGTCTTGGCGGTGAACTCGCAGAGTGCCCGCACGGCGATGCTGTACACCGGCTCCTGGCTCATGCGCCCTGCTCCATCCATTGCACGTAGCACACGGCGACCGGCATCCGGTGCTCATGGCAGAACTCCAGCCAGCGCAACTGATTGTCTTGCAGGCGGTCGCCGGGGCCTTTGACTTCGATCATCCGGTAGGTCTTGTGCTGCGGCCAGAACTGGATCAGGTCCGGCATGCCGGCGCGGTTGGCCTTGATGTCCAGCAGCAGGCGGTTGAACCAGTGTTTGAGGTGCTCGGCCGGCAGGCAGTCCAGCGCCTGGTTCAACAATTCTTCGGACAAGGCGCCCCAGAACACGAACGGCGACTGGATGCCCCGCTTTTCCACGTAGCGCCGGATGATGGTGTGGCGATAGCGGCCGTCGTCCAGCTCGGCGAAGCAGGCCGCGAACAACTCGGCGCGACGGGCATGGAAATCTTCGTTGAGCAGGTCCACCGGACCACGCTGGAACGGGTGGAAAAACGCCCCGGGCAACGGCGCGAATATCGCCGGCCAGCACAGCAGCCCGAACAGCGAGTTGATCAGGCTGTTCTCGACGTAATGCACCGGAGCGGCTTCGTCGTGCAGATGGACCTGGACGTGATACTCCACCGACAGGGTCGGGTCGATGCGCGGCAGTTGCAAGTCCAGTCGCTCCACTTCCCGGGCCAGCAGGCGCGGCACCGGCGGCCCGCCGAGCTTGCGCCGCAGGCGGGGCACGATCCTGAGCAGGGCCTGGGCCTCGGCCGCATCCTGGGGCGCCCGTGCAGCCTCTTCGCTCAATGCCAGGGCCAGGTCGTACTCGCCGATGCGCTCCAGCACACGGATCATCCGCAAACGGGCGCCAGGGTAGGTGCAATCGCGATAGATACCCAGTGCCAGGGCAAAATCGGCGATGCGCTCGCCGTATTGGCCGATCTGGAACAACAGTTTGCCCCGACGCCGCTCCAGCCACGGATTGTCCAGTTCCAGGGCATTGACCTGGGCGACAACGTCTTGCGGCGGCTCACCGGCCTCCAGGCGTTGCTGGCATTCGTACAGGAAAACGCAGGCATCCACGTCCCGACGGCTGCGTAAGCCTCGTGATTCGGCGCTGAACGCCACGGTTTCATAGGTAAAAATGCCCAGGTCCGCCAGCACGAATTCCGACCAGTCCTGATAGAGGTTGCCGAAGAACATCAGCCGCAGACGGTCGCAGATGCCCATGATGGTCAAGCTGTACAGCCGATCCTCAAGTTGCGGGCACCAGGCGTGGAACGGCTGCGGCTCGTTGAACTGCTCGCCCAAGGCCTGGAGCCACTCGGTCTTCTTCGCCTTGGGCCGCTCGATCAGGTGCCCCAGGCACAGGAGGATTTCCGGTTTGAGCAGTACGTCGAACAAGTCGGTGAGGCTTACGGGAGCCTGTTCGGCGACCCAACCCAGGGCCAGCAGCGGTTCCACGGCGGTGGCAATGTCACCGATTTCCGAGTAGTTCAACTTGCTGTGCCGAAAGCGCAGCCCCTTGCGCATCACCATCCGCACCAGCAGCCCCTGGGACGGACGAGGAACCGCTGCGAACTCATCGATGAAGCGCTGTTCCTCGGGGCTGAGCACATCGGCATAACGTTGCGTCAACCAGGCGAGTACCTGCTGGAAGTTGTTCAGGTAGTAGAACGGGTCGTCAAGGGGGTTGGCGGTCACGGAAAGATGCGTCACGAATACTGGTTATGCGTACAGATATCAGCAACGAAGGGCACAGGCAACTGCAAAAGATGAGCGGTCTCCTATATTTAAAGGTGAAATCCTGCGGCCAGCGATGAACTTTCCTACAACAAGCGAGACCAATGGCGGTTAACTACAGTAGTGGCGCGGTCGAATCAGCCTGACCGCGCCTTTGATCGAGAGGTTATGGATATGAACATCAGATTTCTGGGCCTGCCGTTGGCCGCTGCCGCGTTCCTGGCGTTGGCCGGTTGCTCGACGCCGACCGTGGTGACCCTGCAGAACGGCACCCAGTATTTGACCCAGGACACCCCCAACACCCGAACCTCCGATGGCTTCTATGAATTCGAAGACATCTCGGGCAAAAAAGTCCGGGTTCGCGCCGATGAAGTGGCGACGATCCGCAAGGAAGACTGATCCTCTCCAGGCCCTCTGCCCCCTGGGGGCCGCTCTCGCTCAGTGGAACTGATCGACATCCATTTCCAGGGCCAGGCCGCCCTCGTCGCAACTGATGGTAGCCCCCGTCCTTCGTAAGGACTGTTCCTGCATGCGCAGGCAATGCTCGTATTCCTGCCGGTTGGAACGATCGATGCTGATGTTTCCGGTGATGCCCGGCCTCTTCGCCGCCTCGATGTCCACCCCGATCCAGGGCCTGGGCATCTGCAGCTCGAAACGCGGCAGGTGCGAAGGCGCATCTGCGCGGTGGTCATCCTCGGCCGTGGGCAACTGGTCGGCAGAGATGCCATACCGGGTCAGGATCGATTGATCCGGTAGATCCGCCAGCACGCCAACCGAAACCATTGCCCCCATCAGACCGATGAACAACCCTTGTCTAACCTTCACTGCAGTACTTCTCCTCATACGTGACAAGGGGACATGACCTCATACGGTGCCGAGGCCATGACGGCCCGGTTTCCCTCCTGGTCAGTGCCCCCTCTCTCGTCTTCCTCGAATCAAATCAATCAGGCGAACACAAGGCTGTCGCCTCCTACCTGGGCCAGTCCGACACCCACCAGGGTCACGGAGCTGTCGCCTACCTTGAGCAAGGTATCATTGCCCACCTGCGACAGGTGCTGGCTATAGTCGTAACCCGCGCCGGCGCCTTGGACGCCCAGGAACACCAGTGTGTCGCCAGCATCATACCCGCTGATGCGGTCCTGGCCGAACGCGCGATTGAAGACAAACGTGTCCTGGCCGCCACCGGACTGCATCACGTCGTTGCCCGAGCCGCCCACGAAGGTGTCGCTCCCCGCCCCGCCTACCAGTACATCGTGACCGTCCAGGCCGAACAGCCAGTCGCCTGTCGCCCGCGCCACCAGGGTATCGTTGGCCGCACCGCCCTTGACCGCTGAGGCATATGCCGTGACATGCCCCTCGCTGACCAGGCCGTTCGCGGTGACGCTGTGGCTCACCTCGTCCTTGAGCAGCCCCCAGAACGCGCCGGACTCCCTGCTCACCAGCGTACCGATATCGCGGGTCACGCTGATCCCGCCATGAGCGTCACGCACGTACAGCGTTCCCGCCCCGTCATGGGCGAAGCTGAAATCCTTCACCGACTGTTGCAACTGCAGGGTGTTGCTGCCCTGACCGCCCAGGATCACGTTGTAACCGCCACTGTCGCGAAAGGTGTCGTTGCCGGCGCGTCCTTCCAGGTAATCGCTGCCCTGGCCGCCCTGGATCAGGTCATCCTTGTCGCTGCCGATGATAAAGGTGCTGCCCGTGTGAGGCTCGGCGTTGCGATTGAGATCCTGCACCCATGTGTTGCTGCGTGCCGGGTCCGACAGGTTGGCGACCACGATGGTGGAGTCTTTGCCGGTGAGGTCATAGAACGCGGAGTCCATTATCCGCCCCATGCCGTCGCCGTACCCCGTGGGCAGGTGGGAAATCCAGGTGGGGATGTTGAGGATGGAAAACGGCAGCACGTTCCATGCCGCCGAGGCGTAATGGTCGTTGAAGCTGACGATGTTGTTGGTCGCCGAGTCCTGGTGCGCGTCGTGCACGCCCACCGACGACAGGTTGAACGTCGAGCCGTCCAGTGCCCGGAACACCGGGTCGTTCTCGTAACCGATGTTCAAGACTTTGTCGCTGGCGCTTTGGGTCGGCGAAGCGTAGGCGATGTAGTTGGCATCGCTGTAGAAGCCTCCCCACTTGTCGCCGCTCAGGTCCGCCAGGCTGTTGACCGCCAGCCCGCCCAGGCTGTGGCCGCTGACCAGCACGTCCGCGCCAGTCAGGCCATGGGCCCGGGCAAATGCCGCGACATCGCCGAGCAGGTTGCCGAAGGCTTCGCCGACGTAGTTCCTGGCGAAGTCCTTGGGGCCCAACGCGGCCATCACATCATGGATCACATCGCCGATGGAGTCGCTGATCAGGTTTTCACGGGGGCCGCTGGTGCCGCGAAAGGAAATCCCTATTTCCTTGAGTTGCCCGTCGGCATCGTACTTGCCGAGGATTTCCACCTGGGCGGTGGTATAGCCGGCTTTCTCGCCGAAGAATGTTCCCCGGCCGTCCACCTTGCCGGCATAACCCAGTTGCGCCGCGCTGATGGGCGTCCAGCCGGCCTTTTGCACCGCCTCCAGGGCCAGCCTTTCCGAATCGGGATTCCACGGCACGCCGGGAATCACCCCTTGGGAGTCGGTGCCACCCAGCAAGGCTGTCACCAGGGTCGCCGGCAGCCCGGTACCGAAGCCGTTCTGCTGGTACCCGGCAGCAAAACCGTGATCGAGGTTGTGATAGGAATAGAGCATGATCGCCATCGCATCGCTGACCAGCGCCTTGGATTCCGTGGTGCCGAAGTGCTTGTAGTCGTAGATTCCCATGGTTGTTGCACTCTTTTTGTTGTTGGAATGAGTGGATATGCCTTGCCCGACGCGCTCGCACAGCAGCGGCCGGGCAACGTTTCAGAAACGCCAGTCCAGCGTCAGGCCGACGCCATGGTTTTTGTCCCGGGAACCGAGCAGGCCGTTGTAATCCAGGTTGAGCTGGACATCCCTGGCCACCGCCAGCCCGGCACGGGCCCCCACCACCGCCGCGTTGCGGTCCATGGACACGCTCTGCACCGCGAAGGTGCTGCCACCGCCGACGAACGCCAGGTCCTGCTCGGAACGGGTGTCACTCAGGTTGTGCTGCCAGCCGAGGGTGCCGGACAGCTGCAACTGCTGCGTCTTGGACAACGCCAGGGTATGTCCGGCACGCACGCCCAGTGTCGACAGCACCGCGTCGCGACGGTCGTCACCGGCACGCAAGGCTGCGGAGTCGCCCTTCTCATGGAAGCTGTCGCTGTCCAGGTGCACATAGGCCAGGTTGGCGAACGGCTCCAGTGCCACGGGTTCAAGGTCAAGGCGATACGCCGCCTCTGTGAAGAGCTGGGCGGTCCGGGCATCACGCTTGGTTTTCTCCCGGCCGTTCACATCGTCGAATTGCAGGTCGCGCTGGACATCGATGCGATTCCAGGCGTAGGCACCACCCACCGTCAGGCGCAGGGCATCGATCTCATGCCCCAGATACGCCCCCAGGTGATAGCTGTCTGCCTTGGCTGACGAGTGGGTGCCATCTCCCATGCTCAATGAACTGTCGCTGTACCCGGTGACGAAGCCCAGCCGCGTCCCCTCGGCGATCAGACCGTCCACACCGGCCAGCAGCCCGCCGATGGAGCTGGTGGAACTGGCGTTTTCGTTACCGCCGTCGCTTTTGCCCCAGGCTCCCAGGACCTTGACCCAGGCATTGCTATTGGCATCGGTTGGAGCGGCAGCGTCGTACAGCGCGTCCTGGCGCAGCCGATCAACCACGGCGTCGCGCAGGTAACGGCTGTCATTGATCAGCAGCGTGCCAATGGCGGGATGGATCTCGCCGGACAGTTGTTGGAATGCCTGTTGCGCCACCGCGGCGCTGGGGGACAGCAACAACGCTTCATACAAGGCGTTGCCCGCCCCCAATTGCTCGGCTGCGCTCGCCACGGCGCGCTGGTTCGGCGTCAGGCCAAGGCTGCTGAAGGAGGTCGCGTTGCGCGCCACCGCCAACTGGATGCCACTGGCGGAGTACGCCAGGTCACCTCCCAGGAACGCATAGTCGGGTAACACCTGACCGAAGCGCCCTTCAATGCCGCCGGTCGCCTGCAGGATGTTGAATTGCCGGCCCAGCAGGCTTTTCACTTCACCGGCGGTGAGCAGTGTCGGGCTGTTTTCCAGGGACAGGGATACCGTCGCCCCGTCGATGATGGCCTTGCCACCGGCCACGATCAGATCGCTGGAGGTGGGAGAGAGTTCGACCGCGTAGTTGGAGCCGGGTTGGAACGTCACGTCCCCTGCTACCTGCAGGGTTCCGATGGAATTGCCCGGTGCCACACTGGCGCCGCGGTTCGCCGTCAGGCTGGCGATGCGACCGTTGCCGCCGAGAATACCGCCGTCGTTCACGGTCACGGCCGAGGCCAGGGAGCCGGTGACCGCCAGCCGCCCTTCGTTGACCAGGGTCGGTCCGCTGTAAGTGTTGTTACCGGTGAGCACCAGGGTGCCGATGCCCTCCTTGGTCAGGCCGCCATGCCCGGAAATATCGTTGCGCCAGACATCCAGGCCGCACTGGATCCCACTGCACAGCCGCTGCGTGGGCTTGCCTGCGTCGATGACCGCGCCGATACCCGGCAGGTCCGCGACGAACTGACCGGAGCCATAAGCGCCATCGACACGAAAGGCTTGCGGTATATCTTCTGCGGTGACCAGCATCGACGGCCCGTCGATGGCCTTGCCCAGGTTGATCATGCCCCAGCCGTACAACGAGTCGACACCTGGCGCGCCCATGTCCGTGGCCGTGGTGCGCAAGACGCTGGCCACCTGGGCACCGGTCATGTAGGGGAAACGCTCCATCAACACCGCCACGCTGCCGGCCACATGAGGCGCGGCCATGGACGTACCGCTCTTGTTGGCGTAGCCGACGGTCAGGTCGTCGAGGCTGGTGCCGCCGATCACGGCGCTGTAGACCCGGGTGCCCGGCGCCGAGACGCAGAAACTGGCGGTGTAGCCACAGCGCGAAGAGAAGGTGCTGATGGTGTATGGGTCAGGGCTGCTGGTGTCAGGGTTGATCTGCAAGGCCGCCACCGTCAGCCAGTTCGGTGCGATGTCCGGCACGAAATACGCCAGGCCTGCGATAGCATCGGGGTTGTTGAGGTTGTAATCGTTGCCGGCGGCGAAGATCGTGACGATTCCGCTGCGGGCGGCGGCGATGGCCCCTTCGTAGGCTCCACCGGCCCGGGTGCCCAGCAGCGGTTCGATCTGGTCGAACTGCACCTGCGCATCCTGAACCGTGAAGTGCGGGAACGCCGGATCGCGACCGCCCTGGTCGAAGCGATCGGTGATGCCGATGCCCCAACTGTTGTTGATGATCCGAGCCCCGCTGGCGATCAACGCATCCCAACCGGCCTTGTACACCGCGCCATCGTTGCCCCGGATGATGCCGTCCTCGGGACCGGGGTCACCGTTGTCGGCGCTGATGATCTGCGCATCGAACGCCACGCCGTGCATCGGCCCGCCGTCGCGACTGCCGGCGGCAATCCCGCCGACGTGGGTACCATGGGAACCGAGCTTGCCATCGGAGCCCACCGTGGGGGAGCCGTCATAGCGGAACGGGTCTCCTGCCTTCACCGGAATGTAGGGGTCGGTATACTCGCGGATCCCGCTGGTGACCAGGGTCACGACCTTGTCGGTGCCGGAGAACTCCGGATGGGCCGCGTAGACTGGCTGATCGAAAATGCCCAACTTGACGCCCTTGCCGGTGTAGCCCGCCGCGTAGGCTTGCTGGGCATTGATCGCCCCCAGCCCCCACTCAGCGTCGAATTCGGCGCTGCGCCAACTGCCCGGATCGCCGGGCTTGCCGCTCTCGACGTAAGGCGCGGCCTGGGCCGTCCCCAGGGTCGCCAGTGCGCAGAGCACCGCACGGTTGAGCATCGTGGGCAGGAAGCGGTGCCCCGTCATCGAGGGGTGTTTCTTGTTATCGCTCTTCATCACGAACCATCCTTAGTTGCTACGGAAATCCTTGATTGCCCAGGCTGGCTATTGCCCCTGCATCACGAAGGCCTCGTCCACCTTCGCCAGGTCCTGTTCCCCCAGGGTACCGGCGTAGTAGTGCAATTTGGTCCAGGCCATGAGGTAGTCATAGCGGGCCTTGGCCAGGTCGCGGCGCGTGGTGTAAAGCTGTTGTTCGGCATTGAGGGCATCGAGGTTGACCCGTTCGCCACCCAGGATGCTCTGCCGGGTGGAGACCACTAGCGCTTCGGCGGAGCTCAGGGCTTTCTGATAGGCCCGCAGCTTGTTCATCCCCGATACGCAAGCGCTGAACTGGCGACGCAGTTCGATCAGGGTTTCGCGGGTCTTGGCATCCAGCTCGTATTCGGCCTGTTCCATGGTGCGGCTGGCCTGGCGGGTTGCAGCCGACACGCCGCCTCCGGCGTACAACGGCACGCTGACTTCCAGGCCGACGGTGTTGGTGTCGTAGCGCTGGTTATAGGTGTTGCCGCTTTCCGACTCGTTCTGGCGCATCGTTGCGTAGGCGCTGACCTTGGGCAGGTGCCCGGCGCGGTTGCGCTCCACTTCGTAGCGGGCTACCTCCACGGCCTGGCGCTGGGAGGCCAGGTTCGGGTTGTTGCTCACGGCCAGCCCGTGCCAACTGTCGAAATTGGCCGGTTGCAGCGTGAACGCCTGGAAGGTCGCGCTCAGTGGCGCCAGGTCGCCAATGTCCAGCGCCGGAACGCCGATCAGTGCGCCGAGCTCTCGCAAGGCAGCGTCCTGCTCGTCACGGGCTTCGATTTCTTCGGCAACCGCCAGTTCGTAACGCGACTCGGCTTCCAGAATGTCGGTACGCGTGCCTTCGCCCTGACGAAACAGGTGTTCGTTCTGCCGGAACTGTTGTTCGAACGCCCGTTTCTTGGCCTGGGCGATGTCGATCTGATCCTGGGCAAACCGCGCCTGAGTGTAATGGCTCAGCACCCGCACCAGGAGCTCCTGGCTCTTGCTGCGGAAACTTTCATCGGCAAACAACGCCTGCGCCACGCCCTTGCGATACGCCGCATAGGCCTCGTAGTCCAGCAGCGGCTGTTGCAACGTCAGACTTGAGCCGTAGCTGCTGTAATTGCGATCGTCATGCTGGCTGGCGCCGTGGTCATTGAGGTACGTGACCTTGGATTTGTTACGGCCTTTGTTGTAGCTGTAGCCCAGGTGAGGCAGCAGACCTGCCCGGCCGATGGCGCGGTTCTCCAAGCCCGCGTCGCGCTCCTTGATCGCCCCGAGATAGACCGGGTCGTTGCGCAGGGCCTGTTCATAGATCTCGAAGGGCCCCATGGCCCAAACGTTATTGCAGACGGAAACGGCCAGCACCATCAACCAACGGAAAGACTTCATGCCACCGGACATCCTTATTCTTCGGTCAACGCAGAGCCGGCTCGGTCGAGCAGCGGTTTGAACAGGTAATTGAGCAGCGAGCGCTCACCCGTGCGCACGAACATCTGCGCCGGCATGCCGGGCTTGATCACCAGGCCGTTGAGCTTTTCCAGCGCCTCGTCGCCCACGTTGCTGCGCAGCACGTAATACGGCTCAGCGGTTTTCTCGTCGATCATCTGGTCGGCCGAAACCAGGCTGACTTCGCCTGAAACCCGAGGTGTGCGGTTCTGGTTGAACGCCGTGAAGAGGATGTCCACCGGCAAGTGAGGAGCGACCTTGTCGACCAGGTTGACCGGTAAACGCCCTTCCACTTCCAGCCGCGTGCCCTGGGGCACGATTTCCAGCAAGGTGTCGCCCTGGCGCACCACCGCTCCTTCAGTGTGCACGCCCAGATTGACGGCAATGCCGTCCGCGGTGGCGACGATCTCGCTGTGCTGCAGCTCGAACCCGGCGGATTTCAGCTGTTGTTGCAGGGTTTCGCTTTTGAGCTGGGCGTCGGCCAATTGGCTGCGCACTTCCTTCTGGTACTCCTCGCCATGCTGCTGCAGCTTCAGGCGCGATTCGAGAATGCCCTGCTCGACCCGGCCGCTTTCGCCACTGTTCTGGGCCAGTTCCTGCTGAACCTGTGACAGCTGCCGCTGGTATTCCAGCAAGCGATTGCGCGGAATATAACCGTTGTCCGCGAGCGGTTGCAGGTTGCTCAGCTGCGACCTCAACGAGTCAGCCTGGGCGCTCAAGTCACTGCGGGCCCGGCGCATGCCCGCCAGTTGCGCCATGGCGCCATCGATGCTGGCGCGCAAGGCAGCCTGCTCCCGGGCAAAGGCTTCGCGGCGGCTGCTGAATAGCTGGCGCTGGCCTTCAAGCACCAACGCCAGGCCAGGGTCGAGGTCGTCGTTCAGCTCTTTCGGAAAACTCAGCTGCGCCAGGTTGTCCCGCTCGCTTTGCCAGCGCGCCAGACTGGCCCGGGCCATGCGGTACTGGGCTTGCAGCGACTGCACATCGGCGGCGGCCTGGGTCTGGTCGAGCCGAAACAGCGCCTGGCCCTGAGTGACCGCCTCGCCTTCACGCACCAGGATCCGGCTGACCACGCCGCTGCTCATCGACTGCACGGCCTTGCGTTTGCCCGAGACGACTACGGTGCCCTGCACTGCGATACCCTGGTCCAGCGGCGCAAGGCTGGCCCAGGCGAAGAAACTGCCCGCACCGATGAGCGCCAGTGCCCAGCCCATGCGCGTGAAGAAACGGGCATCGCGTTCGGGGCGTTCGAGAGGCTGCCCCAGGGATGGAGAATATTCGGGGTTCATATCGCGATCCTTGCTTATACGCCGCCGGGCTGTCGGGTGGTGTGATACTGGCGACTCATACTCAGTCCACTGGGCGCTGCCTGGGATTTTTCCCGCGGGCCCTGGGGCTGTCCGGATAATTCCCGCAGCACGTCCTGGCTCGGACCGAACGCCTGGAGGCGGCCTTCGTTGAGCACCAACAGCTTGTCGGCCTGGGCCAGCGCCGAAGAACGATGGGTCACCAGAACGACAGTGGTGCCCTGCCCCTTCATGAGCGCGATGGCGCTGGCCAGGGCGGCCTCGCCAACCGTATCGAGGTTGGAGTTGGGCTCGTCGAGCACCACCAGGTTCGGCCGGTCGTACATCGCCCGGGCCAGAGCCACCCGTTGTTTCTGGCCGCCCGACAAACCGCCACCGTCTTCTCCAAGCAGGGTGTCGTAGCCTTGGGGCATGCGCAGGATCAGCTCATGCACGCCGGCCTGCTGCGCGGCGGCGACGACCTTCTGCGGATCGGCCTCGCGAAACCGGGCGATATTCTCGGCGATGGTGCCGCTGAACAGCTCGATGTCCTGGGGCAAATAACCGATGTACGGACCGAGCTGGTCGCGGCTCCAGCGATGGACATCGGCCCCGTCCAGCCGCACCGTGCCTCCCAGGAGCGGCCATACCCCCACCAGCGCCCGGGCCAGGGTGGACTTGCCGGACCCCGAGGCACCCAGCACCCCGAGCACTTCTCCGGCACCGAGGTTGAAGCTGACGTGATGCAGCGTCGCCTGGCGCTGTCCAGGAGGCCCTGCGCTGACCTGTTCGAAGCTCACCTGACCCTTGGGCGCTGGCAATGGCATCGTGTCGTCCTGTGGCGGGTACGCGCAAAGCAGCGCATCGAGACGGCGATAAGCCAGCTTGGCACCGCTCCACTGTTTCCATACGGCGATCAACTGATCGATGGGGCTCAGCACCCGGCCCATCAGGATCGAGCCGGCGATCATCATGCCGGCCGTCATATCGCCCTTGATCACCAGCACCGCGCCCAACCCCAGCGCCAACGATTGCAGGCACAGGCGCAAGGTCTTGCTGAGGGCACCGATCACCGCGCCGGTATCGCTGGCCTGGTTCTGCAAGCCAAGGAAACGCGAGTGCACAGCAAACCAACGGTTGCGCAGCGCGTCGAGCATGCCCATCGCCTGGATGGACTCGGCATTGTGCAGGTGGCTGGTCGCCAATTGGCTGGACCGTTGCGAGTAACCGCTGGCCTGCCCCAAGGGCTCCCGGGTCATGGCCTCGTTCAGGCAGGCCAGGCCGATGAGCAGCAACGTCCCAACGGTGGCGAAAATACCGAGCCAGACGTTGAACAGGTAAATCACCAGCAGATAGATCGGGAACCACGGCGCATCGAAGAAGGCGAACAACGCCGGGCCGGTGACGAACTGACGCACATGGGTCAGGTCGCCCAGGGATTGGCCGGCATTGCCCTCGCCCCTGAACAGGTTGCGCTCGAACGCAGCCTTGTAGACCTGGAGATTAAAGCGTCGCTCCAGTTGGCTGCCAATGCGGATGACGATGAAACTGCGGACCATTTCCAACAGGCCGATGAAAACGAAGAATCCCACTACCATCAGCGACAGCATGGCCAACGTGGTTTCGTTTTGCGACGACAGTCCGCGGTCATATACCTGGAGCATATAGATGGAAGGTGCCAGCATCAGAACGTTTATCAACGCGGTAAAACAACCGACACTCAACAGAATATTCTTATAATCGCCCAGCGCTTTAATCAGCGGCACCGTGGAAGCGTTCCTTGCCATGCTCATCGACTTTCCTTGCTGTTGGCCGGGCCAGTTAGTTAGGCTCTGTACGAAAAGCCTTGATACTCGTTCATGCTGCGTTGAAAACAGCCTCGCAATGCTCATGTACTACAGTACACTGCGCTTGCTCGGCTGTTTTCGCCTTGCCTGACCTTCGTCTCAAGACTTTTCATACAGAGCCTAGCGCCCCTGCAACTTGTCCATCTTTCAACTTCAATCGGCGCACACCGAAGCACGCACCTGTTTAAACAAGTGCGTGCCTGTAGCAAATGTTGAGTAAATGCTTAACGTGCGTTTTCCTGGATGTCCCGTTCAAGCAGAAGCCTCAATCCGGATTCCAGCGTCATCTGATAGCGGTCCGTCTCATGTCGCCCCAAATGTGTCCTGGCATTTTGTTTGCCGATCAATGAAAGACCGTCGGGCTCGGGAAACCAGTGGACCGGTTCATCACCGAGCCAGCGGCCCAGGCAATCGGTTTGTCCGCCCAGGCTCTGGTCGGCCTTGAGCTCGATGACGCAGATGTTGGACGGCTTGTCCTGCAGCGCCTGGGTGTGTGCATTTTCCTGCGGGCCTGCCAAAACGGCTCGCCAGACACCTGCCAGCTGTGAGGGTTCTGCTAACAATAGGCTGCGCGCCATGGCGGCTTCTCCAAAAGAACACATCGATGTAGCGAGTAACCAGGCGATTGCCGGGGTGCTACGGTGCATGAACGCTTTAATCATTTTCCTTCATTCCAGCGCCCTCTCCGGGCCCTGGCACCCGTCGTGATCTTTCGAACACGACGGGTGCCAGAACTCAGGGTGGCGATATCAGGCCACGATGTCCGAGACCGCTGCCTGGCCGACAGTGCTCACCAGGAAATCAGCCACGCCATGGCCCGAGAAGTCCACCGACAGCACGCTGTTACCGCCAGACGTCGACAGCACCGCATCGCCCGCCGTACCGGTGAAGGCATTGACGAAATGCAGCCCCGCGCCTTTGGTAATCCCTGTCAGGTCGATCTTGTCCAGGCCGCTGACGAAATCGAGGATCTGGTCGGTCGCACCCGGACGCGAGTCGGAACTGGCCGCGAACACGAAGGTGTCCGAGCCGGAACCTCCCCACAGTTTGTCTGCCCCGCCCGCGCCCCACAGGATGTCGTTACCCGCACCGCCCTTGAGATCGTTGGCCACTTCGTTGCCGATCAGCAGATCGCTGCCCGAGCCGCCAATGGCATTTTCAATGGTCGCACCCTGGGCGATGGAGACGTTGCCCACCATCCCGCCAACATCGGAAAACGAGGCGTCATTGAGGTTGATTTTCTGGTTCTGGGTGAAACCGGAGAAGTCCAGCGTATCCCGCCCGCCCGCGTCCCATACCGAGAACACCACTTTGTCTGAGGAGGAAGAGGCGCTGAGGAAGTCGCGGCCGGCGTTGGAGTTGAAACCGTAGGTCGTGTCACCGGTGCGGGTGCTGGTGTTGGCGCCGTAGAGTTTCTGGATGGCGGCGATGTCGTCCATCAGCGGACCCGAGGCATAGGCCTCGACCCCGCCCTTGCTGAAGTTCTGGTCGGTATTGCTTTCGCTCCAGTAGCTCATGAGGCTGTAGCCGCGGGTGTCTTCCGCGTACGTGGCGTCATTGTAGGTCGGGCTGCCTTCGCCGGCGTTGTAGTCGCCAGGGTGAGCCAGGCCAAGGGTGTGGCCGATCTCGTGGGTCAGGGTCTGGCGACCGTAATTGTTCAGGTCCGGGTTCTTGTTCTGGGTGTAGCTGCTGTTGATCAGGTACCAGGACGTGCCGTCATATCCCGCGCCGGTCCCTGGCAGGTAAGCGAAGGCCGCCGCCCCATCCTGACCGCTGCTGTAGTTGCCAAAGGTCATGTGACCGTCACCGCCACTGGCCTTCTCGGTGAACGTGACATTGGCGACGTCCGCCCAGGATTGCATGGCCAGGACCGCTTGGCCTTTCTGTTGTGCGCTGAACTGACTGAAGCCACTGATCCCATGTTTGTTCATGGTGCTTGTGGAGGCGGAGGTCAGGAAGGTATAGGTCAGTTCGATCTTGCCGCTACCGTCTCGATCCTGATACGCCGCGCCGTCACGCAGCAATTGAGTGGCCGCCTCGTCCACCGAGTAAGAGGGCTTGCCATTGATGGTCAGGTCCCCGCCCCGGTCGTACTGATGGCTGAAATTATTGATCTGGTTAAAGGCATTGCTGGGAGCGGCCAGGGCTTGTGGTGCCCACAGCAGTTGATCGGCAGCATCAATAACACCGGATTTGATTTTCGACATAAACACACTTCCTTGTTTGCAATGGAACAGTTTTTGTCAGACAGACAATCTCTGGCGAGATCGTCCAATCACTCGCCCAATTGAGGACGCAAGAAAACTGACACAATTCGAAATCAAACGTCTAGCGAATTTTTTCAAGGCCGAAAGACGCGCTATCCACTAACTAAGCCGAGTCGCTGGCTTCACCCCGCTAATACGGGAGTTTGTCGAAATCAGTTTAAGATTGTCGGACAAAACTCTATTTAAATATTAAATAACGTTAAACAGCCCGCTGCGAATCAGGTCGCACTTTCGCCAACTAAGTGCCAGCGAAACGCTATTAATTAATATCTACTAACCCTGAATGTAAGGGGAGACATTCGCTGCGCAGACTTCCCGCAGGCAACCTCGGAGCCAGCGATGCGCGGGGTCTGCGTCCATGCGTGGATGCCAGAGCATGGCGATCGTGAACGACGGCACGGCAAACGGCAGTACAAAGCTGTGCAAGCCAGCGCGAAGCCGCTCGGTGTAGCGTTCGGGGACGGTGGCGATCAGGTCACTGGCGCGTGCCAGTCCCAGGGCCGTGGAAAAACCCGGGACGGTGATGGCGATGCTGCGCGACAGATTCAACGGCGCCAACGCCCGATCAATGGGGCCGTGATCGAGGTCACGCAAGGAAACCCCGAGATGGCTTCCCGCCGCGTAGCCGGCTGTGGTGACCTCGCCCTGGCTCAGCGGATGCCCCAGGCGCACGACGCCGACGAACCGGTCAGTGAACAACGCCTGGGTCCGCAGCTCGGGGCCGGTGTCCTGGTCGACGACGGCAGTTTCCAGGTCCACGGTGCCTTCACGCAATGCCGTGCTGTCCTTGTTTGCCTTATCCACGAAGCGCAGCCGGACGCCGGGCGCCTCCACGGCGATGCGGGCCATCAGGTCAATTGCGAAGTTTTCCACGAATCCTTCTCGGGTGCGCAGTGTAAAGACCCGACTCAAACGGCGCAGATCCGGAACCTGCACGGGACGCAGCACCGCCTGGGCTTCCTGAACCAATTGACCCACCTGCTCACGGAGCTGCAGTGCGCGTGGAGTGGGAACCAGCCCGCGCCCGGCCCGCACCAGCAACGGGTCGCCCAACGTGTCCCGTAATCGTGCCAATGCGCGGCTCATCGCCGAAGGGCTGAGCCGAAGCCGTTGGGCGGCACGGGCCACGCTGCTCTCCGACAGCAATACGTCAAGGGTGATCAGCAGATTGAGGTCAGGCTGTGACATGGGCAATCCTGCGGTGAGAGATGGCGTTACATGCAGCTATAAAGTGCAAATGCTGCGTCTTCCGCCATGTTAAGACCAAGCGTAGCGTTGGGACAGCTCCGTTTCCAGGAGCCGCAGACGGAGCCAACGCCATGCAACCAGCCAATACGGAACCATGCCCGCCCATGAACATCCCTCCACGAACAACCAGTACCACTCGCTGGGCACTGACCAGTCTCTCACTCGCAACACTCCTGGCCTCGTTGGGCGCCAGCGTCGCCACGGTCGGCCTGCCGGCACTGGCCCAGGGGCTCAATGCTTCGTTCCAGGCGGTGCAATGGGTGGTGCTGGCCTATCTGCTCGCGATCACCACTTTGATCGTCAGCGTCGGACGTCTGGGGGACCTGCTGGGGCGACGTCCCCTGCTGCTGGCCGGCATTCTACTGTTCACCTTGGCATCGGGCATGTGCGGCTTGGCACCTTCGCTTGGGTGGTTGATCGCAGGACGCGCCCTGCAAGGCCTTGGGGCCGCCATCATGATGACGCTGACCCTCGCGCTGGTGGGCGAAACGGTGGTCAAGGAAAAGACCGGCAGCGCTATGGGTCTGTTGGGCACGCTTTCGGCGGTAGGCACGGCCCTGGGCCCTTCACTGGGGGGCACGCTGCTGGGCGCGTTCGGCTGGCAGGCGATCTTTCTGGTGAACGTCCCTTTTGGATTGCTGACGCTGATACTGGCCTGGCGTTCCCTGCCTGTGCGCCTGGCTACGATGAAAGCCGGGAAAATCCGATTCGACGGGCCAGGCACGCTCTTGCTGGCGGCGGCCCTCGGAGCTTATGCGCTGGCCATGACCCAAGGCCACGGCAGCTTCGGTGGGTCCAACTTCGCCCTGTTGGCATTGGCTGCCCTCTGCACAGGCCTGTTTGTCCTGGTCCAGACCCGTGCCGTTTCACCATTGATCCCCTTGGGCCTGTTCCGGGATCGGCTGTTGGTTGCGGGCCTGACCACCCATGCGTTGGTCGCCACGGTGATGATGGCGACTCTGCTGGTGGGCCCCTTCTACCTGTCCATCGCCCTCGGGCTGCCGGCGCCCCTGGTGGGCTTGACCCTGGCCGTGGGTCCCGTCACGGCGGCGTTGACCGGTGTGCCTGCCGGACGCCTCGCGGACCGCTTTGGCGCGCTACCCCTGCGGCGCGTCGGGCTGGCGGTCATGCTGCTCGGCTGCACGACGCTGGCGATGCTGTCACCCGCATTCGGGACGCTTGGCTATGTCGCGGCGATCATGGTGACGACTCTGGGTTATGCCCTGTTCCAGACCGCCAACAACACAGCGGTAATGGCGGACATCCCCACCGGCAGTCGCGGCGTCATCTCCGGACTGCTCAACCTGTCGCGCAATCTGGGGTTCTTTACCGGTGCTTCAGTGCTCGGCGCAGTTTTCGCCGCCGCATTACCAACGAGCGGTATCAATGCCGCCGCCCCGGAAACGGTGGCGAACGGCTTGAATATCACCTTCATCGCGGCATCATTGCTCATCTTTATGGCGCTGCTTATCGTCCAGCTAAATCCCGTGCCAGAGCCATCGGACGAGTGCCAGGCGCCCCCTCGCCAAGGATGATGGCACTGTGGGCCCTGCCGTTTAAGTCGTGATCCAAATCAAAAAAAATGAACCAATCGCCAAACGGACTGAAAAAAGCCACGTGAGATTCATTTCCAGGTGCTATTTTTAGTTCTCACTGGTAGAGCCATGATGGCTCTTCCTTCCTGATATGAGCAAAAGGAAGCGCTTGATGAAGAGGGCGGGCAACAGATGAATAGAGGATCTTCCAGCAAGGTAACGTTTCCCAACGCCTGCCAATTGATGCGCTGGCATTTTCATCCCATGGGTTTCGAGGCCAGTATGGATGCCCCGGGCAGCATGGTCGCCCGACTGTTCGATCGCGCCAGTGGCGAAACCATGATTGCGATCGCGGGCATTCCCTGTGCGACCGTGATGAATGCCCCCGACGTGGAGCGAATCATCGAGGCGGTGGAAGCCGAGCTGGAGGCCTTTGTCCCCCCCACGGGTTTGACGCGATTTGCTTGCTGACTAAAAAAGCCCACTCAGTGGGCTTTTTTGTGGGCGCTTACTCGCCGAAGCAGTCCCCTCAGTTGATCCGAGCGCGGCGCAGGTCGGCAAAAAATGGCTTGCCCGTTGCGATGCGATCCGAGGCCTTGGGCGCGTTGGCGGCCTGGCCCTCCTGACTGTCGACGTACCAATAGCAATGCTGCACCGCACGAGTGATTCCCACATAGGCCAGACGCAGGATCTCGTCTTTCTGCGCCGTGTCGTACGGCTCGACATCCCCATCCTGCCCCAGTCCGGCCATCCGGTAGACCTGATTCTTGTAAGGCGAACGGGTCAGGTGCTGACAGTCGCCGAGCAGGAATACCGCGTCGGCCTGGAGCCCCTTGGCGCTGTGGTAGGTCATCAATCTCAGACGTCGGGCTTCATAGGGCAAGCTAGAATCCACATTAAGTATTGGATGAATATACTTTTCTATCAGTGACTTATCGCTACTTTTTCGATACAACATCAAGATCGTATCACCCTGGCGATAATGCTCATCCAACCGGCGAGCCAGTTCCTCCTCGTCGCGATCCAGTACGGTGACCGGGCTTGGCGTCACCGGCTTGCCGCTGGCCTTGGCTTTCTTACCGGGGATCGCGGCTGTTGCCCGGACGATGTGCTCAGCCGCATCGATGATGTGCTGATGACTACGGTAGTTATCGGTAAGCATCACCCGGGTATTCGCCGGCGACGGGAAGTGCTTGGCGAATGCCATGAAGTAGCTGGGTGAACTGCCACGCCAGCCATAGATGGATTGCCAATCATCGCCCACGCACAATAAGGACGAGCGTTGCGCGGCGCACCCCACATGCAGCGCGGGACCACGACTGCGCACCTCTCGAAGGCAGGCGCGGAGCCAGGAAACGATCTGCGGTGAAACGTCCTGGAACTCGTCGATCATCACGTGGGACAAAGGCCGCAGAAGCTCATCCCCAAGTAGCTTGAAGTTCTCAGGGGAATGCTCGCTGAACAGCGCGAACATCCGATTGTAGGTCATGACAGGCGGCGACTGGTCCAGCAGATGGTCTTCAAAGGCTCGCCAGTAGCGGCTCAGCGCTTCAAAGAAATACCGATCCGGATCGTCCTGGGCGAAACACATCCGCCCCACCGCATCCGGCACATCCAGCCCAAGGTTTTCGATGAACCCGGCGGCGGCCACGAAACAATCCAGCAACGGCGCCGCCGCCAATTCGCCCTTGACCTTGTAGTCGAAGCCGGGTCCGGCACTGGCATCCCCGGCCAGCGTGCTCAGCAGGCGCTTGGACGACTCATAGTTTTCCAGCCATATCAAAGGCTTATTACAGAAAGCTTGAAAAAGGGTTCGCTTGACCGCCCACTCCGCCCGGATACTCAACCGTGCGCCCGGACGGCTGAGCCGGGCATCCTCCTGCGGATCGAAGCCGAGCATTACCCAGCTATCCAGCGAGGCGATGTAGCCATGGCAATGGAATGTCGAGCCGTTGATCTCGAAGGCTTGGCGCCTGGGCTCGATACCTTTGATGGGCCAGGCACCGGCGCCAAACCAAAGGTCTTCGATGGCATCGCATAATTCTTCATCGCGCTGTGCGGCAAGTTCGGTCACGGCGACGCGTTTTTGTACATCGGGGTGGTCGCGCTCCAACGCTTTCAGTTGCAAGGCGTGCCGGGACAACTGGCCGACCAGTTCCCGGAATCGGCCATCGCGCTGATAAAGGTGGTGATAACAGGCATTGAGTTGCTGGCGTTGAGCCTCATTGATGCGCAAATCGAAGGGATTGCCCGGCTCCTGCTCATCACCGGTTGCGGCGCGATGGCTCAGGGTTTCGAAAGCCTGGAGCCGCTCGAAGCCGGGCAGGCTGCGAACCATCGGCAGGATGCGCGAATGGAAGGTCCGCACCAGGTCACGGGCTTCCTTGAGGCTGACCGTACGCCCCCACAAGGCAAGGACGTCGATCAGTTTGCGGATGAAATCCTTGCGCGACTCACGGGTGAACGTCACTACGGTCATTGAATCCAGCTCGAACCCCAGGTATTGGGACAGCACCACGATACGCAATACCAGGGTCGTGGACTTGCCCGCGCCAGCGCCGGCAACCACCGATGTCGAAGGTGTATCGCTGAATATCATTTTCCACTGGGCGGCACTGGGTTGTGCGTGGGCAGGCAGCAACCGGGCGACGTCCGCCTTGACGCGCTTTTTCAGCTCGGCTGTCAAAGGCAGGCGCCAGTCATCGAATAACAGATCATCGACTTTCGGTGCCGGGTGCTCCGTGCTGCGCGAGTCACGTATCAACAGGACCTGACGTCCCGCCTCCAGTCCCTCGGCCTTGCCTTCCCGATAGCCGTAATCGAAGCCGGCGGTATGCCCGCTACGAAAGCCATCCGCCTGACCGTGCAGCCAGGACGCCCGATGCTGGGCTCGCAGCCGCGTCAGGCCCTGCCCCAGTAGACGCACCGCCAGACGCTTGAGCAGCGACATCCGGGCCAGGGGTAGAAGTTCGGGAGGAAGGTCGGGAGAGTGTTGCGCCACGCTAAAGACTCCGGTGTTCTGAACCAGGGGCGTCTATGGTGGCTGTATTTACCGCCGAGTGCCACTCAAAAGCTTTCAAGTCATGGGGTTAGGCGATGAAGTGAAAGTGCCTTCGTAGCGCCACTATTGCGGGCTTGCCTGCGAGTCAGTTGTGCCGGATTCGAAAAATCGGCCGCTCGCCACACCCAGGGTTCGACCAGTCGACGGACATCGAGACGATCCGTTATTGTGCCGTTCCGCTACCTCGTCCCCCTGCCCTGGGCAATCATCATGAACCAGATGAACCATGACCTCGCTGTCGCCAGCGATATGACCTGCCAGCCACGCAACCTGGTGTTCCTGGCATACCCCAGGATGGGATTACTGGACCTGACCGGCGCCCAGACAGTTTTCTGGGCAGCCACCAAGGCCATGACCGAGCGCGGCCTGCCCGGCTACGCGATGCACACGGCTAGCCTGGACGGCGGCCTGATGCCGACCGCCGAAGGCCTCGCCGTGGAGACCAGCCCCCTGCAGCGGTTGGACGGGGTGGCTATCGATACGCTGATCGTGCCCGGCGCCCCCGATATCCGCCAGGCGATGATCGACTGCGTCGACCTGGTGGCCTGGCTGCGCGCTGCGGCGACCAAGGCCAGGCGCACGGCATCGGTGTGCAGCGGAACGTTTCTGATGGCCCAGGCCGGGTTGCTCGACGGACGGCGAGCCGCTACCCATTGGGCCATGTGCGACATGCTCAAGAACGGTTTCCCGGCGATTGAAGTCGATCTGGATGCGATTTTCATCCAACAGGACCGCATATGGACCTCGGCGGGCGTGAGTGCCGGCATCGACATGGCCCTGGCGCTGGTCGAAGCCGACTGCGGTCGCGAGGTGGCGCTGCAGGTGGCCCGGGAACTGGTTGTGTTTCTCAAGCGGCCCGGTGGACAAGCGCAGTTCAGCCAGCTCTTGCAATTGCAGACACAAGACAGCGCCGGATTCGACGAATTGCACGTGTGGATTGCCGAGCACCTGAGCGACGACTTGACCATTGAACGATTGGCCCGTCAGGCCCGCATGAGCCCCCGCAATTTTGCGAGGGTCTACAAGCGCCGCACCGGACACACCCCGGCCAAGGCCGTCGAGATGTTCCGTCTGGAGGCCGCGCGGCGGTTGCTGGAAGACTCCCTGCGCAACATCGACCAGATCGCCCGATCATGTGGCTTCGGCGATGAGGAGCGGATGCGCCATACCTTCCAGCGCCACCTCGCCATTTCTCCCCGGGATTACCGTCAGCGGTTTTCCCGCTGACGCCCGCCAACAGGACCCTGTGGCAGGATTTCAGGGTTTTCTGTCCTACCTGCAAAAACGCGGCACTTTTAAGATACGAAACCGATGCCCTGTCTTTCCCGACTATCCGGAACCGGTCTCCAATAACAAAAGGTCTGCCAGCGTGCCCACACCCGCCACGATGTTCAGGAACATCTATGACAGCCTCCGGTATAACCCTTGCCAGATCGCGTCGCGACCGTCGATGGGGATCAGTCCCAACCCGATGGTCAACACGTTGGGCTGGGCGGTCGGTTTGTTGGTGGCCTGCGGCATCGTCATCATCAACTCCGAGACCCGGTCCGATCTGGCCCCCACGCTGCTGTACATCACATTACTGTTGATGGCGGCCAATCTGTTCTCCATCAACCTGGTCATCACCGTCGCACTGATGTGCATGTTTCTGCTCACGGCGATGTTCCTGTACAACGGCGGCTATCACCGCTGGGATTCCACTACCGGTTTTTTCAGGTGCCTGACAGCCTTGTCGGCCATCGCCTTCCTGGCGTTGCGCAGCAAGCAGGCATCCGACAGCCTGCGCCACAACGAGGCGTACCTGGTCGGCGCCCAGCGTCTGAGCCAGACCGGAAGTTTCGGTTTTCGGGGCGACCGCTCGGACCTGTCCTGGTCGGAGGAGTCGGCACGGATCTTCGAATACCCCTGCGGCAAGCCCCCCACGGTTTCAATGGTGCTGGAGCGCACTCATCCCGAAGACCTGGAACGGCTACTGGACATGTTCGGGCAGGCGGCACGTCGCGAACCTCAGATCGAGGTGGAGCTGCGCCTGCTGATGCCAGACGGTCGCGTCAAACACATCCATATGATTGCCAGCCTCCTGCCTGCCTCCCAGGGTCGTTGCCAGTATCTGGGGGCGTTGATGGACATGACCGCCAGCAAGGAGGCCGAAGCAGCACTGTTTCGTGCCCAGGCCCAACTGGCCCACGTCACCCGCCTGACCTCCCTGGGGGAAATGGCCGCTTCCATTGCCCACGAAGTCAACCAGCCGCTCACCGCCATTACCAGCAGCGCGCAGGCCTGTCGGCGCTGGCTGGAGCGTCCGGAACCCAATATGAAGGAAGCCCTCGACTCCCTCGAGCGGATCGTCGCCAGCTCGCGTCGCGCCAGCGAGGTCATCGACCGCATCCGAGCGCTGTCGCGAAAATGCGATCCACGGCGCCAGGCCGAGTCCCTGGATGAAGTGGTCCACGAGACATTGAACCTGGTCCAGCAGCAACTGGTGCTTCATAAGGTCACTGTGAAAGCCGATCTGGCCAGCCCCGCGGCCCGGGTCAGTGCCGATCGGGTGCAATTGCAGCAGGTGATCATCAATCTGGTCATCAATGCCTGTCATGCCATGGACGGTGTTGCGGTGAGTGAGCGGGTTCTGCAGATACGCACCTGGATCGCGGATAACGAGGCCATCCTGGACGTGACCGACCAAGGCACAGGCATCGCTGAAGACATCCTGCCGTCGCTGTTCACCCCGTTTTTCACCACGAGGCAAAACGGCCTCGGAATGGGGCTCGCCATCTGCCGTTCCATCATCGAGTTCCATGACGGCAGGATCTGGGCCACCAGCGAAGCCGGTCGAGGGACTTCGTTCAGATTCGCGCTACCGCTCCTTCCCTAAACCCTGATTGTCGGACACGCCAATGACTTCCGATCACGCCACTCGCCAGGTCACTCTCCAGGAACCGATCGTCTACATCGTCGACGACGATGAGCCACTGCGCGAAGCCCTGGGCAGTCTGTTGCGGTCCATCGACCTGCACGTCGAAACCTTCGGCTCGGTGGCGCAGTTCATGCAACATCCCCGTCCCGCCGTACCCAGTTGTCTGGTGTTGGATGTCCGTTTGCGGGGCACCAGCGGCCTGGATTTCCAGCAGGAGTTGGCAGCGGCCAACATCCACCTGCCGATCGTGTTCATGACCGGGTATGGCGACATCCCCATGACCGTCCGGGCCATGAAGGCCGGCGCGGTGGACTTTTTGAGCAAGCCTTTCCGGGAGCAGGATCTGATCGACGCGGTCTCCGCCGCTCATCAGCGGGACCGGGTGCGCCGCGAGTCCGACCATGCCCGCCAGGCGCTGGAAGAACGCTACGCCGCCCTGACGCCACGGGAGAAGCAGGTCATGGCGCTGGCCGTCTCGGGTCTGATGAACAAGCAGATCGCCGGAGAAATCGGCCTGAGCGAAATCACGGTCAAGATCCACCGCGGCCAAGCCATGCGCAAAATGTGCGCGCGCTCGTTCGCCGACCTGGTCCGCATGGGCCAGGCATTGGATATCCGCCGCCCCGGCTGAATCTTCATACCCACGTATACTAGGCGCGGACCATGGACAGCGTATCTTGCAGTGACAACGGCGCCGTTATGGCGACCTGATATCGCTGCCGGGTATCGCAATGTCCAACACCGCAATCATTTCAGTTGTCGATGACGATGAATCCGTTCGAAAAGCACTGGACGGCCTGTTACGTTCCATCGGGTACACGGTGCGTACTTACGCCAGTGCCCCGGACTTCCTTTCCGGCAGCGGCCCCGAACACACCGATTGCGTGATATCGGACATCAAGATGCCTGGCATGAGCGGCATCGAAATGTGCAACGAACTGGCCGCCCGGAACATCCACATACCGATCATTATCATCAGCGGCCATCCCGGCACCCCGCCCCGGGTCAAGGCCGGCGTGACCGAGCCGGTGGCATTCTTCCCCAAGCCGTTCGGCTGCGCGGAACTGATCACCTGCATCGAATCCGTGCTCAAGCGCACCATTTGATAAGCCAGCCGCGCTAACACCTTCGTATAGGTCCTTCATACCCACACATATTCCCGCTGACCTTATGTAGAAGTGTTGGACGCCCCGCCGACGCATAACATTTCCCTGGCGGACCGAAGCTGGAGGCGTAAGCCAGGCACCTTCGGGGTACTCGCGGCGCGGTCACAATGAAATGGGCTGAACCCTTCAACGATTTTGTCTTCGGGAGCAAATCATGAAACAGCATATTCTGGTGGTGGGCGCAGGGTTCGGCGGGCTCTGGAGCGCGTTGAGCGCCGCCCGGCTTGTAGACATGCACAAGCGCAACGATGTGCAGATCACGGTCCTGGCGCCCCAGGCCGAGCTGCGGATCCGGCCTCGTTTCTACGAGCCCGATGTGCATACCATGGCGGCACCGCTTCATGGATTGTTCGATGCGGTCGGTGTGAATTTCGTCCAGGGCTCGGCCCACCGCATCGACCCCGTCAACAAAGAGGTCGGCTACCACGACGCCTCCGGCACCCAGGCCACGCTGAACTATGACCGCCTGGTCCTCGCCACGGGCAGCAAACTGGTCCGTCCGGACCTTGAAGGCATGCTCGAGCATGCCTTCGACGTCGATGAAATCGAACAGGCGACGCGCCTCGAAGCCCACCTCAAATCCCTCAAGCGCCTGCCAGACAGTCCGGCTCGCAACACCGTGGTGGTTGCCGGCGGAGGCTTTACCGGTATCGAGACCGCAACCGAAATGCCCGCCCGCCTTCGAGCGATCCTCGGCGACGACGCGAAAATCCGGGTGATCGTTGTGGATCGCGGCCCGCGGATCGGCGCCTCCCTGGGCGAAGGCATTAGTCCGTCGATCATAGAAGCCTCCGGGCACCTGGGTGTCGAATGGATCCTCAACGCCTCGGTCGAGTCAGTGGATGCCGGCGGCGTCACTCTGTCGGACGGCCAGCGCATCGAGTCCAACACTGTCATCTGGACCGTGGGTTTCCACGCCAGTCCGCTGACCCAACAAGTGCCCGGCACTCGGGACCGTCAGGGTCGCCTGCATGTCGACGGCAATCTGAAAGTGCTGGGCCAGAACGACATCTTCGCCGCCGGTGACGTGGCCTATGCCGCTACCGACACCTTGGGCAACTACGCAGCCATGTCCTGCCAGCACGCCATCGCCCTGGGTCGCTATGCCGGCAACAACGTGGCGGCCGATCTGCTGGGCGTGGCACCGATCGCCTACAGCCAGCCCAAGTACGTCACGTGCCTGGACCTGGGGGCCTGGGGCGCAGTATTCACGGAAGGCTGGGATCGCCAGCTCAAACTGGTGGGACAGGAAGCCAAAGAGCTCAAGACCCAGATCAACACAGTTTGGATCTACCCACCTGCTGCCGATCGTGCGGCAGCCCTGGCGGCAGCCGATCCGATGATTCCGGTGGCGTGACGCCCACTCCCTGCTCCGGCCAGTGCTCTCCTTTCTGAGTCGGCTTTTCCCGGACGCCCGCCAATGCCATTTGGGCGGGCGTTTTTTTTGCTGGTAACACAGGTGTAGCCTTCAAGAGTTCCAACCTTACAATTGTGTCATCTGCCCCTCAGCGCCCTGTCAGCTCCTATCCCCTACTCTGTTATCCTTTCTTCCAAATCGCACTCCACGAGGCAGCCTCCATGTCCAAACCCTTGCATCTGCTCGCCCTGAGCGCCCTGTTCATCACCACCCTGGCCCAGGCTGCCGAGCCGCTCACCATCGACGTGCACCGCGACGCCAACTGCGGCTGCTGCAAGAAATGGATCTCGCACCTGCAGGAGAATGGCTTCAAGGTCAACGACCATGTCGAAGCCGACATGGACGCGGTAAAGCAGCGCCTGGGCGTGGCACCGAACCTGCGTTCTTGCCACACCGCTGAAATCAACGGCAAGTTTGTCGAAGGTCACGTACCGGCGGACCAGGTGATGGCTTTGAGCAAACGCGAGGATCTGCTCGGCGTGGCTGCGCCTGGCATGCCCATGGGTTCGCCCGGTATGGAAATGGAGGGCATGAGCGATGCCTATCAGGTGATCGGCCAGAAAAAAGACGGGGCTCAAACCGTCGTAGCGGACTATCCGGCCCATTGATAAGCACTGCGTGGAACGTTCGGGCCGTTCGATTGCCTGTGGTTAATGTCGCCATAATCGGGTCGCCCCAGGATCGGTCGGCTGCCCCAAAGGAGATTGACCATGTCGCGTTCCACTGCCCGCTGGTTGCCCAGCCTCTTGCTGACTGCCGCCCTGCCTCTGCTGGCCCACGCCGCGAGCCCGCCTGAAGGCCCGGCCTACGGGCCGCAGCTCGAGGGGTTCGAATACCCCTACACGCTCAAGCATTTCGCCTTTCAGTCTCAGGGCCAGTCATTGCAGATGGGCTACATGGACGTCCCGGCCCAGGGCAAAGTCAATGGCCGCAGCGTGGTGTTGATGCACGGCAAGAACTTCTGCGCCGCCACCTGGGGCGATTCGATCAAGACCCTCAGCGAAGCCGGGTATCGAGTGATCGCGCCGGACCAGATCGGCTTTTGCACTTCCAGCAAGCCTGATCGCTACCAATACAGCTTCCACCAACTGGCCATCAACACCCAGGCCCTGCTCAAGGCCCTTGGTGTGCAGAAATCCATCGTCCTGGGCCACTCCACCGGCGGCATGCTCGCCACCCGCTACGCCTTGCAGTTTCCCGATCAGGTCGAGCGACTGGCGATGGTCAACCCTATCGGCCTGGAAGACTGGAAAGCCCTCGGTGTGCCTTACCGCACCGTGGACCAATGGTACGAACGCGAGCTGAAACTCAACGCCGACGGAATTCGTAATTACGAGCGCACCACTTACTATGGCGGTCGCTGGAAGCCCGAATTCGAGCGCTGGGTAGGCATGCTCGCGGGCTTGAACAAAGGCCCCGGGCACACCCAGGTCGCATGGAACTCGGCGTTGATCTACGACATGATCTTCACCCAGCCGGTCTACTACGAATTCAAGGACCTGAAGATGCCGACGCTGCTGCTGATCGGCACGTCCGATACCACCGCCATTGGCAGCGACATCGCGCCGCCGGCGGTGAAGGCCAGGTTGGGTCGCTATGACGTACTGGGCAAACAGGTCGCCCAGCTCATCCCGCGCTCGACTCTGGTGGAATTCGACCATCTGGGACACGCGCCGCAGATGGAGGAGCCGGAACGGTTCCATGAAGCATTGCTGAGCTGGCTGAACAAACCCATTCCCTGACGAGGTGTTCCATGGCGGTGCAGATAGCAGTCATCGACGATTGGCAAAACGTGGCGCGGGACGTCGTGGACTGGTCGGTGCTGCACGGCATCGGTCAGGTGACATTCCTGCATGACTTCCCCGCCGACCGCGATACCCTCGCCAAACGCCTCGAGCCTTTCGAAGTGATCTGCGTGATGCGCGAACGGACCTCATTCGACGAAGGCCTTCTGCGTCGCCTGCCCAGGCTCAAGCTGTTGCTCACCGGAGGCATGCGCAATGCCGCTCTGGATCTCAAGGCCGCTGCCGAGCTGGGCATCCAGATTTGCGGCACCGAAAGCTACAAGCACGCCGCCCCTGAACTGACCTGGGCGTTGATCATGGCCCTGAGCCGAAACCTGCTCCAGGAAGCCAACGCCCTGCGCGCAGGACTGTGGCAGCAAGGCTTGGGAGGCGACCTCCACGGCAAGACCCTGGCGATCCTGGGGTTGGGCAGCATCGGCAAGCGAGTGGCGCAGTTCGGCCAGGTGTTTGGCATGCGCGTGATTGCCTGGAGCCAGAACCTCACCGCCGAGCAGGCCGCCGAAGCGGGAGTGACCTATGTGGGTAAGCAGCAACTGTTCGAGCAGGCTGACATCCTCTCGATCCACCTGGTGCTTGGGGAGCGTTCCCGTGGGCTGGTCGATGCCCAGGCGCTGGGCTGGATGAAGCCCGAAGCGCTGCTGGTCAACACCGCCCGTGGTCCGATTGTCGACGAAGGCGCCCTGATCGACGCCCTGCAAAACAGACGCCTGGCCGGCGCCGCCCTGGACGTTTTCGCCGAGGAACCCCTACCCCCCGATCATCCGTTCCGCACGCTCGACAATGTACTGGCCACGCCGCACGTGGGTTACGTCAGCCGACAGAATTACCGGCAGTTCTATTCCCAGATGATCGAAGACCTGCAAGCCTGGGCGACCGGCAAGCCGATCCGCCTGTTGACGCCGACTACCTGATTCCCTGTTGGGAGCGAAGGGAGCGAAGCGGCGAATCAGCCGCCCCAAAGTTGGCCGTACTGACGCATTCGCGAGTAAGCCCGCTCCCACAGGTCCGCTGTTGATCAACGTTTAGCAGGCTTCAAAAGCCATCAAAACGCCTCCCTTTTTCCCCTGCCCCCTAATGGTGCATCACGCCATTTCAGCGCGCACATCGATGAAACGCGATGTTCCCGCTACACCAAACACATGACAGAAACCTGCACTTCGTCGGTGCGTATTTCTCGTTGTCGTGTAAGACATTGCCGACAAAAGACGTGATTGTCCGACAATTCGACGAAGCGCACCGTACCGCTCTAGGTTCCGGCCTAGACTGCAAATCCGGGGAAAAACCGACCGGTCATCTCGACGAAAAAAAGTCGAAACTTTTCGCAACGGCGACAGGTCAGGTTAGAGGTAGGGCAATAGCGGCTGGTGCAGTCCTTGCAACAGCCCTCTCACCTGATTCGCTTCGCCGCATTGGGCAGCGCTTTGCTCTCCTTGCGTAGCGCTTGTGCGCCTGGCCGCAGGATTCGGCCAATGAAACAACAGCTCTGGCGCTAGCCGGAAACAGATCGAGAAACAGGAGAAATTTATGATCAGTGCTGCCTTGGAACCACAACACGTTCGCTCACAACTACCGCCGGCGAGTGAATCGCCGACGGCACCGGTGCTGTCCACCGGAGGCAAGGCACTGCTCCCCGTCGTTCGACAAAACCCCAACCGCAAGAAGATCCTGTTCGTGACCTCGGAAATCGCCGACCTGGTCAAGACTGGCGGCCTGGGCGACGTCTCGTCCGCCCTGCCCCGGGCCATGGCCGGCGTGCATGATGTCCGGGTGCTGATCCCCGGATACCCGCAGGTGATGAACAGTGGCAATCCGATCCACATTATCGGCGAACTGGGCGGCCATGCGGCGCTGCCGCCTTGCAAGATCGGACGCATGGACATGGCCGATGGCCTGGTGATCTATGTGCTGATCTGTCCCGAGCTGTATGCGCGCGATGGCTCGCCCTATGGCGCCAACAACGGCCGCGACTGGCCCGATAACCACATTCGTTTCGCTCGCCTGGGCCTCGCGGCGGCGGACATCGCGGCCAACCTCGCACAGATCCACTGGTGCCCCGATCTGGTCCACGCCCACGACTGGCCTGCCGGACTGGCACCGGCCTATATGCATTGGCGCGGCCAGCGCACCCCGACGTTGTTCACCATTCACAACCTGGCGTACCAGGGCGTAGTCAGCCTGGCGTCCTGCCCTGAACTGGGCATTCCTGAACATGCGCTGCAACAGGAAGGCATGGAGTTCTACGGCAAGTTGTCGTTCCTCAAGGCCGGCATGGCCTATTCCAGCCACATCACCACCGTCAGCGCCACCTATGCCCAGGAAATCACCACGCCTGCGTTCGGTTGCGGGCTCGACGGCTTCCTCGCGGCCAAGACGCAACAGGGCCTGCTCAGCGGCATTCCCAACGGCATCGATGAAAGCTGGGATTCGGCCACCGACACCCACCTGTACCGCCAGTTCGCCATCGGCGAATGGGAGGGTAAGGCGGCGAATGCTGCCCATGTACGCGAACTCTTCGGCCTGGACGACTCCAAGGGCCCACTGTTCGCCGTGGTGTCCCGCCTGGTGTATCAGAAAGGCCTGGACCTGACCGAAGCCGTGGCTGAGTTCATCGTCGAATCCGGAGGTCAGATCGCAATAATCGGTCGTGGTGAACCGGAGGAAGAACAAGCCATGCGCGAACTGGCCCTGCGCTTCCCGGGACGGATCGGCGTACGCATCGGCTTCAACGAAACCGACGCACGGCGCATGTTCGCGGGCAGCGATTTCCTGCTGATGCCGTCCCGCTACGAGCCCTGCGGCCTGAGCCAGATGTATGCCCAACGCTTCGGCTCGCTGCCGGTGGCACGCAATACCGGTGGGCTGGCCGACACCATCGAGGATGGCATCACCGGCTTCCTGTTCAATGAATCCACCGTGGACAGCTATAAACAGGCATTGAGCCGGGCCTTCAAGGTCTTCTCGTTCCCCGAGCTGCTCAATGCCATGCGGTGCCGGGCGATGTCGGCGCCTTTCAACTGGTGCAAGGCGGTCGAACCCTACGCCGAACTCTATGAACAACTGGTGGCGAAATCGCTGGGCAAATCGACAAGACAATGAGGTGATCGATGCCGTCAAGGACGCCTGAAACCTGGACTCACGGCGCGATCATGCTTGATACCGAGCACACTCGTTTCGCCCTGTGGGCCCCGGATGCGTTTTACGTCAGTGTCGAACTCGACACTGGAGAATCAATACCCCTGCTGCCCCAGGCCAACGGCTGGTTCATGATCCAGACCCGTTGCCCCGCCGGCACCCGTTATCGCTTCAACATCGACGGCGAACTGGAGGTGCCCGACCCCGCCTCCCGTGCCCAGGCCGGCGACATCGATCGCCAGAGCGTGGTGGTCGATCCCCACGCGTACCAGTGGCGGCACACCAATTGGTCCGGTCGTCCCTGGTACGAAGCGGTGATTTACGAACTGCATGTCGGCGCCCTCGGAGGGTTCGAAGGCGTCGAACAGCAACTGGCACGTCTGGCCGGGCTGGGCGTGACCGCCATCGAACTGATGCCGCTTGCGCAGTTTCCAGGCGACCGCAACTGGGGCTATGACGGTGTCCTGCCGTACGCGCCCCAGGCTTCCTATGGCACGCCGGAACAACTCAAGCACCTGATCGACAGCGCCCATGGACACGGACTCGCCGTCATCCTGGATGTGGTCTACAACCACTTCGGGCCCGATGGCAATTATCTGCACCGCTATGCCAAGGGTTTCTTCCGCGAAGACAAGCACACCCCCTGGGGTGCGGCCATTGATTTCAGGCGCCGCGAAGTGCGGGATTTCTTCATCGACAATGCGCTCATGTGGGTACTGGAATACCGTTTCGACGGCCTGCGCCTGGATGCCGTGCACGCCATCGAAGACCCGGACTTTCTGCAGGAGCTGGCCGCCAGGGTCCGCCAGCAGGTCGATCCGACGCGGCATGTCTGGCTGACCGTCGAGAACGAACACAACCAGGCCAGCCTCCTGGAACAAGGCTACGACGCCCAATGGAACGACGATGGCCATAACGCCTTGCATGTCTTGCTGACCGGCGAGACCGACGCCTATTACGCCGACTATGCCGAACAACCCACGGAGAAGCTGGCGCGCTGTCTCAGCCAGGGTTTCGTCTTCCAGGGGCATATCAACCGCCATGGGGAACCCCGGGGAGAACCCAGCGGCCATTTACCGGCCAATGCCTTCGTGCTGTTCCTGCAGAACCACGACCAGATCGGTAACCGGGCCCTGGGCGAGCGCCTGCATCAACTGGCGCATCCCCAGGCGTTGCAGGCGGCAACGGTCCTGTTGCTGCTGTCGCCGATGATCCCGTTGCTGTTTATGGGCGACGAAGTGAAAGCCGGACAGCCGTTCCTGTTCTTTACCAGCCATCACGGCGAGCTGGCGGAACTGGTACGCGAAGGTCGGCGCAACGAATTCAAGGCCTTCAGCGCCTTCGCCGACCCGCAAAAGCGCGAGCGGATTCCAGATCCCAACGCAGTCGAGACTTTCGAAGCTTCACGCCCTGACCTGGAGAGCCTTCAGCCGGAGCAACTGGCCAACGAGACCCTGTATCGCCAGTTGCTGAAAATCCGCCGTGAAGAAATCGTGCCGCGCCTGCCCGCCATCCAGGCCCTCGGAGCCGATGTGCTGGGCCAGGGCGCGATCAGCGCCCGCTGGCGAATGGAAGATGGCAGCGTGTTGCGCATCGACCTGAACCTCAGTGAGCAATCGGTCGAACATACCGCCGCGGAGGATGGACGCATTCTTTTCGAACATCCGCCGCAAGCCATGGGTCTGTTGCAAAAGGGCGTTCTTGCGCCCTATTGCGCGCTGGTCACCCTGACTCAAGCGGTTAAGTTACCTGACATCACTGGAGAGCGCCTATGAGCGATGCGCAACTGGAGATCCTCGCCGGGCGAGCGGGCCTGGCTGTGGACTGGATCGACGCCAACGGCCGGCCCCAGAAAGTTTCTCCCGCCGTCTTGCGTTCGGTCCTGACCGGCCTCGGCCATCCAGCCGGCAGTGCTCAGGAAATCGACGCCAGTCTGTTGCAATTGCAAGAAGACCAGCAAAACCATCGCCTGCCACCGCTGATTACCGCCGACGCCGGAGTCAGCGTAGACCTGAGCCGCTATTTCGAAGGATCGACTCCGTGCGAAATCCGACTCGAGGATGGCGCGATTCTGCACCTGAAACTCGACGCCGATGCCAGGCTACCGGGCATGGTCCCGGTGGGGTATCAGCACGTCAGCATCCAGGACCAGCACTTTACCCTCGCCGTGGCGCCGGCTCGTTGCTACAGCGTTGCCGATGCGGTGGACGACCCGACGCCCAGGGCCTGGGGCTTGAGTGCACAGTTGTATGCATTGCGTCGCCCTGGCGATGGCGGTTTCGGCGATACACAGGCATTGGAAGAACTGGCCCGCATGGCGGGCGAACGCGGCGCCGACGCCCTGGCGATCAGCCCGATCCATGCGATGTTCAGCAGCGACACCGGTCGCTACAGCCCGTACTCGCCCTCCAGTCGACTGTTTCTCAACAGCCTGTACGCCGCACCCGGCACGATCCTCGGCGAACGGCCGTTACGCACGGCCATCGATGCCACGGGCCTGACCAATCAACTGCGCCATCTGGAGGAACAGCCGCTGGTCGACTGGCCTGTGGCGGCCGAAGCCAAGCAGAAGATCCTGCGCGCCCTGTATGACGGTTTCAACCAGGGGCAACATCCGCTGCACGAAGATTTCGGCAGCTTCCGCCACAGCGGTGGCGAAGCCCTGGAGAACCACTGTCGCTTCGAAGCCTTGCAAGCCGAACGCGCCGCCCGGGGCGAGAGCCTCGACTGGCGCCAATGGCCCGAGGAGTGGCGTAACCCACGCAGCCCGACGCTGGCGCGTTTCGCTGAAGAAAATGCCGATGAAATCGGCTTCCATGCTTTTTGCCAGTGGTTGATCGCCCGATGCCTGGAGCGCGCCCAGAGTGCTGCCAGATCCAGCGGCATGGGCATCGGCCTGATCGCCGACCTGGCCGTGGGGGCCGATGGTGCCGGCAGCCAGGCCTGGAGCCGGCAGGACGAATTGCTGGCGTCGCTGACCGTGGGAGCGCCACCGGACATCCTCAACCGTTCCGGCCAGGGCTGGGGAATCTCCGCATTTTCACCGGAAGGCCTGGTGCGCAACGGTTTTCGCGCCTTCATCGAAATGCTGCGAGCCAACTTCGCCCACGCCGGCGGCTTGCGCATCGATCACGTCATGGGTCTGCAACGCCTGTGGGTGATCCCCAACGGCGCACCGCCCACCGATGGTGCCTACCTTTATTACCCGTTGGACGATTTACTACGCCTGCTGGCCCTGGAATCCCACCGCCACCAGGCCATCGTACTGGGCGAGGACCTCGGCACCGTGCCCGACGGCCTGCGGGAAAAACTCAGCGCACGGTCGATCCTCGGCATGCGCGTGCTGTTGTTCGAACAGGACAACACCCGTTTCAAGCCTATCCTCGATTGGCCGGACAACGCGCTGGCGACCACCAGCACCCATGACCTGCCGACGCTGAACGGTTGGTGGCATGGCCACGACATCGACTGGAATGCCCGATTGGACCTGATCGACTCTCACACGGAAATGGATTGGCGCAGACACCGTGAGCGTGAACGCGAAGGCCTGCGCCAGGTATTGAACCAGGATCCGCAGAATTTCCGCGAGGAACATCGCGAAACCGACCAGGTGCTGGATGCCAGCGTTCGCTTCCTGGGCCACACCCGTGCGCCGCTGGTGCTGTTACCGCTCGAAGATGCCCTGGGCATCGAAGAGCAGGCCAACCTGCCGGGCACTATCGATACTCACCCCAATTGGCGCAGGCGCCTGCCTTGCGAGAGCCAGGCGCTGCTGGATGGCCCGGACGCCGCCCGGCGTCTGGAAATTCTCGCCTGCGCGAGGCTTCAGGCGAACGAGCGTGACCGATGAAACAGACGCCGATCCAACCGTTGCAGGCCACCTTGCGCCTGCAGTTCCACAAAAGTTTTACCCTGGACGACGCGATCCCCCAGGTGCCGTACTTCGCCTCGCTGGGCATCAGCCATGTCTATGCATCGCCGTTGCTCAAGGCGCGAGCCGGATCGATGCACGGCTATGACGTGGTCGATCCGACTCAGGTCAACCCCGAGCTGGGCGGTGAAGCGGCGCTCAAGCGTCTCGTCGCGAAGCTGCGCGAGCATCGGATGGGCCTGATCCTCGACATTGTCTCCAATCACATGGCCGTTGGCGGCAACGACAACCCCTGGTGGCTGGACTTGCTGGAATGGGGGCGCCTGAGTCCCTATGGTCAGTTCTTCGATATCCAGTGGCATTCCCCTGACCCGTTGATGGAAGGCCAGTTGCTGCTGCCGTTCCTGGGCAGCGACTACGGCGTGGCGTTGCAGGAAGGTACGCTGCAACTGCGCTTCGATCCGAGTCGCGGCAGCTTTTACGCTGAACATTACGAGCACCACTTTCCCATCTGCCCGATGCAGTATGGCGAACTGCTCAAGCCCGCGGAAAACCTGCCAGCCGAACAGGCCGAACCGCTCAAGACCCTCGCCGAGCGATTCACTACCCTGAACTACCAGACCGATGCCCATACCCTCGCCCGCCCACTGCAGGCCGAATTGAGCGAGCTGGCAACGCGCCCCGACATCCTGGCCGCTATCGAAGACAATTTGCAGGGCTATGACGCCACACAGCCCCAGGGCTTCGAAAAGCTGCATGAACTGCTCGAACGCCAAAGCTATCGACTGGCCAGTTGGCGCACAGCGGCGGATGACATCAACTGGCGGCGTTTTTTCGATGTCAATGAACTGGGTGGGCTGCGGGTCGAACGCCCCGCCGTGTTCGAAGCGACCCATGCGAAAATTTTCGAACTGATCGCCGAGGGCCTGGTGGATGGACTGCGTATCGATCACATCGATGGCCTGGCCGATCCTCGCGGCTACTGCCGCAAGCTGCGCAGGCGCGTCGATGCCTTGTCGCCCTCGCGACACTTGCCCATCTTTGTCGAGAAAATCCTTGGCGATGGCGAAACCCTGCGCCAGGACTGGAAGGTCGACGGCAGCACCGGCTATGAGTTCATGAACCAGGTTTCACTGTTGCAGCATGATCCGAGCGGTGCCGATGCCCTCGCCGAGTTCTGGAGCCGAAACAGCGAGCGGCCGGCGCACTTTATCGAAGAGGCCCGCCTGGCCCGCCAGCAGATTCTCAATGGCTCTCTGGCCAGTGATTTCGAAAGCGTCGCCCAAGCCCTGCTCCAGGTGGCCCGGGACGATGTCATGACCCGGGACCTGACCCTGGGCGCGATCAGGCGAGCCTTGCAAGAGCTGATCGTGCATTTCCCGGTATACCGCACCTACATCAGCGCCCTCGGTCGCAGCGCCGAAGACGATGTGTTTTTCCAGAAAGCGCTGGAGGGCGCCCGGCAAAACCTCAGCGAAGCCGACTGGCCCGTGCTCGACTGCCTGGCCACTTGGCTCGGCGGCATGGCGTGGCGACAGCGTCCACGTGGCAGCCAGCGCAAACGCCTGCGTCATGCCTGCGTACGTTTCCAGCAACTGACCTCACCCGCCGCCGCCAAAGCCGTGGAAGATACGGCCCTCTACCGCTCGGCGGTGCTGCTGTCGCGCAACGACGTGGGCTACAACACCGAGCGCTTCAGCGCCCCGCCGCAGGAGTTCCATGATGCCTGCCTGGCGCGACTCGAACATTTCCCCGACAACCTGATCACCACCGCTACCCACGACCACAAGCGTGGCGAAGATACGCGGGCCCGGCTGGCGGTACTCAGCGAACGTGCCGACTGGTACACCTCGTGCGTGGAGCAATGGCGCATCCTTGCTCCGTCGCTGCACAGCGACCCTTCGGCGCCTTCGACCGGCGATGAACTGATCCTGTATCAGGCGCTGCTCGGCAGTTGGCCGCTGGACCTCGATCTCCAGGACCAGCAGGCGCTCGCCGGCTACAACGAGCGTTTATGGCAATGGCAGCGCAAGGCCCTGCGCGAAGCCAAGTTGCAGAGCAGTTGGGCGTCCGTCAATGACGCCTATGAGCAGGCGACCCAGATGTTCCTCGAACGGTTGCTGCTCGGTGATGAAGGGCTGCCGCTACGCAGCGCCATCGCCGATGCGGTGCAGGCCATCGCCCCGGCGGGCGCCCTCAACGGTTTGGCGCAAACCTTGCTGCGCATGACGGTACCCGGCGTACCCGATCTGTATCAGGGCAATGAATTCTGGGATTTCAGTCTGGTAGACCCGGACAACCGTCGGCCCGTGGACTTCGATGCACGCCGCAACGCGCTGCAGGCCGACAGTGCTCCAGCCACGCTCGTGCGCGACTGGCGCGATGGCCGGATCAAGCAGGCCCTGATCGCCAGGACATTGGCCTTGCGGGGGATGTACCCACAAGTGTTCCACCAGGGACGCTACCAACCGCTGCAGGTACTCGGTGAGCATGCCGACCGGATCCTGGCCTTCATGCGCGAGTACGAGCAGCAGCGAGCGATCGTGGTGGTACCGGTCCATGCGGCCCGGCTGCTGGAAAACAGTGCCGAGCCACAGGTGGCTGCGTCGGTTTGGAGCGATACCCGCGTGTCGTTACCGTTCGCCGCCGAGGATGGAAAACTGAAGGGACTTTTTGCAAGCGCAGCAGTCACACCCCAAGGGGAGCTGATGGTCAGCGCCGCGCTGGGGGATTTCCCGGTCAACATCTTTATCCAATCAGGAGCATCGTGATGAGCACCGACGATAAACGCATCCGTGAGTTTGCCTATCAGATCTGGGAATCCGAGGGTAAACCCACAGGACAGGAAAAACGCCACTGGGAGATGGCCCGCAAGCTCGCCGAGGCCGAAGCATTGGCCCCAAGCAAGCCACCCAAAGCCGACAAGCCCGCGGCGGCGAAAGCAGATGGCGCCAAATCTGCGGCGGCCAAGAGCGCTACCGCCAAGGCCGTTGTGAAAAGCACCGCGCCCAAGGCCAAGCCGGCAGCCAAACCCTCTGCAAGCGCAGCCGTGGTGCCCTCGGCAGCCAAGTCGGCAGAAAAAAAACCACGAGCGGCGCGCAAGCCTCCAGCGGTCTGATCATCGGTCTGTAGCCATGCATCTACGGGCGTTGTACGTCGCGCTTGTGGCGAGAGGAGCCGTCCCCGCCTGGTGCGCAGCAGTCGTCGCATGAAAGGACAGCTGTGCGCCTTCAGGGCGCCTCCCCTGCCAGGACCGGGCATCGGGATCCACATGAAATCATCGCATTCAGAGTCGACAGCCTTGTATCCGGCTGTCTTTTGCAGGAGCAAACATGACCCGTCCAAAAAAAAACACGCCGCCGCCCGTCATTGAGGCTTCGCGGATTCGTGAAGGGCTGCCTTTTCCCCTCGGCGCGACCTGGGACGGCCTGGGGGTCAACTTCGCGCTGTTTTCAGCCAATGCCACCAAGGTCGAACTGTGTATCTTCGATGACACCGGCGAGGTCGAGCTCGAGCGCATCGAGCTGCCTGAGTACACCGATGAGATCTACCACGGTTACCTGCCAGACGCTCATCCGGGATTGATCTATGGGTATCGGGTCTACGGTCCGTACGATCCTGAAAACGGCCATCGCTTCAACCCCAACAAGTTGCTGATCGATCCCTACGCCAAGCAACTGGTGGGCGAACTCAAGTGGTCCGAAGCCCTGTTCGGCTACACCATCGGCCACCCCGACGGCGACCTGAGCTTCGATGAACGCGACAGCGCCCCGTTCGTGCCCAAATGCAAGGTCATCGACCCGGCCCACACCTGGGGGCACGACCATCGCGTCAGCGTGCCGTGGGAAAAGACCATCCTGTACGAAACCCACGTGCGCGGCTTCAGCATGCGTCATCCCTCGGTACCCGAGCACCTGCGCGGCACATTCGCCGGGCTGATGGTGGACGATGTGATCGATCACATCCGCAAACTGGGTGTCTCGTCGGTGGAACTGTTGCCCATCCACGCATTCGTCAACGACCAACACCTGCTGCACAAAGGCATGACCAATTACTGGGGCTACAACAGCATCGCGTTCTTCGCCCCGGATCCGCGCTACCTGGCCAGCGGCAAGATCGCCGAGTTCAAGGAAATGGTCGCCCACCTGCATGAGGCCAACCTCGAGGTCATCCTCGACGTGGTCTACAACCACACCGCGGAAGGCAACGAGCAAGGCCCTACCCTGTCCATGCGAGGCATCGACAACGCCTCCTATTACCGGCTGATGCCCGACGACAAGCGCTATTACATCAACGACTCGGGAACCGGCAACACCCTGGACTTGAGCCATCCCTGCGTGTTGCAAATGGTCACCGACTCCCTGCGCTACTGGGCCACGGAAATGCACGTGGATGGCTTCCGTTTCGATCTTGCGACCATTCTGGGGCGCTATCACGACGGCTTCGACGAGCGTCACAGCTTCCTCGTCGCCTGCCGCCAGGACCCGGTGCTGCGCCAGGTGAAGCTGATCGCCGAGCCCTGGGACTGTGGCCCCGGTGGGTATCAGGTGGGCCGTTTTCCGCCGGGCTGGGTCGAGTGGAACGACAAGTTCCGCGACACGGTTCGAGCCTTCTGGAAAGGTGACGATGGCCAACTCGCCGATTTCGCCAGCCGCATGACGGCCTCGGGGGAGATGTTCAATCAGCGCGGGCGGCGCCCCTACGCTTCGGTGAACTTCGTCACCGCCCATGATGGGTTTACGCTGCACGACCTGGTGTCGTACAACGACAAGCACAACGAGGCCAACGACGAAAACAACCAGGACGGAAGCAACAATAACCTGTCCTGGAACCATGGCGTCGAAGGCCCGACGGATGATCCGCAGATCAATGCACTGCGCCATCGCCAGATGCGCAACTTCTTCGCGACCCTGCTGTTGGCCCAGGGCACGCCGATGATCGTCGCCGGTGACGAATTCGCCCGGACCCAGCATGGCAACAATAACGCCTATTGCCAGGACAGCGAGATCGGTTGGGTCAATTGGGACCTGAGCGAGGACGGCGCCGCGCTGTTGCAGTTCGTCAAGCGCCTGATCAAGCTGCGCCTGGCCTATCCGATCCTGCGGCGTGGACGCTTCCTGGTGGGTAATTACAACGAGGATATCGGCGTCAAGGACGTCACCTGGCTGGCACCGGATGGCAGTGAAATGACCGTCGAGCAGTGGCAGGACAGCCATGGTCGCTGCCTGGGCATGCTGATGGACGGCCGTGCCCAGGAAACCGGTATCCGACGCAAGGGCGGTGACGCGACGTTGCTTTTGGTGGTCAACGCACACCATGACATTGTCAACTTCCGTCTGCCGGAGGTGCCCGAAGGCAGCTTCTGGACCTGTATGGTGGACACTAACCAGCCAACCATCCGAGGCCAGGAGCGTTTCGACTTCGATACCGAGTACTCCGTGACAGGACGCTCGCTGCTGCTGTTCGAACTGCAACGGGAGGAGGAATAGCAGCGCTGACGATAAGAAAAGTTACAGAGGCCAAGCACACCGCAAGGACGCGGTGTTGTGGGCTCCTGCAGTCCAGGTCCGACGAAAAACTGCAGTTCAGATACATAAGTGACGCGACGAATCGACCGTCATGGTCAATACTTCATATGCGGTCGATTCCAGGATCGGAGTTCCGCGGATCGCAGCCTGGCCGTTAGCGGCATCATCGCGCAGTGAGTTCGATGCATGGCTGAAAGATTGAACATAACAAGGATGTCCTCATGAAACTTGCCTCTCGCTTGCAAGGCCGGCAACACCCGCAGATTTGGAACAGCGCGCCCCAACTGGCCGACATTCCCATCATCAGTACCCAGACACTGGTCCCCGCAGGTGCCCGCGCCGTCATCCTCGCACCCCATCCCGGCGATGAGATCGGAGCCTGCGGCGGATTGCTCCAGCTTCTGAGCAATCTGGACCAGCCCCTGCTGCTGATCTCGGTCACCGACGGTGAGTTCAGCCATCCAGGATCCTCTTTGTGGACCGATGAACGTCTGCGCATCTACCGCCCCCATCCCCAGGAAAGCGTGGACGCCCTGCATCGTCTGGGCATCTCGGTCCAGGGCCTGCAGTGGGTACGCGGCGGCTTCACGGAAAAGACCCTTTGCGAACATGAGGCGCAGTTGACTGCCTTCATCGGTCATTACCTGAGGCCGGGCGACGTGGTGTTCAGCACCTGGCGCCAGGACGGCGACAGCGACCACGACACCGTTGGCCGCGCCGGGGCGCTGGCGGCTGAAAGCGTCGGGGCGACGTTCAACGAGCTGCCTGTATGGGCCTGGCACTGGCCCGTTCGCGAACAGGGCAGGATTCCCTGGCACCGGGCACGCAAGCTGCGACTGGACGTCTGGACCACCGCCCGCAAGCGCCACGCCATGCATGCCTACGCCAGCCAGCTCAACGGCGAACCGGCCATCGGTATTTCTCCGCTGGTACCCCGGGTCATTCTGGATCGCATGGGGTTGCCCTATGAAATTGTCTTTATCTGAAGCCATCACCTGAAAATCGGAACTGCCGCAGCCACCATCAGTCGCATGAACAGGCACCTCTGATTCAGGAGTGAACGTGACTCGAGATCCCGACTGGCGGGCTGTCGAATCGGTGCCGTTGGACACGCCCGTGGCGGTCCATCGGCTACGGGTTCTTACCGTCAATACCCACAAGGGTTTCACCGCCCTCAACCGTCGCTTCATCCTGCCTGAGCTGCGCGAAGCAGTGCGCAGCACTGGCGCAGACCTGGTGTTCCTGCAGGAGGTGCTTGGCGAGCATGACCGCCATGCGTCGCGCTATGACAACTGGCCCCAGACCTCCCAGTACGAGTTCCTCGCCGACAGCATGTGGAACGACTTCGCCTATGGCCGCAATGCGGTGTACCCCGATGGTCATCATGGCAATGCATTGCTGTCGAAATACCCGATCCGCCAATTCCGTAACCTGGACGTCTCCATCACCGGCCCGGAACGACGCGGGCTGCTGCATTGTGTGCTGGACGTGCCAGGCCATGCCGAGGTCCACGGAATCTGCGTGCACCTGAGCCTGCTGGAAAGCCACCGGCAACTTCAGCTCAAGCTCCTCTGTCAATTGCTTGAATCGTTGCCCGAGCATGCGCCGGTGATTATCGCGGGGGATTTCAATGACTGGCAGCTTCGCGGCAATACCGCCCTTGCCCGTCGTCAGTACCTGCATGAAGCCTTCGAGCACCACCATGGCCGTCCGGCCAGGACCTATCCGGCCCGTTTTCCCCTGCTGCGCCTGGACCGCATCTACTTGCGCAACGCTACCAGCCACGCCCCACAGATCCTGGGCAACAAGCCCTGGACGCATTTGAGCGATCACCTGCCGCTTTCAGTGGAAGTGCATCTGTAGTTTCGGACGTTATTCGGATTCATCGCGCTTGACCTGTAAGTTCTGACAGTAGCGGCGGCAATTGATCGTTGCTAGGGTGCCAGTCCATACAGCGCGCGTTGCCAGGCCATGAGTGCCAGCTGTTGTGCAGCCAATGCTGATACCGGCATTCCAGGAATGCCGATGCAGAGGGATAGCACATGAGCCTGCGCGATCATGGATTCAATCGGCTGTTCTACATCCTGGGGATCTCGACACCGTTCCTGTTCCCCGTTCCGAGTGCCCTGGCTGCCTGCACATTGGCGCCAACGGCAGGCGACGACACCTACGTCTGCGACAGTGGGACCAGCCCCGGCCTGACCGATCTTTCCGGCAACAACCGCCTGACGATGCCCGCCAGCGGCAGTGGCCTGATCCAGGGCGACGTGACCTTTGACGACGGCGAGGATCACATCGAAATCCACGCCAACGGTGTGATCGACGGCGACGTGAGCCAAGGCTCGGGAACCGACGACTTTCTCATGACAGGCGGTCGGATCCTGTCCCTGTCCCAGGGCGATGGCCTCGACACGTTCTCGATGACTGGCGGCACCATCGTCGATGCCTTCGAAGACGGCGACATTGCCCGCATGAGTGGCGGCACCATAGGCCGGGTCGACATGAAACTCGACGATAACCTTTTCGATATGTCGGGCGGCCAGATCATCGGCAATCTGGTGACCGGCTTCGGCCAGGACACCATCATCCTCTCTGCGGGACGCATTGGCGGCAATGTCAGCGTCAGCGGTGGCAACGACAGCATCACCGTGAGCGGCGGCGAAATTATCGGCCAGGTTCGGGCCAGTGCCGGCGATGACCGGCTGGAGTGGAGCGGCGGGCTGATCCACTCGGCCATCCTGATGGGTGATGGCAGCGATACGGCGCTGCTGCGTCGACTTGATGAAACAGGACTCGCGGTCACGCCCAATCTTGACGGCGGCCTGGGGCAGGATGCGCTGACGTTTGAGAACACGACCTCCGCCACTGGCGCGCGCTACCTCAATTGGGAAGATGTCAATCTCACCCAGGGCTCACGCCTGGACCTGGGGGACACCCTGGTATTGGGCGACAGCACCACGGGCCTGGGGACACTCAACATTGATGCCAGCAGTGTGCTGACTTCCGCCGAGGGCAGTCTCGCGCCTTTTACCGCCGGCCAGCGGGTAACCCTCAACAACGCCGGGACGGTGGATCTCACCCAGGGCAATACTCGTACCGGCGATACGCTGACCGTCCAAGGCAACTATGTGGGCAATAACGGACAATTGCGCTTGCAGACAAGGGTCGGCGCGGACGACTCACCCAGCGACAAACTGGTGGTCAATGGCGGGACGCTCACTGGCAATACCGCTATCGCCGTTGTGAACCTCGAAGGCGCAGGCGCATTGACCACCCTGAACGGCATCGAACTGGTACAGGCCCAAGGCGGGGCGGTCAGCGACAGCGGTGCGTTTTCGCTGGCGAACTCGGTGTCGGCCGGTGCGTTCGACTACCGCCTGTTCAAGGGTGGCGTGACCGGCGAGGGAAATAGCTGGTATCTGCGCTCGACCGTGGTAGCAGGACCGGTGCCCGCACCCAGCCCCGGCCTGCCTGCCTTGCCCATACCCGCGCCTGGGGCCGCGCCGATTCCTTTGTATCGCCCGGAGGTCCCCACCTGGTCAGTCTTGCCGCCGGCGGCAGCGCAACTGACCCTGATGGCCCTGGGTACTTTCCATGACCGCCAGGGAGACCAGCGCCTGCTCACCGAGACCGGCGCGTTCGGCGCGGGTTGGGGACGTGTCTATGGCAAGGATCTGGATCAGACCTGGGCCGGCACGGTCACCCCTCGGTTCGATGGGTCGATCAAAGGCTTCCAGGTGGGCAACGACCTCTATAGCGCACCGCTGTCCGGTGGACAGACCCATCGCATCGGCTTCTTCGTTGGCCATACCGAACTGAACGGTAACGTCGATGGCTTCAATCAAGGGTTCAAGGGGCGGCGTGCCGGCAAGATCGAACTCGACGGCGACAGTTATGGGCTTTACTGGACCCTCACCGCCCCCACCGGTGGCTACGTCGATGCAGTCGTGATGGGCACGCGCCTCAACGGCGATAACCGCTCCGAACGCGGTCTGAAGATCGACAATCGCGGACATGCGCTGACCCTGTCGGCAGAGGCCGGCTATCCCTTCGCCGTAACCGCCGACTGGGTGCTCGAACCCCAGGTCCAGCTCATTCACCAGAAGGTGTCCCTCGACACTCAGGATGACGGAATATCCAGGGTGGAGTTCGATTCGGACAGCGCCTGGACGGGCCGTCTCGGGGCTCGGCTCAAGGGTCGCTATCAAGTCAGCGGCCTGCCAGTGGAACCGTATCTGCGTGCCAACCTGTGGCACACGTTCTCTGGCTCCGACTCGGTCACATTCGACAACGCCGAACGGATCGAGACCCAGCAGCGCGCCTCTACCGGCGACCTGGGCGTGGGCGTCATCGTCGGCCTCGCGCCCTCGGTCAGCGTCTACGCCAGCGCAAACTACAGCAATAACTTCGATAGCAATCAGCAGCGCAGTATGGCGGGAAACCTCGGTCTGCGGGTCAGCTGGTGAGGAGAAGAATGCGTTCGCACGGTAATTTTTTGACGCCTGACTAATGTCTGTTATCACGATGTAAATCAGCCAGTTACAAAACTTGATTTCATATTGCCACTCGTCGTTCAGTTTCTTGACGCGACGGCTTAGGTCTTCTTGACTACACCGTACTACCCCCGGAAACACAGTCAGGGGCAGGCCTCTGGAACCCGCTAGGCTCTGTACAAAATGTCTTGAGACGAAGGTCAGGCTGTTTTCAACGCAGCATGAACGAGTAACAAGGCTTTTCGTACAGAGCCTAGGACGGGACGCCCGAGCCTTGCCTCACTCCATTCGGTCGCCCCTCATTCGGGGTAGGAGAGACGCCAGGCGAGAAATGCATGCAATTGCAAGGCAGACCCCCCATGAAAACCTCCCACCGCCCACAAGAGATCGCCACCACCTTCTACACCGTATCGACGTCGCTGCTGCTGTGTTCATCCATGGAAGTACTGGCCTGGCCTGACGAGCAATCAGCACCAACCTGGTATGACCGAACAAGCCCCGGCAGCCCGAATGCCGCGCTCATCAACACCGATCCCGCCTCCCACAAGAGCCCTCCGCTGTTCACTCTGCGTAACGACAGCGGCCATACCCAACGCATGGGACTGATCAGCGAACAGCACTCGATCATAGGCAATGCCACAGGTACATGGGTGACACCCGCCATGGCCAGACAGGGCAAAGACACCTTGCACCTGCAAGGGACGAACCTGGGTGCCTATTGGAGCCTGACCGGCCCCGCCGGCTGGCACGTCGACCTGAGCGCCAGCGGCGGCCGGGTCAGCGGTTATAGCCGCAACGAACAAGGCTTGCGACAGGCCGCCGAAGGCGACGCCGTCACGTTGTCGGTCGAAGGTGGCTTTCCCATCGGCATCAGCGAGAACTGGGTGGTCGAACCCCAGGCGCAACTGATCAATCGACGCATCACCCTCGACACCGCGCACGCCGCAGACAATAGCGGTAATGAGCTGAGCACCTGGAGCGGTCGCGTCGGCGCGCGCCTCAAGGGGCGCTATCAAGTCAACGGCCTGGGCGTGGAACCTTACGTGCGGACCAACCTGTGGCATACCGTCCAGAGCGCAGACACCTTGACCCTGGATAAAGTCGACAAGATCAGCAGCAGCCGTAAATCCTCGACCGTCGAAGTCGGCCTCGGCCTGGTCGCCCGGGTCACCCCCGTGGTGAGCCTGTATGTCAGCGCCGACTACAGCAGCGACGTCGATGACAACGACCTCAATGGCGTCATCACCAGCCTGGGTGTGCGGATGCGTTGGTAAAACGACGTGCCGAGGGCCGGTGGGACGAACAGCGCCGCCAGCCCTCTGCGCCACAATTGCATCTTGCCCCCTTAAAAACTCCCTCCAATAAGGCGTATAACCCTGTATTGATCATTGCCATCAGCCCATGGCTCATTTCAATCAGGGAGTAACGACATGGACACAGCCAACCTTCTCGCCAACCTGTTTCCCGGTGCCGTAGACATTCCCCAGGCCTACCGCCTCGAAGGGCGGATCGAGCAACGCGAATACCTGGTCGATGGCGTCCTGAAAACCTGGCAAGGGCCGCTGGCCGTGGTGCGCAGCCCCGTGTATCTGGCCGGCGAACAAGGTGACGAGCAGGTGATACTCGGCAGCACTCCGCTGCTGGATGCCGAAACCGCTCTCACGGCTCTGGACGCGGCTGTCCGCGCTTATGATCGTGGCCAGGGACAGTGGCCGACAATGCGCGTTGCCGAACGAATCCGTCACGTGGAAAGTTTCCTGGCACGCATGCGCGAACAACGCGAAACAGTGGTGAAGTTGTTGATGTGGGAGATCGGCAAAAACCTCAAGGACTCCCAGAAGGAATTCGATCGCACCTGTGACTACATCGTCGACACCATAAACGCCCTCAAGGAACTGGACCGTCGCTCCAGCCGCTTCGAACTGGAACAGGACACCCTCGGCCAGATCCGCCGCGTCCCCCTGGGCGTGGCGTTGTGCATGGGCCCCTACAATTACCCGCTGAACGAGACCTTCACCACGTTGATCCCTGCCCTGATCATGGGCAACACAGTGGTGTTCAAGCCGGCCAAGCTCGGTGTATTGCTCGTGCGCCCGCTGCTGGAAGCTTTCCGCGACAGTTTCCCGGCGGGGGTGATCAACGTGATCTACGGCAGCGGCCGGGAAACCGTCAGTGCATTGATGGCCAGCGGCAAGATCGACATCTTTGCTTTCATCGGGACCAACAAGGCGGCCAGCGACCTGAAAAAACTGCACCCGCGTCCGCACCGTTTGCGTGCCGCGCTGGGCCTGGATGCGAAGAACCCCGGCCTGGTCCTACCGGAAGTCGACCTGGACAACGCTGTCAGCGAGGCGCTGACCGGCTCGCTGTCGTTCAACGGCCAGCGCTGCACTGCATTGAAGATCCTGTTCGTCCACGAAGACATCGCACCGGCTTTCATCGAAAAATTCAACGCCAGGCTCGCCGCCTTGAAACCGGGCATGCCGTGGGAAGAGGGTGTGGCGTTGACGCCGCTGCCGGAGACAGGCAAGGTCGATTACTTGCACTCGCTCGTGGCTGACGCCGTGGCCAAAGGCGCCGCCGTAATGAACCCCCACGGCGGCGAGTCCCGCAGCTCATTCTTCTACCCGGCGGTGCTCTACCCGGTGAATACCGCGATGCGGGTCTACCACGAGGAGCAATTCGGCCCGGTCGTCCCCATCGTGCCGTACCGCGACCTCGATACCGTGGTCGACTATGTGCTTGAGTCCGACTTCGGCCAGCAACTGAGCATCTTCGGCACCAACCCAGCCCAAGTTGGCAGGCTGGTAGACACCTTCGCCAATCAGGTCGGGCGCATCAACATCAACGCCCAGTGTCAGCGTGGCCCGGACACCTTCCCGTTCAACGGTCGGAAAAACTCGGCCGAAGGCACGCTGTCCGTTCACGACGCACTGCGCACCTTCTCGATCCGTACCCTGGTGGCGACCAAATTCCAGGAGAGCAACAAGGCGCTGATCAGCGACATCATTCGGGAGCGGGATTCGAACTTCCTCACCACCGATTACATCTTCTGATCCGCGCCAACGGTGCGTGACTGCAGGGCCGGGCGGCGAGTCTTGAAGCCCCAGCCCTGCTGCATGCCGGCAGCCGCCAGCAGGATCGCTGCCACACCCAGCCATTGCAAAGGTTCAAGGCGATGGCCGAAGGCGAACCAATCCACGAAGATCGCCGCAATGGGATAAATGAAAGACAGCGCGCCGGTGATGGCGGTCGGCAGTCGCTGGATCGCGCTGTACAACAACACATACATCACACCGGTGTGAACCATGCCAAGTGTCACCAGGCTGGCCCAAGCCTCGAGCTGTTGCGGCATGGCCGAGAAGTTAGCCCAGGGTGCCAGCAGCAATACACCGGTACTGACCTGGATCAGCGCGATCAGATGCGGTGGCGTACCGCTCAGGCGCTTGATGATCAGCGCGGCGATGGCATACAGCAACGCCGCACCGAGCGCCAGGGCGATACCTGCCAGATAATCGTCACCGCCCTGCCCTTGCTCACCATGGGCGCTGACGATTGCCAGCATTCCAAGAAACGACACTGCCAGCCAGAACAGCTTTTGCGCAGTAATCTTTTCTCCCAAAAACAGGGCGGCCAGGCCCACCAGCATGAACGGTTGTACGTTATACACCGCCGTGCCGATGGCAATCGAAGCGCGGGAATAGGACGCGAACAACAGCACCCAGTTGCCAACGATTGCCACGCCGCTGAGCACCGCCAGCAGGAAAGCCGTGCGGCTCAGGATGTCCCGACGCAGGAATCCAAAACCGGCGCAAATCATCAACAAGGTTGCGGCGCCGAACACGCAACGCCAGAACACCACATCCAGCACCGGCAGGCCGGAAACCAGCACGAACCAGCCGATGGTTCCGGAAATCAACATGGCGGCGGTCATTTCCAGCGAACCGCGACGTAAGGTCTTGTCCATCTTCAGGCTCCTTCAGCAAGTGAGGCACAGTATGCCGGGCCATCCGTAGGCTTCTCCATAGCGTGAAAAAGGCTAAACTGCCTTTTGACCTTTTTTATCAAGGCAGAAATGAGCATTCGCCTAACGGAGCCTGTATGACCGACGACATCGACCAGATCCTCATCGCTGCCTTGATGGAAGACTCCCGCCTCTCCCTCAAGGCCCTGGCGAACCTGAGCGGCCTGTCTTCCCCCAGCGTCGCCGAGCGCCTTCGCCGACTCGAAGAGCGTGGTGTACTCAGGGGATACACCGTTGAGGTTGACCCGAAAAGCTTCGGCTACCAGCTCCAGGCGATTGTGCGCATACGCCCGCTGCCGGGGCAGTTGCAGGAGGTGGAACGGCAAATCCAGGCCATCGCTGAATTCACCGAGTGCGACAAGGTGACCGGCGATGATTGCTTCATCGCCCGGCTCCACGTCCGTTCCATGGAGCAACTCGATACCCTCCTGGATAAGCTCAATGTGCTGGCCGAAACCAACACTGCCATCGTCAAGAAGACACCGGTCAAGCGACGCTTGCCACCGATGAACTGAGCGCAATCGCAGGTTCCGTGGGCAAAAAAAAGCCCGCCGAAAGGCGGGCTTCCAATGTGACAGAGCGATCAGTCGTCGCGGCCCATCAGACCAAACAACTGCAGCAGGCTGACGAACAGGTTGTAGATCGATACATACAGGCTGACGGTGGCCATGATGTAGTTGCGCTCGCCGCCGTGGATGATGGCGCTGGTCTGGTACAGGATGCAGACCGACGAGAACAGGACGAAACCGGCGCTGATCGCCAGCTGCAGGCCGCTGATCTGGAAGAAGAAGCTGGCCAGCATCGCGCCCAGCAATACAAAGAAGCCAGCGGTGATGAAACCGCTCAGGAAACTCATGTCCTTGCGGGAAACCAGCACGTAGGCCGACAGCCCACCGAACACCAGTGCGGTCATGGCAAACGCCGCGCTGACCAGCTCGGCCCCACCCTGCATCTGCAGGTAGCGGTTGAGGATCGGGCCAAGCAGAAAGCCCATGAAACCGGTCAGCGCAAACGCCGACACCAGGCCCCAACCCGAATCACGGAGCTTGTTGGTCAGGAAGAAAAGGCCGTAGAAGCCGATCAGCACCACGAAGATGTTCGGGTAGCCGACACGCATCTGTTGGGCGACATAGGCCATCACACCGCTGAAAGCCAGCGTCAGTGCCAGCAGGCCATAAGTGTTGCGCAGGACACGGCTAACCTCTAGCTGCTCGGCCTGCACGCTGTTGTTCACTACGTAATCCTGTTCGCGCATGGCGACACTCCTCCGGTTTTGAAACATTCAGTGGCAAGGATCATAACAGACGCTCTGTAACAAGCTACGTAGAGAGTTTGACAGTGTGTTTCATTCGGGTATTATGGCGCCCGCAATGCAATACGGAGGTGTGGCCGAGTGGTTTAAGGCAACGGTCTTGAAAACCGTCGACTGTAACAGGTCCATGAGTTCGAATCCCATCGCCTCCGCCATATTCATACGTTAGAGCCCTGATTATTCAGGGCTTTTTCGTGTCTGACGCTCGGAAAAAGATCGCAGTCTTCGGCAACCCTACAAGGAAAGAAAAAGTGACCAGCAAGACCATCAGCTCCCTCGTTGCGGCCATCATGGGTTTCATCCTGTTATTCGTAGTCTTCGGTAGTTGGTACACGGTCGACGAAACCGAGCGCGGTGTATTGCTGCGCAACGGTGCGCTGGTCGGGGTGGTGGAACCCGGACTGTCGTTCAAGATGCCCATGATCGAATCCGTCCGTCTGATCAGCATCCAGAGCCAGGTCACCTCCTATGACGACCTCCAGGCCTACAGCAAGGATCAGCAATCCGCCGAGCTCAAGGTCTCGGTGTCCTGGCACATCGCGCCTTCCGATGTCGCGAAGGTCTACACCCAATTCAAGGATCTCGAAGGCATCCGGGACCGGATGATCAGCCGCCAGGTGCCTACGCAGGTGGAAAACGTCTTCGGCAAGTTCAACGCCGTCGCCGCCGTGCAGAACCGCGTCCAACTCGTCAACGACATCTCCACCGCCATCAAATCGACCATTACCGGGCCCGTGATCATCGACAGCGTCCAGGTGGAAAACATCGACTTCAGTGACGCCTACGAAAAGGCCATCGAAGCGCGCATGGCGGCTGAAGTCCAGGTCAAGACCCGCGAGCAACAACTCGCCACCGAACAGGTCCAGGCTCAAATCCGCGTCACCCAGGCCCAGGCGGAAGCCGATTCGCAAGTCGCCCAGGCCAAGGCAGACGCCCTGGCTACCGAGCTTCGCGGCAAGGCAGAAGCCGAAGCGATCAAGGCCCGGGCCCAGGCCCTGGCCAGCAACCAGAACCTGGTGGAGCTGACCAAGGCCGAACGCTGGAATGGCGTGCTGCCGACCACCGTCCTGCCCAGCGGTGCCCTGCCCTTCATCGACACCCGGGCCGACAACCGATGACCCCGGCGGCGCGGCCTGCCCTGGCCGCGCCCCTCGTTTCGACCTGCTCCCGGCCAACACGGCCGTCCGCTTCGTTAGCGCTACACTGGCTTGAGTGACGATCCGAATCCAGCGTCAGCAGGGAGCTCAACGTGTACCCAGGCCAAGACCGACCAACGCGACAATTACCCCATCAATACCGCCTCACCCCATCGCATCAAGCCCCCGAGAACCTGCCCGCCCCAGGTACCTGTCGCCTTTTCCGACCACAGCCCTGAACAGGAGCCCCCTGTGACGATACTGATTCAGAAATACAAGTGGCCTGCCCTTCTGGCTGTCGCGCTGCTGATTTTTTCGGCGTTGATGTTTTTCCTGATCAAGTCCTACACCTACGACACAACGACTTACTTCGAGTCCCGTGATTTCGTCCGGCAGCTCAAACAATCCGACGCCAACTGGAACGTCAAGATCCTGAAAAAGAAAATCGGGGTCAACAACGATCTGTCGTTGAGCCCCCCACCTGACCTGGACCATAGATGGCAGCAGTTGGAGCAACTCAACAGCACCGGTCCGCTGGCAATGCTCTGGGCATCCAGGCGCCAGGGTTATGTCGACGCGGTGAAGAACAAGACCGTGCTGGTAGATGAGTTCGAGCAGCACAACACAAGCTTGCGCGCAGCCCTGGACGCGTTGCCGACCGCGGAAGACGAGATTCAGAACCTGCTGGGCGAAATGAACGGCCCAGCCGCCTCGAAGCGCTTGGCTGCAGCCAACATCGTCCTCGATCTAACGCTGACGACCTTGGAATATGCGCTTTATGTCACGGCGGACAAAGCTCAGGAGTTACAAGGTCAGCTAACCGAACTGGACAACTACATCCATCAGTTGCCCGCCGCACAGCAGTCGCCCTTCATCACACTTACGCGGCATGTCAGGACCATCCTCCAGGAACAGCCCATCGTCAACGATCTGCTCGAGCGTATCAGTGTCATTCCCGTCGCCCAGGGACTGGATAACATCAATGAGCTATTGAACGAGACACAACGCAGGACCGCCGCAACGGACCAGCAATATCATATTTATCTTGCTGTATGCGCCAGCCTGATGGCGTTGCTGATGATCTATCTTGCCGTGCGACTGGTTCGCAGCTACGCCGTCATCAACCAGATCAACCATCAGTTGCAATTGTCCAACGACCGGCTGGAGGAGCGCGTGGCAGAGCGCACCCGCGAGCTCATGGAAGCCGAACGTGAACTGGTGGAGGCCGCTCGAATGGCCGGCATGGCGGAGATCGCCACGAATGTCTTGCACAACGTCGGGAACGTCCTCAACAGCGTGAATATTTCAGCGGAGCTGGTGACGCGCAAGCTCAAGAACAGCAGGACGCAGGGACTGGGAAAAGCGGTCAGGATGATGAATGAACATGCCGAGGATCTTGGCCAATTCATGACGCACGACGAAAAAGGCAAGTTGCTGCCCCGCTACTTCAACGAGTTGGTCGAATCCATAGCCGCCGAGCAGTCACTGCTCATCGAGGAACTGGCGCAACTGACCAAAAGCGTCGATCACATCAAGGAAATCGTCACCACTCAGCAGACCTATGCCGGAGCTGCGCGACTGATCGAACCGGTTAACATCGGTGATCTGTTCGAAGACGCGTTGCGTATGAACGCTGGAGCGCTGAGCCGGCACCATGTGGCCGTCATCAAGGATTACCAGGACGCCCCGACGATCATGGGCGACAAACACCGTTTGCTGCTGATCCTGATCAACCTGATCAGCAACGCCAAGTTCGCCATGTCCAAGGTCAGCGACCATCCACGGGAGATAACCCTGGGGATACGAATCGTCGATGACACCACGCTATGTCTGAGCGTCAAGGATCGCGGTGAAGGCATTGCGCCTGAAAACCTGGCCCGCATTTTCAACCACGGCTTCACCACCCGCAAGGATGGTCATGGGTTCGGTCTGCACAGTTGCGCGCTGGCAGCCGTTGAAATGAACGGCCGTCTCCTTGTCCATAGCGATGGACCAGGGCAAGGTGCCTTGTTCACATTGGAGATTCCGCTGGAGTTGGTGGAAGCCTGAGCCTCGGGGGCGGATGACAATGGTCATCGCGGACAAGCCAGGCTCCCACGGGGACCAGCGGGCTATTTATCGTTCACTGTCCGAACGCGGCGGCTTTTCCTGGCCGGCAACGCGGCGGCATATGCCAGCGCCTCTTCACGCGAAGCGAATGAACCCAACCGATCAGCCTGAGTACACACTCTCCAGGGTCCACTGTTCACGCTGAGAACGTCATAGCCGTTGATGTGCATTTTCGTCAGCATCGCGGTACTCATCGTCACCTCCTCGGATAAACCAGGGTTACGTCCAACGTAGAGTTACGTCGCCTACCTTACACTCAGTTCGCACCGGGATGCCAACCGGGCGTCGTAACATCTCTTGATGCCGAAGCCTGGTCAGTGAGCGTTCGAGTCCCATATCCAGTTCCACAGGCCCGGCAGGCGCACAGGCTGGCCCGCTTCCCGTACCGTACGGGCCATGGCCGCTCGTTCAAGCGCTTGGCGATCGTCATAAAAGGGCTTGGCATCGGTTCTCACGCCAGTGGCGCGGGCGCTGTCGAGGAGGATTTGCAGGTACTCACGAGCATGTCGAGCGGTATAGCGATTCAGGTCATGGAACGTCACCACCACCGGAATCACCCCGTCCACCACCGGCATCTGGCCGGCGGCGATGCGCTCACGTACTTCAGAAAGCTGGCGCACCATGTTAATTCGCCGCCGTGGACTGGCGGTGAATCCCCAGACCTTGCCGTCGTTGGCACTCAAGTCAGTCAGCAGCACGTGCATGCCATGTCGCTGATAGGCCGCGAAGGTTCGCCTGTCGTAACTCCAGAATGGCGGTCGTACCAGCGTCGGAGCGGAGCCGGTAATCGCAGCGATATCGGCCCCACCGTTGACAAGGGATTGCTCCAGCTCGTCGGGATCCAGGAATCGGTGATTGGTATGCCAATGGGTGGCCGTATGGAAGCCCAGTACGTGACCTTCACGCTGTTCGCGGTGCATGACCGAGCGCCCGATGTCGCTGTCGCCGGCACGTGGGGCACGGGTCTGTACGAAAAATACTGCCTTGATTCCAGGCTGCACCGGGTTATGTGCCAAGGCGTCCAACACATCCAGGCTCGGGTTCCAGAAGGACGATGCACTGGGTCCGTCATCGAACGTCAGCAGGAAACGGACCGGGGGTTGCGCACGCAGGCGTTGTTCGGTTTGGGGCGTCAACTCGATGGGCGCCCCGATGCAGCCCGACAAACCGCAAGCAAGCACCGCAATGACCAGCGCCCAGGCGATATTCCTCATGTTTTACCTTCTTATTAACACTGCATAGCCTCGCCTTCGATCCCTGGCCCGGGGTGCCGAAGCCCACCTTGGAGAAGGTTAACCGTGTTTGGTTCCACACAGCGAACGCTATCGGTGCGCTCCGCTTGCCGCCGCTCAATCCCGCCCTTTTCCGACCGCCTGGAAATCCGATGGAATTTTCCGGACGCCTCCGCATCCATCCGTATAGGACTAAATTAGGGAGGATTTATGGGCGGGCCATCGCTTTACATCATCGACTACATGCTCCATGGCGAACCGAAGTCATTCATCATTCGCGCCGAAGTGATGAATAACTCCGAGGCTTGGCATTGGGCCAGTTGCGACGCGGGTGTCGGGCGCATCCCCAAATTCGGGAGAGAAAAGGTCAAACGGGTCACCAAACCCCTTGCAGAGAAATATGGCATCACGGACGTGCGCTGGCGTGCGAGTGTCGCGCCGAGCTGGATCAAGGAATCCGGCTGACCCCACGAACCGGTCTGCGGCGCCCGGCTGTCCAGTCGGGCGCCGGAACCTGCGGCACAACGCCAATAACTCAACTACGCTTAATCGACAGTACGACCCGCCTGCAGCGGGCTTCGTACTGCCTGAACAACTCTGAAAACGGAGGTGCGACATGTCAGAGAAAGAGTCCATCACCACCCTGCTCACCTTGCTGGACTCGCGCCAGGCCCGATTGACGGCAGCTTGCAAGGAAATCGCCGACTGGGTCGACCATCACGGTGGCCATCCTACCGCCGTGCGCATCCGGGACCGGCTCAACGACATCGAAAAGGATGCTCCGTCGATCCAGCATGCCCTGTCATCGCTCAAGCCTGTCGAACGACCCTTGCCCAAATTTCGCTAGCGTTACGCGTCAGACACGCGTTCTCCTGAGTTCTATCCATTGAAAGCCGATGGAACGCAGCGGGTTTTTGCCCCTCGATATTGAAACAAGGGCAAAAAAACGCAAAAGGAGATTCATCATGAACGCCAAAGTCCTGCTGCTGTGGGTGGCCTGCTCGAGTCCCACCGTCGTGATGGCGCAAGGTTGCGATGTCATCACCCGCTCACAGAGCCAATCGGTGTCAGAAATCGAAACCCGTAGCTGTTATGAATACAAAGGCGTCCCCGCCGAAGCCATCGGCTGGTCGTGCAGCAACGAAAGCAAGGGAACCCTGAGCACCAGGAAAACGCCCGTCGAACGCTGCGCTGAAGGCTATGTGGCGACATGCGAGGCCAGGCTCACCCAGGAAGCCCTGGCTAACCCGCGTTCGACCAGCAAAGACACCACGGGCGGCTCGGCCAACATCCCCGACAACGCCCGAGTCACTTGGTACCACTACGGTGCCGAGCACTTGCAGCAAGCGCAAAAAGACTGCGAAACCAACGGTGGCCGCTGGCAGAACCGCTGATGCGCCTGCACTAACCTTTACTGTGCTCCGGCGACGACGGTCCTTCCTTGACGCCTCGCGGCCCGGCCACGCCCCAGATGATCAAGCCCAATACCGGCAGAATGATCAGCAAAAGGGCCCAACCGGCCTTGGTGCCGGCCGATTTGTCGCTGCGAAAGACACTGACGATCGCCCACAGATCCACGAGCAGCAAAAGCACCGCAACGGCAATCCAGAAATAGCTGGCTAACTCAGACATGGCCTAATCCTCGTGTGAAGTCTATGGATTAGGCATGGGCACTGCGGCACCGTTCAAAGAATCTGCCCTTGCTGGCACGGGCCACTAGGTAGAGCGCTCGTTTAGATAACCGACCCATTGCTCATAGGCTTCATGCTGACGCCTGACAGCCTCTTCCCAGGCCGTTCCGGTCATCTGGTGCGCGCAAATGAGGGACATCATTTCCGATGTCGCCGTCTCGAGCTCCACTAAAAGCTCATGGGACTTGATTTTGAAGTCTTCAACAGTGGTCATCTGGCCTCTCCCCACTGCCCGGGGTAACTATCCACACAACATGGATGCCGTTTTTCCCATCTGATTCATTTTAGGCGATGGCCGGTCAGCCGATGCATGTGGCCTCACAGACTCAGACGAAATGCGCCGCCGCAGCCTCATGGATCGAAATCAATGTCAGTCTTTCCCGCTTGGCCGCGGTCGTACCGCTAAGGAGCCGGAAAATCGTTGGGCATGCGAACGAGACCCGCGCCTTATATTTCAGTTATATTTCATTTTTATGACAGCCATTGCCGGACGAGCCCATGAAAATTCGAGCGACCGTCATCTGCCAAGAAAACCGCCAGATCCTGTTGGTCCGCAAACCCAACAGCCGCTGGGCGCTACCGGGCGGAGCCGTCGAGCGTGGCGAAACCCACGCCGACGCAGCGATCAGAGAGCTTGAGGAAGAAACCGGGCTCGGGGCCGAAAACCTGCTTTACCTGATGCGTATCAATGATGGCGACACTGAACATCATGTCTTCGAGGTTTCGGTCAGCGATGTCAGTGCGGCCAGACCGCAAAATGAAATCAGCGATTGTTTCTGGTGCCCGCTGGATACCCTTGCACAGGTGCAGATGAAAAAAGGCACACGTGAGATTCTGGAAGCGTTTCGGCGACGGTTGTAACGTTTTCCACCAGCAAATCGGCAAACAAAAAGGGTTGCATGAAAAACATGCAACCCTTTGTTCTAAATGGTGCCCGAAGCCGGAATCGAACCGGCACGCCCTTACGAGCGGGGGATTTTAAGTCCCATGCGTCTACCAGTTTCGCCATTCGGGCGGTAGCGCGGCCAGGCTTCGTGGCGTTGTCGGATAGCGGATCTGACAGGATCGAAGCCGGTGCAACAGAAGGGACGAAATATATACATCCCTCCCCGACGAAGCAAGGTCGCTCATGCTCTTTCGAGGCAAAAACCTTCATTGCTGCGTAAATAAAAAAGCTCTGTAAATCAAAGATCTACAGAGCTTTTTGAAAGTGGAGGCCGAAGTCGGAATCGAACCGGCGTAGGTGGATTTGCAATCCACTGCATAACCATTTTGCTATTCGGCCTCAGTACGCTTGATGTAAATGAAACCATCAACCGTGTACAAACCAGATCAGGAGAGATTCAGCTTGATTAAAGCGCTATCTCCTTGAAAACATTGAGTTTTTTTACCTCTCAATGCGTTCGATGGGCGCAATTATGTACTCATTTCCCAAAGCTGACAACCCCTTGATTTCAAAAAAAAATCGCTCGGCGCGTCGACCTCCTTTCCCCCGGTTCACTCGCACGGCAGGCGCTTCCATCACCGCCAGAACCGGGCGACACCGCCTCATCGGAAACCGTGAACGTCGATGGAACGACCGCCGTCCCACTGGTTCATTCCTTATGTCGCCTCCGGTTCTATAAGGAAAATCATCATGACCGAACGTCCACCACTGGTTGCGAGCCGGGCTGCGGTACCGAGTCCGTCGCGACCCAATCTCGACACACCTGAACGTGCAGTGTCACTGCTGGCCGGTACGTTGCTGATTGCCAACGGCCTGCGCCAAGGCGGACTCAAGGGTTGGCCGCAAGTATTGTTGGGGGCTTGTGCGGCCTGGCGTGCTTATTCGGGCACCTGCCGGGTGAAGCAGGCGCTGACCCATACGCCGTTCGAACAGGCCTTCGAGCAGGATCGAGGCTGGGACGGGAGTAAGGTGATCTCGCGCAGCGTCACCATAGGCAAGCCCAGGGAGGAAGTCTTCGCGTTCTGCCGCAACCCCGCCAACCTGGGCGCGCTGGTGCCCTGGGTCGATGAGATCGAGCAGACCGGCGAACGCACCTACCGCTGGACGGCTCATGGCCCGAAGGACAGAACCCTGCATTGCGTGCTCGAACAGCAAGAACCCAAGGAGGGTCGCAAACTGCACTGGATTGCCGGACCTGATACGCGCTTCAAACACGATATCCAGATGCATTTCAGCGACGCGCCAAGCGGCCGGGGCACGCAGATCAAAGTCATCGTTGCCTGCAAGACATCTTTCGGGGCAGCCGGGTATGCCTTGGCCGCCGCCATCTCCAAGTTCTCGGACAAGGCCCTGCTGAACCTGCTTCGCGGCATCAAGCAGCAATTGGAAACGGGTGAAGTCACCACCAACAGGATGCGTCCCCAGGGCACGGAAGATTTCCTGTTCATCCACCCGGCAACCGCCCCGTCCACTGCCCCGTCCACAGGAGGAACTGTCTGATGCGCGCATTGACCTGGCAAGGCCCCAACAAACTGCAAGTCGACACAGTCGACGATCCGACCATTCTCAATCCCCGCGACGCCATCGTGCGCGTGATGCTGTCCTCGGTCTGCGGTTCCGACCTGCATCTGCTGGGCGGTTACGTGCCGACCATGCAAGCCGGCGACATTATCGGCCACGAATTCATGGGCGAAGTGGTGGAAACCGGAGCGGCCGTCACGCAGTTCAAGAAAGGTGACCGCGTCGTCACGGTGTCGATTCTCGGTTGCGGCCAGTGCGAGCACTGCCAGCGCTCGGACTTCTCCTGCTGCGACAACTCCAACCCCAACCCCACAGCCACGGACATCGCCTACGGCCAGCCGGCGTGCGGCATCATCGGCTACAGCCACGCCTTCGGTGGTTTCGCGGGCAGCCATGCGACGTACATCCGCGTGCCGTATGCCGACGTGAACCTGTTCACGATTCCCGACGGTGTAAGCGACGAACAGGCGGTGTTTGTCTCCGATGCAGTGCCCACCGGCTACTTCGCCGCCGATAACGCCAATATTCAGCGCGGCGACACGGTGGCGGTCTGGGGCTGTGGCGGGGTCGGTCTGATGGCGATTTCCAGTGCCTACCTACTGGGAGCGGAACGGGTGATCGCCATCGACCGCTTCCCTGATCGCTTGCGCCTGGCGGAAGAAAAAGCGGCTGCCATCACACTCAACTACGAAACCACTGACGTGCATGCTGCCCTGCTGGAACTGACCGGTGGCCGTGGTCCGGATCGCTGCATCGATTGCGTCGGCATGGAAGCCCATGGCACCGAGGTCGATTACTACTACGACAAGACCAAGCAGATGATGCGCCTGCACACCGAGCGCGGAACCGTGCTGCGTCAGTCGATCCGCGCTTGCCGCAAGGGCGGCACGGTATCGGTGGTCGGGGTGTATGGCGGCCTGCTGGACAAGTTTCCGATGGGAGCGATCGTCAACAAGTCCTTGACTCTGCGCTCGGGCCAGCAGCCTGGGCAACGCTACGTGCCGAGGCTGTTCGAACATATCCGCAAAGGCGAACTCGACCCTTCCTATTTGCTGACACACCCCATGGGGCTGGAGCAATCGGTGCAGGGTTACGAAATGTTCAAGGACAAGCGCGAGAACTGTTTGCGGGCCGTATTCCGGCCCGAGTGATGCGCTACGGCATGGGCCCAGGGGTTGCCGGGCTATCGGTCAGCAGCAAGACATCCGATGCCCGGCAGGGAATATCCCGAGGTATTTTTTCCTTGCCAGGATCGACACTCTGTCGGATAAGACACAGCCTCATCCGCCTTCAAGAGTCAGTCCATGCCCCGCTCCGGTATTTCCCAGGGTTCGAGCGTCCGATTACTGGTTTACCTGTTATTCGCGATCCAGCTGGTGTCCATGGGCGCCATGGAGATGAGCGGGCCGTTCTGGCCCGTTCATCTGCGCCAGTTGACCGCTGATGACGCTGTGTTCAGCTTCGCCAGTACTGCGGTGTATGTCGGCCCGATGCTGGGCATCATTCTGACCAGTGCCTTCTGGGGCCGTATCGGCGATCGCTATGGTCATAAACTGATGATGATCCGGGCATTGGCCGGGTTGTCTCTGACTCAACTGGGTCTGGCGCTGAGCAGCGACGTCTGGGTGATCCTGATACTGCGTTTCCTGCAAGGTGCGTTCGCCGGCTATATCGCCCCAGCCCAGGCCTATGGCGTCAGCATCGAAGCGCCGTCGAGACGGGCCAGGCTGTTTGCCATCCTGCAGATATCCACCAACGTCGGCTCATTGCTGGGCGCAGTGATCGGTGGACTGATTCTGGACCATGCCTCTTTTTTCTGGATCAACATCGTTGCGTCCGCCCTGTGCGCGCTGTGCACGCTGGTGGCGGCACTGACCTTGCCGAATGTACCGCCGATCAAGAAGGCCCCCGATACCGACCGGCCATCCAGCTCCCTGCCCGTAAAACGGTCCAACCCGGCGATCATTTCGTTGCTGGGTATCATGGGACTTCTGTTGTTGGCGCGGATGCTGCCGCAGACGTCGTTTTCGCTGTACGTAAGCTCGACCTTCGAGGTGAGCAACGCGATGGTCGGGCTCTGCTACGGCTTGCTCGCCCTGGGGTTCATTCTTTGCGCCACGTCTTGGTCGCGTTACTTCGAACACCGCAACGCGACACAAACGCTGCATGCCATCACCCTGATCGTCATGGGGTGCATGGTATTGACGGCCACGGCCGGCCTGACGCGTCAGCCGCTGGTCTTTGCCCTCGCCTATTTCGTCTGGGGCCTGCTGCTGGGCGCCACCACGCCGGTGTTGACGGCGCTCGTGTCCAAGAGCACCGACAACAGCCGCCAGGGCCAGGTGCTGGGGTTGGCGCAGGGTGTGTCGCAGACGGCCTCCATCCTTGGCATTTCCCTGGGCGCGTTGCTCAGTCAGGTCTACGGCCTGCAGTACACCTATCTTTATGTTTGCGTGGCCTATGGTGCTGTCCTGATCCCCCTGGCCCTGCTGCGCCATCGACCGGCCGGGCTGGCTGCGTGCGAAGCACGAACGGATTAGAGTCCGTCCCCCAGCCCGTCCCCCTCTTCGCAAGAGGATCTTGCATGAAGCCGAGCGCCTCCACTACTATTGGGAATAATTCTCACTATCAAAAAATATAACCAGTCATGAGCGATCAAGGGTCAGCGGTCAACGATTGTCATCTGCGCACCGTCGCAGACCTCTACAGCGGTCACCATGGCTGGTTGTACAACCGTCTCTATCGAAAACTGGGTAACGCGCTGGACGCTGCGGACCTGGCGCATGACACCTTTATCCGCATTCTCGCCTCGAAGGTGGCGGTCATTGAAGAACCGCGGGCGTACCTGAGCTGCGTAGCGGGCGGCATCCTGGTCAACTGGTTCCAGCGCAAGGCACTGGAGCGCGCTTACCTCAAGGCGCTGGCGTTGCTGCCCGAGCCTGAAGCACCCTCGCCGGAACGACGCCTGCTGGTGCTGGAAACCCTGCATGAAATCGATGCCATGCTCGACAGCCTTCCAGGGCCGGTCAAGCGGGCATTTCTGCTGTCACAGATCAGCGGCCTGAAATACGACGACATCGCCAGTCAACTGGGGGTCTCGCTGATTACGGTCAAGCGCTACATGAAACAGGCCTTCCTGCACTGCCTGATGCTGGTGGATTGAATGCTGCGACGCGATAGCCATACCCTCGATTCACGCATCCTCAACGAAGCGGCCGACTGGCTGATGCGCCTGAGCGAAGGCAACGTCAACGATGCCGAACGCCATGCCTGGGAGCATTGGCGCGCCAGCAGCCCGGCGCACAGCGAGGCCTGGGCACGGGCCGAGTTGTTGCTGAGCAAATTGCAAAGCCTGCCCCCAGCCCTCGCGATGCCTGCGCTGGATCGTCCCGGCAATCCCGAGCGACGGGCCGCCATGGGCAAACTGGCCGCCCTGCTCGCCCTGGCGCCGCTGGCCTGGGGTAGCTGGAAGCTGAACGAGTGGCAACAATGGACCGCCGATTACCGTGCACCGGTGGGTGAGCGACGCGACCTGACACTCAACGACGGCACCCTTGTCACGTTGAACACCGACACAGCAATCGACGTGTACTTCGATTCACACCAGCGCCTGCTGTTGTTGCGCCGCGGCGAGATACTGATTCAGACCGCGGCGGATCCTTCTCCGGTGCCCCGCCCGTTCAAAGTGCAGACCGAGCAAGGCCGGATGCAGGCCCTCGGCACCCGGTTCAGTGTGCGTGAAGAAACCGGACATACTCGCCTCGCCGTCATGGAAGGCGCGGTGCGCATCGAATTGAAGGGCCTCGAGGAAAAAGTCGTCAGCGCGGGCCAGAGCAGCGGCTTCACCGCGTTTGCCATCGACGCCGTCAAGCCCGTCGATAAATCGGCACTGGCCTGGACCCGGGGCATGTTGATGGCGGACAACATGCGCCTGGCCGACTTCATCGACGAACTGGCCCGCTATCGCAACGGCGTGCTGCGTTGCGACCCGGCCATCGCCAACCTGCGAATCTCCGGCGCCTTCCCCATCAACGACACCCGACGCACCTTGAACATGCTCACCCAGACCTATCCCATCAACGTCACCTCCCGCCTCGGTGACTACTGGATCATGTTGGCTCCGGCGTGACCCTGAAAAAATAATCACGCGCAGGTGATACTTTTTTCGATCCTGGCTGGCTAGAGAACAAAACCCTCTGAACAGGATCATCGCACCATGCCCGTTGCCCGCCTCCTGCGCTCGGATCGCAAGCTGAATCTGGCGATTCGCAGCGCAATGCTAAGCATTGCCATTTCGACCTCAAGCCCGGTTATCTGGGCCGCGACGGGCAACACGCTGGACAACGTCGCCAGTCAGTCCTACAGCATTCAACCCGGTCCATTGGGGCCGACGCTGTCGGCCTTCGCCGTGCAGGCGGGTATCGCCTTGTCGTTCGAACCTTCGCTGACCCAAGGGCTGACCAGCCCTGGCCTGTCCGGCCAGTTCACTGCGCGCGAAGCGTTTACCCGGCTGCTGGCCGGCAGCGGCCTCGACCTGGTGGCGCGTGAAGATGGCAGCTACACCTTGCAGAAGCGCGGCGCCAACGGCGAGTTGACCCTGTCGGAAACCACCATCAACGCCAGCGAGACCCGCCCGGGGGACCTGCAGCCAGTCTACAGCGGCGGCCAGGTTGCCCGTGGCGGTCGGGTCGGCTTGCTGGGCAACAAGGATCTGATGGACACCCCGTTCAGTGTCAGCAACTACACCTCGACCTTGATGCGGGATCAGCAGGCGGTGACCGCCGCCGATGTACTGGAACGTGACTCTTCGGTGCGCTCCACCGGACAGACCGGGGGCATCGTCGACTCATTCTTCATCCGTGGCTTCCCGGTGGGCGAAGGCAACCTCGGCGAGTTGGCGTTCGACGGTGTGTATGGCGTGGCACCCAACTACCGGATATTCACCGAATATGCCGAGCGCATCGAAGTGATCAAGGGCCCGGCGGCGCTGCTGTATGGCATGTCGCCCAACAGCGGCGTCGGTGGCGTGATCAACATCGTGCCCAAACGTTCGCTGGACGAAGACCTGACCCGCGTCACCGCCAGCTACGCCATGGATACTCAGGCTGGCGGCCACGTCGATGTCAGCCGTCGCTTCGGCGAGGAGCGACGCTTCGGTGTGCGGGTCAACGGCAGTCTCCAGGGCGGCGACACAGCGATCGACAAGCAGTCCCGGGACGTCGGGATCGGTTCGATTTCCCTGGATTACCAGGGGGACAGATTCAGAACCAGCCTGGATCTGATCAGCCAGGAAGAAGAATGGGACGCGCCTTCCCGACCGTTCCAGATCGCCAGTGGCGTCGAGATACCGTCCGCCGCCAATGGACGCAGCAACGTCACCCAGGAATGGGCCAGGTCAAAGACTCGCGACAAATCCGCGCTGCTCAGCGGCGAGTACGATCTGAACGATAACCTGACGGTCTTCGGGCACGCCGGTGGCGGCAAGTCCGATGTGGCCCGGTTGTCGGACCAGACGCCCATGATCCTCAACGACGCGGGGGACACTCGCTCGACACCCGGCTATTACAAATTCGAGGTGGAGCGCTACACCGTGGACGCCGGCGCCCGGGCTCGCTTTGACACCGGTCCGGTCAGCCATAGCGCGACGGTGCAGGTCAGCCGCTATCGCGATGAACTGCGCCGAGGCATTAACTCCGGTGCCCCGGTGTTCTCGAACATCTACCACCCGGTGGAACGCGATAAGCCGTCCATTGCGTCGCCGGATGTGGCGAAAGTCTCTGACACCGAACTGTCCGGCGCAGCGTTGGCCGATACGATGTCGATTCTGGATGAACGAGTGCAGGTAACCCTTGGCCTGCGCAAGCAACGCGTCGAATCGCATAACTACAACACCACCACCGGAGCCCGCACCACGCCTTCCTACGATGAAGAAGCCACCACGCCATTGTTCGGCGCAGTGATCAAGCCTTGGGAGCATGTGTCGTTTTACTACAACTACATAGAAGGTCTGAGCAAGGGCGACATCGCGCCAAGCACGGCAAACAACGGCGATCAAATTTTCAAACCCTACATCTCCCGCCAACAGGAAGTCGGGGTCAAGGTCGATTACGGTACCTTCACCTCAACCCTGGCGCTGTTCCAGGTCAAGAAACCCAGTGGTGAACTCATCAACAATACCTTTTCGGTCGAGGGTGAACAGCGCAACCGCGGTATCGAGCTGAACCTGTTCGGCGAAGTCCGCGAAGGCACCCGCCTGTTGGGCGGTGTCACCCTGCTGGACGCTGAGCTGACCAAAAGCGGCACCGCGGCTAATCGTGGCAACAAACCGGTGGGCGTACCGGAAGTGCAGGCCAACCTCTGGGCCGAATGGGACACCCCCTGGGTCCAGGGTGTGACCCTCACGGGCGGCGCGATCTACACCGGCAGCCAATATGTCGACCAGGCCAACAGCCGGGAGCTCGACCCCTGGACCCGTTTCGATGCCGGCGCCCGCTACAGCACCGTGCTCGACGGTCGACCCACGACGTTCCGCGCCACGGTGCAGAATGTCTTCGACCGCGAATACTGGTCCGGCGTCGCTTCCTACGGCGCCTTCTCCCAAGGCGCGCCCCGTACCTTATTGCTCTCGGCCACGGTCGATTTCTGAGTGTTCCCGGTCGCCAACAAGGTTTCGTACATGCTATCCAGTACTCGAACACGCCCGTCGTTCATCGCAGGATGCCTGGGGTCCGTTGCTCTGCTGCTGAGCGGCTTTGCCTATTCCGATACGGCCCCGGACACCGTGCAAAAAACCACCGTGACCGACCTTCAAGGCCGACAAGTCCAGGTCCGCATTCCTGTCCGGCGGGTCATCCTCGGCGAAGGCCGCCAACTGTATCTCGTGGCGGCCCTGGACACCGACAATCCGCTCCGGCGCATCGTCGGTTGGCGCAAGGACATGATCCAGTCCGATCCGGACACCTACGGTGCCTATCTGCGTCACTATCCGGCCATTGCCCAAATCCCGACCTTCGGTGGTTTCGAGGACGGCACGTTCGACATCGAGCAAGCGATCAGCCAGCAACCGGACGTGATCATCCTCAACGTAGAAGCCCAGCACGCGACCGAGGATGCGCGCTACATCGAGAAGCTCGACGCCCTCGGCATCCCCGTGGTGTATGTGGACTTTCGCAACAACCCGATGCAGAACACCGAACCGACCATGCGTCTGTTCGGCCAGTTGTTCGGTGAAGAAGCCCGAGCCGAAGCGTTCATCGCCTTTCGCAATCAGCAGATTCGCCGGGTCACCGATGTGCTAGAGGCCAGGCAGCCGCCCAGGCCCAAGGTGTTCATCGAGCGCATCGGCGGCTATACCGAAGACTGCTGCCTGAGCTTTGGCAATGAGAATTTCGGTCGCTTCGTCGAGCTGGCCGGCGGCCGCAACATCGCCAGCGCCATTATTCCCAACACCTTCGGCCAGTTGAACCCGGAACAGGTGATCGTTGCCGACCCGGAGCAAGTCGTGATCACCAGTGCCAACTGGGAAGCTTTCGCCCCCGGTGGACATTGGGTGGGAGTCGGTCCCGGGGCCGATCTGGCCGAGGCCCGGCGCAAACTCCAGTGGTATACCCGACGCCCCGCCTACGCAGGTATCAAGGCCCAGCAGACCCAGGGCTTTCACGCGATCTGGCATCAGTTCTATAACAGCCCCTACCAGTTCATCGCCATCCAACAGTTGGCCAAGTGGCTGCATCCGGATCTGTTCGCCGACCTGGACCCCGATGCGACGTTTCGGGAATTCCATGAACGCTTCCTGCCGTTGCCCTACGAGCCCGGTTACTTCGTCAGCCTCAAACCCGCGCAGGCCCAGCCATGAATGGTCGTGTCGAGGTCTCCCTGGGTACGATCTATCGACAGCAAGTCTGGCGAAAGCGGCTGATGCTGGCGGCGCTGACGGTGTTGCTGCTGTTCAGCGTGTTGCTGGACCTGGCCCTTGGCCCAGCCAGCTACGGCCTGGAAGAAGTACTCACAGCGCTCTTTACACCCGACGCCGCCGCGCCTCAGGTACGCGTGGTGATGTGGGACATCCGCCTGCCGGTGGCCCTGATGGCCGTTGCGGTAGGCGCCGCCCTTTCCCTGGCCGGCGCGCAGATGCAGACGATCCTCAACAACCCGCTGGCGAGTCCTTTCACCCTGGGACTCTCCGCCGCGGCCAGTTTCGGCGCTGCCCTGGGGCTTGCGTTCGGCGTGGCGCTGGTGCCCGTGATCGCTCAATACATGGTGCCGCTCAATGCGTTCTTGATGGCGATGCTCTCGGCTCTGTTGATTCATGTACTGAGCCTTCGCAGAGGCATGACCAGTGAAACCATCGTGCTGCTGGGCATTGCCCTGGTTTTCACCTTCAATGCATTGCTGGCGCTGGTTCAATTCTTCGCGACCGAGCAAGCCGTGGCTGCCGTGGTGTTCTGGACAATGGGCAGCCTGACCAAGGCCACCTGGCCGAAACTGGGTGTGACCTGCCTGGTCATTCTGGTCACGCTTCCCCTGTTCGCTCGCCGCGCCTGGGCCATGACCGCCCTGCGACTGGGGGATGACAAGGCCGCGAGCTTCGGTATCAACGTGCGCAGGCTGCGTTGGCAGACGCTGGTCATGGTCAGCCTGCTGGCGTCCTTTCCCGTGGCCTTTGTCGGCACCATCGGCTTCATCGGCCTGGTGGGCCCCCACATCGCCCGGATGCTGATCGGTGAAGACCAACGGTTTTTCCTGCCGGCCTCGCTGCTGACCGGCGCCCTGATCCTGTCGGCCAGTTCGGTGGTGAGCAAGACCCTGATACCTGGGGCGATCTTTCCCATCGGCGTGGTCACCTCCCTGATCGGCGTGCCGTTTTTCATCTCACTCATCCTTGGCGGGAAGAAGCAGTCATGGTGACCCTTCAATTGGAGCATCTGGGCGCCGGGTATGGCGGCCGATCGATCCTCGACAATGTCAACACGCCCTTATTTTGCGCCGGAGAAGTGGTCGCCGTCATCGGGCCCAACGCCGCCGGCAAATCCACGCTGTTCAAACGCATCGCCGGTCTTGTCCCGGGACCCGGCCGGGTTCGCCTGGAAGGTTCCACCAAAGGCCAGGCGGGCATCTGCTACATGCCCCAAAACCTCAACGCCAACGCTCGGTTGACGGTCTACGAATCAGTGCTGCTGGCCCGCAAGCAACAGGCTCCCGGCTGGGTCGTGCAAGCGAACGAACTGCAGGTGGTGGATCGCATCCTCGAATCCCTGGGTATCAGCGACCTGTCGTTCCGTAACCTCGGCGAACTCAGCGGCGGTCAGCAACAACTGGTGTCCATTGCCCAGACGCTGGTGCGCGAGCCCGAGGTCCTGCTGATGGACGAGCCCACCAGTGCCCTGGACATGCACCGCCAGGTCCAGGTCCTGACGTTCATGCGCAGCCTCGCCCGTCAGCACGGGATGATCGTGTTCATCGCCCTTCATGACCTGAACCAGGCGCTGCGCTTCGCCGACCAGGTATTGGTCATCGCCCGAGGCACCTTGCAAGGCAGCGGCCCGAGCGAAGAGGTGATTACCGAGCAGATGTTGCGCAACATCTACCGGGTCGAGGCAAGGATCGAACAGTGTTCCAGAGGGGAGCGGCACGTGATTGTCGACAGCGTGGTCTGAGCCATCGGGCCCGAGCGCTCCGGCAGTCGCGGCCCACCGCCATTGCAGGTAACATACCGGCCTTCCCCGCAGCCTCTGCGACCTGCCCAATAAGCTCATTCCATGCCTTTTGAACTCAGCGTCGACCTCACTACCCTCGCCATCCTTGCCATTGTCGCGTTCATTGCCGGCTTCATCGACGCCATCGCCGGGGGCGGTGGCCTGTTGACCACGCCCGCCCTGCTGACCGCCGGACTGCCGCCGCATCTGGTGCTGGGGACCAACAAACTCAGCTCGACGTTCGGCTCGGCCACGGCCAGCTTCACGTTCTACCGACGCAAGCTGTTCCATCCAAGGCAATGGACCCATGCGCTCGTCGGCACATTGGTCGGCGCCCTGACCGGCGCCATCGTCGCCCATTACCTGCCTGCCGAATGGCTGAACAAGATGTTGCCGGTGATCGTCTTCGCCTGCGGCCTGTACCTGTTGTTCGGCGGCACGCCCAAGGCACCGCTGGACAGCGACGCGCCGATCAAGAAAACCTGGCAATCATCCCAAGGCTTCAGCCTGGGCTTCTACGATGGCGTCGCGGGGCCCGGCACTGGCGCGTTCTGGACCGTCAGCAGCCTGCTGCTCTACCCCATCGACCTGGTCAAGGCCAGCGGCGTGGCTCGCAGCATGAACTTCGTCAGCAACATCGCGGCGCTGGCGGTGTTCATCTTTTCCGGGCAAGTGGACTGGATCATTGGCCTGAGCATGGGCCTGTCGGTCATGGTTGGCGCATTCTTCGGGGCTCGCACCGCCATCAGCGGCGGCGCGAAGTTCATCCGGCCGGTGTTCATCACCGTAGTGCTGGGCCTGACCGTGCGCCTAGCCTGGCAGCACTGGTTCAGCGTGGCCTAGACGCCGCGCCACGTAGAGGTCGATCAGGTAACGGGCAATCGAGCGCGAAGCCGGCAACGGCGGCAGGTCGTGGATGCTGAACCATCGGGCATCCTCGATTTCTTCTTCCTGGCACACGATTTCACCGCCGGCATATTCGGCATGGAAACCCAGCATCATCGAATGAGGGAACGGCCAGCATTGGCTGCCCACGTACTGGATGTTCTTCACCTCGATGCTGACTTCCTCCCGCACCTCCCGGATCAGGCAATCCTCGGCCGACTCGCCCGGCTCGGCAAACCCCGCCAGGGTGCTGTAGATACCGGTGACGAAGCGCGGCGAACGGGCCAGCAGGACCTCATCGCCCCGGGTGATCAGCACGATCATGCTCGGCGACAATCGCGGGTAATGCCGCAGGTCGCAGACGTCGCAATACATTGCCCGCTCCAAGGGAATCTGGACCATGCGCTTGCCGCAACTGCCGCAGAAACGGTGTTCCCTAGCCCAGGTGCCGATCTGCGCCGCATAGCCCAGCACCTTGTAGAGCGTGTGGTCATCCTCCAGCATAAAGGCCCGCAGGCCTTTCCAGTTGCAACCGGGAATATCCAGGGGGCTGTGTAGCTCCAGCAGGTAGACCGGCTCGCCGTCCAGGTGGCCGATGCCGTGCTCGGCGAGCACCGAGAGGTCCTGGCGCTTGAGCCATTCGCGCGGAAACAGCGGGCCGTTGTCGTCGAACAAAAAGCCTTCCGGGCTGCGGGCCACGGCCCAGCCGCCCGCCAGATCGGTATCGAGTACTGCGGTGCTCCAGCGTGGAATCATGATGGTCAATCCAGAAATTCGGGTTTCTGTTTGCTCATATGGGCGGCCATGGCCACGCGCAGGTCGGTCGATTGCAACATGGCGGCGTTCCAGGTGGCGACGTATTCCAACCCGTCGTCGATGCGGTGATCGCGCATGTAGCTGATCATTTCCTTGGTGCCGGTCACGGCAATCGGCGACTTGGCGGCGATGTCCCGGGCGATACCCATGACGCCGTCGAGCAGGCTGGCGGTGTCTGCATAGACGCGATTGACCAGGCCGATGCTGCGTGCTTCGTCGGCACCGAACGTACGCCCCGTATAAGCGAGTTCACGCAGCATGCCGTCCCCGATGATCCGGGGCAAGCGTTGCAATGTGCCAACATCGGCCGCCATGCCGATATCGATCTCCTTGATGGAGAACTGGGCATCCTCGGCGGCATAGCGCATGTCGCAGGCGGAGATCAGGTCGATGGCCCCGCCCAGGCAGTAACCCTGGACCGCGGCGAGCACCGGTTTGCGGCAATTGTCCACCGCATTGAACGAGGCTTGCAGTTGCAGGATCTTGCGCCGCAGCACGCGCGCGTTGCGTCCCACATCCTTGCCCAGTTCATTGGCCACGCCGGCCAACATCATCAGGTCGATGCCCGAGGAAAAATGTTTGCCGGCCCCGCTCAATACCACCACCCGCACTTCATCGGTGTCGTCGACCCATTGGAAAATCTCGATGATCTCGCTCCAGAACGCCGCGTTCATCGCATTGATCTTGTCCGGGCGATTGATCTGCACATGGGCGATGTTGTCCGCGAGTTCGACGTTGAACGCTTGGTATTGCGACATGGCAGTGATCCTTTACCGGCTGGGAAGAGGCCTGAACTATAGCAAGGCATTACGACAGGTCGTAGACAGTGCATCGGCCAAAAACGGGACCTGGCCGCCAGGCAACCCAAGGAGAATCTTGTGGCGAGGGGATAAATCACCTCGCCACAAGACCCTGTTCAGATCAGGGTTGTTCCTGTGCCTGTAACTGCCCATCCCAACCCCCACCCAACGCGGCGATCAGTTGCACGCTGGCGATCAGCCGGCTCTGTTGCAGGCTCAGCACACTGCGCTCGTTGCTCAAGGCAGTGGCCTGGACCGTGACCACGTCCAGGTAGGCAATGAGCCCGGCCTTGTACTGGTTCTGGGTCAGGCGCAAGGATTCGCGGGCGGCGTCGAGGGCTTCCTGGCGCACGCGGGCTTCGTCTTCCAGCACCTTGAGTTGGATCATGTAGTTTTCCACCTCGCGGAACCCGTCGAGCACGGTCTGGCGATAGGTGGCGACGGTCTGGTCATAGGCCGCGACGGTGCGGTCGACCTCCGCCGAGCGCTGTCCGCCGTCGAACAGGGTCATCGCCAGTTGCGGGCCCACTGACCAGAAGCGATTCGGCACACTGATCCAGTTATCGTAGGTACTGCTGCTATAGCCCCCGCTCAGGCTCAGCGTCAGGTCCGGGTAATACGCCGCCTTGGCCACGCCGATGTTGGCGTTCGCGGCCATGACCGAGCGCTCGGCCGAGGCAATGTCCGGGCGGCGCTCGAGCAATTGCGACGGCAGTGCCACCGGAATCTGCGGCAACGCCGGGATGTCCCGGGTTTCGGCCAGGTTGAATTCAGCCGGCGGCAAGCCCATCAGCACAGCAATGGCGTTTTCGAATTGGGCACGCTGCCAGATCAAGTCGATCAGGTCGCCCTGGGTGGTTTTGAGCTGATTCTGGGCCTGGGCCACCGCATCCTTGCCCGATACACCGGCACGGTACTGGTTCTCGGTCATTTTCAGCGAACGCTGGTAGTTTTCCAGCGTGGCTTGCAGCAAGCGCTTTTGCTCATCGATCACCCGCAATTGCAGGTAGTTCTGCACCAGTTCCGACTGCTGGCTCAGGCGCATCGCGGCCAGATCAGCGTAACTGGCCTGGGCACTGGCTTCGTTGGCCTCCAGGGTACGGCGCAGCTTGCCCCAGACGTCTGCTTCCCAGCTCACCCCGGCCTGGGCGCTGTAGGTATCGCGGATACCGCTGGCCGAGCTGCTCAGGCTCGAACTGCTGCTGCCGGTGCCCTGGCTGGAGCGGTTCTTGCCGACGGTCAGGTCCACCGTCGGGAAGAAGGCACCACGGGCACTGCGCGCCAGGGCCTGGGCCTGGCGGTACTGGGCTTCGGCCTGGGCCACGGTCTGGTTGGAAGTGTTGAGCTTTTCCACCAACTCATTGAGTTGCTTGTCACCGTACAGCTCCCACCAGGCACCACGGGCCAGTGCGTCGCTGGGGTTGGCCTGGCGCCAGCCCTGGGCCTCTTTGTATTGCGCCGGCTCCGCAGCAGCTGGGCGCTGGTAGTCCGGGCCGATGGCGCAGGCGCTGAGCATCGCCACGCACAGCGCCAGGCTCAACGCCCGGGAGCCCCGGGCGGTCGCCAGCGGTGCGACAAGGTTGAAAAGCGAACGGTCGGTCATAGCGGAGTTTCCAGGGCAGCATCGGTACGCACGCCACGCCAGCGGTTGAAACGATGGCGCAGCTTGTCGAGATAGAGGTAAACCACCGGCGTGGTGTAGAGGGTCAGGACTTGGCTGAACACCAGCCCGCCAATAATGGTCAGGCCCAACGGCTGGCGCATTTCCGAGCCCTCGGCGCCGCCGATCAGCAAGGGCAAGGCACCGAGAATCGCCGCCAGGGTGGTCATCAGGATCGGCCGCAAGCGCAGCAGGCAGGCACTGCGAATCGACTCCTGCGGCGCCAGCCCGCCACGCTCCAGTTGCAGCGCCAGGTCGATCATCAGGATCGCGTTCTTCTTCACCACGCCAATCAACAGGAACAACCCCAACAGGGAAATCAGGCTGAACTCCTCGCCCAGCACATAGATCGAGAGCAGTGCACCGACACCGGCCGACGGCAAGGTGGACAGGATCGTCAGCGGATGAATGTAGCTCTCGTACAGCACCCCCAGCACCAGGTACACCGCCAGCAGCGCTCCAAGGATCATGAGCGGCTGGCCCTTCTGGGTGGCCGCGAACGCATCGGCGGTACCGGCCATCTTCGCGATGACGTCTTCCGGCATGCCGAGCCTGGCGATGGCCCGTTCGATGGCCGCCGTGCCCTGCTCCACCGTCACGCCTTCGGCCATGTCGAAGGAAATCCCCTCGGACGCGAACTGGCCCTCATGGCTGACCCGATCGGCTTCCAGGCTGTTCTCATAATGGGCAATGGTCGACAGGGGCACCCGTGCGCCATCGGCGGTGATCACCTGGACCTGCTCGAGGGTGTTCGGGTCCTGGGCATACTTGGGATTGACCTCCATCACCACCTGATACTGGTTCAGGCTGTCGTAGATGGTGGAAATCTGCCGCTGGCTGTAGGCGTTGTTCAGCACGGTGGTAACCATTGCCATGTCGATGCCCAGGCGCTTGGCCTGGTCACGATCCACCACCAGCGTCACCTGCTGGGCACCGCCGCCGTCCCGGGCATCGATGGCGGTCAGTTCCGGCAAGGCCCTGAACGCCGCCACGACCTTGGGATACCACTCACGCAGAGACGCCAGGTCGGCGCTTTGCAGGATGTAGGAATATTGCGAAGTCGTCTGTTCGCGGCCGCCACCGAACTGCAAATCCTGGTCGGCCATCAGCATCAACTGGGCACCAGGGACCTTGGGCATTTCCTTGCGCAGGCGCTCGATGACTTTCTGGGCAGAAATAGACCGCTCCTTGATCGGTTTCAGACGCACCAGCATGAAGGCGTTGTTAGTGCCGTTGTTGCCGCCGATGAAGCCGGCCACGCTCTGCACCGCGTCGTCCTTGAGCACAGCGCGCCGGAAGACTTCCATCTTCGGCTGCATCACGCTGAACGACAGCCCGTCGTCACCACGCACGAAACCGATCAATTGGCCAGTGTCCTGCTGCGGCATGAAGGTCTTCGGTACCACCACGTACAGTGCGATGTTCACGCCGACGGTCACCAACAGACTCAGCAACGTCAGGCGACGATGGCGCAGTACCCAGTCCAGGCTGGTGGCATAGCCGCTGACCATCCAGTCGTTGAGACGCCGGCTGGTGCGTTGCAAGCGGTTTTCCTGCCCTGGCTCATGGGGCTTGAGCCAGCGGGCACAAAGCATCGGCGTAAGGGTCAGGGAGACCACCAGCGAGACTACGATGGCCGCCGCCAGGGTGATGGAAAACTCCCGGAACAGGCTCTCGACGATACCGCCCATGAACAGGATCGACAGGAACACCGCCACCAGCGAGGCATTCATCGACAACAGGGTGAAACCCACTTCTTTCGCGCCGAGGTACGCCGCCTGCATGGGTGGCACCCCTTCGTCGATGTGCCGGGAGATGTTCTCCAGTACGACGATGGCGTCGTCCACCACCAGGCCGGTGGCAAGTATCAGCGCCATCAACGACAGGTTGTTCAGCGAGAAGCCGTAGAGGTACATCACCGCAAAGGTGCCCACCAGCGACACCGGCACCGCCAGGGTCGGGATCAGCGAGGCGCGAAAGTTGCCGAGAAACAGGAACACCACCAGCACCACCAGGGCCACGGCGATCAACAGGGTCATCTCCGCTTCGTGCAAGGTGGCCTTGATCACTGGAGAACGGTCCATGGCCAGGTTCAGCTTGACGCTGGCCGGCAATACGGCCTGCAACGCCGGCAGTTGCGCCTTGATCTCGTTGACCGTCTCGATGATGTTGGCCCCCGCCTGGCGGTTGATCACCAACAGCACGGCGGCATCGTTATTGAAGAAGCCGCTGTTGTAGCGGTCCTCGACACCGTCAGTGACTTTCGCCACGTCCTTGAGCCTCAACACCGAGCCGTCCTGGTAACGGATGACCAGGGTTTCGTAGTCCTTGGCCTTTTCCAGCTGGTCGTTGGCCTGGATCTGCCACATGCGCTGATCATCTTCGACCGACCCTTTGGGCCTGCGCACGTTGCTGTCGGCGATGGCCTTGCGCACGTCGTCCAGTGCCACGCCGTACTGGTTGAGCAACTGCGGCTCCAGTTCGATCCGCACCGCCGGCAGGGAACTGCCACCGATCTGCACCTCTCCGACCCCCGACACCTGGGACAGGCTCTGGGACAGGATGGTGGACGCCAGGTCGTAGAGCTGGCCCTTCTCCAGGACATCGGATGTCAGCGACAGCACCATGACCGGCGCCTGGGACGGGTTGACCTTCTTGTAGGTCGGCATACTGCGCATGCCGCTGGGCAGCAGGTTGCGCGAGGCATTGATCGCCGCTTGAACTTCCCTGGCCGCACCGTTGATATCGCGGTCCAGGTCGAATTGCAGGATCACCCGGGTGGAACCCTGGCTGGAGCGGCTGCTCATGGTATTGACCCCGGCGATGGCGCCGAAGGATCGTTCAAGCGGCGTTGCCACTGTCGAAGCCATCACCTCCGGACTGGCACCCGGCAAGTTGGCCTGGACCACGATCACCGGGAAATCCATCTGCGGCAATGGCGAAACCGGCAGCAGGCCGAAGCTCATGCCGCCGAGCAGCATGATCGCCAGACTCAGGAGCATGGTCGCCACCGGACGGCGGATGAAGGGCCCGGAAAGGTTCATGGGCGATAGCTCCAAGCTTCGAGCGGCAAGCGGCAAGCTAAAAGCGAGCGCTGTACCTTCTCTTCTCTTGAAGTTTGTAGCTCACCGCTTGAAGCTGCGCTCGCCGCCGTCATACCGCCACCTCTTTTACGTCAGGCTTGGCGAATCTGCGCCCCAACCGATCAAAGGCCAGGTAGATAACAGGCGTCGTGAAGAGCGTCAGCACCTGGCTGACCAACAGCCCCCCCACCATCACCAGGCCCAGGGGCTGGCGCAACTCCGCGCCGGAGCCGGTGGCGAGCATCAGCGGCACCGCGCCGAACAGGGCCGCCAGGGTCGTCATCAGGATCGGCCGGAAGCGCAGCAACGCGGCCTGGTAGATGGCTGTCTGCGGGTCCACGCCCTGGTTGCGCTCCGCGTCGAGGGCAAAGTCGATCATCATGATCGCGTTCTTCTTGACGATGCCAATCAGCAGGATGATGCCGATGATCGCGATCATGCCCAGGTCATTACCGCTGAGGATCAACGCCAGCAAGGCACCGATGGCCGCCGACGGCAAGGTGGAAAGAATCGTGATCGGGTGGATGTAGCTCTCATAGAGCACGCCCAGCACAATGTACATGGTCACCACCGCCGCCAGGATCAGCAGCAAGGTGCTCGACAGCGACGCCTGGAACGCCTGGGCCGCGCCCTGGAACTCGGTCTGTACGCCCACCGGCATGCCGATGTCCTGCTGAACCTTTTCGATCACGTCCACGGCATGCCCCAGGGCCACGCCCGGGGCGAGGTTGAACGACATCATCACCGCCGGAAACTGGCCGATGTGGGCAATCGCCAACTGTGCCTGACGCTCCTCGACCCGCGCCAGGCTCGACAGGCGCACCTGTCCACCTTCCGTGGTCTTGACGTGGATCTGGTCCAGCGCCTGTGGCCCGATCCGCTCCCCTGCCTGGGCCTGCAAGACCACGCGGTACTGGCTGGCCTGGGTGTAGATGGTGGAAATCTGCCGCTGGCCGAATGCGTCATACAGGGCATCGGTGATATTCGACACCGACACCCCCAGGCGCGAGGCGGCGTCGCGGTCGATCACCAGATAGACCTGCAAACCCTTGTCCTGCAAATCGCTGGTGACATCGGTCAGCTCCGGCTGGCCGGCCAGGGCCTCTGCGAGCCGACCGCTCCAGAGGGTGAGCAGTTCGGCGTCCGGCGACGACAGGCTGAACTGGTACTGGGTACGACTGACCCGGTCTTCGATCGTCAGGTCCTGCACCGGTTGCATGAACAGGCGAATACCCACCAGGTGATCCAGTTGCGGCTGCAGGCGGGCAATGATCTGGCTGGCGCTGTCGTCCCGTTCGCTGTGGGGCTTGAGGTTGATCAGCATGCGACCGCTGTTGAGCGTGGCGTTGTCACCGTCCACGCCAATGTACGAGGACAGGCTCTGCACTGCCGGATCGGCGAGGATGACTTTTGCCAGTTGCTGCTGGCGCTCGCTCATGGCAGCAAAGGAAATCGACTGCGGCGCCTCGGAAATGCCCTGGATCACGCCGGTATCCTGCACCGGGAAGAAACCCTTGGGCACGACCAGGTACAGCACCACCGTCAAGACGAGACTGCCCACCGCCACCAGCAAGGTCAGGGGCTGATGTTTGAGGACCCACTGCAACTTTCGGCCATAGGCGGCGATCAGCCAGTCGATCCAGGCACCACTGGCTCGATAGAAACGGCCCTGTTGTTGCTCCTTGGGCTCACGCTTGAGCAAGCGTGCACACATCATCGGCGTGAGGGTCAGGGACACCACCAGGGAAATCAGGATCGCCACCGCCAGGGTGATGGCGAACTCCCGGAACAACCGCCCCACCACGTCGGCCATGAACAGCAGCGGGATCAGCACCGCGATCAGCGACAGCGTCAGGGACACCAGAGTGAAACCGATTTGCTTCGCGCCCTTGAGCGCAGCCTGCAAGGGACTGTCGCCCTCTTCGATGTAGCGGGCGATGTTCTCCAGCATGACGATGGCATCGTCCACCACGAAACCGGTGGCGATGGTCAGGGCCATCAGCGTCAGGTTGTTGATGGAGAATCCGGCCAGGTACATCACCCCGAAAGTACCGATCAGCGACAGCGGCACGGCCACGGATGGGATGATGGTCGCGCTGAAACGGCGCAGGAACAGGAACGTCACCATGACCACCAGGGCGATGGCAATCAGCAACTCATGCTGTACGTCGGTGACCGAGGCGCGGATGGTCTGGGTGCGGTCGGTCAGCACGGTGACGTCCAGCCCGGCCGGCAGGTTGTCGGTGATGCTGGGCAACAGGGCCTTGATCCGGTCCACCACTTCGATGACGTTGGCCCCCGGCTGGCGCTGGATGTTCAGCAACACCGCCTGGTTTTCGTTGGCCCAGGCCGCAAGGCGCTCGTTTTCGGCACCGTCGACGATCTGTGCCACGTCCTTGAGCCGCAACGGCGCCCCGTTGGCGTAGGCCAGGATCAGTTCGGCGTAGTCCTTGGGCGAGGTCAACTGGTCATTGGCATCGAGCATCGAAACCCGCGTCGGCCCGTCGAAGTTGCCCTTGGGCTGATTGACGTTGGAGGCACCGATCAGGGTGCGCACATCCGCCAGGTTCAGGCCGTTGGCCGCCAGGGCTTCGGGATTGACCTTGATCCGCACGGCCTGGCGCTGGCCACCGGCGATGGTGACCATGCCCACGCCGTTGATCTGGGCGATCTTCTGCGCCATGCGCGTGTCCACCAGGTCATTGAGCTTGGGCAGCAGCATGGTCTTGGAGGTAATCGCCAGGGTCAGCACCGGGGTATCCGCCGGGTTGACCTTGTTGTACACCGGCGGTGCCGGCAGATCGTCGGGCAGCAGGTTGGTCGCCGCGTTGATCGCCGCCTGAACCTGCTGCTCGGCGACGTCCATGTTGGTCTCGAGGTTGAAGCGCAGGGTAATCACCGATGCACCACCGGAGCTGGTGGAAGCCATCTGCGTCAGGCCCGGCATCTGCCCGAACTGACGCTCCAGAGGCGCGGTCACGGCGCTGGTCATCACGTCGGGGCTGGCGCCCGGGTACAGGGTCATCACCCGGATGGTCGGATAATCGACCTGGGGCAATGCCGACACCGGCAGCAGTCGATAGGCGATCAGGCCGGCCAGGACGATGGCCAGCATGCTCAGGGTAGTGGCGACAGGACGAAGGATGAACAGCCGCGAAAGGTTCATGCGGCGCCCTTTTTCGCCTTGTCGGCGGCCGCCGGCTCAGCCGGGGCTGCGGCAGGCTTGCCCTGCAGGTGCTCGGTCGGCGTGGTCGGCACGTCCTGGCTGTCGTTGACCACCTCCACTTCGCTGCCCTCCTTCAGACGGTCAGTGCCTTCGAGCACCACCCGGTCGCCGGCGGCCAGCCCCTCGGTGACCACAGTGTTCTCACCGTCGCTGGGGCCGGTCTTCAACGGTTTGATGGTGACTTTCCGGTCGCCATCCAAGGCATAGACGAAGGTGCCATTGGTGCCGAATTGAATGGCCGCGGTCGGCGCCAGGACCACGCCCTTGAGGGTGTCGGCCAACAGGCGGACGTTGACGAACTGGTTGGGAAACAGCGATTGCTCGCGGTTATCGTAGCGGGCCTTGAATTTCAGGGTGCCGGTGGTGATGTCGATCTGGTTGTCCAGGCTCTGCAGCACGCCGCTGGCCTGGAGCTTCGCATCGCCACGGTCCCAGGCCTCGACAGGCAGCTTCGCCCCGCCGCGGTAACGGGCGAGCACGGTATCGAGACTGTTTTCCGGCAGGGTGAAGACAACGCTGATGGGTTGGGTCTGGGTAATGACCGCCAGGGCTGTGGTGTCGTTGGCCGCCACCAGGTTGCCGACGTCCAGCTGCCGCAGGCCGACGCGGCCGGAAATCGGTGCGCGGATCTTGGTGAATTCAAGGTTGAGCCTGGCGTCGTTGACCGCGGCTTGATTGGTCTTGACAGTGCCCTGGTATTGGCCCACCAACGCGGCGGCGGTATCCAGCGTCTGCTTGGCGATGCTGTCTTCGGCATACAGCCCGCGATAGCGTTCGAGATCGACCAGGGCGTTCTTCAACTGTGCCTGGTTCTGCAACAGCGTGCCTTCGGCCTGGAGCAAGGCATTCTGGTACGGACGCGGATCGATTTCGGCCAGCAGGTCCCCGGCTTTGACCATCTGCCCTTCTTCAAAGGCGATCCTGACCAGTTCACCGCCCACCCGGCTGCGCACGTTGATGGTATTGAGGGCCGTGACCGTGCCCAGCGCCTTGTAGTACAGCGGGAAGTCACCCGTGACTGCCGGCGCCACCCGGACCGGCACCGGCCCCGTGGCCCCTCCGAAGCCAGGACGCATGCTGCCTGAACGCCCCGCGTTCCCCTGCGCGGCTTTCTGCCCCGCCCCTTGTTTGGGATCCGTGCCGGCGGGCCAGAATTTCCAGGCCAGCACCGCCACGACCAATACGATGAACAGGCTGAACAGCCAGCGGCGGGAATTGCGGGGAGCAGAGGATTGCATGGAATGATCGACCATTGGACGCGTGGGCTTCTTTTACAGGAGGCTGAACGATAAGCACTGGCAGGGATTTAGCAAAGCGCCTTTACCGGCAATTTACCTTGGGTTTACGTATCGCTTTGTGACGCCAAACTCTTGAAGTACAAATGAAAACGGCCTGGACATGGCCAGGCCGTCAACAATTGTAATAAATACCTTACTTCAGGACAGCCAGCGCAGCGTCGTAGTTGGGCTCTTCGGCGATTTCCTTGACCAGTTCGCTGTGCAGCACCGTGTCATTTTCGTCCAGCACCACCACGGCGCGGGCCGTCAGGCCTTTCAGCGGGCCGTCGGCAATGGCCACACCGTAGTTCTGGATGAATTCAGCACCCCGCAGGGTGGACAGGTTCTGAACGTTCTCCAGGCCTTCGGCGCCGCAGAAACGCGCCTGGGCGAACGGCAGGTCGGCGGAGATGCACAGCACGACGGTGTTGTTCAGCTCGTTGGCCTGGGCATTGAACTTGCGCACGGAGGTGGCGCAGGTCGGCGTGTCGACACTCGGAAAGATGTTCAGCACTTTGCGCTTGCCGGCGAAATCCTTGAGGGAGACGTCGGACAGATTGCCGGCAACCAGAGAAAAGGCTGGCGCCTTGGAACCGGCTTGTGGCAGTTGGCCGTTGACCTGGACCGGGTTGCCTTTGAGGGTGACTTGAGCCATGAACGGTTTCCTTCTGACAGGTTTGAAAATGGTGAGGCCGGAGTTAACCACGAATCGGGCGCCGGACCTATGGCTGGACATGAAAAGTCATGATCCGCCTGCCCTCGTGGGAGCAAGGCTTCACTCCTCCAAGGAAATTATTTCGCCTTGAGCTTGAGGAATGACTGGTGCAAATCCGAAGCCCATCCGTCAATGACCCCTTTGACATCATCGGGTTTCATCACCTGGGATTCGTTGGACAACGGCTTACCCGTCCCCTTGCGCACCACTTGGGCCACCACCGCATTGTTGCCTCCGTCAAGAAACACCGCTTCGGTACCCAGGGTGGTTTCCTGATCGCGAATGCCGCTGGCGGTACTGACCGCAGCCGCCACCAACGCAATCGGCACCACCTCGTACGGTTTCAGACCTTCAGTCTTGCTGCTGACTGCGGTGATGGCCGCACGCATCACCAGCACGCCAGGACCCGGACTGGTTGCCAACGGCAGGGATTTTGCTGCTTCGCGCATGAGCGCCTGATCGTAATACCCTGTGATGCCGGACAAGGTTGCCTGGGGGATCTTCACGGTGGGCTGCGGCTTGGGATACAGCTGCGTCGGTTCGATGTAGATCCGGGTGTACTTGTCAGGGTCGATCTTCGGATCGATCCACCGCATCACCACGGCGCCCGACGGTGATTTCTCCTCCTTGAGTCGGCTGTAGTCGCCCAGGAATCCGGAGTATTCCTCAGGCTGGGTGACTTTGCTCGAACACCCCGCCAAAGCGAGCGTGGCGATGCAAACAGAGCCAATCATTGACGCGAACTTCATGTCTTCACTCCTGTAAGCCACACGAGACGGGGCCGGAACTACAGGTATAGCCAAAGGGCAGGTTTTTGCCTGTTTGCCAAATCGGAAAACCTTTCTGGCATGGCGGGGCCGCTACCGGCAAATCCGATGAATGGAAGCTCTTATGCCTGGGTTTTCCATCCCACCTGTCAGGAATGACAGTAGTCAAAGTCGCACGTGGAAGGTTTCATGAAATGACCGCCGGGACGGTAGACCGCCGATGCCTGACAACCGGAGAACGCGACATGACCAGCCATCCCCTAGACAGTGAAATAGTGCAGATCGACCCCGTCATCATCCTGGGCATGGTGTCGGTTGAACACCCTGCGGCCCCCCACGGCGGTGTCCCGCTTCGTTTGCTCATCAATGGATCGTTACCCCTTCTGGTGGAGCCCTGGACCCCGCAGGCGCCCTTTGATGACGCCCGCATATTGTTGGGCACTTCCGATATCCCCGTCTTGAACAAGACCATCCTGCCGGGCGAAGAAAATAAGTCGTTCACCCTGAACCTGCCGGGTGCCCTGCTGAGCAACGGCATCAACCAGATTCGCCTGAGCGTGCTGCGTGTGGGTCAGTCAATTCCCGAGACTTCACAGCCATTGAACATACTCTTCCACCGGCCACAACCGGGAGGCGAAGTCTCTACCCCAGGCGACAATCCCAACCTCACCCTCGGCCTGCCTGCCGATGTCATTGCCAACGGCGTGGATGCGGCGGCGGCCAACCAAGGGGTGATACTGACCGTTCGCTATCCGTACATGAGGGACAAAGATGTCATCACACTGGATCGTGACAGCCAGGAAATGCCGCGCCCCGTAAGCGCTGCCGAAGCCGCGGCCGGTAGTGTGGACATCATTCTGAGGACGGCCGACTTCTGGCAAGACAATCCCAGATTCGCCTTGCGGTACAGGGTCGCTGACTTGTTGGGCAACTCCAGCGGCCCACAGGCGATATGGTCGAGAACCACCTACATCGATGTACATATCCGCCAACCGACACTCGACCTCACCAAACCCCGGGTACTGGAGGCCAGGGAGCTCAACGGTCAACGCCTGAACTTCGAAAACGATTTCTACGAGGCTCAATTCGCCAACGTCGAGGTGAATTACATCGGGTCGGCGCCGGGGCAAACCGTAAAACTGTATTGGCTGGGACGCAGCTCGACGTGGGGCAGTGAGCCCCAGACCGTTTCGGTCGCAGGACAAACCTTGAGATTCCAGGTGCCCCGAAACGAGGTGGTGGACTGCATCGGCACCGGGGCGGAGGTCAGCTACACCGTCCGCCTGCCCGGCACCAGCACGGACATTCCGTCGAAGGATCTGGACCTGACCGTTACACCACAAAAATACACGCTACGGGAACCGACCCTGGACAGCAGCAAGACCAATCTAAGGGCTTACCATCCTGCCCTGTTCACTGCGCACAAGGCCCGGATAGCCCTGTTTGGGGTGACGACCCGCTACGGCGAGGAAATCCCAATGACCGCCGGGACCACCCAGACCGACTTGGCCGTCCCCCCCGCCTGGATAGCGGAAAACCGGGGAAAACCCATCATGATCAACTGGACACTCAGGGAAACCGGCACCAACGCGCCGATTATCTTTTCCTGGTTTCTGAGACTGATTGCCTGACCCGTCTTTTCCACCGGGCCACAGCTCTGATCCACACCTGGCGCTGCTTTTCTAAAAGTAGGAGGATGTATCGTGCGTGATTTAATGGGCGCTCTGTTAATGACGTTGATGGTCGGTTGCGCCCAGGTCACGACAGCGCCGCCTTCTCCCATCACGATCAATGGGGTTCAGGTACTCGACGGTCCGGCCACCGCCGAATCCCTGACGACGCTTTATCACCGGAAATTTCCCAACTGCAACACCTCCGACTCGCAACCCGCATTCCTTTGTTCGGGCGTCACCTTGAGGGTGACGATCAAGGACCCCGCAGAGCAATACAAAGTCTGGGATCCCAGCCCGACCTCAATAGCCAACGGCGGAGTGTCATTCTCCTATCTACGCGCCGACGCCAATTTCGGTAGGCTGGCATGGGGGCATGGCAACGGCTATATCCTCTATCCCATTTTCGGAGCACCACAGGACAAGATTGACTTGGACTATCTGTGCTCATTTCCGATGGATGCCTGGTCCTGGAATCGAACGACGCCTTGCGGACACTCCGTCGACTACCCCGCGCTAAGCCGCCCCTGCCACCTGGCCGGCGTGACCACCGCGCAACAATGGTTGGGCGTGTGGACGATGCCAGGGGGCAACGAATACCTGCGGCAATGCGGATTCGATGTCCAGGATGACCGTAATCACCTGGCTGGCCCTGCGTTCTACCAATCGGTACTGGGCAAGGTTCTGGTAGGGGCGCGTGGATTCGCGGAGCATAACGAAATCATTATCAAGACCTGGACGCCAGGACGGCCGAACACGTTTCCCCTCATGGCGTTTTTCTTTATTGCGGGCGGCACCAACGAGGGGTTGGCCGATGCTCGATACAACCAGCGCGATTTCTATAACTCCACCAATCCGAAAATCATAGTACCGATCATTCGTTTGACACCCGCTAACACTGCCGCCGGAAGCGCCACGTTTACCTATGTGGCGGCCGATCAAGCGGTGGCGCAATGACGTGCTTGTTGTTTCAACCTATGGGCAAAGCGTTGCGACGGTTGATATTGGGATCAGCGGGCCCGCTGTTGATCGGTTTGATGATCGGTTGCACGCAGCTTACGACTAAACCGCCTGAGATCATGCATATCAACGGTACTGACATACTGGATGGACCGGGGACCGCTGCTTACTTGACGACGCTTTACAATCGCAAATTCCCCAACTGCAATCGAGTCGACTCTCAACCTGCATTCCTTTGTTCGGGCATTACCCACAGGCTCACGGTAAAAGACCCCGCTAACCTTTACAAAGTCTGGGATCCCAGCCCTATCTCAGAATCCAATGGTGGGGTGTCTTTTTCCTATATGCGGGCGGATACCAACTTCAGTGCTTTTGGCGGCAATTACCAGAACGGCTATATCATCTATCCATTTCTCGAGGCGCCTGCGGGCAAGATTCAGTTGTTTTATATGTGCTCCTATCCGATGGACGGATGGACCCAAAGCCGGATTCAGGTTTGTGGTCCTCATGCCGATTACCCCAACCATAGTCATCTGTGCCAATACCATAACGTGACCATAGCCGAGCAATGGGTCTATGTTTGGACATACCCAAATCCGAGTGCCGAACTTCATCGCCAGCAATGCGGGTTCGACGTCTCCGACGACCGCAATACTTTAGCCGCGCCGGCATTCCATGAATCCTTGCGAGCCAGGGCCCTGTTGGCTGCGGTCCATCCAAGCTATGCGGCCCAGGTTTTCAGCGAGCATAACGAAATCATCATCAAGACGTGGGCGCGAGGACAGCCCAACAATCTTCCAATCCTGGCGTTCTTTTATGTCGCGGGATATCCCCTTGGTTTGGCCGAGGCCCAATATAACCAACGTGACTTCTACAACTCGACCAACCCAAAAATCCTGCTACCGATCATTCGCCTGACACCCGCAGCCAGCCTCAGCCAGAGCGCCTCTTTCGCCTATGTCACGACCGATCAAGCGGTGAGGCCCTGAATACCGCCCCTTAGCATCGACTCCGGGAGCCAGTACCAACCACAGCCGATCCAGGCACCATTACACCTGCCACCAAGATGAGCGCAACAGTTGATCTTGCGCTGGCATCCGTTCATCGACGAATAGAGACTCCAGGCAGGCCTGCCTTGTCGGTACAGGCCATTGTCTGAGGATTGACGAATGCGCACCATTGGCTTGATTGGCGGCATGAGCTGGGAATCCAGCGCCGAATACTATCGCCTGATCAACCAAGAGGTTCGAGACCGACTCGGGCCGTTGCGCTCGGCGCAGTTATTGATGCACAGCGTTGATTTCGGCCCGGTGGAACAGGCCCAGCATGCCGGTCGCTGGGACGACGCCGCCGCGATACTCGTGGATGCGGCGCGCCGGCTTGAAGCCGGCGGCGCCGAGTGCGTGGTGCTGTGCACCAACACCATGCACAAGGTCGCGTCGCAGATCGAGGCAGCCATTTCGATTCCGTTCCTGCACATTGCCGAACCCACTGGTCAGGCTGCCCTTGAGGCGGGCACCGTGACGGTCGGACTGTTGGGCACCGCCTTCACCATGGAACAGGACTTTCTCAAGGACCGACTGGGCGCACAGGGTTTGAACGTCCTGATACCCGACACCCAGGAGCGCCAGGCGGTGCATCGCATCATCTATGACGAGCTCTGCGTGGGCGTGATCAGTCCGGCATCGCGCCAGGTCTACCAACGCGTCATCGACTCCCTGGCCGAACGCGGCGCACAGGCAATCATCCTGGGTTGCACGGAAATCGGCCTGCTGATCAAACCCGAACACAGCCCCCTGCCCCTGCTGGATACCACCCACCTGCATGCCCGTGCGGCGGTGGCGTTTGCGCTGGGGGATTGACCGACGCTTTTTACTCCAGGGCTCGCACATAACAACCGCGCTCCGCCAGCAGCGCCGCGAACCATTGTGTAGGCTTGTTCGCGATAGCGGCGGCACATCCAGCCTCACCGGTTCAGGCAGACCGCTATCGCGAGCAGGGCTCGCTCCCACAGGGAACTGCGGTCCGTCAGGTGCACCGTGAACCACTGTGGGAGCCCAGCTTGCTGACGATGACTGCGGCTCATCCAGCATCACCGGCTCAGGCAGACCGCTATCGCGAGCAGGCTCGCTCCCACAGGGAACTGCGGTCCGTCAGGTGTACCCCGAACCACTGTGGGAGCCCAGCTTGCTGGCGATGACTGCGGCTCATCCAGCATCACCGGCTCAGGCAGGCCGCTATCGAGAGCAGGCTCGGTCCCACAGGGAACTACGGTCCGTCAGGCGCACCGCGAACCATTGTGGGAGCGAGCCTGCTCGCGATGACGGCGGCACATTCAACATCGCTATGCCTGGAACCAGTCCCCACGCTCGTCCAGTGTGTGGCGGATCAGCTCGACGAGCATCTGCACCTGTGGGACGTGCCGGGGCTGGGTGCCGACGGCCATCCACAAGTGGCGTTGCATCGGCACGTCGAACAGCCCCGGCAAAGCGATCAAGCCACGGTCGAAGTGGCTCATGTATTGGGGTAGCAAGCCGATGCAGGCGCTGCAACGGATCATCTCCAGCATCAGTTCGTAGGACTGCACTTGCACCACGCCAGCACGGCGTTGCTCGATCAGGGCGTTCCAGGGGGTGAAGCTGTCCACCTGCCGGTCCGCCTGCCATTGCACCAGCATGTAGTCGTTCAGGTCGCCCAGGCAGCCAGGCCGGGTGACGGGTCTTGAATAGCGTTTGGCGATATGGGGCAGATAGTCCAGGCGCGCCAGCCGTTTCGCTGGTTGCGTGGGGAAACTTGGCCCTGCCACCGAACCGAGCGGATCACTCAACCACAGCACAAGGTCGGCACTGACGGATTGCAGCGCCATTTCGCTGTCCAGTGTGATGATCTGCAGGCGCACACTGGCATTGCGGCGTAATAACGCGATCAGGTCACGCCCCAGGATGTCATGCAGGATCGACTCGGCCACGGCCAGGCGGATCAGTGGCTGGTCGAGCATGGGCTGCGGGCCGCCGTCGGCCAGTGCGATCAGCCGCGACTGCAACTGGCGCCCCTCACGACTGAGGGTCAAGGCACTCCCCTGGAAACTGAACAACGAACGTTCCAGCCGTGCTTCCAGCTGCGCCAGTTGCTTGCGCAGCCAGGTCGTCTTGACGTTGAGGCTGCGGGCTGCCTGCATGAAGCAGCCGCAACGGGCACTGACCAAAAAGCACTGCGCCACTTGGGGTTCGATGTCCACGGCCAGCGCCAGCCAGGGTTCGGGGGCACGCAACGGTGCACGGTATGGAATGGCGGCCTGGCGTCCTGCGGGCTCGATGAAGGTCATGGGTGACTCCCTGTCGGTTGTACAGATAAGCGGGGAACGCGTGAGACTCCAGCCAGCACATTCCCTCGCCACGGGCAGAAGCTGGTCTAATGAGTCTCCTCCAACACCTTGCTCAACTGCGCCCCATCGATGCTCAGGGTCGCCGTATCGAGCATGCCATCCAGGTAGGCCTTGGCAATCTGCTCCTGACGCTGGGCACGCAGGGCCTGGGTCAGTTGAGCGCGCACTTCGTCCAGGGTGGCTTCCCGGGCCGGTTGCTGCTCGGTGAGTTTGATCACATGGAACCCCGCCGCGCTCTGCACCGGTTCCGAAACGGCGCCTGGTTTCAAACGCGCCACCGTCTCACGCACTTGCGGCACGAATTGCTGCAGCGGTTGCATGCCGCTGTCCCCGCCCCGCTCGGCACTGGCACGATCCTGGGAAAAACGACTCGCCAACGCCGCTAATTCTCCCGGCGATGCCTGGGCTTTGCGGCTCAGTTCGACCGCTTGCCGGCGCACCGCTTCCACCGTTTGCGGCTCAGTGGCCGCCAGGAATATCTGACTGACCCGATACAACGTCGGCGTCGTCCAGTTGGCTTTCCCGGCCTCGTAGGCCTGCTTCAGTTCCTCTTCGCTGGGATACCCAGCCGGCACCTGACTGACCGACTGCAAGTAATCCCGGAACACAATCTGCTCGGTCGCCGCCCGGGTCTGGCGCTCCACGTCCGGTCGCTGTCGCCAGCCTTGGGCATCGGCCTGCTCCAGCACAGCTTTCTCCGCCAGTCGCGCCCGGATCCAGCCTTCCAGTGCCGCCCGGTTGCCACGCAGCTGTTGCCGCACGTCTGGCGTCATCGCCTTGAACAAGGCCTTCAACTCATCAGGACTGACAGTTTGACTGCCCAATCGCGCCAGGCTTGGCGATTCGACCGAGACCCCATTGGCGGTCTGCACGGCAGCCACCGGATCGTTTCCTGGTCGCAGGCCCAGGACCACTGCCACGACCAGCAGACCTGCCGCCGCTGCGCTAAAGACAACCGTCGGCTTTTTCACGATGCAGCAACCTCCTCCACCGGGGCCTCGGCCTGGGCCTGCATACGCAAGGCGTTCTGGCTGTATTCGCGCAGATAAACAATAAATTCCTGCAACAGACGGTCCCACAGTTCAAGGTTGCTGCGCAGATGGTCGGCGCTGACACCCGCGGCCACCACCACATCCATCTCCATCACCAGGAATTCACCCTGCACCGACAACCGGGCGAAGCGCCGGGAGGCATTCCACAATTCGGCCAACCCGACCGGCAACTCACCTTGCACCCGCAGGGCGCAGCTGAACGTGAAGTCCAGATAGTCGCCAGCCGTTGGCGTCGGATTGCCGAAGCGCACCGCGAAACCGATGCCCTGGCTGGCACTGAGCAATTGCACGATACCGTTTTGATCGGTTTGGTTGACCCGGTAGCCAGCAGCCTGTAACAGCTCGGTCAGGGATTTTGGGGAGACGTGTTCGATCAATGAAGTCATGCTCGGTTCATCCTTGCTATCAATGGGTAATCGAGGCCTGGGGCGCATCGAAACGGTTCTTGTAGAGCTCGTCGCCAATGCCCTGGGCCAGCTCTTCGAAACGCACCCGGGCCTTGGCGGCGAACGGTTGGCGGATCTTCATGACATCAGCCACATCGATGGTTTCGTAGGCGTGCAGCAGAGATTGGGCCACTTCGTACATCTGCTGATTCTTGACCGAACATTGCTGCACTTGTGTGTCACGTTCGGTCAATTTCGCTTCCAGGCGGGCCCGTTCGGCCTCCTTTCCGCGGGCCAGGACCAGTAGTTCGTCGTAGGCTTTCTTGAATTTGCCGATCTGCTCATTGCTGGCCGCCACCTGGGCCTGGGCCTGGTTCTGCAGGCTTTCCTGGCGCCCGGCCAGTTGCTCAGCCTGGGCCTGGGCCTTGGTCAACTGCGCGGTCAATTGCTTGATCTGCGCCTGGGCCTCCCTGGCCTGGCTTTCGGCGGCCTGTCGGGCGGCACTGGCCTGGGCCTGTTCACTTTGCAGGGCCTGCAACTGCGCGGTGGTGCTGCGCAGTTGCGCCCGCAGGCGCTCCTCCAGGCCTTCACCGTGGGCACTGGCATTCAAGAACAGACCCAGCATCAGCAACGCAACGGGATAAGGAATATTGGCTCGCCTTTTCATGAGGCCTCCCTGCGCTTAGAAGCGCGTGTTGATTTCAAGCTGCATCACGTCGATGTCGTACGGCGCGCCGTACACCGCTTCGGAACTCAGCCAGCGACCGGTGGCGAAGACGTTGCTCGCCAGGCCATAGTTGCCGCCCAGGAAATAACCCTTGGCGTTGGTGCCGCCCAGGTGGAACGACGAGTCGTTGAAGCCGTCCGGCAAGGCATCCGGCTGGATGTACTTGTAGCCGGCGAACAGGTTCCAATCGCCTTCGCGTTTGAGCTCCAGCGCGTTGCCCAGGGTGAATTGGAACATCCAGGCGTTGGCGCCGCTTTCCAGCTCGCCGTTCTCGTCGAGGTTGTTGGCGAACTGGCCTTCGGAGCGCTTGCGCATCTCGCCTTCGTCGTAGCCCAGGTTGTGCACGTAGTGCGCCTGGCTGCGCAACTTCAAGTCCGAGGGCAGGTCGGTATCCAGCGCCAGATTCAGGTCCAGCAAGTTGAACTCCGAAGCCAGGCCAACATACTGCGGCTGTGGCGTGGTGGACGGATTGAGGGGATTGGGCGTGATGTCGCGCAGCAGGAATACCGTGTTGCCCTTCTGCATGAAGGCCACGCGAGAGCCGTCGCTGTCGCAGCCCGGGTCACCGGCCCAAGGCTGGCACGGCGAGGACCGCTTGCCCTCGATGTCATCGAAGCGGTAATAGGCCAGCGCCCCCTTGACCCGGTTACTGTCGTTGATCGCCCAGTTCGCCCCCAATTGCGCACCGTAGAGCCACTTGTTGTCGCTCTCCTCCTTGTCGGTCCCGTTGCTGGTACTGGTGTCGTTGGTGTACTCCACCGGAAACGCACCGACGGTACCGAACAGCCCCCAATCCTGGTTGAGCTTGTGGTTGAAAATCGCCGCCACGCCGTCGAAGTTCAGGTCGCCGGAATACAACAGGTCGGTGGAGAAAAACGGGTTGGCGAAACGCCCACCGGTCAGGGTCAGTTCATCCGACGGTTTCCAGGTCAGGTAACCCTGGTCGAGCCAGATGTCTTTCTTGCCGAAACCGCCGCCCAGGGTCTGGGTGGTGGACACCGGGTTGTTGTCCGAGCCGGTACCGATCCGGATACCGGCGGTCCATTGCGGCGCGATCACGGCTTTCATGCCCAGGCGCGCTCGCAGGCGGAACAGATTCTCCCGGTCTTCGCGGGTGTTGAGCAACGGCGGCAGGCTGGAACTGCTGTTGGGGTTGACGTCGTACGGTCCCTTGTCATTGAGCCGGGCGAAGTCGACGATCTCGTTGCTGTTGTTGCCCGAGTAGTAGCGCGACTCATCCCGCAGGCGAATATCGCCATCGAAACTGATGCGCGACACCCAATCCGGAAAGGTGTTGGGCTGGGCCCAGTTTTCCTGTTTGGCGGTGGCCATGACTTCCGCCTTGACCTGGTCGCGGATCTGCTCACGCACGATGTTCGGCACGTATTGCACCCGTACGTCTCCCGGCGCCCCAGCGGGTGCTGCGGCAACCGCTGCCGAGGCCTGGCGGGCCTGCACGGCTTCACGTTCGGCCTGGGCGATCAAGCCATCGGCCTGATCCTGTTTCAGCACGCCCTGCTGCACCAGCAGTCGGATCAGATTGATCGTGGCGTTTTCCGAAGGTGCCGGGGCGGCGGCCGCATGCCCGGCCAGGCTCAGGACCACCAGGCCGACCGTCCACGACAATCGATTCACATTGGAAATCATCTGCACACAACTCCTGTTGGCAAACTTTCAAGCATTCGGTTAACCCGGACGTCGTCCCTGCAAGGACAGGCGCACGGGCAAAGTCAGGGAAGCCGGCGGTCGCTCACTCAAATGGGGTGAGGCGCGCAGGGCCGAGATCACTTGTTCATCCACTTGCGGGTTGCCGCTGGACTTGACCAGCTCGACCCGAGTGATCTCGCCCACGGCGCTCAGCCAGACGTCGGCCTGCAGCGAAAACGCCAGGCTGCGCAGATCAGGGTTTTCCCGCAGCAGGCGCTGGAAGGTGAACGCCAGAAACTGGCTGTAAGTCCCATTGCCCAGGCGCCCGCCCCCGGCACCGGCCATGCCACCGCCCTTGCCAGCGCCGATGTTGAAGGCGTCGTTGCCAGCCTGGGCCTCGCCGTCCATTTGCATCGGATTCGCCAGGTCATCCACTGGTGAAGGCGGTGCTTCTTCTTCGGGCTTGACCTCTTCGGGTTCCGGGGTCGGCTCGGGCTCGACCACTTTCTCCTCGACTTGGGGTTCCGGCTCCTTGGGTTTCTCCGGCGGCGGTGGTGGCGGAGGCGGCAATGGAATGATGGTGGGCACCTTGGGCGCTTCACGCCGCACACCGCTCATGTCGTTGGCCCACTGCCACAGCAGCCAGGCCGCCACGGCGCCCAGCACAAGGCCGGCGGCCCACTTGAGCAGGCGCAGCGGCGAAGGCTTCACCGGGGGTGGGTTAATGGGAAGTCTGGCGGTCATGGTCAGCCCTGGCTCGGTTTGCCGGTCACCAGACCGACCTGGGACAGTTCCAGGCGCCGCAGAAGGTCCAGCACTTCGATGACCTTCTGGTACTGCACCGTGGCATCGCCGCGCACGATCACCGGAAAATCAGGGTTCTGGGCCTTCTCGATGCGCAGGCGTTCTTCCAGTTCCGCCAGGGTCACCGGATAGGCATCGAGAAACACCTGGCCGCCGTCGTTGACCGAAATCGCCTTGGTCTTGGCTTCGGACAGCGACACCGAGGCACTGGCCTTGGGCAGGTTGATCTGGATACCCGACACCTGCGCCGTGGCGGTAAGGATGAACATCACCAACACCACCATGAGCACGTCCACCAGCGGCGTGATGTTGATGCTGTCCACCGCGGCGTCATCGTCGTCATCGTGCGAAGCATTTACGCTAGCCATCGCGATTTCCTCAGGCCGGTACGGAGGTTGGGTGGTGATGATCGCGGCGGTGAGTCGCTTCGCCGGATTGCCCTTCACCGTGCATCTCCGCCAGACGCGTGATGAACTCATCGACGAACACCCGCATGTCGGCACTGACTTCCTTGTTTCGAGTGATCAGGCGGTTGTAGCCAAACAGCGCGGGAATCGCGACGAACAGCCCCATGGCAGTGGCGAGCAATGCCGCGGCCATGCCGGGAGCGATGGCGTTGATGTTCACGTCGCCAGCCATGGCGGTGCCCAGAAACACCACCATGATCCCCAGCACGGTGCCGAGCAGGCCAATGTAGGGCCCGCCGGCGATGGCGTTGGACAAGGTCGAGAGTTTCGAACTGAGCTGCTGGTTTTCCCGGGTGCGCACGCCGTCCATGGAGCAGCGGATCGCTTCGATGGTCGCGGCCGACACCGATGAGGTATCGGCGCCCTGCTCGCGACGGGTACGGATTTCCTTGACCGCCACCAGGTACAAGCGCCACAGGGAGGAATGTTGCAGGCGCTGGGCCAGGTCCTGATCGTCGGCAAACATCTCCAGGCGTGTGCCGACCCGGGCGAACTGTTCGCGAAAAGCTTCGTTGGCCGAGCTGACCCGGCTGACCATACGGTTCTTGCGGATCATGATGACCCACGACTGGACCATCATCAGCACCAGTATCGCGATGATCACCCAAGCGTCCATCGGTACGGCGTTAAGTAAAAAGCCCAAGCTGCCGAAGCCGAAGCCGGACTGTTCTTCATCGACCCCGTAGGCTACCAGTTTCGATTCGGCGCCCTGGGCGTTGGCGTCGGCCAACAGCAGCGGTGCCGGGCGGGCAACCTTGGACAGGCGGGCCTCGTCCAGGGCACCACTGAACGGTGCGAAGGACCCGGCGGCGACATCGCCCCCCAAGGCGATGGGCGAATTGAACGCCGGCATGGCCATCGCGAGGCTCGCGGTTTCACGGCCGTTGACGTACAGCACCACCCGGTCTCCCGAAGCGGTCACCGCCAGATGTTGCCATTGGCCGGGATTCAGCGGCTGGGTGGAGACGGCGCGCTGATCGTTGACCGCCAGGAACGGCACGCCCTGGTTTACGCCGACCAACAGGCTGGTTGTGGATTCGCGGCGAGCCAGGATGACCTGCTCACCGCTGGCCTGGTCCTGGCGCAACCAGGCGCTGAAGGTGAATGCCGCGCCGGCGTTGTGTTGCAGCGACGGGCTGGCGGGCAGCAGCAGCGGCTGGCCGCTGAACTGCAAGGCGCGGCCGATCACGCCATCGATGCTGGTGCCGGCGGCGCCTTGGGCATTGTTGCCGTAGGCCGTGGTGTCCCGGGGCGGCACACCGGTTGCGCCGTCAAAGTGATACAGCGCGGTGTAGTCCGGGTCGAAGGTCAATTGACCACTGGCGGTGGCCGGTGCCTTCTGGTTGCCGTAATACATCCAGAAATCCTGGCGCTGGCCGCCCTCCACGCTCGGCACATCGACCCAGATCAGTGCCATGCCCATCAGCGGGTCGAAGCTTTCGATCTGGTGGTTGAACACGGTCTTGTCGTCGGCACTGACGAAACGCAGGTCCGAGCCGTCCTCCTTGACCCCGTCGAAGGTGAAATTGCCGGTGTGCAGGCGCACCAGCAACGCGGTGCGACCAAGCGCCTGGGCGATGGCCGCGCCTTGGGGCGTGGTGTCCACCGATATCTGTTTGCGGTAGTGCCAGTCGTCCTGCCACCAGGCGTTGGCGGTCGCCGGAAGGACCAGCCCCAGGCAGATCAACAGGGGTAACAATAAGCGTTGCATGGCATGACTCCTGGGTTCAAAACGTCGCCTGCAGGTTGAAGTGCAGGCGTGATTCCTGTTTCGTGGTGTTAGGACCGTCGAGCAGCGGATAGCCCCAATCGAGGCTGCCCGACAACCATTTGCTCAGGCTTGCGCGAGTGCCGAGGCCAACGCTGGCCAGGCTGTAGTCGGCTTCCTGATCGGGCAATTCGTCACGCAGGTACAGCTGAGCGCCTTCTGCAAACGCATAGAAACGCCATTCCTGGACGTAGCTGCCGACGAACCTGGCGAGAGAGGGTGTGCGCAACTCTTGGGACAGCAGGTAGCCATCGTCCCCGGTGCGTTCGGCGGCCAGGTACCCGCGTATGGAGGTGGCACCGCCGGCGGAAAACTGTTCGTTGGACACCAGCGGCCCGGACGCCAGTTGGAACGCGGCCTTGGATGCGGTCTGCCAATCGTTGCCGAAGGTAAAGGTGTAGTTGCCGTCGCCCTTGAGCACGGCAAAGCTGGGGCTGGCGCGGTAGCGCTTGTAGTCGAACTCTTCGTCCGAACTTCCGTAGCCCAGCAAGCTTCGTGTCCCCGCCACCAGACTCAGGCCAAGGCCCAGCTGGCTCTTTTCGGTGTAGCGATACCCGTTATAGGCAAAGGTGAAGGGTGCGTACTTGAGCGGGGCCTTGTCGCTGGAACCGCCCAGGCTCAACTCTTCATCGAAATCCTTGAAATCCACGCCGGCGGATAAGGTATTGGACCAGGCGCCACTGGAGGGCAGGCTGTAGATCGCCGAGACCCCGTAGGAATGCCCCTTGCCCAGCACGTTGCTACCACCGACGGTCGCCACGTTGCTGTCGGATTGGTAGCCGGAGAACTGCACGCTCCAGCGTTCATTCAACGGCGCGGTGTAGGACCCCGACCAGACCTTGGCGTTGTCAGTGTCCTGGGGCGCGGTAAAGAAGGTCAGCGAAACGCTATGTCCCAGTTGCCAGAGGTTGTTGTAGCCCAGGCTGGCAACGGTGCGCAGCTTCTCGGTGTCGGCACTGTAATCGTTGTTCAGGCCAAGGCTGGCCTGCCAGGGGTTCTGGTCCTCGACCTGCAGATCCACATCCATGGTTCCGGGCCGCTGGCCTTCACGGACCAAGGGCATCACCTGGCGCCCCGGGGTCTTGTTCAACTGCGCCAGTTCGGCCTGGACTTGGGCAAAATCAGGCACTTCGCCTTCCTTGAGCGCCGGGACGTCCTCGCGGATCTCCAGCGGCGAATAATGCTTGGCGCCCACGACCCTGACCCGGCCGACCTTGGTTTCGCTGACTTGCAGATAAACGATGCCGTCTTCGACCTTTTGCTCCGGCAGTTCGACGAACACCGATTGATAGCCCCGAGCCTGATAAGCCTTCTGCAGCGCATCGCGGGCCCCTTCGATATCGCTCATCGCTTTCTGCGGACCGAGGAACGGGTACACCGCCTCCTCGATGGCACGGGCGTCGAGCACGGTGTTGCCGCGCACGAAATACTCGTTCACGTCCACCAGACGGGCCGCCTGGGCCTCGGTCCCTTCCTGCGCGGCAAGGGCCGACGGACCGCCGACTGTCAGCAACAGCCAGCCCCACAGCGCCGGCCGTGACTTGAAGAAATGCTCCACACCACCCCCTGAATTCAAAGTACCGCTCAATTGCTGGTCGTCGATGTCGTGGCATGCCGGGCCAGCCAGGTGTGCAGCAGCGCGAAGTTCAAGGAGAACTCCGGCATTTGCAGCAAGGCGCCACAGAACACTTCGCCGATGATTTTCTGGATGAGTCGCACGGCACGCACATCGCCCAGCAACGTGGCGAGGTCCCTGCTCAAGACGTCATAGCTCCAGACCTTCTGGTTCAGCTCCAGGCCGACGAACCAGCGGAACAGCAGGTTGTAATTGAGCTGCTCGTAGAGTTGCTGCTCGCTGGGCACCGAATAGAGCAGTTGCAGCAAGAGGATGTGCATGGCGGTCTGCGGCGCAATCCGCATTCCGGCGGCGGTATCGAGGGCTTGCAGTACGTTGCGATGCTCGTCCAGGAGGTCGTCGATCTGCGGACGCAGCAAGACCAGCGAGTGGCCCTGTGGGATGTAACTGGACACTTCCTTGAGCGCGCCCTGCCAGTCATCCTGGGAAACGATCCAGACCCAGGGTGCGCCATAGCGATACACCGAGACCGGCTGTTTGCGCGCCGCCTCGACGATCTTCGACAGCCGCTGATCGAGCTCCTGCATGCCCACTTTCGAATAACGTTCCATAGTCCCCATTGCCTCACTCCCGGCTTTGCGCCCCCGTTTCGAAAGACCTTGAAGGTCTCCTCGAACGCGTCACACAGGCATGACGGGAATGGCGATGTGCTACCGAACTTTTGTCATGAAAGCTTCATGTGGGCTTTCCGGAACATGGCTCCCTCTTCCGAGGTAGGCCTGCCGAGGCATATGCCGGCGAGGGCTGGAGCCCTACCATGGCGGTACGCGGAGGTACGCCATGTTGACCCACCCTTCTATCGTTCTACTGTTGCGCCGTCATCATCTGTTCAGCCAGTTGCCGGAACGTGTCTTCGAAGAGGTGTGCGGACTCGCTGTGCTCAAGCGCCTGGCTTGCAATGGCACGCTCATGCACCAGGGCGACCCGGCCAAGCGCTTTTTCCTGCTGATCAGCGGCCAGATCAAGTTGTTCCGGGTCACCGGCGAAGGCCAGGAAAACCTGGTGGAAATCATCCAGCCGGGGCAGACCTTCGCCGAAGCCCTGCTGTTCAGCCAGGCCCGCTGCTATCCGGTGAGTGCGTCGGCGCTCAAGGACAGTGTATTGGTGAGTATCGAGGGCGCCCATTATCGCAAGGCCCTGGAAGACCAGCCCAAGGTCTGCCTGGCGATCCTGGCGAGCATGAGCGTGCACTTGCACCAACGCCTCAGGGACATCGACAACCTGACCCTGGCCAGCGCCAGCCGGCGCGTGATCAATTTCCTGCTGCAAGAACGTGATCCACGGGACGGCCAGGTGGTATTGCAGGTATCCAAGCGTCTGGTGGCCTCCAAGCTGGGCATCCAGCCGGAAACCTTCTCGCGGATTCTTCATCGCCTGGTGGACGGCGGACTGATCACCATGGAGCGACGCAACATCCGCATCCTCGCCGAAGAGGAGCTGGCGGATTACCAGCAGTAAACCGCGCTCCCCTGTGGCGAGGGTGTCGTTGCAATCAGTCGGCGCCTATCAGAGGCACCAACCGCTCGAACAACGCCTCTGCTTCCTCCTCCGTGCAGTCGACTCCGAAGCGCTTGCGCAAGCCCAACTGGTTCAGGATCACATGCACGTCCGCTACCAGGTCATGTTGTTGCAGGCAGGCCTGGACGCACTGCAACGCGCAGCCGTCCAGTGCAATGATCCGTCGCCCCGAGCGCGCCTTGTCGACCAGGGGCGTCACGTGCCCGCCCACCCCGACGATGCACGACATCTCGGCCAGGCCGGCCCGGTCCAGGCGTAAGGCAACCGAGTTGGCCAGTTGCGCGACGTTGGAGCAGCCGGAACAGGAATACACCAGGGGCAGTTCGTTCGAGGCTTTCATCACGCTGAAGCCAACCCCTTCCCCGCCCGTTCCAGATTGCGCCATAACCATGGCGGCAGTACGTCCGGGTCAAGACTGTCGATCAGGTTCTTCACCGCCAGCCCCAGTTCGGTGTCGCCCTCGATGACCAGCCGGCGCCGGAAGAACAAGGTATCGGGGTCTTCCTGACGGCTGGCCAGCAACAGGAATTCACGCCAGTTGCCGCTGATGGTGACCTGGGCCTCGGCCCGTTCGGCAATGCGCAGTCCGTCGCGCGCCAGCGTCAGATACCAGCACAATTTCAGGTCGAGCACCCGCAGGCACAACCAGCGACCGCGCAGCATATCGAACCCGCCTTCGCGCAACGGTTCGGCCAGGCAGCGATTGAGCGCCTGCTGCAATGCCAGGCGCTGCACCACAAAAGGCACCTTGCCCACCAGTGGCAGCAGTCGATCGGCGCCCTTGAGCACCCACTTTTTCGGATTCAGCACAGGCCAGCCTCCTCGACTTTCAGCATGCCGGCCTGACCGTGCCAATAGCCGTTGCAACCCTCGACGAACAGCGGCGGTGCCTCGCCCCGGCGGACCTTGTCGAACGCAGCGACCACTTCGGCCATGCCTTGAGCCCGTGGACTGAGGCGCAGCACATCCGCACCGCAGGCCATCAGTGCGTTGTAATCGGCCAGCAGATTGGTCGGTTCACCGGACATCGTCTGGATGCCATTGAGGGTGAACAATGACTGGCCCTCCTGGCTGCTCAGCGCCAGGCCATCGGGGTAGTTGATGCAGCAGAACTGACAATCATCCTTGGGTCGGTTTTCCGCACGCGCGGTAAAGCAACGTGCCGAATAGGCCAAGGGCAGATGCCCGTAGGAAAAGATTTCCACCTCCGGCACCTCGCGGTCCATGCCCCGCACCTGCTCCAGCACATCGGCGATCAGCGCGGCCGAGCACTCCACCGGAGGCACCCAGCGGATCATCCCGCTGTCGAGCAGTTGCGCCAGGGCGTGGCCGTTATAGAGGTTCAGCGCCGGACCGCCCACGAATGGCAGCTTGCGCTCGGCAAGGAAGTGCACCGCGCCCATGTCGTTGGCTTCCACCAGCAACTGACCGTTGTCACATAGCCGACGCAACGTGGACAGCTCCGATGCGGCCTCGATCAACGTCAGACTCGACAATACGATTTGCGCCTGGCTGCTGGCCTGAAGCTCACGCCCCAGGCCCAGCCATTGATCCAGTGAGAAGGCCCGGCGTTTCGAGCACACGGTTTCCCCCAGGTAGATCACGTCCAGCGGCAATGCCGACATGTCGGCGTAGAAATTCCCCAGTTGTGTTTTGTCCCAATAGAACAGGACCGGTCCCAGGCTGAGTTTCATCAGGCTTCCCTCATTGCCACGATCGATGGTAGGCACCCAGGGTGGTCTGGCTGCCTTCCGACAGACCGGCCAGCACCTGGCGCCATTCTTCCCGCACCCGGAACCGTTGCGGCGCGGACCGGTGTGCATCCAGCGCCGCACGCCAGACCCGGGTCACCTGCTCGACATAAGCCGGGCTGCGTTGGCGACCTTCGATTTTCACCGCCTCGACGCCGACCGCCGCCAGCTCCGGCAGCAAATCGAGGGTGTCCAGGCTGGTGGGCTCTTCCAGGGCATGGAAACGCTTGCCACCCACCAGGAAACGGCCCTTGCACAAGGTCGGGTAGCCGGCCGGTTCTTCAGGGGTGTAACGGTCGATCAGCACTTCGCTCAAGCGTGCACTCAACCCTTGGGCGTCTTCGCTCCAGCGCACCGCCTTGGCAGGTGAGCAGACGCCGCACAGGTTCGGCGACTCCCCTGTGATGTAGGAAGACAAGTGACAGCGTCCCTCGGCCATGATGCACAGGCTGCCGAAACCGAAGACTTCGATGGGCACGGGGCTATTCGCCGCCACCTGGCGCACCTGGGCCAGGGACAGCACCCGAGGCAGCACGGCACGGCGAATGTCATAGCGCTGGGCGTAAAAGGACAGCGCCGCCGCGTGGGTCGCAGAGCCCTGAACCGACAGATGCAGCGCCAGGTGTGGATGGCGCTGACTGGCGTAGCCGAGCACGCCGGGGTCGGCGGCGATCAGGGCATCCACGCCGAAATCGGCGGCGCGATCCACCGCTCGCTGCCAGCGCTCCCAGCCCTTGGGTTGCGGGTAGGTGTTGACCGCCACGTACAGCTTGCGTTGGTGCTGGCGGATATGCGCGACAGCCGCATCGAATTGCTTATCGTCCATGTTCAGCCCGGCGAAATGCCGGGCATTGGTGTCGTCGCGAAAGCCGACATAGACGGCATCGGCGCCTTGGCGCACGGCCGCTTTGAGGGCAGGCAGATTCCCTGCCGGGCAAACCAGTTGCATGGGGCATCCTCATGGAAGAACTAACAGCGCCGCCCAGTCTAGCCAGCCCCCGGGCGAGCACCTTGACGGCAATCAATTGCCGTCAATGCATCAATGCGGTGAACGGCACATACATCACCCGGTCGTGCTTGTGCACCAGGGTGTCCCGTTCCACCACCGCCAACCCATCCGCCCAACACGCGGCACTCAACATCGCCGAACTCTGCTGGGGATGCACCTCCACGCACAAATGACCATTGGCATCCGGGACGAGTCTGGCGCGCAGGTATTGCCGACGCCTGTTGCGCCGCAGCCAATCGAAACCCGCCGGCAACGACAGCGGCACAGGCAGCACATCGACCATGCCCTGAGCCCGGAGCAGGAACGGCCGCACCACGACCAGCGCCGTCACCAGCGCCGCCGACGGATTGCCCGGCAAACCAATCCAGGGCTTGCCCATCACATCACCGAACGCCAGGGGTTTGCCCGGCTGGATCGCCAGGCGCCAGAGGTCGATATTGCCCAAGGCTTCGATGGCTTGCTTGAGGTGGTCTTCCTCGCCCACCGACACACCGCCCGAGGTCAGCAGCAGGTCACACTCGCCAGCGGCCAGGCCCAACGCTTGCCGGCTGGCCTGCAACCGATCGGGCATGACGCCGAAATCATGCACCTCGACACCCCAGCCACGCAGCAGCGCGGCGAGACTCTGGCGGTTGCTGTTGTAGATCTGCCCGGGTGCCAGCGGCTCACCCGGTTCGCGCAACTCATCGCCGCTGCTGAGCAGCCCCACCCGCAACGGACGATACGCCTCCACGCACGCTATCCCGGCACCGGCGAGCAACCCCAACTCCTGGGCACGCAGGCGCGTTCCGGCCCTCAGCAGGCGCGCGCCCTGGCGCAGTTCTTCACCTTCCTTGCGTACGTGGTCACCCGGCTGAATCGACGCTACCCACACGCGCTCGCCTTCTACCCGACAGCTTTCCTGGGGCACCACCGTGTCAGCGCCCGGCGGCAGTGGCGCGCCAGTGAAAATCCGTACCGCCTGCCCTTCTTGCAACGAAGCGCCGGCGCCGTCGCCCGCGGCGATTCGTCCACTCACCGTCAAGAAGCCGCCGACGCTCGGCACGTCGGCGGCGCGCAGGGCGTAACCGTCCATGGCGCTGTTATCCCAGGCCGGCAGATTCATGGGGCAGATCACGTCGGCGGCCAGCACCCGGCCCAGGGCCTGGCCCAGGGCAACCGACTGTACGAACGGTGGCGGCGGCGCCTGGTCGAGCAGATGACGAATCGCCTCGTCCACGGGCATCAGCACACCGCTGTCACAGGCCGAACCGCACCCACGGCTGCTCATGACCGCGTCTCGCAAGCAACCGGGACGACGCCCGTCTGCGGCTTGAGATGGGGAGTGAAGTTGCAGGGGCCGGTACGACTGTCCAACTGCGAGGCCAGGATCTGCTCCCAACCGGTCCGGCACGCGCCGGGCGAACCCGGCAGACAGCACACCAACACGCCATTGCTCATGCCGGCCAACGCTCGGGACTGCAGGCTGGACATGCCGATTTCCGCCAGTGAGACCTGGCGGAACAGCTCACCAAAACCGTCCACTTGCTTATCCAGCAAGGGCAGGACCGCTTGTGGCGTATTGTCCCGTGGTGTGAAGCCGGTACCGCCGGTCATCAGCACCACTTGCACGTCCGGCGCGGCGATCCACTGCGAAACCTGGGCGCGGATCTGATAGATGTCGTCCTTTACCAGCCCGCGGTCGACCAGCACATGACCGGCCGTTTGCAGTAAGTCGATGAGCGTCTGCCCGGAGCTGTCGGTGTCGAAACGGCGGGTATCGCTGATGGTCAGCACCGCAATGTTCAGCGGTTGGAAGAGGCGTTGCGTCAGATGGGCCATGGTCTCAGCCGTCCTATCAGAAAAGATGGCCCAGCCTGAACTGCAATCCTCCCCCGGCCTATTCCTCCATGGAGGTACCTCCCCTGGCGCTCAGGGCGCCAGACGACTGCGCTGCCAGATACCCGCCCGCAAGCGGTAGTCGAGGCGATCATGCAGACGGTCGGCGCGGCCCTGCCAGAACTCCAGCCGCTCGGGGCACAGGCAGTAGCCACCCCAATGCTCGGGACGCGGCACCGGTTGGTCCGGGAAACGCTGTTGGACTTGCGCCAGCGACACCTCCAGCGCAGCCCGTCCTTCTACCGGAGAACTTTGCGGCGACGCCCAGGCACCGAGGCGACTGGCCACGGGACGGGAGTTGAAATAGGCGTCCGACAGCGCTGGGTCGAGTCGGTGGACCTGCCCTTCGATGCGCACCTGCCGCTCCAGTCCCGGCCAGAAAAACGTCATGGCCGCCCAGGAATTGACTGCCAGATCCCGCCCCTTGGCGCTGTCATAGTTGCCGAAAAATACAAAGCCGTCCTTGCCGAAGCCTTTGAGCAATAGCACCCGGGCATGGGGCCGGCCCTGTGGATCGACCGTCGCCAGAACCATGCTGTTGGCTTCCACCGGCGGGCTCTCGGTGTCGCGGGCCTGTTGCATCCAGCGTTCGAACAAGGCCAATGGCTCGTCCGGCGCCTGGGCTTCATCGAGGCCATCGCGGGTGTATTGGCGGCGCATATCGGCCAGGGATAGGGGCATGGCAATGAGCTCCACGTTGGATTTGGCCCAGTGTGGATTTTGTGGCGTGGAGAGGCCTTGATCGCTGTCAATGCCGGCTTATTTGATGAATGTGCCGGCCTCTTCGCGAGCAAGCCCGCTCCCACAGTAGTCGCTACCGATCCTGTGTGGGAGCGAGCTTGCTCGCGAAGGCCGCACCGCGGTTGCACAGGATTACTTGAGCCCCAACCGCCGCGCCAGTTTGTGCAGGTTGCTCGGATCGACCTCCAGCAACCGCGCCGCGCCGGCCCAGTTCTGCCCGCAACGCTCCAGGGCCTTGAGAATCGCCTGGCGCTGGCAGGCGTCGACGGTTTCATTCAGAGACAGCAACGGTGCATCTCCTGGCGCCACAGGCGTGTCCTGCAGCGCTTGCACCGCGTTGGCATTGACGTCCAGGTCAAGCACCTGGGGTTCAAGGGTCATGATCAGGCTGCGGCTGGCGCCCCGGCTCAATTGCTTCAACGCGGCGCGGCTGATGACATGCTCCAGCTCCCGCACATTCCCCGGCCAACGGTAGGCCAACAGGGCCTGCTCGGCCGCCGGCGACAGGCGCAGCCCGCGCAAGCCCAACCGGGTGCGGTTCAATTCGAGGAAATGCCCCGCCAGCATCAGCACATCATGGCCACGCTCGCGCAGCGGTGGAATCGGCACCGGATAGACCGAGAGCCGGTGATACAGGTCGGCGCGAAACAACCCGTCGCGAATGCTGTCAGGCAGGTGCCGATTGGTCGCGGCAATGATGCGCACGTCCACGTGCAGCGGCTTGTCCGCCCCCAGGCGCTGGATTTCGCCATTTTGCAGGGTGCGCAGCAGTTTGGCCTGTACGCTCAACGGCAGCTCCCCCACTTCATCGAGGAACAGCGTGCCGCCATTGGCCGCGTCGAAGCGTCCGGCGCGATCCGTCGTCGCCCCGGAGAACGCCCCCTTGACGTGACCGAACAGCTCGCTTTCGGCCAGGGACTCCGGCAATGCAGCGCAGTTGACCTGGATCAGCGGCTTGTGGCCCCGCCGGGACAAGCGATGCAGACGCCGGGCGAACAGTTCCTTGCCCACGCCGGTTTCACCCAGCAACAACACCGGCAGTTCGGAGTCGGCCAGCACGTCCAGTTCGTTGAGCAGTTGTTGCAGGCCCTCGCTGCGTCCGAGGATCTCCCCCTCTTCGACCGGCACGCGCAAGTCCGAGGGATCGCTGCGCGACGCCCGCAGGCTGCGGTTCTCCTGTTCGAGCCGGGTCACCCGCACCGCGGCCTCGATCTGCAGGGTGCAGCGCTTGAGCTCCTCGCGGGCCCGACTGTCAAAGGTCCCTGCGTGCAACGCATCCAGGGTAATCGCGCCCCAGAGGCGCCCCTCCACGTAAAGGCTCACGCCCATGCAATCGTGCACCGGCAGCGGCTCACCGACATGGTGATCGAGCAAGCCGTCGTAGGGGTCCGGCAGGCGGCTGTCGGGCTCGAACCAGGTGGGTTCACGCGAGGCCATGATCGCCGCCAGACGAGGGTGTTGGGCGATGACGAAGCGCCTGCCCAACGCCTCATGAACCAGCCCCACGGTCGCCACGGGCCTCAGGCTGTCGTCGTCCAGGCGCAGCAGGCCCACGGCGCCACTGTTGAAGTATTCGCGCAGGGTCTGCACCAGACGCTGCAACCGTACGGCATTGGGCAGCTCGACGATCAGGTCGGCGGCCAGGCTTTCACGCAGCATGGTAATGAGTACCCTCCAGGGTTCGTTTGACCCCTTCCGGCCGGGGTAGGAATCACCCCGACATAAAAATATTCGTTGTTTTTCAATCGGTTGACTCTGGCATACCGGCTGCAGAGCCCGCTTATCCGTCCCACCCGGGATTCAACCCAAGGAACCACGATGAACCTCGATCTGCTGGAACAAAGCCTCGGCCAGTTGGCCTGCGACATTCCCGGTGCCACCCGTACCTTCCATCATTACAACCTCGACTTCTGTTGCGGCGGGCAAAAGACCCTGCGCGAAGCGGCGCTGAACAAAGGGCTTAACCCACTGCTGATCGCCGAAGCCCTCGGTACGCTGCAAGCCACCGGGGAACCGGGCCATGACTGGCGCAACGAACCCCAGGGACGGTTGATCGCCCACATCCTGGAACGCTACCACGCACGCCACCGCGAACAACTGCCGGAACTGATCCGCCTGGCCCGTCGCGTCGAGCATGTACATGGCGCGCGAGCCAGTTGCCCCAACGGCCTGGCCAACCACCTGGAGGACATGTACCAGGAGCTCGAGGGCCACATGCTCAAGGAAGAACAAGTCCTGTTCCCGATGCTGCAACACGGCCTGGGTGAACGCGCCTCGGCGCCGATCCAGGTGCTGCGCTACGAACACGACCAGCACGGCGAAGCCCTGGAAATCATGCTCACCCTGACTAACCAGATCACCCCGCCGGCCGATGCCTGCAATACCTGGCGCGCCCTGTACCGCGGTCTTGCGGAGCTGCGTGACGACCTGATGGAGCATATTCACCTGGAAAACAATGTGCTGTTCCTCAATGCGATGAAGGCGGCTCACTGACCGACATCCCCACACAACACTTGTGGGAGCAAAGCTTGCTCGCGATGGCTGATCCACCGCTATCGCGAGCAAGCTATGCTCCCACAGTGTTTCATCCCCACAGTGCTATACCCCCCACAGCGTTTTGCTCCCACAGGATCAGCGGTTAAAACTGCCAATAGAACATCCCCTTCGCCAACACCACGATCAGCACCATGTGCCCAAGAATGCTACGCCGCAGCCAGCAGGCCCGCCCCGGACTCAACCGACCTTGGGTCAGCCAGTAAGCCAGCAACAGATAGTGCCCGATGATGCTCAACGCCAGCAGTATCTTCAGGCTCAGCAGCAGGCCGAAGCTGTTGCTCAACGGCTGGCTCAACGCACCGCGATGCTGCCAGGCCAGACCGATCCCGGCGCTGTACAGCACCAGCACCACGCCATGCAGCACATGCCGCGACCGCTTGGCGATGGCCTGGTCGGCAGCCTCCCGGGCGTCCTGAGCCAACGACCTGCGGGCGGCATGCCAGATAAACACTTCGAAAAACAGCGTGCCGATGAAGGCAATCGCCGCCAACAGATGCGTGACCAGCACAATCCCGTACATCATCGATCACCTGCGCGCAGTCGGTTCATCCCGGATGTCCATCCACCCGTGACCTCACCAGCATCGGACCGTATCGCCAGGCATAGAGCCCGAACGCCAGCGTCCAGCACAACCCTGCCAGCCACAACGCGGCCAGTGGGAAGAACGTCACCAGCAATACGCGACTCAGGCAGGCCAGGTTGAGCAGGATGAACGCCAGGGTCATGCCCGCCGGCGGTTCCAGCGGTCGCCCGGTGTGGCCCAGGCTGACGCGGGCGATCATCGCCAGGATCAGGCCGGCCATGGCGCCGATGGTCAAGCTGTGCACGGCCAGGCTCGGGTTCAACGGCGCGCCGAAATGCCAGAGCGCCATGCCCAGACAAGCCAGCATCAACCATGCATAGGCCAAGTGCAGCGACCACAGCAACGGCACCCGCCACAAGTCCCGGTCATGCCAACGCACCAGCCGGATCCCATGCCCAAGCGCCAGTGCAGCGAACAGCAGGCCGCATCCAAGGTTGGCGGTCAACGCCGGCCCGAACGCATACAGCAGCGCTACCGCCGCCGAACCCGCCAGCAACAGCCGGTCGAGCCATGGCCAAGGGGCAACGCCCTCTACCCGACCGAGTCCACGTTGGGTGAAGAACGGGATCACCCGGCCGCCGATCAGTCCCATCATCGCCGCCACCAGCCACAGGCCCGTCAACACGCTCTGGCGCTGCAAGCCTTCGTCGTGCTGCACCAGCCCGTAAACGGACAATCCATCCGCCGCGGCCAACAACAGCAAAACCAGCACAATCGGATAATTGCGCTTCTGCCGCACACGCCACAACGTGACCCCCATCGCCACCGCGACCGCCACGGCGAAACCCAACTCCAACACCATCAGCAACGCCCACGGCGCATTGATCAACCAGGCCAGCCGCGCCCCCAGCCACAACAGCGCCAACGCCGCCAGGCGCCTGCCACTGAGCCCCGGCGTGCCGGTCCAGGTCTGCACGGCCGTCAACAGGAACCCGGCGATGATCGCCAGACCGAAGCCGAACAACAATTCATGACGGTGCCAGGCCAGCCAGCCTCCCGCCGGTTGCCAGGCAGACAGTTGACCACCGAACACCGCCAGCCACAGCGGTATGACCGACACGGCAAGCACACAGCCAGCCAGGAAAAACGGCCGGAACGCCAAGCGCCACAGCGGCGGAATGGCCATGGCCTTGCGACGATCGAGCACTTGCATACCTCACTCCTTTACCGCTTCGCGGTGCCGTCCTGTTGATGAAGATCAACAGGGTCCGAATGATCGGCTATCGACACGAACAGACCTTGTCTCAGATCAAACAAGCCCATCGGCGGATCGCCTTGCATGAGGCCTTGCAAGGGCTTGCCGAAATGCGTCGCGCAACATCCGGCCCTTACCCCTGTAGGAGCAAAGCTTGCTCGCGATAGCGCCGGCACGCTCAGCATCGATGGAGATGTCCCACCGCCATCGCGAGCAAGCTTTGCTCCCACAGGCCCTACACACAGAGGCATTGGGGTATTTATTACCCTTTTATGGTGATTATCACCCTGTCTTGCCAGGGTCATTAATACCCTGATCGGCCGCAGGCGCCCAAACATAAGGGCCACAGCCATGGCCCATCTCTTGCTCTGGCAGGAGAACACGATTCTTTCCCACGGGGTTGCCATGAAAGTTGCCATGAAACACGTCGTCTTGCCGCTTACCTGGTTCGTCCTGCTGTCCTGCGTTGTGGCGCTCGCCAGCGGCTTGTCCCTGAGCCTCGTCTGAACCCTTTTTCCTTTGCCCAAACAAGGATCCACGCCATGGTGCTCCACCGCGTCCATCACCAGATTCTGCGCAGCCATCACTTGTTCGAACCGCTCAACGAAGAACAGCTCGACGAACTGATGAGTACCAGCCAACTGCTGAACATCGACAAGGGCGACCCGCTGTTCCGCCAGGGCGAACCGGCCCAGGCGTTTTACTTCGTGATCGCCGGGGCGGTGAAGATCTACCGGCTGACGCCGGACGGCCAGGAGAAAGTGTTCGAAGTGATAGGCGAGCGCCAGACCTTCGCCGAAGCCATGATGCTGATGGACACGCCCAACTACGTGGCGTCGGCTGAAGCCGTCGGCCCGACCCAGTTATATCGCTTGTCCAATGCCACTTACCTGCGCCTCTTGCAGAGCAACAGCCGGCTGACCTTCGCCCTGCTTGGCAAGCTGTGCGTGCGCCTGCACCAGCGGGTCAACGAGATCGAAACCCTGTCGCTGAAGAACGCCACCCACCGCGTGGTGCGCTACCTGCTGACGCAATTGGTGCGCCTGCACCCCGTGGAAAGCCAATTCGAACTGCCGATGGCCAAACAGTTAATCGCCGGGCACCTGTCCATCCAGCCGGAAACCTTTTCGCGAATCATCCGGCGCCTGATCGACGAGAAAATCATCACCCAGGACGGTCGCCACATCGCCATTCTCGATCGCCCGCGCCTGGAGCAGTTCGAATGAGTCCGCAGCCCACCTGCCTGTACTGCCAGCAGGCCAATCCCGTGAATGAAACCGAATGCCGCCAGTGCGGCATGCCCCTGCCGACCGAAGCGGCACTGGCGCAAGAACGCCGGTTGCGACGCTTCACCTGGTTCTGTGTGGGGCTGACAGTCTTTTGCGTTGCGATGTTTTTCTGGTTGCCGCGCAACATGGTCTGAACGCCTCAGTCCTGGGTCAGTTGCCGGTACAACTGCGGCAACCGCAGCGGTAATTGCTCGGGCTGACGGATCAAGGTGTAACCGTTGGCCCCGAACATGTAAGGCAGATAATCCCCCGCTTCGCGGTCGATGGTGATGCAGAACGGCGTCAGCCCCTGGCGTCGGGCTTCCAACACCGCCTGGCGGGTGTCCTCCACGCCGTAGCGCCCTTCATAGCGATCCAGGTCGTTGGGCTTGCCGTCACTGAGCAGCAGCAACAACTTGCGCCGTCGCTTGCAGCTCGCCAACTGTTGTGTGGCCTGGCGGATTGCCGCGCCCATGCGCGTGTAGTAACCGGGCTTGAGCCCCTGGATGCGGCCGCGGGTGTGGTCGTCATAACGCTGCTTGAACGCCTTGAGTTCATGCAGGCGCACCTGCTGGCGCCGCAAGGACGAAAACCCGTACAAGGCGAAATCGTCCCCAAGTACCGACAGTGTTTCGGCGAACAGCAACAGGCTGTCGCGGATCACGTCGATCACTCGGTGTTCGTCGTTGAGGTGGGCGTCGGTGGACATCGACAGGTCCGCCAACAGCAGGCAGGCCAGGTCGCGACGGGTCTGGCGCTGCTCCATGAACAGGCCCCGCTCGCTGCACGGGCCTTGCTGGCGTTCGACATGAAAGTCCAGCCAGGCTTGCAGATCCAGTTCCGAACCCTGGGTTTGCTGACGCAGCCACTGGCGATCGTTGCGCAGGTGCTCGAACTGGCGACGCAACCGCTGGGCTGGAGCACGCAGGCGTGGCGGCAGGGGCTGAGGTTCGCAGTCCCGGGGAATGAAGGTCTGCAAACTGACGAAATCCGCCTGGAGGCGTTGCTTTCGGTAGTCCCATTCCGGCAACAAGATGCCCTCGCCCAATGGGATGTCATCCACGTCGGCGGGCGGCAGATCCAGGTGCAGTTTCAACCCGCCGCCCTTGCGCAACCGGGTGCGCGACAGGGTCAATTGGTCCAGGTCTTCAGCCACCCGGGCGGCGTCCGGATCTTCGCTATCGTCCGACCAGCGATCCAGATCCACGTGTTCGGTCCAACTGAACAGGTTCTCCAGGCGAACGATGAGCAACCCACCGTCACGGGTGGTTTCGTCGATACGCTCGGCGCGCTTGCGACCACCCTGCTGCTCGCCCGGTGGCGTCGCGAGGTATTGCTCGGAATCCTCCAGGCTGGCCGCCTGGGGGTTGCTCAAGTGACGAGGCGGATACAGCCATAGCGGCAACGGCCAGGCGGCTCGCTCGCTACGGGGAAAATGCTCGACACTGCCCGGCTCGCGCAGGGCCTGGCACAGCGCTCGCTCCAACGCGGCTTCGGCCGAACTCAATGAATCCGAGTCGGGACGAAGGGACAAATGCGCCTCCACCAGGCGCCGATAACGCGGGCGCAGCGCCGGGTAGCGCCGCAACAGCGCCAGGGTCCAACGCTGGTTATCACGGCCCCAGTGTTTCATGGGGTCCGATTGCGCCGCCAGCAAGGCGAGCCAGCGATAAAGCTCCTCGTTCAGCCCGACGTCGGGAAACGCCGCCAGGCTCGCCGGCAATCGCAGATTGTCGCCATCGCACCAGGCCAGCGGCATCTGCTTGCAGGTACCGGCGATCTGCTGCAACAGGTTACGGCGCAGCAAAAGCTCACGATCACTGACCGCTTCCACACCCAGGTGCCGGGCACCGCCGGTGGCGCGAAACAGCACTTGCAAGGCGCGTTGCCGGGGGATCAGCTCCACCCGCGCCTCAGGAAAATCCGCGCTGGCGCGCCGGGTGATGAAACGGTGCCAGACACTGCCGACCCATTCTTCCAGCTCCAGGGTGAATGCCATGCTTGTCCTCCTGTTCGAACGAAACCTGTGTGGCGAAGGGATTGCGCCCCTCGCCACTGTTCATTCAACGGCCAGTGCTCACGACGACACCACTGCCACCGGAACACGTTGTGTTGCGCGACCACGCTGCCTGAAGCTCAGGAGGTAGCAGAGCAACCCCAGCAGGAACCCGACACCGCTGAACAAACGTGCCCAGAACAACGGTTTCAAGTGATCCATGGTCGCCATGAAAGGCATGGCACTGCCATCCGCCATCCAACGCTGCAGCCATACCTGGACCACACCGGCCGCGGTGAGGAACAACGTGATCATCACCATCGACAGGGTCATCAGCCAGAAGCCCCAGATTTCCAGTCGCTGTGAACGCTCGTCCGCCGCCTCCCCCAGACCGCGCAAACGCGGCATGGCGTAGCTGATGAGCGTCATCACGATCATCGCGTAGGCGCCATAGAACGCCAGGTGGCCGTGGGCCGCCGTCAGTTGCGAGCCGTGGGTGTAGTAGTTGACCGGTGCCAGGGTATGCAGGAAACCCCAGACGCCCGCGCCGAAGAACGCAGTGACCGTGGTGCCCTTGGCCCACAGCGTGGCGGCACGGTTGGGGTGTTGCCGACGACGGTTCTTCACCATGCTGAAGGCGAATACCACCATCGCCAGGAACGGCAGCGGTTCCATCGCCGAGAAGATCGAGCCAACCCACAACCAGACCTCGGGCGCGCCGATCCAGAAAAAGTGGTGACCGGTACCGATGATCCCGGTAATCAGCGCCATGGCGATGATGACGTACAACCATTTCTCCACCACTTCACGGTCCACGCCGGTGACCTTGATCAGCACGAAGGCCAGCATCGCGCCCATGATCAACTCCCAGACGCCTTCGACCCAAAGATGCACCACCCACCACCAGTAGTACTTGTCGCGAGCGAGGTTTTCCGGGTTGTAGAAAGAGAACAGGAAGAACACCGCCAGGCCGATCAAGCCGGTCATCATGACCATGCTGACGGTGGTCTTGCGGCCCTTGAGCAGGGTCATGCCGATGTTGTAGAGAAAGCCCAGGCACACCACCACGATGCCCATTTTGGTAATCGTCGGCTGCTCCAGGAATTCGCGCCCCATGGTCGGCAGCAAATCGTTGCCGGTGACTTTCGCCAGCGTGGCATAGGGCACCGAGAGGTAGCCCAGGATGGTCATCACCCCGGCCGCCGCGAATACCCAGAACAACAGCAGCGCCAGTTTCGGGCTGTGCAGTTCGCGATCCGCCTCCTCCGGCACCAGGTAGTACGCCGCGCCCATGAAGCCGAACAGCAGCCAGACGATCAACAGGTTGGTGTGGACCATGCGGGCCACGTTGAAGGGAATCAGCGGGAACAGGAAATCGCCGACCACGTATTGCAGCCCCATGATCAAGCCGAACAACACCTGCCCCAGGAACAGCATCAGGGCGAACACGAAGTACGGTTTGGCGACGGCTTGCGAGGCGAATTTCAGATGCGGGTTAGCCATGCTCATCTCTCAGCCCTCCTTGTTTGGCGGCCAGCCATTGGTGTTGATTTTCGAGCTCCACTTGAGGAACTCGGCAATGTCGTCGACCTCTTGCTCGCTCAGGTTGAATTGCGGCATGGCCCGCCGTCCCGGAACGCCCAGGGGCTGCATTTTCATCCAGGCCTGGAGGAAAGGCTTGAAGGCTTCCTCGCCGCCGCGACGGTTGACCACGTTGCCCAGCTCCGGCGCAAAGTAAGCGCCCTCGCCCAGCAGCGTATGGCAGCCGATGCAGTTGTTGCGCTCCCAGACGCCCTTGCCGCGAATCACCGATTCGGTCAACTGCGCCTGGTTGCTACGGTCTGGAAAGGTCTGTTCCGTGTGGTAGGTCAAGGCCAGGAATATCAGGAAAAAGAACACGCTTCCCCCGAAATAAATATTCCTGGCCATGCCTTTGGTGAAGGTATCTGACATGGTCACTTCCTCATTGCTTGGCGTGTTCATTCTAGGAAGCGAGGGGTCTGGAACCGCTTGATGGCGATCAAGAATTTCCGATGGTTTTGGTGGGGTATCAGGGTGAATTTGCCTTATGGCAATGTTGCGCCGATCACGACTGCCAGCATCACTGCCCAACTCAACACCAGCCACCGCCACAAGCGTGGCGCACGGCGAAGTTCCATGAAGCCGTCGGCGATCAGCCAGGCCTTGGCCACGGCGACCGTCAACAAGGCGAAGGTGCCCCATCCGGTGGCGGCGGCCTGCCCCAGCGCCACAGTGCCTGCGCTGAGCATTGCCAGGGCCATCCAGCAAGCGATCAGGACACGGGAAGTCGACATGTTGAACTCACTCAATCGAGGATATAGACCAGCGGAAACAGCACCACCCACACCAAGTCCACCATGTGCCAATACAACACGCCGGACTCCAATCCACTGCAGCGCTGGGGCCTGTAGCGATGTCGACGGCAGCCTTCGGCCAGCCAGCCGAGGATCACCATGCCCAGCAGCACGTGCAAGAAATGGAACGCCGTGAGAATCCAGTACAAGGTGAAGAAGGTGCTGTGCTCCAGGCCCAGGCCGCTGGCCGAGAGGTGGGCATATTCCGTGAGTTTGATGGCGACATAGCCGCTGGCCGACAGCAGCGCCAGGCACAAGCACAACGCGCCCCGGCGGGGTCGGTCGAGACGGACCTGTTCCTGGGCCAGCGCCGCGAACAACCCGGCGGTCAGCAGGCTGAGGGTCATCGCCAGGCCAGTGGAGCGGTCCAGCCACTGCCGGCCTTCGCTGAAGGTCTGCGGATACAATGCCTGGGCAACCGTGAATGCCAGCATCAGCAAGGCGAACACCGACAGCTCGGCGAGGATGAAAAACCACATCGCCAGGTCACCCGGCAGATGTCGCCGGGTGTCGATCGTGGTGTCAGCCGAAGTGGACATCGACCACATCCATCAGCGCTGCAACCGTCTGCGGATCGTCGCTCAAGGGCTCGGCCAGGCATGCCAGGCAGGCCTGGCGCGGATCCATGCCGGCACCGATCATGCGCGCCGCGAAGATCAGCAAGCGAGTGGAAGCGACTTCCTCCAGGTCATGCTGATCGAGCCGACGCAGCGCCTGTCCGAGCCGTACCACCTGGGCCGCCAGGACCATGTCCACGTTGGCTTCGCGAGCCACGATACGCTCTTCATCGGCCTGCGCCGGATAGTCGAAGCGCATCGCCACGAAACGTTGGCGGGTGCTGGGTTTCATGCCCTTGAGCAGGTTCTGATAACCGGGGTTATAGGACACCACCAACATGAAGGACGGCGGCGCCTGGAGCACTTCGCCGGTGCGCTCCAGATACAGCTGACGACGGTCGTCCGCCAGCGGGTGCAATACCACCGCCGTGTCCTGACGCGCTTCGACCACCTCATCCAGATAACAGATACCGCCCTCGCGCACCGCACGGGTCAGTGGCCCGTCCTGCCACCAGGTGCCCTGGGCACCGATCAGGTGCCGACCGACCAGGTCGGCGGCGCTCAGGTCGTCGTGGCACGCCACCGTGTACAGCGGCAGCTTCAGGCGGTGAGCCATGTGTTGGACGAAACGGGTTTTCCCACAGCCTGTCGGGCCTTTGATCAGCACCGGCATGCCGTGGCGCCAGGCCTGTTCGAACAACGCCGGCTCGTTGTCCTGGAACTGGTAGAAGGGTTCGTCCGGCTGCTGGAGAGAGAGACTTGGGTTCATTGAATGACCTTCGCGAGCAATACGATTGCCGCTCACGCTACGGTGCCCTGCGACAACCTGGCAAGGCGCTCGGCGGGCAAACTTGATCGACGTCAAGCGGGTTACCAGCGGCCAGGGAATAGCCTTGCATCGCACCCGGAACCTGCGCGCCGAACCTCCATTACAGCGCAGCGCGGGTCATGCCTGAGGAGAAATGGAATGCTGATCAGCCACAAAAAATCGTGGGTCTTGAGTGTCACGGCGCTGTGTACCGCGCTGGCTGCACCCCACGCCTTCGCCGACCAACCCGCCGCCCCGGAACAGCCCCGCATGGTCAAGACCGAAGGCGCGCCGGACCTGAGCCAGGCCGATTTCGACGCGGCCAAGGAAATCTACTTCCAGCGCTGCGCCGGTTGCCACGGAGTGCTGCGCAAGGGCGCAACCGGCAAGCCATTGACGCCGGACATCACTCAGGCGCGCGGCCAGGCCTATCTGGAAGCGCTGATCACCTACGGCTCGGCCGCCGGCATGCCGAACTGGGGCACCTCCAATGCCCTGACCAAGGACCAGATCACGGTCATGGCCAAGTTCATCCAGCACACCCCGCCGACGCCGCCGGAATGGGGCATGGCCGAAACCCTCAAGACCTGGAAAGTGCTGGTCAAGCCGCAGGACCGGCCGAGCAAGCAACTCAACTCCCTGAACCTGCAAAACCTGTTCTCGGTGACGCTGCGCGACGACGGCAAGATTGCCCTGATCGACGGCGACAGCAAGAAGATCGTCAAGCTGATCGACACCGGTTATGCGGTGCACATTTCCCGTATTTCCGCCTCGGGACGCTACCTGCTGGTCATCGGTCGCGACGCCAAGATCGACATGATCGACCTGTGGCCGAAAGAACCGACCAAGGTCGCGGAGATCAAGGTGGGCATCGAAGCCCGCTCGGTGGAGACCTCCAAGTTCAAGGGCTATGAAGACAAGTACGCCATTGCCGGCTCCTACTGGCCGCCGCAGTTCACCATCATGGATGGCGAGACCCTGGAGCCCAAGCAGATCGTGTCCACCCGCGGCATGACCGTCGACACCCAGCAGTACCACCCCGAACCGCGGGTCGCCGCCATCATCGCGTCCCACGAATGGCCGGAGTTCATCGTCAACGTCAAGGAAACCGGCAAGGTAATGCTGGTCAATTACCAAGACATCAAGAACCTCACCATCACCAGTATCGACGCGGCGCCGTTCCTCCATGACGGCGGTTGGGACAGCAGCCACCGCTATTTCATGACGGCGGCCAACAACTCCAACAAGGTCGCGGTGATCGACTCCAAGGAGCGCAAGCTCACCGCCCTGGTGGATGTCGGCAAGACCCCGCATCCGGGACGCGGCGCCAACTTCAATCACCCACTCTACGGACCGGTCTGGGCCACCAGCCACTTGGGTGACGCCGGGGTTTCGCTGATTGGCACCGACCCGGTCAAGCACCCGCAATACGCCTGGAAACAGGTGGGTTCGCTCCAGGGCCAGGGCGGCGGTTCGCTGTTCATCAAGACCCATCCGCAGTCACGCCACCTGTACGTCGACACCACCCTCAGCCCCGATGCCAAGCTCAGCCAATCGGTGGCGGTGTTCAACATCGACAAGCTCGACGCCGGCTACACCGTGCTGCCGATTGCCGAGTATGCGGGCATCAAGAAAGGCGCGCTGCGCGTGGTGCAGCCGGAGTACAACAAGGCCGGCGATGAGGTCTGGTTCTCGGTCTGGAGCGGTCAGGAAGACGAGTCGGCGCTGGTGGTGATCGACGACAAGACCCTCAAGGTCAAGGACGTGATCAAGGACAAGCGCCTGATCACCCCGACCGGCAAATTCAACGTCTACAACACCCAACATGACATCTATTGAGCTCCATCAATAAGAGGAAAAACCATGAAGCCTATTCTGATCGCACTGGCCTTGACCGCTGTCTCCAGCCTGCAACCGGCCCTGGCCGAAGACGGCCCGACGCTGTTCAAGAGCAAGCCCTGCGCGGCCTGCCACTCCATTGATACCAAGGTGGTGGGCCCGGCGCTCAAGGATATCGCGGCAAAAAACGCCAACGTCCCCGGTGCACAGGACGTGCTTGCCAAGCACATCAAGGAGGGCACCCAAGGTAACTGGGGCCCGATGCCGATGCCGGCCAACCCGGTGACGGAAGAGGAAGCCAAGGTACTGGCGGCGTGGGTGTTGAGCCTCAAATAGCCCAGGCACGGAACCCGGTGGCGCGGGGATAAATTCCCTCGCCACTGATAATTCCATTTCACTGATAAAGCTTCTTTCTGAAGAGGCGCGAAAATTTCGATCAGGAGGCGTCATGGAACGACACAGCTCTGCACACCGGATGGGCGCCTTCCTCCTGCTCTTCTGCACCTCGGTACTGGCCGCGCCCGACAGCCAGCGCCAGGCTCAACTCCAGCATTTGCTGGACCAGGACTGCGGCGCCTGCCACGGCCTGTACCTGACCGGCGGCCTCGGCCCGTCGCTGACACCGCAGGCACTCGCTGGCAAATCCCGCGACAGTCTCATCGCCACCGTCACCCAGGGACGCCCCGGCAGCGCCATGCCCGGCTGGGCAGCCCTGTTGGGACCCGACGATATCCGCTGGCTGGTGGACCGGCTTCTGCAAGGAAAACCTGCCTCATGATCCGCATCCGCGCCTTACTGACCTCGACCGCCATCGCCCTGTTGCTCTACGGCTGCACCCAGACCCCGCTGCGCGGCACCGGCGACCTGGGCGTGGTGGTGGAGCGCGCCACCGGCAGCGTACAAATCATCGAGAGCGACACCCGCACCGCCCTTGCCCGCGTCGACGGACTGGGGGATCTGTCCCACGCTTCGGTGGTGTTCTCCCGCGACCAACGCTACGCCTATGTGTTCGGCCGCGATGGCGGGTTGAGCAAGGTCGACCTGCTGACTGCGCGGATCGAGCGCCGGATCATCCAGGGTGGCAACAGCATCGGCGGCGCGATCAGCCAGGATGGCAAGCTGATCGCCGTTTCCAACTACGAACCCGGCGGCGTCAAGGTGTTCGATGCCCGGACCCTGGAGCCAATCGCCGATATTCCCGCCACCCCCTTGCCTGACGGTCACAAGCGTTCTCGGGTGGTGGGTCTGGTGGACGCGCCGGGACAACGCTTCGTGTTCAGCCTGTTCGACACCGGCGAAATCTGGATCGCCGATTTCAGCCAGGGCCCAGCACCGCGCATCGAGCGTTTCACCGCCATCGGCCAACAACCCTATGACGCACTGATCACCCCGGACGGCCGCTATTACATGGCCGGGCTGTTCGGTGAGGACGGCATGGCGCAACTCGATCTCTGGCATCCTGAACGGGGCGTGAAACGCGTGCTCGGGCATTACGGACGTGGCGAGGCCCGGCTGCCGGTGTACAAGATGCCTCACCTGGAAGGTTGGGCCCTGGCCGACCAGCAAGCATTCGTCCCCGCCGTCGGTCATCACCAGGTGTTGGTGATGAATGCCCGCAACTGGCAGCCGGTCGACGCCATTGCCGTCGCCGGCCAACCGGTGTTTGTCACGGCCAGGCCGGATGGCCGTCAGGTGTGGGTCAACTTCGCCTACCCGGACAATGACCGCGTCCAGGTTATCGACACCCAGACCCACGCCATCGTCGCCGACCTGAAACCAGGGCCCGCGGTGCTGCACATGGAGTTCACCGCACGGGGCGACCAGGTGTGGCTGTCGGTCCGGGATGGTGGCGAGGTACAGGTATGGGATCCGTACCGGGTCGAGCGCCTGGGCGCCCTGCCCGCCCTCAGCCCCAGCGGCATTTTCTTCAGCAGCCGTGCGCATAAACCGGGGTATTGATATGTCCAGTACCTCGCTCGCCCGCCGCCTGATCGATCGCTTCCAGCATGGCCTGCCATTGTGCGCCGAACCTTACCGGGCCATGGCCGACGCCCTGGGTTGCACCGAGGCTCAAGTGCTCGAATGCCTGCAACACCTGCAACTGGCCGGCAGCCTGTCGAGGGTGGGCCCGGTGTTCGAACACACCCGGGCCGGGGCCAGCACCCTGGCGGCCCTGGCGGTGCCCGTCGATCGTTTGCATCACGTGGCACACCGTGTCAGCCAGTACCCCGAAGTCAATCACAACTATGCACGGGAACATCGCTACAACCTGTGGTTCGTCCTGACCGGTCCCAACCGCGCGCACCTGGACAACATCCTCCAGGAGCTGGAAAAAGACACCGGCCTCACGCCCCTGGACCTGCCCATGCTGAGCGCCTACCGCATTGATCTGGGTTTCCCACTGGAGGCTTCCCATGAATAACGCCTTGAATGAGCAACAAGCCCTGGCCCTGCGCCGCCTTCTGGAGACGGGCCTGCCCCTGACGCCGCGCCCGTTCCGCAACCTGGCCGGGCAAATCGATGCGAGCGAACAGCAGGTGCTCGACCAGGTGCAGCACTGGCATGAACAGGGTCTGTTCCGTCGCGTCGGCCTGGTGGTCAACCACCGGGCCCTGGGTTTCGCTGCCAACGCCATGCTGGTACTGGACGTGCCGGACGCCTTGGTCGATGAAGTGGGACGACGCCTGGGGCAAGCGCCGGGGATCAGCCTTTGCTATCAGCGACCACGACGCCTGCCCCAATGGCAGTACAACCTGTTCTGCATGATTCATGGCCGTCAGCGCGATCGCGTGGAAGCCCAGGTGCAGGCCCTGCTCGAACACCATCTACTGGACGACCTGCCCCACGAGCTGCTGTTCAGCTCCCATCTGTTCAAGCAATGCGGCGGACGCTTCGCCCCACCGGCTGGAGCCGTTCTCCATGGATGAGCTGGACCGCCAACTGATCAACCGCCTGCAACTGGGCCTGCCGCTGGTGCGTCATCCCTGGCGGGCATTGGCCCATGAGCTGGGTAGCAGCAGTACCGAGTTGCTCGACCGCCTGCACGAGCTGCTCAACGACGGCGTGCTCACCCGTTTCGGCCCGATGTTTGATATCGATCGCCTGGGCGGCGCGTTCACCCTGGCGGCGCTGGCAGTGCCCGAACCGCGCTTCGACACCATCGCCGAGCTGCTCGCGGGCATGCCCGAAGTGGCCCACAACTACCGTCGCGAACACACCTGGAACATGTGGTTCGTGCTCGCCTGCACCAGCGAACAGGCGATCACCGACACCCTGCTGCGCATCGAACGCCTCACCGGCCTGGTGCCGCTGAACCTGCCCAAGGAGGAGACCTACCATGTCGGCCTGTATTTTCCGGTCTGATGCTTCGCTGCAAACGTCCACACGGCTGGACGAAACACCCGCGGCGCGGCGACTGGTAGCGCTGACCCAGGCCGGCCTGCCCCTGGTGGAAGACCCCTGGGCCTGGCTCGCGGAGCAATTGGGGATGGACGTGGACGCGACCCTCAAGCTGCTCAAGCAGTTGCAGGCCGAAGGCGCCATTCGCCGCATCGCCGCCGTCCCCAACCATTACCGCCTGGGCTTTCGCCACAACGGCATGACGGTCTGGGATGTATCCGACGCTGACATGCCGCGCCTCGGCGCACTGCTGGGGGCGCAACCCTTTGTCAGCCACTGCTATCGCCGCCCGCGTCGGCCCGGCTGGCGCTACAACCTGTTCGCCATGGTGCACGGCCGCAGCCGCGAAGAAATCGACCGCTACCGCGACCATTTGCGTTACCTGCTGGGCGGCGCTTGCGAAGCCGACGACATGCTGGTGAGCAGTCGCATCCTGAAAAAGACCGGCCTGCGCCTGCCACCCGGCGTGCGCTAATCCCATGAGGACAAGGAGTGTTTATGTTGAGGATCAGCCACTACCTGCGTGCCCTGGCAGGTCATTGCCCCGCCCCGCGTGTCGCGTCCCCGGGCAGCCTGCGGGCACCGGTGGTGATCTGGAACCTGCTGCGACGTTGCAACCTCACCTGCAAACATTGCTACGCCACTTCGGCTGACAGCGTTTTCCGCGACGAGCTGGACACAGAAGCGGCGCTCAAGGTGATCGATGAATTGCATGACGCCGGCGTGCGGGTGCTGATCCTGTCCGGCGGCGAGCCCCTGCTGCGCGAGGACCTGTTCCAGCTCAGCGCCTATGCCCGCGACAAGGGGTTCTTCCTTGCCCTGTCCACCAACGGTACGCTGATCACCCCGGACAACATCGGGCAGATCCACGCCGCGCAGTTCGACTACGTCGGCATCAGCATCGATGGCCTTGAGGCGAGCCATGATGCGTTCCGCCAGCTCAAGGGAAGTTTTGCCCGCTCCATGGCCGCCATCAAGCTGTGCCGCGAGCACGGGATCCGGGTCGGCCTGCGTACTACCCTCACCCAACAGAACCATGCCCAGCTGCCCCAGTTGCTGGCCTTGATGCGCGAGTACGACGTGCAGAAATTCTATCTGTCGCACCTCAACTACAGCGGCCGGGGCAAACGCAGTCGCAAGCTCGATGCCCATCAGCAGATGAGCCGCGAGGCCATGACGCTGATTTTCCAGCGAGCCTGGGACGACATCGAGCAAGGGCGCGACAGCGACTTCGTCAGCGGCAACAACGACGCCGATGCGATCCTGCTGCTGCAATGGGTCGCCCGCCACCTGCCCCAACACGCCGGCACCCTGGAGCAGTTGCTGCGGGCCTGGGGCGGCAACGCCTCGGGGTGCGGCATCGCCAATATCGACAATACCGGCGAGGTCCATCCCGACACGTATTGGTGGCAGCACTCGGTGGGCAACGTACGGCGCACGCCGTTTCGCACCCTCTGGTTCGAACGCCCCGATGCCCTGCTGATGAAACTGCGCGAACACCCTCGAACCGTGGGGGGGCGCTGCGGACAGTGCCGTTGGCTGGCGATCTGCAACGGCAACACCCGCACCCGCGCCTGGGCCGAGGGAGACCTGTGGGGCCAGGACCCCGGCTGCCACCTGCTCGATGAAGAAATCGGCCTGCACGCGATCCCCAGCGTTGCGATGCCCTGTGCCCGATAACCGACGGCGAACCCGTTACCGAACCAAGGAAGTCCCAATGCCTGCCCCCATCGTTCTGCCCGCGGCCCTGCAATCACCCTTCAGACCCGGGGAAGTGGCCCTGGTCGGCGCCGGCCCCGGTGATCCCGGTCTGTTGACCCTGCGCGCCTGGAGCCTGTTGATGCAGGCCGACGCGGTGGTCTACGACCGCTTGATCAGCCCGCAACTGCTCGGCCTGGTTCCGCTGACCTGCGCCCGGCACTACGTGGGCAAGGCCGCCGGTTGCCACAGTCTCCCCCAGCCGCAGATCAACGAGCTGCTGGCCGACCTCGCCGACCAGGGGCAACGGGTGGTGCGGCTCAAGGGCGGCGACCCGTTCATCTTCGGACGCGGCGCCGAAGAGCTGGAATACCTGCTGGCCCGTGGCATCGATTGTCAGGTGGTGCCCGGCATCACCGCCGCGGCCGGGTGCAGTGCCTATGCCGGTATTCCGCTAACGCACCGCGACCTGGTCAACTCTTGCCGCTTCATCACCGGACACCTGCAACACGACGGCGAATTGGACCTGCCCTGGCAAAGCCTCGCGGACGACAGCCAGACGTTGGTGTTCTACATGGGGCTGTCGAACCTGGGCACTATTGCCACGCGGCTGATGGCCGCCGGGCTGGCGGCGGACACCCCCGCGGCACTGATCTGCAACGGCACCCGCCCCGACCAGCAGGTGCTGCGCGGGACCCTGGCGCGGTTACCGGACATGGCGCTGGAGGGCTGCGACGGCCTGCCCACGCTGACCGTGATCGGTCAGGTGGTCGGGTTGTTCGCTCACCAGCCGCTGCATCATCCGGCGTGCCTGCACCCGGTGCGAGCTCAATTGCTACTCTCGAAGGTGGCGCCATGATCCGCTGGTGGCTGGCCCCCTTGGTGTGGATTGGCACAGCCCATGGCAACGAAGCGAGCGTCCCGGACATGGCCTTGGCCGAACGCACTTATCAGCAACATTGCCAACAATGCCACGGGGTGAATCGCATCGGCGGCGCCGGACCGGCGCTATTGCCCCAGAGCCTGAGCCGGATCAAACCCGACGAGATCCGCCAGGTGATCGAAAAAGGCCGTCCGGCGAGCCAGATGGCGGCATTCGGCACCGTGCTGGACGCGGCGCAGATGGACAGCCTGACCCATTACCTCCAACGCCCGCCAGCCGTCGAGCCCACCTGGAACGAAGATGACATCCGCCACAGCCACCGCCTGCTGGCGGATCCAGCCAGCTTGCCGAACACGCCCCAGCACAAGGCCGACCCGCTGAACCTGTTCGTCGTAGTGGAAGCCGGCGACCATCATGTCGATGTCGTCGATGGGGACCGTTTCGAAGTGCTGGCCCGCTTCGCCTCGCACTTCGCGGTGCATGGCGGGCCGAAGTTTTCTCCCGACGGGCGCTTCGTCTACCTGGCGTCCCGGGACGGCTGGGTCAGCCTGTATGACCTGCACAACCTCAAGCTGATCGCCGAGGTACGCACCGGACTCAACACCCGCAACCTGGCCGTCAGCAAGGACGGGCGCTGGGTGCTGGTGGGCAATTACCTGCCCGGCAACCTCGCCGTGTTGGACGCCCGCGACCTTTCGCTGGTCAAGACCATCGAGACCCTCGGCGACGATGGCCAGGCCTCCCGCGTCAGCGCGGTGTACACCGCCCCACCGCGCGACAGCTTCATCGTAGCCCTCAAGGACGTGAAGGAGGTCTGGGAGTTGTCCACCGGGCCGAACCCGGATTTCGTACCGAGGCGTATAAAAGTCCAGGACTACCTGGATGACTTCTCCTTCTCGCCCGATTATCGCCAGCTGCTCGCCACGTCACGCAAGGCCCTGGGTGGCCAGGTCATCGACCTCGATAGCGGCCACGTCGTCACCGACATCGCCCTGCCAGGCATGCCGCACCTGGGTTCGGGGACCTATTGGCGGCGCAACGGGCATTGGCTGTTCGCCACGCCCAACATCAGCAAGGGACTGGTGTCGGTGATCGATTTCGATACCTGGAAAGTCATCAAGCAGATCCCTACTCTCGGGCCGGGCTTTTTTCTGCGCAGCCACGCCAATTCCCGCTACGCCTGGACCGACGTGTTCTTCGCCCCTGGCAACGACGCCATTCACCTGATCGACAAACAGACCCTGGAAATCGCCCACACCCTGCGCCCCATGCCTGGCAAAACCGCCGCCCATGTCGAGTTCACCCGCGACGGCCGCTACCTGCTGCTGAGCATCTGGGACACCGACGGGGCGCTGATCGTCTACGACAGCCAGACACTGGAGGAAATCAAACGCCTGCCCATGAACAAACCATCGGGCAAGTACAACGTCGGCAACAAGATCGAATTCGCCGAAGGCACGTCCCACTGACAAACACCAAGGGCAAGGCTTGCCCGCGATAGCGGTCTATCTGACCCGATGATGTCGGATGGGCCGCCGTCATCGCGAGCAGGCTCGCTCCCACAGTGGTTCGCGGCGTGCCTGAAAGACCGCACTCCCTGGTGGGCCATGAGGAAGGGTCCGGTCAGTGGTTCATCGATGACATGGCCGAAGCCTGTCCAAGTACCTTCTGGTCAATCTCTTCCAGACGCAGCACGCGCCCGCCGGTATCGCCGGCAAGTTTCCGGGCTGCCTGAGCATCGGAGAACGAGGCCAGCACCACGCCCATGGCGCCCTTGAGGCCGGTGCCAACGACGAACCAGGCGGTTCGCGCATCGATCAAGTGGGCGTCATCCGGTGCGTTCCAGTGGCTTTGCCCCATGTCGTGGACATACAGCTTGACGTCGGCCCGATGGTTCTCCGGCTGCAGCCACCAGCCAAGCATTTCCGCTGGCGAGCAAAACTTCTTCACACCGCCCGCCCCCACCGCAGCCCCCTTGGGCCCGGGAAAATCAGTGATCACCATGCCGCACACGTGGCACTCATCATTGGGGTGAAACGCCAGGGCCGCTTCGGTCCCCTTGGATGAGGACACTTTTTCACATCCCACCATCGCCAGGCACACCCACATTGCGGCCAGGAACCGACTCGCCTTAAAGGACACCTTGTTCATTGTTGCATGCTCCCTTACCCATCAGAAATCACGGGCACCGGCGGTTGAACAATCGGTAGGCCAACCACAACGGCACCGCCATCCACAACCCGAGGCAAAGCCAGAGCACCAGCCCCGACACCGGCAAGTCGCCGCCCAGCGCCATGACCGAGGCACCGTTGGAGGCGGCGTCGAACCCCGACAGATTGATCAACCGGTACACATCGGCAGGGTTGAACAACAGCAGCCACGGCAACAGCTCCGGACTGAAGCGGCCCTCGCTCAGCACCAGCAATGCCAACAGCACCAAATCGAACACCAGCACAAAGAAGAACCACACGCCCAGCGCCAGGCCGGCGGCGGTGGATTTTTCCGCCGAAACACTGCTCAGCACATAGGCCAGTCCCAGGAAGACCCAGCCCAGCAGCGTGCTCGACAGCATGAAGCGACCGAAGGCCCAGAGCAGCAGGCTCAACTCGACATCATCGACCCACAGGGCGATGGCGAGCATCGCGCAGCCGAAGCCGATCAGCGTCGCCAGAGCCAGGATGAGGCCATGGCCGACGAACTTGCCCAGCAGCAACTGGCCGCGACTCAACGGATAGGTCAGCAACAGCAGCAATGTCCCGCTCTCGTCCTCGCCGACAATCGCGTCATACGCCAGCAGCAAGGCGATCAAGGGCATCAGGAAAGTTGCCAGGCTCGCCAGGCTCGCTACGGTCGCCGGCACCGAGGTGAACCCCAGTTGACCGGACGCCGCCGCGCCCAGCCACGCGATACCGATTGCCAGCGCGGCGAACAACAGACTGATCGCCAATAGCCAACGGTTGCGCAAGCCATCGCTGAGTTCCTTGCGGGCCATGTTCCAGATCGGGTTCATTGACAGGTCTCCCCGGTTGCCGCGCCGTTCATGTAGTGCCGGTACAAGTCCTCGAGGGACGGCGGCTTGACCTCGACGTCCGTCGGGTTGTGTTGCGCCAGTAACTGGCGCAGCAAGGCCAGTTTGCTGCCGTCCGGCGCGGACACCTGCAAGCCTTGGGCGCCCCAGCCCTGGGCCAGATGCCCTTCACTGCGCCAGTGCTCTTGCAGTTGGCTGGCCCGTGTGACACCCGATGCGCGGATCAGCGTCGGCAGCCCCGCCTCCCGACGCAACCGATCCAGGCTCCCCAGGGCCAACAGGCGCCCTCGGGTCAGGATCGCGGCACGGTTGATGTGAGCCTCGACGCCCGGCAGGACGTGGGAGCAGAGAATGATGCTGGTGCCCTGCCAGCGCAGGCGGTCGAGCATCCGGTAGAGATCCTGGGTGGCGATGGGGTCAAGGCCCACCGTGGGTTCGTCCAGCAATAACAGGCGCGGTTGGCCGAGCAACGCCTGGGCCAGCCCCAACCGTTGGCGCATGCCCTTGGAGTAGGTCCGCACCCTGCGTCGCGCCGCCTCCGCCAGCCCGACCTCTTCCAGCAAGCGTTCGACCTGTGCCGGCGTCGCCCCTTTGAGCCGGGCGAAATGCTGCAAGGTTTCCAGGCCGCTCAACTGCGGGTAGAACATGACGTTCTCCGGCAGGTAACCGAGCATCCGGCGCACCGTCGAGTCGCTGGGCTCACGGCCGAACACCCGCACCCGGCCTTCACTGGCCCGCAGCAAACCGAGTATCAGCTTCATGGTGGTGGTCTTGCCCGCGCCGTTGTGGCCGAACAGGCCAAGCACCTCGCCCTGGGCCAGGTCCAGGTCCAATTCATGCAATACGGTGGCATCCCCGTAGTGCTGGCTCACGCCTTCGATCTCGACGACGTTCAAGATGCGTCCTCCGAAGCACTGTTGCGTTGTGGGGCGAGGACCGGTGGCTCCATCAACGGATGGCGGTCGGTTACCCCTGGGGATTTCATCACCGGGAACGCCCGCTGGACCCAACGCAGCAACTCGATCCCCGGACTGTTCATCAACAGCCGTACCTGCGGGTAGCGCCACAGAAGGCGGTCGACGTTATCGTTGGGTTCATAGGGCACGTCGCCCAGGCCATCGCCATTGCGATCCCAGCCGAGGTAGTCGCTCCAATAATTGCCGCGCCCATCCGCCGACCATTCCTGCAAGCGCGTGGCTACGTACTTGACCTGGCGCTGGTTGCCGGCAAAGACATTCCCGACGATGCGGTTGTCCTCCGAACCGGCGGTCAGATGGATGCCCAGGGCACTGCGCTCGAAGCGATTGCCTTCGATGCGGTTGAACAAGGAGTTGTAGATGAACAGTCCCTTGCCCTCGGCGCCAGTGATCATGGTGTCGCCGGTGGACCCGTCGCGTACGTCGCTGACGACGTTGTCGCGCAAGGTCGAATAAGTGATGTAGTTCATCAGGATCCCGTAGTTCTGGTCCTGTTCGGAGCGGTTGCCGATCACCGTCAGTTGGCGGCTCTGCATCAAGGCGTACCCGGTACGGGTACGCCGGGTGGTATTGCCCAACAGGCGGTTATCGTTGGCAAACATGTAATGCACGCCGTAGCGCAAATCCTCCAGCGTATTGCCCTGGAGCAGGTTGCCACTGGAAGTGTCGATGTAGATGCCGTCACGGGTTTCGCGTATCTGGTTGCCGATGACCCGGGCACCATGGACGGCATACAGATGAATGCCATTGCCACGATCCTGAGAACGTAGGCTCGGGTCACCCTGGATAACGTTATCGATCAGGCTGACGTCCCGTGCGCCATCGACCCAGATGCCGAAGCCCTGACCCTGCATACGGTTTCCCTCGATCACCGCGCCTTGTGCAACAGGCTCGATGAACACGGCGGCATTCATGGCCGTCAGGTCATGGCCCCAAGCCTGAAACGTACAGCCCTGGACCTGAACATTCGGTGCCCGGATAGTCAGGCCATTACCCTCACCCGCCCCCCGGAATACTGCGCCCGGTTCACAGGTGAGGGTCATGGATTGATCGACACTGAACGAGCCCTGGTACTGGCCGGCAGGCAAGCGCCAATGCAGCTCGCCGTCGGCCTGCAAGGGCAGATCGGTGATCGGCTGTGGCGCCGCGAGCACGCCACCGGACACCAGCCAGAGCACCAGCGCAATGACCGGTTGCCGAGCGTCGCTCGCAAGTCGTCGCATGTTCCCGATCATTGCAGTCTCCCGGATCGGCCGACTCAGGCCTTTTCAACCAGCATGCGCCCGACCATTTCCATGTGCAGGGCGTGGCAGAACCAGCTGCAGTAGTACCAGTGCAGGCCAGGCTTGTCGGCGGTGAAGGTAATGGATGAGGTTTGCTGAGGGCTGATCTCCATGCTTACGCCGTGGTTGGTCATGACAAAACCGTGGGACACGTCCTCGATCTGGTCGATGTTGGTGATGGTCACCGTCACTTCGTTGCCCTGTTTGACGGTGAACTCCGTCAGGCCATAGGCCGGCGCCATGGACGTCATGTAGACCCGCACCTTATTGCCGTCGCGGATGACCTTGTTGTCGGTTTCCAGGTTGATGCCATCCTTCTTGGCGCGCTCCACCGTGGGGGCGAAGAACGGGTCGTTGCGGTTCCAGATTTTCTGGGTCTTGATCTGGTCCCGCCGGGCGAGGATGCAGTCGTGGGGTTCGGCGAAGGCCGGGCCGTCATGCACCAGTTTCATTTCGTCGCCGGAGATGTCGATCAACTGGTCGTTCTCCGGGTGCAGCGGCCCGGTGGGCAGGAAACGGTCCTTGGAGAATTTGCACAGCACTACCAGCCATTTGCCGTCCGCCTCACTGGTCTCGGTCAGCGACGCGTGGTTGTGGCCGGGCTGGTACTGCACGTCGAGTTTCTGCTTGATGTAGTTGACCTTTTCGCCCTTGTAGGCGCGGATGGCCTCATCCATGTTCCACTTCACCACCTGGCTGTCGATGAACAGCGTGGTGTACGCATTGCCGCGTCCATCGAAGGTGGTGTGCAGCGGCCCCAGGCCCAGTTCGGGCTCTGCGACGATTACCTCGCGCGGATCCTTGTAGCGGCCCTCGAACAGGCCATCCAGGCGGTCGATGGCGATCATCGAGACAGTGGGCGACAGCTTGCCGTTGGCGATGAAATATTTGCCGTCCGACGAGGTGTTGCACCCGTGGGGGTTCTTCGGCACCGGGATGTAGCGGGTGAATTCGGAGTCCTTGCCATCGGTCTTGCGACCATCGACCACCGGTACCTTGGAGCCGTCCAGGGTAATGAACTTGCCGGCCTTGATCGCCGCCTCGATCCGCGGGATGTTGAACACCACCACCCAGTCGCGTTCGTTGCGCATCATGCCGCCCAGATCGTAGGCTTTCTCCGAGTTGTAGCAGGTGCTGGCAGCGTATTTGCCGGTGTAGTCCGCGTCGGAGTTATCCAGGTTGCCATCGACGATCACCTGGAACGCCATCTCCATTTTCTCGGCATCGATGGCGTTGAACATCGTGTAGCTGTTCTTGTCTTGCAGGTCGAAAGTGCGGCCGTCGTTGGGGTGCGGGATCACGAACTCGGCGTTGGCGAACACATACTTGGTGTACGGCACCTTTTGCAGGCGCAGGCCGTGGATTGCCTGGACGTTGGGCACGGTGAGGATCTTGTCGCACTTCATGATGTCCAGCCGAATGCGCGCGACCCGGGAGTTGGCCTTGTCATTGATGAACAGGTATTTGCCGTCGTATTTGCCATCGGTCATGGAAATATGCGGGTGGTGGCAGTCGCCGTTCTGGTATTTGGCGCTGTCCCCCAGGATATGCTTGCTTTCGTTGGTCAGGCCCCAACCGGTGGCCGAATCGACGTTGAACACCGGGATGCGCATCAACTCGCGCATCGACGGAACCCCCAGCACCCTCACCTCGCCCTGATGGCCTCCGCTCCAGAAACCGTAGTACTCGTCCAGCTCACCGGGCGCGACATGGATCTTGGACTTGGCTTCCTTGGCCGCCGCTGCCCACGACTCGCGGGTGAACGCTCCGGCCCCCAGCGCCGTGGCGCCGGCCAGCACCGCGCCCGTCACCGCGCCCGTGCCAAGGAAGCTGCGCCGGCTGACACCCCTGGGTTCTGGCGCCACCTCGGTGGTGTCGTTTGTCTTGTCGTTCATGCTAATGCTCCATCAAGAATGAATCGGTCGAAGGGAACAGGTCACCGGGTCATGCCGATCAGTGATGTCACACACCTGTGGGAGCAAAGCTTGCTCGCGATTGGGGCAAGGCAGTCGACACTGTATTGACTGGCTATCGCGAGCAAGCTTTGCTCCCACAGGTTGAACTTCACCGTTGCACCACGGGAATCAATTGCGCATCGGTCACGCTCGCTTTGCCGCGCTTCTTGCGCTTGTTGATCAGCGGCGGGCATTTGTTTTCGTTGTGCCAGGTCATCTGGCAGTCGAGGCAGTAGTGGCATTCGTTGGCGTTGATCCGGCCGTCGGGATGAATCGCCTGGATCTCGCATTCCCTGGCGCACAACTGGCAAGGGTTACCGCACTCCTTGCGGCGCTTGAGCCAGTCGAACAGCCGCAGGCGCGTCGGCATCGCCAGGGCCGCCCCCAGCGGGCAGATGTAGCGGCAGTAGACTTTGCGGGTAAACAGATTGACCAGCAGCAGGCCCGCCGCATACGCGACGAACCACCACTGGCGATCGAACCGTAAGGTGATGGCGGTCTTGAACGGCTCGACTTCAGCCAGCCGCTCGGCGGTGGCCATGGACTCCAGCGAGACACCGAACAGCACCAGCAGAATGATGTACTTGATCGCCCACAACCGCTCGTGAACGGCAAACGGCAGTTCGTATTGAGGCATCTTGAACCGGCGCGCCAGTTCGTTGATCAGCTCCTGCAGAGCACCGAACGGGCACAGCCAACCGCAGAACACGCCCCGTCCCCACAGCAGAATGCTGGCGGCGGTGAACACCCACAGGATAAAGATCAGCGGATCGGTGAGGAAAAGCTCCCAACGAAACCCTTCGAACAATGCATGGACGAACGTCAGCACATTGACCACCGACAGTTGCGCCAGGGCATAGCCGCCGAGAAACACTACCGTGAACACCAAATAGCCCCGGCGGACCCAGTGCAGCAGCTTCGGCCTGCGGGCCAGCGCATCCTGGAAGAACAGGATGACGGTGAGCACCAGCAAGGCCACCCCCAGCACGACGATCTCGACGCTTTTCTGATACCAGAGCGTCAGCCACAGGGGGCGGCTGGCCTCCTCGGCCGCCGCCAGTTGCGCGGCCGTGGGCAACGGCCGCTCCAGATACGGCTCAGGCAGTTGGTAGCCAAGTTCGAAGCTGCTGAAGATACCGCTGACGGGGCCGGTCTGGCGGCGCACCAGCAGCTCCAGGCTCCAGGACGAGCCGGGATCGAAACGGTGGGACGCACGGATGATGAAGATTGCCATTTCATCGAACGCCGGCATGTCGTCGAGGGCCACATCATCCAGGCGCTGGAAATCCAGATCGCGGAAGCTGATGGTGTCACCGAACTGGCGCAACACCACCCGGTCGAAAATGCCCCCGCGTACGTAGCCCGAGCCCTTGAATGAATAACGCCCGCTGCCCATTACGGCGATGGCCTGCTCGCCCGGCTTGAGCTCGGCCATCAGCGTGCGATATTGCACCTCACCCAGCAGATTGCGACCGATGGTGGGTGGGTTCAGGTGCGTGACGTACAGGTCGATGAAGGTGTCATCCACCTGCCCGGCACTGGCCATTTCGACCTGCTCGGCCTCGGTGCCCTTGAAGGAAGCATCCACTTGACCGCGGGTCAGCAGCAAACGCCGCACCGAGCCATCCCCGACCAGCGTGTTCCAGTCGGCGGTGTGATAGGTATCTTCACGCACCCAGGCCGGCGCCACGACCACCCCGGAATTGCCTTTGACCAGGCCCAGGGACACCGCGACGTCATGGGCGGCGCGCATGATCACTTCGTTGACCACCATCGCCGTCACGGTGGCACCGGCTATGGCGTCCACCGTCACCGCATCCGGGTCGCTGGAGTGCCCCACGACGACCCGCTGGTTGACCTTGATACCGCTGTAGCGCGCACTGAACCTATGGAGCTTTTCTTCGGCGATGCCGATCAGCAGGATCGGCTCATGGTGTTCGAGCACATAGGCATCCAGAATCATGCCGGCGGGATCGAGGATGACCTGGACGTTGATCGGCTTGCCCGAGTAGGCGGGAATGTTCACGACATCCAGACTCTGGAACACGTAACCCAGAACCTTGCCCGCGGCGGACAGCGTGCGCACCTTGAAGGGGCCTTCAGGCGCGGAGATCGTATCGGTTTTGTTCAGGACATGGCGGATGCGCTGTTGCTGGATCTCGCCGTAATCCCTGGCCTGGGCGAGACTCATGAAGCTCAGCAGGAGCGCAAGCAGTCCATGAAGCCAGAAGCGGGATGGGTACAGCATCACAAAGGAAAGGGTCATGGACGCCAGGGCTTGAAGGCACAATCGTGGCGATGATGCTAGGCGCCGCCCCCTCCCCGGCCCTTGATTGAAATCAACTTGGAAAAACTAAACCTGTGGGGAGGGAGGTGGATGTCCAGCCCTCATCGCGAGCAGGCTCGCTTCCACAGGGTTTTTCTATCGACCACAAAACCTGAGCCCACCACAGCCCCACTGGGGGAGCGAGCCTGCTCGCGATGGCGTCAGCCCGAACACCTCCGATCAGCCCGATCCTCAACGCAACCCATAGGAATAAATACCCACATCCTTGTTGTCATACCAATTGCCGTTACCCCAGATCACCCGATCCTGCGCCGGCTGGAAACCGACGATGCCCAGATAGCCCGCAATGGCCAGGCGTTTCCACGACTGGCCCCAGTCCCTGGAATAAAACACCCCATCGGCCGAGATGCTCGCGTCCGACCACCAATAGAGCCAGCGCGGCGGGTAATGTTCGCTGGTGGTGTTGATCAACAGGCTGTTCTGCCCGACCCAGAAATTCGTCCCGCGCACCCGGCTTTCCGACGCCAGGGGGGCAAACACGCTGGGCAGTTCGCTCAGGGTGCGCCAGGTCAGCGCGGTGGTGTCCAGTTCGGCGACGACGTCGCGGCCTCGATTGCCCTGATCGATAAGGCCAATGACCTTGCCGGCATCGTTCTGGACCAGTTTGGAGACAAACAGGTTGTCGTCGCGCTGTACCTCGACGACTCGCCAGGGCCCTGTTTCGCGTTGCAGGCGGGCCCGCGTGGTCACGTTGAACGCAATGTTGTTGCCGACGCCGTCGGGGTTGCTTGCCCAGAATCGCTGGGACACCCAGATGAAGGCCTGCCGGGCATCCAGTTGCAGCACGTTGGTCTGCACGTCCCCCTGCTCGCCTGAGCCGGTGTGCCATTCATTGATCTCCGGATACTTTTCGTGCACTGACTCAGCAGCTACCAGCAACGGCTCGGAGGCGACAATCGCTGTGCTGCTGGCGCCGCGATCAGCCGAATAGAAAACGCCGGTGGAAACGCTGCCCGAGGTCCCTTCGCTGCTGTCATCGTCCGCAGCACTCGGCCGGCCCCACGCCCAGACTTCGTCCGTACCGTGGAAATAGGGGGTCAGGCTCCAGGCCAACCGATCGGCTTCGGCAAACCAGCCCTCGCTCAACCAAGTCCAGTGTTTACCTTGATCGTCGCTACGAAAGACCACGGTCTGGTTGATGTCGTCGGCGTTTGCGGTATCAGGGCGGTCAAGCCCCGTCAGCAGGAATACGCTGGCGCCGTCCGGACTGGCGACCAGGCAAGCCGCGCCGCTGACGTGGGCCACCAACTGGAATTGCCCCTGGGCGTCCAGGCGAGAAATAAAGGAAGTTTCCTTGTCACGTCCAAGCAAGCCCGGGAAAGGTGCTTGCGGCTCATCTTCGCCCGCTTCAGCCGGTTTGCCATAAACCACTGTGTCCAGGTCCACGACATCCGCAGTGGGCTCCAACCGACTCGCGTCCCCCTCCAGGCGGCCGACCAGCCAGGTGCTTTGCCCGGTCACGACAACACCCGTGCAGTATTGGGTCATCGCACGCTGTTGGATATCCTTCACCACACCTATGCGTTGCTGGTCCGGACTGGCGCCGCCCCACTCCAATTTGGCGCTGGTGATCATCCACATGTACCACAGCGCGGCGGCACCCACTAATGCGGCAAACAGGGTAGAGAACAGCTTTGATCGAGGCATGGGAGGTCCGTATCCTGGGAAATTCCGGGAAGCTTTTCGCATCTCTCTGGCCCGGAGTAAATTTTTTTTTGCACGAGAACGAATGAAGCCGGTCGCATACTGGTCAACGCCTTGAACCAGGTTCAACTCTCCAGGAGGCGCCGTGCCCCCGAAGCCTCAACGCGCCAAAGCAGACGCCCACAAGGAATGCTCCATGCCCTCACGCTCCGGCCCCGCTTCCTCCACATCACAGACCGAAAACACCGGGTTCGTCCGGGTCCGTGGTGCCCGCGAACACAACCTCAGGAACATCGATGTCGATATTCCTCGCGATGCCCTGGTGGTGTTTACCGGCGTGTCGGGGTCTGGCAAGTCATCGCTGGCGTTCTCCACCCTCTACGCCGAAGCCCAGCGTCGTTACTTCGAGTCCGTCGCGCCTTACGCCCGGCGCCTGATCGATCAGGTCGGCGTACCCGATGTGGACAGCATCGAGGGCTTGCCGCCAGCGGTGGCCTTGCAGCAGCAGCGCGGTACGCCCAGCGCCCGCTCCTCGGTGGGCAGTGTCACGACCTTGTCCAGCCTGATCCGCATGCTTTACTCCCGCGCCGGCAGCTATCCGGCCGACCAGCCCATGCTCTACGCCGAAGACTTTTCGCCCAACACGCCACAAGGCGCCTGTCAGGAATGCCATGGCCTGGGCCGGGTCTATGAGGTGACCGAAGACTCCATGGTGCCGGACCCGTCGCTGACCATCCGCGAGCGTGCCGTGGCGGCCTGGCCCATGGCCTGGCAAGGCCAGAACCTGCGGGACATCCTGGTCACCCTGGGCTACGACGTCGACATCCCCTGGCGCGACCTGCCGCAAGCACAGCGTGACTGGATTCTCTTTACCGAAGAAACGCCCACCGTCCCGGTATACGCCGGGATGACGCCGGCGCAGACCCGCTCCGCCCTCAAGCGCAAACTCGAACCCAGCTACCAGGGCACGTTCAGCGGCGCCCGGCGTTACCTGTTGCACACGTTCATGCATTCCCAGAGCGCCCAGATGCGCAAGCGCGTGGCGCAATACATGCGCGCCAGTGCTTGCCCGGTGTGCGAAGGAAAACGCCTCAGGCGCGAAGCGCTGACCGTCACGTTCGCGGGGCTGGATATCGCCGAGCTGTCGCACCTGCCCTTGCTGGAGCTGGCCGAGGTGCTCAAGGGTGTCACGGCACCCGCTTATCTGGAACAGGCCGAAGAGCCCGGCGCGGTCTTAAGCCATCGGCAAACCCGAGAGGCCCGCGAACAGCGTGCCGCCAGAGGCGAAAACCCTCACGCCGGAGGGCCGGATGCGCGCCATACGCCCAACCTGTCCCTGGAAAAACGCCTGGCTGCCCAACGCATCGCCGCTGAATTGCTGGAGCGGATCGTCACCTTGATCGATCTTGGCCTGGGCTACCTGTCCCTGGAGCGCAGCACCCCGACCCTGTCCTCCGGCGAGCTGCAACGCCTGCGCCTGGCCACCCAGCTCAATTCCCAGCTGTTCGGTGTGATCTATGTACTGGACGAACCGTCCGCCGGCTTGCACCCGGCCGACAGCGAAGCCCTGTTCGATGCCCTGCAACGACTCAAGGCCGCGGGCAATTCGGTATTCGTCGTCGAGCACGACCTGGATACCATGCGCCGCGCCGACTGGCTCGTCGATGTCGGCCCGGACGCGGGTGAACAGGGCGGCACGATTCTCTACAGCGGCCCACCGGCCGGCCTCGGAAAAGTACCTGAGTCACGAACGCGGGCCTACCTCTTTGCCGAACGCACCCTCGCTACGCACAGCCCTCGAACACCCAGTGACTGGCTACGCCTGGAAGGCATTACCCGCAACAACCTCGACAACTTGAGCGCGGCCTTCCCCCTCGGCTGCTTTACGGCCGTGACCGGTATCTCCGGTTCTGGCAAATCCAGTCTCGTCAGCCAGGCGCTGCTGGACCTGGTGGGCGCCCACCTGGGCCAGGCCAGCCAGCGCGCCGAACCTGAAGAACAGAGTCTGGAAGACGAACCCCGGCAAACCAGCGGCGGGTACGTCAGCGCCGGACTCGATGCGATCAAGCGACTGGTCCAGGTGGACCAGAAACCCATCGGCCGCACCCCACGCTCCAACCTCGCCACCTACACCGGCCTGTTCGACCATGTGCGCAAGCTGTTCGCCGATACGGAGCAGGCTCGCACGCTGGGATTCGATGTCGGGCGATTTTCTTTCAACGTTGCCAAGGGACGCTGCGAAACCTGCGAAGGTGAAGGCTTCGTCAGTGTCGAACTGTTGTTCATGCCCAGCGTGTATGCCCCCTGCCCGACCTGCCACGGCGCTCGCTACAATCCGCAGACGCTCACGGTGAACTGGCAAGGGCTGAACATCGCCCAAGTCCTGCAACTGACCGTGGACCAGGCACTCGAAGTCTTCCGCGAACAACCCGCGGCAAAGCGCTCACTACAGGTGTTGCAGGACATCGGACTGGGTTATCTGCGCCTGGGCCAACCGGCTACGGAGCTGTCCGGCGGCGAAGCCCAGCGCATCAAACTGGCGACGGAACTGCAACGCAAGGCCCGCGGGGCTACGTTGTATGTGCTGGACGAACCGACCAACGGATTGCATCCCCAGGACGTGGACCGACTGCTGGTGCAGCTCAATCGCCTGGTGGATGAAGGCCATACCGTGGTTGTGGTGGAGCATGATATGCGGGTGGTTGCGCAAAGTGACTGGGTGATCGATATCGGCCCGGGAGCCGGGTCCCAGGGTGGGAAAGTCGTAGTATGCGGATCGCCGGGCGCAGTGGCCCAATGCCAGGAAAGTCGGACGGCGGGGTTCCTGAAAAACGTCTTGAGGACTGAACATTAAAGCTTTTTTAACGAGACTGGCCGTACGGGAAAAGGTGACTATACTGTGCGTCAGTTAATCGTTTCAGTCCGCGTAATTCGACGAAAGCCTCTTCCTCCATGGATGCAGGCGCTCATGCCAGGAGGCGCAATGATATCAACCACACCAACAGAACAGGCCTCCCTCCGGGAGGCGAAACATCATCAAGGCCCTCCCAGGCAATCTGTGACGAACTGCTCTCGCGATCCGATCTTCTCTTGTGCATCGCCGAAGGCCGAGGTCTATCGTTGTTGTTGAAACCTGCACAGCGAACATTGTTCAACACTATTTGGCGCCCCCTGAAGGTAAGAGCCTGGCCGCGTCAAGTCTTTAGTTTAGATATTTCGGCTCGCTTATTATGTTCAAACCCATTTCCAGTCATTTGTTCAATCTGGTCCAAGAGGTAGAAAACAATATCTCGGGCGTGAGCGAAGAGGAGTACACCGAAATATTGGGTTGGATATTTTCAAAACTGGGCATCGAGAAATTCGCTTACGTCCATCTGGAACCGACGCCCTTCAATAATTCGAAAATTTCCATCTATAGCAATTATCCTTCCGAATGGGTTGAGACCTACCGCAAACAGTCGCTCTACAAGACGGATCCCGTCATGGCAAACACTGCCGTCACGGCAACCCCTTTTTTCTGGGATGAAATTCCCGAAGAGATGGACACCCATTCCGACATATTCGAGCAATCAGCCTCGTACGGCATCAAACAGGGATATACCGTTCCTATCCATGAACCCGGTCGGGCATTCGGTTCCCTTCACCTGTCCTCCGAAGAAAACGATCCTGATTTCCCCACCATTGTCCGTTCGAACCTGTTCATCATCAAAGCCCTCAGCATCATTGCCAATCAATATCGCCCCGTGGAAACCACGGTCGAGAGCAACTTGAGATTATCCCCCAGGGAAATAGAATTCCTGCGCTGGTTAGCCTTGGGGAAAAACTATAAAGAAATAGGTTTGATCATGAACATTACCGAACGAACGGTAAAATTTCATGCCAAGCAAATGACCGAGAAAATGGACTGTATCAACGTCAAGCAGGCGATGATCAAGGCCGTTCAGCTTAACCTCGTCTGATATTTATCTTTTATCGATCTACAACCACCTGGCGTGGTTCAGTGACTCGATGCCGGCGAACTCTTATAAAACACACTCAAGCGAACGCCACTTGTGATGCAATATTGAACAGCATCCCACAAGCGAACAAACCGATGACCAGGGATATGGCTCGACTCAAGAACCGCCCGGACACAATGGCATGAAGTTTACGCCCACAGAATGCGCCGATCGCGATCCAGACCAATCCGACCGGGAATATGATAGCCGTGAATAACGACATGAAAGACACATAGTTGCCCAAGGACAAAAACGTGCCGGCCGGAGCAACGAAGGAAACAAAAAACAACCCCTTGGGATTGGTCAATGTTGCCACGAACAAATCCGGCACACTGATACCGGTGGTTTTACCTGGCAGGTGATCCTTGACCGAAAACCACAACTTCAACGAGATATAGAACAGAAAACATACCGCAAAAATCTTGGTGGCAATGACCACCCACGAGTGGTCGGTGATCAGCAGATCGATAAACACGCCCCACATCGTCATCTGAATGATATAAGCCAACCACTCCGCAACGACGAATCTCATGGATCGGGCATTCAGCCCTCGGTTTATCCCTGTCTGCAAAAGCAGCGAATTGGTTGGGCCCGGAACCAACAGGACCGTCATCAGTGAAAGCGCGATATAAGACATAAGGTCATCCATGCCAGGAGCCACGATGGCTCATTTCTTCAGTTCGGCTCGGGTCTATCGATACTAATCAAATTTTTAGTTGTATGACAACAGACCAATTTCTGCCAGTAGAGTAACAACACTAAAGCAACGTTAACGCTGCTTACCGTCTATCCGGTTCCGCCATTAATTAATCCACTCCCCTACCATCCATGTTTCCAAAACAACCTTTCATAAGCTTGTGACCCTTTCATTGCAGGCTGTAACGCGTCTTCTCGCGAGCGTCAATTTTCCGGCCTACAGGATATCAGGGACTTAGCCATACCAGTAGTCAGCGTCAAAAAATCCACCTTGGAAAACTATATCGATCCCGCCCTCTTGCCTCTTGAATCAACACTTTCACATCCTACTGTCTGCCGGTACTTTTTTGGACTCGGCACAATACTAAATTGTCAACTCGGATATTTTGTCCCGGAATACAACCGCATCGCCCTGCCGACAACTAATTAGACTATACACTCTACAAATCCTCGCACTGTACTTTGGGACAGTTGAAATGCCTTAGTGCAAAGTTAACAGTAGCTCCACCGACAGCCACGAAACGTCATTCATGAACTACTCCTCATGCACCTATCGTTTTTTCGGCGTATCTACCCGCATTGCAAGCTACTCGACAATTCCGACTAAAACGCTCGAACAAATACTGGCCATTCGCAAAGCCGCATTTATCGATAGAAAGAAGTGGGACATAGGAAGTTATCAGGGCACGGACTACGAATGGGATGAATACGATGATGCTGATGCGATCTATATATATTCCCATCTAAACGATTGCGTGACCGGATGTGTTCGGTTACGCCCTTGCAGCAAACCGACGCTCTTGAGCGGCGCCTTGAGTTTCATTCTTCCCAGCGACAAAAACAGACCCCACCCCCACACTTGCTGGGAAGCCACACGCTTCGCACTTTCCTCCGACAGATCAGCTTCTGGAGAATTGACCCATGCCTATGTAGACGCACGTACCGCAGCACTTTTTCTCTCAATGATGAAGTTCGCCCACCGGCAAAACATTGCTCTTTATGAGGTGGTCGTGGATACCCTGATGGAAAAAATCCTGAAGCGTTCCGGCTGGCCCGTGGAAAGGCATAACACAGCAGTGGGCTCGAAAGGCGAAAATATCATCTATGGAACACTGTCCTGCACACTTTCCACTTACGAGGGCGTCCTCAGGAAGAACGCAACCCACACCACACTATATGAACCATTCCTTATGACGAACCGTTCGTCAGACACACTCCAACCATCCATCGATATCGGTCAAATGCGCCCCGACCGAAACATTCCAGCAAAAATACATATGCACACTGAGCTGCATCTATAAAACAAACTTCTGGTATGAAATTGGAGAAAGGATGAACCTGCAAAGACTATTCCCGCACGTTGGCAAAGTCATTGCCAGTACCGGCAGTCGCCACTTTCCGCGCATGTTGCACGACTTGATACTTACGGAAATTCCCGTCGATGCAACGCATATCACTGAACAAAGGATAGGGACTGCACACATTGCAGAACCGAGCACTTCCAGTATCGGCTTTGTCGGCATGGACAACACTTGCGTCGATGCCGTCATGGATACGCATACCGCAAAACCGTTTTTCCTGGCCGAAGATATTCTCTTTGAAGACGCCACCCCGCAAAAAGTACCGAATTTCTCCCGGTGCCTCTTGAAACCTGGACAGGCGAGCAGCCCATCCAGCCACAACACAACCACCCAACTGCATCTGACCACTCGAAAAAATGGCCGTCGTTATGTGTTGTCCGTCTACCGATCCCCCTTTTCCAAGGGTTTCACTGCACAAGAGCACGCCCTGCTGAAGGATTTTTCCTGCCTCTTGTTGCCCATGGTGGAAGAACACGTCGCCGCCCTGGTTCCGCCGGAACCCCATCGTCATGACCCGAGCCTCCCCCTCGAAGGACCGGAAAATGGCGGAATGGAAGCATTGCGTCAGAGATTCGCCGACCGACTACAGCTGTCCGGGCTTACTCTCTCTACCCGCGAGACTGAAGTATGCGTGGGTTTACTCGCCGGGCGCACGGCACCTGAACTTGCGGAGCAACTCAACCTTAAAGTCAACACAGTCGAAAGCTATCTGAAACGCGCAGCCATAAAAATGGGTATTGGCGGACGCCGTTCACTCATCCGCTGGATGCACTCGATGGATGCCACGCCACCGGGTATTGAATGGAACGCTGCCCCTCCTATTCGCCAGGCCGTCTGAAAACGTTCCCCAATCTTAGGCGCTGTACGAAAACTCGCCGCTCGGCGATTTTTCGTACAACCCCTAACTCGATCAATCCAATCGAGCAGTATTGGGGATCATGACTCCCTCAGTCCCTCAGTCCCTCAGTCCCTCAGTCCCTCAGCCGCCGAACCTTCTCTGTTCGTTACCCCCGCAAGACGCTTGAACCATTCCAGTACATCGTCCACGTAAGTGAAGATTACCGGCACCACCAACAGACTCAGCAGCGTCGATGTCAGCAGCCCCCCCATAACGACCACGGCCATCGGCCGCCTGAAACTCGGGTCCTCGCCCATACCCATTGCGGTCGGCAACATACCGGCACCCATCGCAATAGTGGTCATCAGGATGGGCCGGGCGCGCTTGTGGCAGGCATCGACCAGCGCGTCGTACCGCCCCAGGCCATAATCGCGGCGAGCCATGATCGCGTATTCCACCAACAGGATGGAGTTCTTGGTCACGATACCCATCAACATCAGCAAGCCAATGATTGACGGCAAGGAGAAGCTGAAGTTGCACACCAGCAACGCGATCAATGCCCCGCCCAACGAGAGGGGCAGCGCCGAAAGAATCGTGGCCGGTTGCAGGAAGTCGTGGAACAGCAGCACCAGCACCGCATAGATGCAAAACACACCGATGGCCATGGCCACGCTGAAACTTCCGAACAACTCCGTCATGAGCTGCAACTCACCCTGCTCCACCGGCTTGACCTCAGGCGGTAGATTGCGCATCGCCGGCAGCTGGCTCGCCTCGGCCATGACCTCCCCCAGGTTGCGGCCATTGAGTTCGATGGAAAGGGTGACATTGCGCAGGCGATCGAGCCGACTGATCTGCGCCGGACCGCTACCCAGACTGATCTCTCCCAGCGACGCCAGCGCGACCTGGCCGTCCCGCCCGGTCACCCGTAGCTGGTTGATGCTCTGCAGATCATCGCGCAACAGGGTATCCATCCGCACCCGCACATCCACCTGACGCTGGGACAGGTTGATCTTGCCCAATTGCGAGGAATACTCGCCGTAAGTCGCCATGCGCAAGGTATCGGCGATCTCCTGGCTGGTGACACCCAGTTCCGCCGCGCGGGCGAAGTCGGGGCGCATCTGGATTTCCGGCCGCTGCAGGGCGCTGCTGGACGTGACATTCCCGATTCCACGCAGCCCGCGCAACTGCGGCTCAAGGGCATTTGCGGTGCGCTCCAACAGCTTGCCGTCGTCACTGGCCAATACGATGTTGAGCTTCTCGCCGCTGCCATCCCCCCCAACATTGACCCGCACTCCCGGCAGCGTACGCAACGCCTCACGCATCTGCGCCTCGACTTCCACTTGTCTACGCTCTCTCTGGTCGCGCGGCACCAGGTCGACCGTCAACGCCGCATCGCCAGCACCGGTGATATCGGCGGAGCCGCCTCCCGAACTGCTGGCAGTGCCTACCGCGACGAACACGTGTTGGACGTCCGGGATGGCACGCAGCCTGTCGCTGGCCTGCAACGCCATTTCGGTGGTTTGTTCCAGCGTCGTGCCGGGTGGCAATTCCAGCGTAATGTTGCTGTGACCCGCGTCCTGTGGCGGCAGGAAGCTGGTGGGCAGCAACGGAACCAACGCCAGGGCACCGATGAAGAACAGGCTGGCCAGGAACATCGTGGTCTTGCGTCGAGTGAGGCTGGCATGGATCCAGCCCAGGTACCGGGTCATCAACGGGCCGTCGTGGGTTGCGTCCGTTTTCGCCTTGAGGAAATACGCGGCCATCATGGGCGTCAGTACCCGAGCCACCAGCAACGAAAACAACAGGGCCACCGAGGCGGTCACGCCGAACTGGCGAAACAGTTTGCCAGCCACACCGCCCATGAACGCCGTGGGCAGAAAGACCGCTACCAGGGTCGCCGTCGTCGCGAGCACAGCCAGGCCGATTTCGTCTGCCGCCTCGGTGGCGGCTTGAAGCGGCGTCTTGCCCATGCGCAGGTGCCGCGCGATGTTCTCGATCTCGACGATGGCATCATCCACCAGTACGCCGATAACCAGCGCCAGCGCCAACAGCGACACGGCATTGAGCGTGAATCCGGCCAGGTACATGACCCCGAAAGTGGGAATGATCGACAGTGGCAGCGCCGTCGCGACGATAAGGGTGGCGCGCCAATCGCGCAAAAACCACCCCACCACCAACACCGCCAGCAGCATGCCCTCATACAGCAGGTTCATCGAGTCGTGGTAATTGGCGAGAACGGCCCTGACCGTATCACTGGCTTCGGTGATTCGCACATTGGGGTGTTGCTCCACGAACGTGGCCATGGCCGTGCGCACATCCTTCGCCACACCGACGTCGGAAAAGCCCAGTGACCGGGTGACCTGGAAACCGATGACCGGTTTACCATCGCGAAAAGCCCGGCTGCTGCGCTCGGCATGGGTATCGCGAATATCCGCCAGTTGATTCAACGCCAGCAGACGACCGTCTCCGCTGGGAATATCGATGGCGCCCAAGGCCGCCGGATCATCAATGGCACCCAGGGTCCGCATGGCCTGTTGACCGCTGCCCAGGTTGCCCTGACCGCCGGAGTTGTCCTTCTGCATTGCCCTCAATTGAGCCGCGACATCGGCAACGCGGATACCCAGCCCGGCCATCAGGGCCGGATCGAGGTTGACCTGGATTTCTCGGTCGACGCCGCCGACTCGTGAAACCAGCGCAACCCCCGGCACCGACAACAGCTTCTTGCTCAGCTCGTTGTCGACGAACCAGGACAAGGCTTCTTCGTCCAGGGTGTCGGAGTCGATGACGTAGGTCAGCAGCGGCGAAGCGCTGGTGGTCAGGCGGGAAACCGAGGGTGTGTCCAGGCTGGCGGGAAGTTGCGGCATGGCACTGTCGACCGCATTGCGGACTTCGTTGAGGGCCTCGTTGCCATCCTTGTCGATGTCGAAAGTGATACTGATGTTGACTGCCCCGTCGGTGATCACCGTGGTCACATGCTTGAGCAGGCGCAAAGATGTGAGCTTGTCCTCGATCTTGCGTGCCACCTCTGTCTCCAACTGTTCGGGAGCCGCCCCTTCCAGCGAGGCATTGATCACCACCACCGGCAGGTCCATGTCGGGAAAATCCTGGATGGCCAGTTTTCCGAACCCCAGCAGGCCGAAGAGCGTCAGCAGGATGAACAGCATGACGGCCGGGACCGGATAACGGATCGACAGGGCTGAAATATTCATGGCTGCGCAACCTGGGATTGAACGACGGTGACGCTGGCCCCGTCATTGAGAAAGGCCCCGCCGGCGCGCACGATACGGGCCGGTTCCTCCAGGCCGCCGAGAATTTCCACGGCCTGATACAGGCGCCTGCCCACCGTCACGGGCCTCTGGACGACGTGCATGTCGTCGTTGAGCGTGAACACATAGGAGCGGCCGTCACGCAGGATGACGGCGGTATCCGGCACCGTGAGGGCTTCGCGGGCGGGCAACTCGATCTGGCCACTGGCGTACATGCCGGCCTGGGCGGGACTGTCGCTTGGCAGGGAGATATAGACCAGTGCCCGACTGGTCTTGGTGTTCAGCGTTGGAGAGACCAGCCGCACCCGCCCTTCCACGCTTTGCCCGCCCGGCAAGGTCAGGCGCGCCACTTGTCCGGCCTGTACCTGTGCGAGCTGGCGGGCGTCGAGCTCGGCTTGCCATTCGATGCGGCCGTCGCGCACCAGGCGAAACAGCTCATCGCCGGCCGCCACCACTTTTCCGAGCAATGCGGTACGCGCGGAAACGACGCCATCGTCCACCGCCACGATACGCGTCTGCCGCAACCTGATCCGGGTACTTTGCAGCTCCGCCCTGGCGCCGGCCAGATCGGCCTCGGCGAGGGCCACTTTGATTCGGTAATCTTCGCGCTGCTGTTCCGACAATGCTCCGCCCTGGCCGACCACCTTGGCACGCCGGTCGTTGGAGCGGGCCTGCTCCAGATTAGCCACCGCCTGGGCGACGAGCGCCACCTGCTTGCGCTCCTCGGCCAGCACCGAATCAGAGGCCAGAGTGGCCAGCAATTGGCCCTTGCTGACCCGGCTACCCACGTCGGCTTCAAGGCTGGCGATGCGCAGGTTGCCGGTCTCGGCATTGATGACCGCCTCCTGCCAGGGGGCCAGCGCCCCGCTGGTGAACAGCAATTGCGGCCACAGCTGACGCCGTGTCTGGACCACCTCCACACTCAGGCTGCTGGCCGTGGGAGCAGCCACGGCCGGTTCGGCGCCACGGCGAATTGAAATGAAGATCACCACAACCGCCAACACGACGGACGCCAACAGGATGTTACGCAACGTCGACCTCACGCTCCTTCTCCATTCGATGCCGGGTGTCGAGCCAACGGTTGGTCCGCTTGCCACCCGCCACCCAGGGCCTTGTACAGGGCGATCCAGTAGCGAACCTGGTCCTGCTGCAAGGTGATCAATTCGATTTCCGCCGTCAGTGCCTGGCGGCGAGCGGTTTCCCGGTCCAGCAGACTGACGCTGCCGGCCTGCCAGTTACGGTCGATGGCCTCGAACGACTCACGGAAACCGGCGGTGGAGCGCTCGACGTCGGACTCCCGCCGCCGCGCCGCATCGAGGCGCACCAGCGCCTGTTCGACTTCCATGACGCTGGTGCGCAACGTTTGGCGATACACCGCCAGGGCCGCGTCGTAAGAAGCCCTTGCCCCCTCCACCGCCGCGCGGCGCTTGCCACCGTCGAACAGCGGAATCGACAACACCGGGCCCAGCGACCAGGAGCGGTTGCGCTGCCCCACTGTATCGCCGACCGAAAAGCTGCCAGAGAGGCTCAAGCTGGGCAGACGATCGGCCTGGGCCACGCCGATCTCGGCGTTTGCCGCCGCCAGTTCCCGCTCGCTGGAGGCGACATCCGGGCGCTGGCGCAACAAGTCCGCGGGAATCTGCCGCACATCGAGCCCGGCCGGCCTTGGTAGTCGGGCCGGCGTCTTGCCGAGCACCGCCAACAGCCGCTCCTCATCACCACCGGTCAACGCGACCAGGCTTTTCAGCAATACCTGACACTCACTCTGCTGCTGGACCAGGGCTGCCTCGCTACTGGCGGCACTGGCATCGGCCAGCGCCGCATCGGCGGACGACGTGAAGCCGGCCCCGAACGACTGACGGGTGATGCGCGCCGTGTCCTGTTGCGACTGGGCCTGGTCCCGGTAGGCCAATACCAGTTTCTGGCAGCCGCGGTACTGCACGTAGTAGTCGCCTACCTGGGCGGCCAGCGACACCCGCGCGTCATGCCAGTCATCCACGCGCGCTTCGACACGGGAACGGGCCGCTTCGTTGTTGCGTCGCAACTTGCCGAACAGATCGATCTCCCACGCAGCGTCCAGCGCGGCGGAAGAACCCGATCCCCCCAGGCGCTGCGAGCCGGTCTGCTGCCCGCCACGACCGCCGGACAAGCGACCGTCGACGGTGGGCAAGGCATCGGCCGCATCGCTGTCGGCTGTCGCCCGGGCCAATGCGATATTGGCCCAGGCCTGGTCCATGGACGGGCTATCGGTTTCGGCCAGACGTAACAGCTGCGCCAGGGCCGGGTCGTCGAATTGCTGCCACCAGTCGGCCAGGGCGGCCACCGACGCGCCGTGTGGGAGCGGCGCCTGCCACTTCGCGGCAACCGGAACGGTCGGCACCCGATAGTCAGGCCCCAATACACAACCGCCCAGCAACACCGCACACAGTGTCACCAGCAGCATGTTTCCTGGGGGCTTCAAGGCAGGCATAGGGTTCTCTTGGACCTGGCGCGGATGAACCAATGGCCAGGTGCGGCTCGGGATATGGCAGATCAACAACGGTGGTTATTTAACCTTGGGCCCGCTGGTGTGTCTGGCGTGGGAAACGGGGACAGGTCCCGGCAAGAAAACTCGCGATATATCCGGGGGGCTGCTGAAATGCCTCGACCTGAAAACAAGGGCCGCATGTTCCCTGTCCGGCTCCCTTTCCATAGCCAATGGATGATCGAATATGGAAGCACTCACTTACCTCAAAAGCGTCGAGTCCAATGCGCGAACCTATGCGCAGACTTTCCAGCGGCTATTTGTCAGCGGCAACGGGATGCGTATCCGGGATGCCAGCGGGCAGGAATTCCTCGACTGTCTGTCGAACGCCGGCACCCTGGCCCTCGGGCATAACCCTCCCGAGGTGCGGGATGCCGTGATGGCGTTTCTCGGCAGCGATCACCTCCAGCAGGCGCTCGACCTGGCCACACCAGCCAAGCATGCATTTGTGCAGCAACTTTTCTCGATGCTGCCGGCCAGGATGCGCGACACCAGCAAGATCCTGTTCTGTGGTCCCAGCGGTTCGGATGCAGTGGAAGCCGCCATCAAGCTGGCGCGCCATTACACCCGGCGCTCGCCGTTGATGGCTTTCCACGGGGGGTACCACGGGATGACCGCCGGGGCGTTATCCGCGATGGGCAAGCTGACGCCGAAGACCGGGGACGGCCTGATTGCCCAAGGCACGCACTTCCTGCCGTTTCCCTATCGGTTCCGCTGCCCGTTCGGCACCGATGGCGAACACACCGAGCAATTGTCCATCGACTACATCCGCACGGTCCTGTCGGATCCCGAAGGCGGTGTCGCCAAACCGGCCGCGGTCATCGTGGAAGTGGTGCAAGGCGAAGGGGGCTGCATCCCCGCCTCGGCCAACTGGCTGAGAGCGTTGAGAGAAATCACCCTGGAGCAGGACATCCTGCTGATCGTCGACGAAGTCCAGACCGGACTGGGACGAACCGGCAGCACCTTCGCCATCGAACATGCCGGGGTCGTACCCGACATCCTGGTGCTGTCCAAGGCCATTGGCGGTGGCTATCCCCTGGCGGTCGTGGTGTATGCCGAACACCTGGATACCTGGGGCCCTGGCATGCATGCGGGCACCTTCCGCGGCAATCAGGTGGCCATGGTCGCGGGCGCCGCGACCATGCGCCAGATCAGCAGGGACAACCTGGTCGCCAATGCCGCCCGGATGGGTGAGCGGTTGCAGGGCGGCCTCCGGGAGATCGCCCAGCGTTATCCCTTCATCGGCGACATTCGCGGTCGTGGCTTGATGATCGGCGTCGAAATTACCAAACCGCCAGTCCAGCAACGCGCCGGCCAGGCCGACGGAACCCTGGCCCACGCCATCAAGCTCAACTGCTTCGACAATGGCTTGATGATGGAGACCGGAGGGCGCCACGGCGCGGTGCTCAGGTTCCTGCCGCCGCTGACCATCACCGAGGGTGAAGTCGACATGGTCCTGGACCGGTTTGACCAGTCACTCGCAAAGGTCGTCGATAAACGCCCCCAGGTGGCACGCGAAACAGTCTGAAAGACAACCCCCTTGTGGGACTCCCACAAGGGGTGGGTGTCCCGCGTGAAGCCATAGGGGGTTACGCGAGCAACTGACTCAGCACTGCACGCAACTTGCCAGGCTTGACCGGTTTATTGAGCAACGGCGCGTTCAGCTTGCGCAAGGCGCGACGGCATTGGTCGCTGCGGTCGGCGGTGATGATGACCGCCGGTATCGGCTGCTGGAAATGCTCGCGCAAGTGCCTGACCACTTCGCATCCGACCACGCCATGATCCAGATGAAAGTCCGCCAGCACCAGTTCCGGTGCCCGGCCCTGCAACACATCCAGCGCGGCCGCTTCATCAGTGGCCGTCAGCACTTCACAGCCCCACTGCTCCAGCAGCGCGGCCATGCTTTGCAGAATACTCAGCTCATTGTCGATCACCAGCAGCCGGCGTCCCGGCAATGGGTTACCGGCCACCGCCTGGACAGGCACATGCGACACGGGCAATGGCTTGTCATCGGACAATGGCACCTCGATGCTGAACACCGAGCCACGCCCGGGTCGGGAACGTACCTGGACGCGATAACCGAGGATATGGGCGATACGCTCGACAATGGCCAGCCCGAGCCCTACCCCTTTGCGGTCAGCCGCCCTGCCCACATCGAGTTGGTTGAATTCGAGGAAGATCGATTCCAGGCAATCGGCCGCAATCCCGCGTCCCGTATCCCAGACCTCCACGCTCACCCGACCGCCTCTGCGCCGGACGGCCAGGAGAATGCCACCTTGATGGGTATAACGGCAGGCATTGCTGAGCAGGTTGCGCAGGATGCGCGTCATCAGCCGCAGGTCGGTCAACACCGCTTCGTCGACAAAGCGCACCCTCAATTCCAATCCGGCTGCGCCGGCCACCGACTGAAACTCCGAAACCAGCGGCGCCAACAGCTCGTCCAGGCGATACGACGCCAGGTCCGGGCGAACCGCCGCCTGGTCCAACCGGGAAATATCCAGCAGGTCGGTGAGCAGGTCTTCGGCGCCTTCCAGCGCCTGGTGGGTTCGCTCCACCAGCACGTGTTCGGGCGCAGGCAAGGGGCGCTCGCGCAACGTGGCGATCAACAGGCGTGCGGCGTTCAGCGGTTGCAGCAGGTCATGGCTGGCGGCGGCGAGGTATTTGTCCTTGCTGCGATTGGCGGCCTGGGCGGCGTCCCGGGCATCGCGCAACTGTTGCTCCACGCGCTTGCGCTGGGCGATCTGCTGCTGCAGGTTGTGGTTGGCCTCCAGCAGTTCATCGGTGCGCTCGGCCACCCGTTGTTCCAGCTGGTCGTTGAGCTGCTGCAGGCGATGCTTGGCCTGCTCCAGCTCCTCGAGGCGTGCCGCCAGTTCAGGGTAATGGCTCTTGCGCGTCGAATGGTTGCCCAGTCCCAGCAGCCCCGCCAGGGCTTCCTGTCGCTCGTCAGAGGGCTTCGCCATAGACGACCTCGACATCCCGCTGGCTCGACTCCCGAGGATTGGTGAGGATGCACGGGTCATCCATTGCGTGTTGGGACAGGAACGGAATGTCCGAGGTGCTCACCCCATGCAGTCCCAGGGTCTCATGGAAGCCTATGGTGTGCTTGAGCGCGATCAGGTGCTCCACCAGCCGCGTGCGGATCTGCCGGTGGTTGAGCCCGCGGCAGTCGATGCCCAGCGTCTCGGCAATCACCTTGAAGCGCTCCGGCGCCGAGCTGTAGTTGAACGCCACCACGTGCTCCACCAGCACGGCGTTGCACAGGCCATGGGGCAGGTCCAGGAAACCACCCAGGCTGTGGGACATGGCATGTACCGCGCCGAGGATAGCGTTGGAGAATGCGAGGCCGGCCTGCATGCTGCCGAGCATGATCTTTTCCCGCAACGCGACATCCGCCGGATTGGCGATCATCTGTACCAGATTGTTGTTGATCAGGCGCATCGCCTCCAGCGCATGGGGATCGGTCAGCGGCCCGTGCCCGGTGGATACGAATGCCTCGATGGCGTGCACCAGCGCGTCGATGCCGGTACAGGCCGACAGAAACGGGTCCATGCTCAGGGTGGTTTCAGGGTCGATCAGCGACACATCCGGCACGGCCGCCTTGCTGACGATGGAGAACTTCATGCGCTCCTGCTGGTTGGAAATGATCACGAACTGCGACACATCGGCGGAGGTGCCGGCCGTGGTGGGGATCAGGATCAGCGGTGGACTGGGGATGTGCAGGGTGTCGACGCCTTCGAATTCAAGGATGTTGCGACCGTGGGCGACGACGATACCGATGCCCTTGCCGCAATCCATCGGGCTGCCGCCACCGACCGCGACGATGACATCGCAGTGGTTTTCCCGGTACAGCTCGGCACCGAGCATCACTTCCTCGACCCGGGGATTGGGCGAGACGGCGCTGTAGATACAGTAATCGATCCCAAGGGCCTGGAGACTGGCTTCGACATCGCCCACCCAACCGGCGGCGATAACCCCGGGATCGGTGACGATCAGCACCTTGCGTGCACCGAACGTCTTGGCGTAATTGCCGACATTGTGCCGGCAACCGGCGCCGAACATGATTTCAGGAGATACGAACTTGCGCAGTGGACTGAGGCTCATCTTTTCCGATGCATGGCTCATGGGTAAGCCTGTTCTTATTGTGGGGTACCCTGAGCCTAAAGCATCCCACCGTGATTGCAATCAGACCAATGGGTAGCCCGGCCTGAGAGGGTCAGGCCGGGCCGGTACTCACCGGTTGGCGAAGTACATGGTCACTTCGAAGCCGATACGCAGGTCGGTGTAGGCAGGTTTAGTCCACATGGGTCTTTCCTCTTCTTGTGCCGGGCCATTCCGGCAAGGTCATTAATGCATGGGGAGCACCGGGTTCGAATGCTACTTTCGAAGCGGTGGGTGGGGTGCGTTGGTAGTGATTTCAGGTGTTACCCAAACCCTATGTGGGAGCGGGCTTGCTCGCGAAAGCGGTCGGTCAGTCACTGAATGAGTGGATGCACTGCCGCCTTCGCGAGCAAGCCCGCTCCCACAAGAGTCTGGGGTGGCTTCAGTTTAGAAGAACCCCAACGGATTGATGTCGTAGCTCACCAGCAGGTTCTTGGTCTGCTGGTAGTGGTCGAGCATCATTTTGTGGGTTTCGCGGCCGACCCCGGACTTCTTGTAGCCACCAAACGCGGCGTGGGCCGGGTACAGGTGGTAGCAGTTGGTCCACACACGGCCGGCCTTGATCGCCCGGCCCATGCGGTAGGCGCGGTTGATGTCGCGGGTCCAGAGGCCGGCGCCGAGGCCGAACTCGCTGTCGTTGGCAATCGCCAAGGCTTCGGCTTCGTCCTTGAAGGTGGTCACGCCCACTACCGGGCCGAAGATTTCTTCCTGGAACACGCGCATCTTGTTGTGGCCCTTGAGCAGCGTCGGCTGGATGTAATAACCGCTCGACAGGTCACCTTCCAGGCGCTCGGCCGCGCCGCCGATGAGCAGTTCGGCGCCCTCTTCCCTGGCGATGTCCAGGTACGAAAGGATCTTGTCGTATTGCTGCTCGGACGCCTGGGCGCCGACCATGGTCTCGGTGTCCAGCGGGTTACCGCGTTTGATCTGCTCGATTTTCTTCATCACCACTTGCATGAATTCGTCGTAGATCGACTCCTGCACCAGGGCGCGGGATGGGCAGGTGCAGACTTCGCCCTGATTGAAGAACGCCAGCACCAGGCCCTCGGCTGCCTTCTCGATGAAAGCCGGCTCGGCCTGCATGATGTCTTCGAAGAAGATGTTCGGCGACTTGCCGCCCAGTTCCACAGTGGACGGAATAATATTCTCGGCCGCGCATTTCATGATGTGCGAGCCCACCGGGGTGGAGCCGGTGAAGGCAATCTTGGCGATGCGCTTGCTGGTGGCGAGGGCTTCGCCTGCTTCGCGACCGAAACCATGGACAATGTTCAACACACCGGCCGGCAGCAGGTCGGCGATCAATTCGACAAAGACCATGATCGACAGCGGCGTCTGCTCCGCCGGCTTGAGCACGATGCAATTGCCTGCCGCCAGGGCCGGTGCGAGTTTCCAGGCGGCCATCAACAGCGGGAAGTTCCACGGGATGATCTGCCCGACCACGCCCAGCGGCTCGTGGAAGTGATAAGCCGTGGTCAACTCGTTGATCTCGGCCGCCCCGCCCTCCTGCGCCCGGATGCAACCGGCGAAATAGCGGAAGTGATCAGCCGCCAGCGGCACGTCGGCATTGAGGGTTTCCCGTACGGCCTTGCCGTTATCCCAGGTTTCGCTGACCGCGAGCACTTCCAGGTTCTGCTCGATGCGGTCGGCAATCTTGAGCAGCACCAGGGCACGGTCCTGGACCGAGGTCTTGCCCCACGCATCGGCGGCGGCATGAGCTGCGTCCAGTGCCTTGTCGATGTCGGCGGCGCTGGAGCGCGGGAATTCGGCGATCACTTCGCCGTTGACCGGCGATGTGTTGGTGAAATATTCCCCGTGGACCGGCGCGACGAATTCGCCGCCGATGAAGTTGCCATAGCGCGGCTTGAAGGAAACGACGGCGCCTGGGGTTCCGGGTTGTGCGTAGATCATGATTGGGCCTCTGCCTGGTCGATGCCTGTCACGGGACAGGCGATAGGCCGATGGTAGAGAGCCCCAGGCGGCGGACGAATGCGTCGTTGGCAGTGGGGCTCTCGTTATTTGGTCGTAGGTTTTTGGGGTGGGAATCCTGAAAGCTGGTGCTGGTGCTGGTGTTCTGTGGGAGCAAGGCTTGCCCGCGATGGAGGCACCTCGGTTTCAGGATGAACCGAGTCAACTTCATCGCGGGCAAGCCTTGCTCCCACAGGTTGCCGCCTCACCACAGAGACAGCGCCCTGCTCTGCTTCAACTCAGCGCTTGGCGACCAGGTCCTTCGGCAACTTGAACGTCCAGAGCATCCCGCCCTGGTTGAAATCCTTCACACGCTTGGCCACTTCGCCGCCCCACAGCGGCACCGCGCCGCCCCAACCGGACACCACGGAGACATACTGCTCGCCGTCCATTTCCCAGGTGACGGGCGAACCGAGCACGCCGGAGCCGGTCTGGAACTCCCAGACCTTTTCCCCGGTCTTGGCGTTGAAGGCCTGCAGGAAGCCCTCAGGCGTACCGGTGAACACCAGGTTGCCCTTGGTGGTCAGCACCCCACCCCACAGCGGCGCGAAGTTCTTGTGACGCCACACTTCCTTGCCAGTCTTGGGATCGATGGCCCGCAGCACGCCGATGTAATCTTCGTTCAGCGGCTTGATGGTGAACCCGGCACCGAGGAACGCCGCGCCTTTCTTGTAGGCGATGCCCTCGTTCCAGATATCCATGCCCCATTCGTTGGACGGTACGTAGAACAACCCGGTGTCCTGGTTGTAGGCCATGGGCATCCAGTTCTTCGCGCCCAGGAAGGCCGGCGCCACGAACACCGAGCTGCCCTTCGCTTCGCTGCCCGGCGCGCCCGGACGGCTGGCTTCGTTGTAGATCGGCCGCCCGTCCTTGTCCAGGCCGCTGGCCCAGGTGATCTTGTCGACAAACGGGAAGCCACGGATGAACTTGCCGTTGGTGCGATCGAGCACGTAGAAGAAACCGTTGCGGTCAGCGGTTGCCGCGGCCTTGATGTCCTTGCCGCCGTCCTTGTAGTTGAACGAGATCAGCTCGTTGACGCCGTCATAGTCCCAGCCGTCGTGAGGCGTGCTCTGGAAGTGCCATTTAATGCTGCCATCGTCCGGGTTCAGGGCCAGGCGCGACGAGGAATAGAGGTTGTCGCCAGGGCGCAGGTGGGAGTTCCACGGAGCCGGGTTGCCGGTGCCGAACAGCAGCAGGTTGGTTTCCGGATCGTAGTAGCCGCCCAACCAGGGCGCAGCGCCGCCGGTTTTCCAGAGGTCGCCCGGCCAGGTCTTGCCAGCCTCGCCACCGGAGATGCCGTTCTCGACGGCCTTGCCGTTCTTGTAGACGTAGCCCATGTGGCCTTCCACGGTCGGACGGGTCCACAGCAGTTCGCCGTTCTTCGGGTCGAAGGCGCTGATCTGGCCCACCACGCCGAACTCGCCACCGGCCACACCGGTGATCAGTTTGCCGTTAACGACGATGGGGGCGGCACTGATGGAATAGCCTTCCTTGTGGTCGGCCACTTTCTTGCTCCACACCACCTTGCCGGTGTCTTTGTTCAAAGCCACCAGCTTGGCGTCGAGGGTGCCGAAGTACACCAGGTCGCCATACAGTGCCACGCCACGGTTGATCACGTCGCAGCAAGGACGGATGTCATCGGGCAGGCGCGCATCGTACTGCCAGAGTTTCTTGCCGGTGCGCGCATCCACCGCGAACACCCGCGAATAGGACCCGGTCAGGTACATCACCCCGTCCTTGATCATCGGCTGTGCTTGCTGGCCGCGCTGCTTCTCGCCGCCGAAGGAAAACGCCCAGACCGGACGCAGGTCCTTGACGTTATTGACGTTGAGTGTATCGAGCGGGCTGTAGCGCTGGCCCTGGACGCCCAGGCCGTTGGTCACGACCTGCTGCGGGTTCTTCGGGTCCTGGAGAATTTCCTGGTCGGTCACGGCGGCAAGTGCCGAACCGGACAGCAGCATGGCACTGAGCAGCAGGCTCACGGCGAAGGGTTGGCGACGTGCGGGATGAGTCATGACGGCTACCTCTGCGGTTATTGTTATACCCGGGAAATTTTCCCGGTCTGCCGCAGATTCTTGGGCTCGGGGCCGCTACCAACAATTGCCCGCTGTATTGAGTTTTCTAGTTCCTTGGTACAGGTGAGGGTCGCCGCAAGACCTGTGGCTATTGCGCATCCACCCGCCTCATCCCCGCCCGCTCATAGCGCGGATAAAGATGACTGACACTGCGAATCAGCTCATAACGACTCAGGCTGATCCCGGCAAATCGCTCGGGGATGGGGCTGCGAATCATCTCGGCCATGTCGTCGCCACGGGCCGCGCCGTCGCGCATCAGTTGATCGAGCCAGCCCAGATAATCGCGCATTTGCACGAAGGGCGAGGTATCGCTCGCCAACGGGCCATGGCCGGGCACGATGAGTTTCCAGGGCAAGGCTTGCAAGGAGTCCAGATCCCGGAGCCAAACATCGAGTCCCGGACTGTTGGGGGTGGTCAGGGCCCGCTCGTAGAACACCAGGTCGCCAGCGAACAGCACGCCGGTGGTTTCGTCCAGGACCGCCAGGTCGGCGCCGGTGTGCCCGGCCAGTTGCAGCAGGCGCAGCGAATGATTGCCCACCGTCAACGTGCCGGGCTCCACCACCTGGGTGGGCAACACCACCTCGGTACCGCGCATCCAGTCGCCGACCAGTCGGTACATGTTCTCGGCCATGGCCTCGCCTTGCTGTTTCAGCAGGTCCGTGGTGTTCGCCAAGGCACCGATGGGCACATCGTTGAATGCCTGGTTACCCAGGACATGGTCGGGGTGATGATGCGTCAGCAGGACGCGAATCACCGGTTTGTCCGTGGTCGCCGCGATGGCTTGGCGAAAAGCCTCGCCATAGCGTTTCGACGGTCCGGTATCGATCACCACGACGCCAGCCTCGGTGACGATGAAGCCGGTGTTGACGATATTACCGCCGTTGGCCTTGGCGAAGTTCTCGGTGCTGCCCTCCAGCAGCCAGGTACCCTCGGCGATCTGCCGGGGCTTGAGGGCATAGTCTGTCCCGGCCCAGGCCGCCCCATTCAGGCTAATGAAGATCAGCAGCAACCAGCGCATGGGACGCTCCTTATGGTCAGGGAATGGCCGCCTCGAACGCGTTGCCACTGTTATCGCGCAGCAACAGGCGAGTTTGGCCGGGGCCCTGGATGTCAAAACCCAGGTTGGGGTTTTCGCTGACCGCCGGAAATAGCTCCAGCCGCGCCAACACCCCGCCGTCGGCGTCCAACAGCCGGGCCTCGTTGAGGAAAAACTCCGGGATGCCGCTCACCAGGCCGTTGTCCATTGGATGGGCTACCTGCAGCCGCAGTCGACTGGTGTCGCCCCGGGGATAGCGCGCACCGAGCACTTCGCCCAGATGCTCCTCCCAACCCGGCTGGGTGCGCACCACACTGGGCGCGGTACAACCACCTCCGGCCGCGTCGATCACAGTCGAACCGACATGCCAAAGCCCGTCGCGGGTTTGTACGGCGGCACGCAACGGGGTGGCCTGTTCGATGCGGATGCGGATCGACAGCCAGGGCAGTACACGATCCCCCGGTTGAAAATCGACGATTTTCGGCAAGGGGTTCAACTCGGCCCAGGCCAGTACCCGCACCACATCACCGGCGAAGGCACGGGCATCGATTTCCAACGGCACCTGGCGCGCATCTTCGGCGAAAGGCGGCGCCACCACTCGGACCCGGTCATCGAACACGAACGGTGCGTCAGCCAGCAGTTGCTTGTGATAGAACGCCCACATCACCGAAGGCACCGGGTCCGTTCCCGGTTCCACCGCAGCCGTCGCCATCGTCGATAAGCCGCACGCCAGCAGCCAACACGCGAGCCCTTTCATCCCTGCGCTCCTATTGATACATCTCGGGCACTTCGTAGCGCAGGCCGTAATGCGCGTAGAGGTTCTTGACGCTGCCGTCGCGGATCAAGCCTTCCAGCGCCTCCTCCACCGCATAGGCCAGTTGCCGGTTGCTCTCATGCACCGCCATGCCGATTTCCCAGCGTTGCTTGCCCATGTTCGGGTAGGCGTTTTCCGCCAGGGCCAGTTGCGGGTCGCCTGCTTCGTGCACCTGCCAGTCGACCTCCCCGCGCATGGCCATGACCGCGTCGACGTTCCCGGCCTGCATCGCCTTGAACGCCTGGCTGACACTGGGGTAATGGTGAGTCCTGGCGCTGAGCATGCCGTTGAACACCGACGTCAGGTAGAACGACGGCACGCTGTCGACTTCGACGCCGATGGGGTGCTGCTGGAACACTGCGACGCTGCCCACCGAATCCAGCCGCCGACGGTCATACGCCACCTGCCAGCACTCCTGCTGATAGGGTCCGAACATCACCACCTGGGCATTTTCCAACTCCCCGATGTCGTTGCGCCTTTGCACGTAGTCGTGATCGTAAGGCACGCGCATCATCAGGTCGGCCAATTGCCGATCGTGCAACGGGCTGCTGCGCCAGATGTAATCGCGCAGGTCGTCATCGAGCTTCTCGCCGGGGGGCGCCCAGATCAGTTTCAGGCGTACGCCCATTGCCTTGGCCAAGGCTTGGGCCAGTTCCACATCGACGCCCCTGGGCTGGCCGTTTTCTTCGAAGCTGTAGGGCGCGAAGTCCTTGTAGACCGCCACTTTCAACTCACCGGCGGCGATCATCTGATCGTAGCTGCGCACCTGCGCCTGCACCGTCTGGCCGCACAGCAGCAGGCTGCAAATCACCCACGCGAACAGGCGCATGGCGATCACTCCTCGACGTGCACGCTGTCGAGATAAGTGCGCACGGCCCACAAGGCTTCCTGGCTCAGGTAATCGGCCATTTTCGGCATGTAGACCCGACCGTCGCGTACGGCGCCGTGACGCACGCGTTCGACGAACCATTCGTCGCCGGCCTCGGCGGCATCGAGCATGCGCAGGTCGGGGGCAATCCCGCCGGATTTGGCTTCCAGGCCATGGCACGCCGCACAGTTCTGGTTATACGCCGAGGCGCCGATCTCCACGGCCCGGTCCCGTTCGGGAGAATTGCGATAGGGGTTCTGGGAAGCCCAACCGTCGGCGTCCAATGGCAGGTTGGTGTCCTTGATGGGGGTCAAGCCCTTGGTTTCCACTGCCTGGGGCACTACGTTGCCATGGGCCCATGCGGAGCCTGCGCCGATCAGCCCCATCAGCAATGCGGTAGCGATGATGGCGTTGCGTTTTGTTGTCATTGTTATGCCCTCTGGATTACACGCAAGACCTCTTCGCAGAGGCCGTGCCGTCATCTTAGGAACCGTGTCGCGCCAGCCGAATGCTGCTTTGGTGCGCGGGTCCTAGTTCCTTGGTAGCAAGCCCTCCGACGCAGGTCGCAAAGACAGGCGGTTCGGGAAGACTTCCCGGCAAGGGCGGGATTTTTTCCGTATCGGCCAGGCCCCGGCGCGACCCAACCTAGTCAGGCCAAAACCTCACTGGGAATGCCCACCATGACAATAAAAAACCCACCCGCCCTCTGCGCCCTGAGCGCCGCCCTGCTGCTGGCCGGCAGCTTGTCGTTCAGCTCCCTGGCCAGCGCTGCCGTCAGCTGGGAAGACATCGCCAACGACCACCTGACCCCTCAGGACGTGCTGCAATACGGCATGGGCACCAACGCCCAACGCTGGAGCCCGCTGGCCCAGGTCAACGACAAGAACGTCTTCAAGCTCACCCCTGCCTGGTCCTATTCGTTCGGCGACGAAAAGCAGCGTGGCCAGGAGTCCCAGGCCATCGTCAGCGATGGCGTGGTGTACGTCACCGGCTCGTATTCCCGGGTGTTCGCCCTCGACGCCAGGACCGGCAAGCGCCTGTGGACTTACAACCACCGGCTGCCCGACAACATTCGCCCGTGCTGTGACGTGGTCAATCGCGGCGCGGCCATCTATGGCGACAAAATCTACTTCGGCACCCTGGACGCGCGGGTGGTTGCCCTGGATAAAAACACCGGCAAAGTGGTCTGGAACAAGAAATTCGGTGATCACTCCGCCGGCTACACCATGACCGGCGCCCCGGTGCTGATCAAGGACAAGAGCAGCGGCAAGGTGCTGCTGATCCACGGCAGCTCCGGCGATGAGTTCGGCGTGGTCGGACAGTTGTTCGCCCGCGATCCCGACACGGGTGAAGAGGTCTGGATGCGGCCCTTCGTCGAAGGCCACATGGGCCGCCTGAACGGCAAGGACAGCACCCCGACCGGCGACGTCAAGGCGCCCTCCTGGCCCGACGACAAGACCACCGAAACCGGCAAGGTCGAGGCCTGGAGCCACGGCGGAGGCGCGCCCTGGCAGAGCGCCAGTTTCGACCCCGAGACCAACACCATCATTGTCGGCGCGGGCAACCCCGGCCCATGGAATACCTGGGCCCGCACGGCCAAGGACGGCAATCCCCGCGATTACGACAGCCTTTACACTTCCGGCCAGGTGGGTGTCGATCCCAGCACTGGCGAGGTGAAATGGTTCTACCAGCACACGCCCAACGATGCCTGGGATTTTTCCGGCAACAACGAGCTGGTGCTGTTCGACTACAAGGACAAGGATGGCAGGGTGATCAAGGCCACCGCCCATGCCGACCGCAACGGCTTCTTCTATGTCGTGGACCGCAACAACGGCAAGTTGCAGAACGCCTTTCCTTTCGTCGACAACATCACCTGGGCCAGCCACATCGACCTCAAAACCGGCCGCCCGGTGGAAAATCCCGGCCAGCGCCCGGCCAAACCGTTGCCCGGCGAAACCAAGGGCAAGCCGGTGGAAGTGTCCCCGCCGTTTCTCGGCGGCAAGAACTGGAACCCCATGGCCTACAGCCAGGACACGGGGCTGTTCTACGTCCCCGGTAACCAGTGGAAGGAAGAGTACTGGACCGAGGAAGTGAACTACAAAAAGGGCTCGGCCTACCTGGGCATGGGGTTTCGCATCAAGCGCATGTATGACGATCATGTCGGCAGCCTGCGGGCGATGAATCCCACCACGGGCAAGGTCGTCTGGGAACACAAGGAACCGTTGCCGCTGTGGGCCGGCGTGCTCGCCACCAAGGGCAACCTGGTGTTCACCGGCACCGGCGACGGTTTCTTCAAGGCTTTCGACGCCAAAACCGGCAAGGAGCTGTGGAAATTCCAGACCGGCAGCGGCATCGTCTCCCCGCCCATCACCTGGGAGCAGGACGGCGAACAGTACATCGGCGTCACCGTCGGCTATGGCGGCGCCGTACCGCTGTGGGGCGGCGACATGGCCGAATTGACCAAGCCGGTGGCCCAGGGCGGGTCGTTCTGGGCGTTCAAGATTCCGAGTTGGGATAAGGCGACGGCGCAGAAGTAGCAAGCTCTCAGAACCTCAACCCAATTCCCCATTGTGGGAGCGGGCTTGCTCGCGAAGGCGTCAGGTCAGCCGATATCCATGTTGCTGACCCGACGTCTCCGCGAGCAAGCCCGCTCCCACAGGGTCAACCGAGTTTACTGCCATGAATTACTTACCCCTGGCATTGGTGCTGCTCGCCTCTAGTGCCCATGCCGACGACTCCGACGCGGCCCTGATCCTCAACGGCTGCGTCATCGCCGAATCCAGCCAATGCCCCGGCGCCAACCTGCGCGGTGCCCGGCTGGCCAACCAGGACCTGCGCAAGATGAACCTCAGCGGTGCCGATCTACGGGATGCCGACCTGCGGCACGCGAGGCTGGACCTGGCGAATCTGGAGCGCGCCCGACTGCAGGGCGCCAACCTGACCCGCGCCAGTCTGCAGCAAAGTAACCTGCGCCTGGCCGACTTCACCGGTGCGACGCTCAAGGCCATCCAGGGCTGGGGGCTGTTTGCCCAAGGTGCACAGCTCCAGCGTGCCGACCTGAGCGCAGCCTATCTTCAGTTCGCTCGCTTATCCGGCGCGCGACTGCACGGAGCCAACTTGCAAGCGGCCGACTTGGAAATGGCTTGGCTGAGCAAAGCCGACCTCAAGGGCGCCGACCTGCGCGACGCCAACCTGCAAGAAGCCAAGCTCGGCGAAAGCAACCTGGAACAGGCCGACCTGAGTGGCTCGCGTCAGCATTACGGGAACTTCCAGGATGCAAACATGCAGGATTGCAAAGGATGTCCGGAATCCTGGGACCGATGAGAGCCTTTCGCCACAGGATGAGTTCTATAGGTTTTTTACCCCGCCACCCGCACCAAGCCCAGGTCGATCCCCAGATGCACCAGCTCGGCATGAGAGCTGACCTGCAACTTGCTCTTGAGCAGTGTCAGATGGTTCGACACGGTTTTAGCGCTGATGCACAACTGCTCGGCGATGGTGCGTGCGGGTGTGCCCTTGGCGAGCATGACGAAAATCTCCAGCTCACGCTGGGTCATGCTTTGCAGGCGCGGGTCGGTGTTTTGCCGGGGGCCGGCGCAAGCCAATTGGGTCGCCAGGGACTGTTCGATATAGGCGTGGCCGGCCAATACCCGGCGCACCGCCTCCACCAGCACCTGGGGCGCCGAGTTCTTGGTCAGATAACCGCAGGCACCGGCGTCCAGTGCCTGACGCACCAGCGGCAATTCATCGTGCATGCTGAAAAACAGGACCCGCAGTTGCGGCAGGCGCTGGCGCAGGCGCCGCGTGGTCTCCAGGCCACTGATACCGGGCAGGCCGAAGTCCATGATCACCAGATGCGGTACCTGTTCCTGCACGTGGCTTAACGCCTCTTCTCCGGTGGCTGCCTCCCGGACATGCAAATCCGGCATCAAGGCCCGCACAAGACTGGCGTAGCCCTGCCGAACCACCGCGTGGTCGTCCACCAACAAAATGTTCATCGTGCCTCCAGAGGGATATTCAAGGCCAGTGCCCAGCCTGCACCGGGCCGGCAGATGACGCGCAATTCGCCGCCCAGGCTGCGGGCCCGCTCGCACATCGAATGCAGGCCCACGCCCGGTCGATACGGCTGGAGGGCGCCCTGGCCGTTGTCGCGAACCAGCAGGCGCAGACGGCCGGCACGCTGACGCAAACGGATCCGTACATGGGTCGCGTTGGCATGGCGGGCAACGTTGGTCAGTGCTTCCTGCAACAGGCGATACAGGTGGGTCTTGTCCGGTCCCGACAACGGTGGCAAGGCATCCGCGATGCGTAACTCACAGGCGATGCCATGGGTGTCCTGGCATTGCCGCGCCAGCAAGCCAATGGCTTCGCCAAGCGGCAAGTGTTGCAGCACCACCGGGTACAGATCATGGACCAACGCCCGGAATCCCTGTTGCAAGTGCTCGCAGTCGTGCTCCAACTGACTGACCGTCTGCTCCAGTACCGAAGGCTGACCGGTGACCAGGCGCAGCAGACAGGCCCTGGCGCGGATGCCAGTCACATACTGGCCCAGGTCGTCGTGCAGCGCCTGGGCCAAATGGGTACGCTCACGCTCCTGCACCGCCAGCAGCGCCTGGGTGAGCCGGGTGTTATCGGCCCGAGATTGGGCCAGGACGGCGGTCATTCGATTGAAATGCCCTGCCAACTGTCGCGCCTCAGGGATGCCTTCGGCGGGCAGGTGCACTCGCAGGTCGCCGCTCGATACCTGGCGCAGCGCCCCCAGCAACTGATCCAGCATGCGCATGACCCGGTCCACCGCCCAGCGAATCACCAGCAGGCTGAGCAGCAGGGCCATGGCACAGACAACCAGCAACTGCACCAGCGAATCGAGGATCTCGTCGATTTCGTCTCGTGGATCGACGGCAATCCAGGCCCGTCGCCCGTCGCGCAACTGCACCACTTGAGCCATAGGACTGTCGTCGAGCAGCCATCGCCCGACCCAGCCCTTGGGCCCCTCTTCGTCCGGTATCGGGAACACCTCTCCAGGCCCCAGCCAACGCACCCGCACATGGCGCAAGCTGCCTGTCAGCCGTGGCTGCAGGCTCGTCGGATCGCGCTCGGCGGTTTCCTTGAGGTAATGCACCACGGATTCGGCTGATTGCAACTCGCGCTTCACGTCGGCCACGGCCTGATGCAACAGCAGCAGCGCACAGGCCAGGGTGACCAGGGCGAAGAATGCCGTGACCCAGAGGTTGATGCGCCACAGAGCAGACATGGTCAGTACCCCATTGCCGGGTTGAACTCACACCCCCAGCGCCAGACACATCCCTCTTGTGGGAGCGGGCTTGCTCGCGAAAACGGTCGATCGGTTTGCATAGAGGTGGACAGTGCCGCCGCCTTCGCGGGCAAGCCCGCTCCCACAGGGGGCCGCGGGTGTTTGCAGGTTTCGTGTTCACCGCACGATCCCTGTTTTCCAGACAACCGATCAACCCCGATCAAACTCAGGACCAGCAACAACGGCAACAGCAGCGCTTTGAAAGTCCGCACAGTCCGTCCGCTCCCTGATGAATGACAATGCCCTGCATCCTAGAACCCCGGGCCCGGCGGCGGGTTACTACCTTGGTACTGCACCGGCGATACTTTCTGCATATTTCCCCATGGGCGCGTGCTTCCTATGCTGGCGCTACCTGTAGTGGAGGTGTTATGCGTCGGCTCGTCAGTCTCACCTTGATTACTCTTCTTGCAGTCGCCGCCCAGGCGGATGAGGCGGCGCCGTTGCAGGTGCGTATCGGCTACCTGGGTTACCGTCCCGATCCGGGCCTGCTGCTCTCAAACGTGATCGCTGAGCCTGCCGACGCCGGACTACGTGGCGCTGAACTGGCGATCATCGACAGCAACAGCACCGGACGTTTCCTCAAGCACGATTACCGCCTGGAAAGCGCCAGCGTCGACAGCCCCGAAGCGCTGCTCCAGGCGGCCCGCGCCCAGCATGACCAGGGGCTGCGGTTGTTCGTGGTGAACGCCCCGGCCGCCAGCCTGCGCCAGCTCAGCGCCGCCCTGCCCGACAGTTTGCTGTTCAACGCGGGCAGCCCCGATGACAGTCTGCGCACCACGCAATGCCTGGGGAACGTACTCCACAGCCTGCCCGATCGGGCCATGCTTGCCGATGCTTTGGTGCAATTCAGTGTCGTGCGCAAATGGCAGCGGGCACTGCTGATCGTCGGCCAGACGCCAGACGACCAAGCCTACGCGACCGCCCTGCGGCGGGCCATGAAGCGCTTCGGCATGAAGGTGGTCGCCGAAAAAGCCTGGCAGTTCGACAACGACCAGCGCCGCAGCGCCCAGGCCGACATGCCGCTGTTCACCCAGACCGCCGAATACGACGTCGTGCTGGTGGCGGATGAACGCGGCGACTTCGGCGAATACCTGCCCTACCAGACCTGGTACCCGCGTCCGGTGGCCGGCACCCAGGGGTTGGTGCCCACCGGCTGGCACAAAACCGTGGAAACCTACGGCGCGGCCCAACTGCAAAAACGCTTTGAATCCCTGGCCGGTCGCTGGATGAACGACCGCGATTTTGCCGCCTGGATCGCCGTGCGCAGCATCGCCAGCGCCGTCAGCAAACTGCGCCAGAACGATGCTCTCGCGATCCGCCAGTTGGCCCTGAGCGATCAGTTGCCGCTGGACGGATTCAAGGGACGCAAACTCAGCTACCGCCCCTGGAACGGGCAACTGCGCCAGCCGATTCCCCTGGTACAGCCTCGGGCTCTGGTGAGCACCTCGCCCCAGGACGGCTTCCTGCATCCGTCCAACGAAATGGACAGCCTGGGCTACGACCGCCCCGAAGTGAGCTGCCGTTACCCCTGATCCGATAACAACAATAAGGAAACCGCCATGCGTCGCCCATTGCTGCAAGCCTGCCAAGCCCTGTCCCTGGGCATCGCGTTGTTCGCCGCCAGCCCTGCCGGCGCCAGCATCGCCTGGGTCTCCAACGAGAAAGACAACAGCCTGAGCCTGATCGATCTGCAGAGCCTGGAAGTCATCGAGACGCTGCCGGTGGGCCAGCGCCCCCGAGGGCTGTTGCTGTCTCACGACAATCGTCTGTTGTACATCTGCGCCAGCGATTCGGACCGGGTGCAGGTGATGGATGTGGCGACGCGCAAAATCGTCAAGGAGCTGCCCTCGGGCAAAGACCCGGAACAGTTCGCCCTGCACCCCAACGACCGCTGGCTGTACGTCTCCAATGAAGACGATGCCCTGGTCACAGTGATCGACACCCAAACCTCCGAAGTGCTGGGCCAGATCGGCGTGGGTGTCGAGCCCGAAGGCATGGCCGTGAGCCCGGACGGCAAGTGGGCAGTCAACACCAGCGAAACCACCAACATGCTGCACTGGATCGACACCAGTACCCAGACGCTGGCCGACAACACCCTGGTGGACCAGCGTCCGCGCTTCGTCGAGTTCAGTCGCGACGGCACCCAGCTCTGGGCGTCGGCGGAGATCGGCGGCACTCTGACGATTCTGGATGTCGCCACGCGCCAGGTGCTCAAGACCCTGACGTTCCAGATCAAGGGCGTGCACCCAGACAAGGTGCAGCCGGTGGGCATCAAGCTCAGCGCCGACGGCAAGCTCGCTTTCGTCGCCCTGGGCCCGGCCAACCATGTGGCGGTTATCGACGCCAAGACCTTTGAAGTGCTGGATTACCTGCTGGTGGGCCGGCGGGTCTGGCAATTGGCGTTCACCCCGGACCAGCGTCAGCTGCTGGCAACCAACGGCGTCAGCGGTGACGTCTCGGTGATCGACGTGCAGAGCCGCAAAGTGCTGAAGTCGGTGAAGGTCGGGCGCTATCCTTGGGGCGTGGTGGTGACGCCATGAACGCCTTGCAGGTCAGCGACCTGAGCTTCGCCTACGGTACACGCGACGCTCTCCGGCAGTTGGATTTCAGCCTGCCCGCCGGGCAATTCGCCTCGCTCCTGGGGCCCAATGGAGCGGGTAAGTCGACGTTGATCGCGCTGCTCACGCGCCTTTATGACGTGCAATGCGGCGAGATCCGCGTCGGCGGTCACTCTTTGCAAACCTCGCCCCGCCCGGCCTTGCGCCAGTTGGGCGTGGTGTTCCAGCAAAGCACCCTGGACCTGGATTTGAGCGTGGAGCAGAACCTGCGTTATCACGTCGCGCTGCATGGCCTGTCCCGACGCGAGGGCAGCGTCCGGATCGACACTGAGCTGGCCCGTCAGGAACTGACCGAACGGCGCCACGAACGGGTGCGCAATCTCAACGGTGGACATCGTCGCCGGGTGGAAATCGCCCGGGCGCTGCTCCACGAGCCGCGTCTGTTGCTGCTGGACGAACCCAGCGTCGGCCTTGATCCGGCCAGCCGCCAGGCCCTCGGCCAACACGTTCGTCAACTCTGCCGCGAACAGGGCATCAGCGTGCTCTGGACCACCCACCTGCTGGATGAAGTGCAACCCAGCGATACGTTGTTGATCTTGCATCAGGGCCGCCTCGTCGCCAGCGGTCCCGCCGAGGTCATTAGCCTGGAGTACGGCGGAACCCTGGGCTCAGCCTTCAATCGATTGACCGCTGTGGGAGCCCACCCATGAACGCGTACTGGCAGTGTTTGCGCGGCATCGTGATGCGCGAATGGCTGCGCTTCGTCTTGCAACGCACGCGCCTGCTCAGTGCTCTGGTCCGACCGTTGCTGTGGCTGCTGGTGTTCGCTGCGGGTTTCCGGGCGGCATTGGGCATCGCCATCATCGCGCCCTACGACACCTACATTCCTTACGAGGTATACATCGTGCCGGGGTTGGCCTGCATGATCCTGTTGTTCAATGGCATGCAGGGGTCGTTGTCGATGGTCTATGACCGGGAGATGGGCAGCATGCGCGTCCTGCTGACCAGCCCCCTGCCCCGCGCCTTCCTTCTGGCGAGCAAACTGCTGGCGACTTCGCTGATCTCGCTGTTGCAGGTCTATGCCTTTCTCGCCATTGCCTGGTTGTACGGCGTCCAGCCGCCAGCGATGGGCCTGTTGCTGGCGCTGCCGGCCCTGTTGCTGGTGGCCCTGATGCTCAGCGCCCTGGGGTTGCTACTGTCCAATGCCATACGGCAATTGGAGAACTTTGCCGGGGTCATGAACTTCGTGATCTTCCCGATGTTTTTCCTGTCCTCGGCGCTGTATCCGCTGTGGAAGATGCTTGAGGCCAGCCCCTGGCTGTATTGGCTTTGCGCGGTGAATCCGTTCACCCATGGCGTGGAACTGGTGCGCTTTGCCCTGTATGGGCAATTCAATTTGCTGGCGATGACGGTCTGTGCCGGCTTGACCCTGGTCTTCGCGCTGCTGGCGGTGTGGACGTTCAATCCGCAGCATGCGGCGGTGCGCAAGGCTGGCTGACGGTTTGCCTCTAATTCCGTGTGGGAGCACAAATTCGCGCATGTCGATGGATCCATGATCCTCCACTCATTTTTACGACTTTAGTACTGGTTTTCCTGTCTATGGTCGCATTCACAAGACCGCCACCCTGGCATGTAATGGACGCATAACAATAAGGATCAATCCCTATGTTCCGTTCATTGGCGATCGTCTTGCCCTGCCTGTGGCTGTGTGTCGCGCAAGCCGACACCTCGTTGTTCTCTCCCGAGGGTTACCGCATCGACCGGTATCGCAGCCCGACGCCCGCCGTGGCGCAAGGCGCGCAAACCATCGATACCCAGGCGTTGCAGCAACTGCTGGGGCAAACCCCGCCTCCGGTGCTGATCGATGTCTACCGCAGGCCCTGGGTGCAGGGGCAATTCATCGACAATGAGCCCCACGCCAACCTTCCCGGCAGCTTGTGGCTGGCCAATACCGGCGACGGCAATCTGGATCCCGCCTGGCGGGATTACTTCGTCCATTACCTGCGCAAAGCCACCGCTGGGCGTGCGGATCGACCGCTGGTCTTTTACTGCCGCTCCGATTGCTGGTTGAGCTGGAACGCGGTAAAACGCGCCGCGTCCATGGGCTATAAGCATCTGTATTGGTACCGTGATGGCCTCGATGCCTGGGAGGCGGCCAACCTGCCCCTGCAAGCGGCCCGGCCCGAGCCCTTTCCTTGATCCTGAATGTGCGTGCAACCGCTCCAGCCCCAACACAATAACGAGGTGAATGGCCGTGTATAAAATCCTGATAGCCGACGATCACCCACTGTTTCGCGAAGCCATCCACAACGTCATCAGCGACGGTTTTCCCGGCAGCGAGGTGATGGAAACCGCCGATCTGGACAGCGCCCTGGCCCTGACCCACGAGCACGACGACCTGGACCTGATCCTGCTGGACCTGAACATGCCCGGCATGCATGGCCTCAATGGCCTGATCAACCTGCGCAACGAAGCGCCCACCATACCCGTGGTGATCGTCTCCGCCGAACAGGACAAACAGATCGTCCTGCAAGCCATCACCTACGGCGCGGTAGGGTTCATTACCAAATCGTCGCCGCGCTCACAGATGACCGACGCCATCGAGCAGATCCTCAACGGCAACGTGTACCTGCCACCGGACATCATCCGCACCCAGAAGAACCCGGTAGGTCGACGCCTGAGCGAAACCCCGGCCTTCCCGCCCGAACTGCTCCAGGCCTTGACGCGCAAGCAATTGCTGGTGCTCGAGCGCATGACCAAGGGCGAGTCGAACAAACAGATCGCCTACACGCTGGACATTGCCGAAACCACGGTCAAGGCTCACGTCTCGGCCATTTTGCGCAAACTCAACGTGCACAACCGGGTGCAGGCGATCCTCAGTGCGGGGGATATCGATTTCGGGGCTTATCTGAGGCGCTGAGCCGCAATATCCCTTTGCGCAGTTCCATGTTTCGCAGAGTGTTCAATCCTGTGGGAGCTGAGCTTGCTCGCGATGGCGGTGGGTCAGCTTGCCTCCAAGTTGAATGTACCAAAGTCATCGCGGGCAAGCCTTGCTCCCACAAGAACCTGCGCTATTGAGGCCGGACCAACAGGTGACTCATCGCCGTTTTGAGCTTCATCGGCCGCACCGGTTTGTGCATCAGGGTGTGGCCGCGTTCGCGGATCTGCTGCTTGAGTTCGTTGCTGTAGTTGGCGGTGATCATCATCGCCGGGATCGGCGTGGCCCGCCGGGCATTGATCCGCGCCACGGCGTCCACGCCGTTCTGGTCATGGTCCAGGTGATAGTCGGCGATCAGCAGGTCCACCTCGGCGTGATCGCTGTCCAGCTGACGCGCCAGATCCTCCTCGGACAACGCAGTCACCACCCGGCACCCCCACCCCTCGAGCAACGTGCGCATACCGGCGCAGATCGCCGCGTCGTTGTCCAACACCCAGACTCGCGCGCCACGCAAGCGTTCGAGCATGGGTTCGCTCATGTCCAGGCACGGTTGCGGCTTGGGCGCGGTGGCGCTCAAGGGTACATCGATGGCGAACATCGAGCCCTTGCCCGGCCATGAACGCACTTGGATCCGATGCCCGAGGATGCCGGCGATCTTTTCGACGATCGCCAGCCCCAGGCCCAACCCGCGATCCTGGTCCGGGCGCTGCACGTCGCCGCGTTTGAACTCCTGGAAGATTTCCTCCAGGCGCTCCTCGGCGATGCCGATGCCACTGTCCCAGACCTGGATCGAGACGCGCTGGCGGTGCCGCCGGCATCCCAGCACGATTCTGCCGCTGGGGGTGTAGCGAATGGCGTTGCTCAACAGGTTGCGCAAGATCCGTGCGAGCAGTTGCATATCGCTGCGCACCAGCACCGAACACGGCACGAAGCGCAGTTCCAGGCCTTCACTGCGGGCCACCTGCGCATATTCAGCGGCCAGGTTTTCCAGCAATTCGCTGAGGGCGAAGGGTGCGATATCCGCCTTGATCACCCCGGCATCGAGTTTGGAAATGTCCACTAATGTACCGAGCAGATTCTCCACGTCCTGCAAGGAATTGCTCACATTGCGCACCAGTTGAGCATTCGCCACCGGCTCACGGCGTTCGAGCAAGGCGCTGGTGAACAACCGGGCGGCGTTGAGCGGTTGCAGCAGGTCATGGCTGACCGCCGCGAGGAATTTGGTTTTCGACAGGTTGGCCTGCTCGGCCTCTTGCTTGGCTTCGCGCAGGCGCACCTCCACCCGGCTGCGCTCGTCGATTTCACGTCGCAATTGATCATTGAGGGTGGTCAGCTCGGCGGTGCGCTCCTGGACCCGCTGCTCCAGGTTCTGATAAGCCTGATGCAGCGCCTCGGCGGTGCGGCGGCGCTCGGTGATGTCGCGAATCAGCACGAAGATCCCCACCACCTCGCCGTTGGCCAGCCGGTTCGGCACGTAGGAGCGCAGCATGTAGCGTTCCTGGTTGTTGATGTTGGTTTCGGCGAATTCGAACGTCACGCTTTCACCCGCCAATGCCCGGGCCACGTAAGCCTCCAGGCGCTGGTAATGCTGCTCGCTGTGGGCCTCGCGCAGGCTCTGGCCGAGCATTACGCCCCGTGGCCAGCAATACCACTGCTCGTAGACTTTGTTGGTGAACTCATAGACCAGATCGGCGTTGAGGTAGGCAATGAGTGCCGGGACGTGATCGGTGATCAGCCGGATCCAGCGCTCGCTTTCACTCAACGCTTCGGCGTGCTGATAACGCTCGGTGATGTCGGTAAAGGTGTTGACGTAGCCGCCGGTGGGCAGCGGATGGGTACGGATTTCCAGGACCCGGCCGTCGGACAGGCGCTGCTCGCACTCGTGGATCAATCGACCGTTGCTGTCGCGGCTGGCGGGGGTCAGCAGTTGCAGTTCGCTGTCGGCGATCACCTCGTTGAACGGCCGGTGGGCCGCCACTGGTGCCAGGCCGCTGAGCTCCAGGAAGCGACGGTTCCACAATTCAAGCACGCCCTGGGCATTGACCATCGCCATGCCCTGGGAGAGGTTGTCCACCGCGCGCTGCAACAAATGGGATTTCTGCGCGACAGCCTGTTCGCGGCGCACGGTTTCACTGAGCTTGACGTCGGTGATATCGGTGAACAGGATCACCCGTCCGCCTTCCTGGGTCGGCCGTTCGCTGACCTGCAACCAGCGCCCGTTCTGCAAACGGTACAGCACATGCTCATCGCCCGGCCCCCGGGTTTCCTCGCTGAACAAGCCGTTGGCGGTCATCAGGCGCTTGACCTCGCCCAGTCGCATCCCGGCGATGATGCGCACTCGACTGTGGGCCCAGAATGCCTTGAAACGGCTGTTGAACAACACGATGCGCTGTTGTTCATCGAACAGCACGAATGCATCGGAAATGCTCTCGATGGCGTCGATCAGATGTCGGTGGGCCGTTTCCGCCCGCAGCCGCGCCTCGCCCAGCAAGTGATTGCCGGCCTTGAGCTCGGCCATGGCCTGGTTCAGCGCGTCGGTGCGTTCGCGGACCTGTTCGGCCAACACCACCGAATGCTGGAATGCCGCATACGGATCGCTGCCTCGGGTCACGCCGGATTCCACCCGCTCGATCAGTGCCTCGTTGATGCGCCGCAACTTACGGTTTTCGTGCTGCAGGTGAGCGATTTGCGCCTGCAGGTCAGCGGTGGCCGGGGACGCGATGTCGGGCAATGGCAACTCCGGTAAAGGTCTGGTTGATGTGCATGCCATTGAACTGTTCTCCGTAGGTGTTGAAGCCCATCACCCGTTGTTCCCGCAGAAACTGCCCGATTTGCTCCAGGCCGCCACGGTCCTCCAGCTCCAGACGCCTGAGGAAACAATCGCAACCGATGGTCAGCAAGAGATCGCCGAGGCGTGCCTGCAAGCCTTCGAACAGGTCTTGCAGGTTGGTCAGCAAGGGACCGGGAGTCATGGCCGTCAGGACGATGCCGTTCTCCACCGCGCAGTAGAAACTCAGGCTCAGGTCCGGGTGCACCTGCTGGATGGCCCGCACGTAGTATTGATCGTTGATGCGCACCGCCAGCGGATGCGCCGCGAAGACCCGGTAATCGAGGCCGCTGACCGGCACGCCGATATGCCGGGCGTATTCCTCGGCGGCGGGTTCGGCGTTGAGTTCATAGACCCGGCGAGAGGTACTGTCGGCACCGGTCACCACCAGTTTCTCCTGCCGGGGCAGGATGTGATGGGTGGTAAAGACTTCAAAGGCCAGCCAGGTGTTGATCAACACCACGACGGCCGCACCGCTGTGGAACTGGCCTTCGAAGTACACGTGGGTATGGGTCAGGTAATTGTCGTCGCCGGCCGAACCACCGAAATGCGGAATGTCTCCCAGGGCGGCACTCAGCGCCGCCAGGACCATTTCTTCACGGCTGGACAGGCCATCCAGCAAGGTCAGCGCAAAGCTGTGGCCTTTGATCGGTGCCAGGGCATTGCTGCGACAAGCGCCGGCCAGCCGTTCGACCATCTGCTGGGCGTCGATCAGGCTGAAATGCTCCATCTCACCGATCAATTCGGCGGCAATGGAAAAATGCCGGTGATCGAACCCCACCGCCGTCACACAGTTGCGACCGTACCCCTGTGGGGTGATCTCCCCCGCGCTGGTGCAACCCACCAGGCGAATGCCACCGAAACTTTGCGAGAGCGCCTGGCCCAGGGCGGGCAGATTGTACTCGGCGGAACAGAAAAACAGCACGAACCCCAGGTAGGGATGCAGCAGCTGACGCGCCAGTTCCTGGGCCGCTTGCTGGACATCCGTTGCCTGGGACATCGCGCTGACCACGCCTTCGTTCTGGGCCTGCTGCATGGTTGCCTCCGTGGTGAGAGCCTTGAGTGTACGAAGCCGAGCCGGGGCGACGAATGCTACTTGGGTAGCGGGTGGGCGCTTCCATGGGAGGAGAACAGCGAAGGCCCCGGCCGCGATGCGCACGGCTGGAGCCTTCAAAAACCCGATCCGAATAGCCTTTACAGCCGTTCTATAGGATTACCAGGTCAACACCGCCCCCACCGCAAAGGTGTCGGTGTCTTCGTTCTGGGCGCTGGTGTCGTGGCCGTTGATTTCGAACTGGTTGTACTCAGCCACGAGCTTGAGGTTGTCATTGACGTCGTGGAACAAGGCGATGCCGCGGGTTTCGTAATCGGCACCGCTGCCCACCACGCCGTTACCGTCGTCATCGGTCTTGCCGTAGGACAGGGCCAGCCGGTTTTTACCCAACTTGTACGAGCCCTGGAGCAGGTAACCCTTGCTGTCGACGTTACGCAGCGTGGCTTCGCCGGCGTTGTTGGTGAAGAACGGGTTGATGCCTTTGGCCTGAAACCCGGAGCCTGTGAGCGACAGCCCACCCATCTTGGCCTGGACGCCGTAGCCCAGGCCTTTGGAGGTCACCGATTCGACCGTGGAGTCGGTGTTTTCCGACGTCTGGTAGCTGCCGTTGAGCCAGCTGTATATCTTCGCCCCGCCCAGGTCGAACTGGTAGGTAATCTCGCTCTCGGTGCGTGGGTTTTCCTGGTAGGCCTTGCCGGTGGCGCTGTTGTCGTTGGTGTCCACCGGATCCATGATCCCCACCGCCACTCGCAGCCCATCCATCACAGGAGTCCGGTAGGTGATTTGCGACGTCGGGAACGGATAGGGATAACCGCTGCCGATGTTGCCGAACGACACACCGCCACCGTCCACCAACCCCAGAGTGTCGCTGACCTGGCCGTAACCGGCCAACAGTTCGTCCAGCAGAATATTGGAGCGGGCAAACAGGCCGAAGTCCTTGCCGATCAACACCTCGCCCCATTCGGGATTGGCGACGGTACCGTAGAACTGGCGCACATCGATAGCGGTGTCGGTGCCGTTGGTTTCGCTGTCGTTGATGGTCACCCAGAATGACGCACGGGCGCCAAGCTTGAGGTCATCGACCTGCTTGCCCATGTTGAAGCCCAGGTAGTTGGGCAAAAAACCCATCTTGACCCGCGACTGACGACGATCGAACTGCTCACCGGCGCGGTCCACGTCACTGTTGACGTAGAAGGCATTGATGTAGCCGTCAGTGGAAAACGTGGTCTGGTCCTTGTCGTACAGCATGATTTCGGCCTGGGCCCAGGGCGTCAGCCCAAGGGTCGAAAGGCTGGCGATGACCGCAGGCAAAAAACGGTGGCGGGTATTTTTATTGTTGTGCATGGCGCGCTCCGCAACAGGGGACGGGATGTCGGAGGCGATTATCGAAAGGCTGGTGGCGGCGCCATACGCTGCCTTGGAGGTAAATGGCGGCTGCTTTGGAAGCGCCGGGCCGGCGCGGTTGTTTGGGCGTAAGACTGCAATGCTCGGAGGCGCAATACTTCAGGCCCAACCCTATCCACCTGTGGGAGCGGGCTTGCTCGCGAAAGCGGTGAATCAGTCACAAAATGTGCTGGCTGATACATCACATTCGCGAGCAAGTCCGCTCCCACCGTGGAGGTAGCCACCCGGGCGATGGATGTCTACGCTTTAGAACCTGGGTTTGACGATTTTCCAATCCGGCCGATAGCGCTGCATCTGCCGCACATCGTCGCGCTGGCGGATGCCGCAGCTGAGGAACTGGTCATGCAGCTTGCCCAGTTGATCACGATCCAGCTCCAGCCCAAGGCCCGGCGCCCGGGTTATTTTCACGCAGCCATCGACGATGGGCAGCTTGCCGCCCTTGATGACTTCTTCGTCCGGCTCCTGCCATGGGTAATGGGTGTCACAGGCGTAGTCCAGGTTCGGCACGGCGGCGGCCACATGGGCCATGGCCATCAGGCTGATGCCCAGGTGTGAGTTCGAATGCATGGATACCCCCAGGCCAAAGGTGGCGCACATTTTCGCCAATGCCTGGGTGTCCCTCAGCCCGCCCCAGTAATGGTGGTCCGCCAGGACAATCTGCACGCTGTTGAGCGCCACGCTGCGGCGGAACTCGTCGAAGTCGGTCACCACCATGTTGGTTGCCAGCGGCAGACCGGTTCGCTTGTGCAATTGGGCCATGCCTTCCAGGCCCGGCGTCGGGTCTTCGTAGTACTGGAGGTCATCGCCCAGCAATTCGGCCATGCGGATGGACGTTTCCAGGGACCAGTTGGCATTCGGATCGATGCGCAGCGGGTAGCCGGGGAACGCCTTTTTCAAGGCCTTGATGCACGCCACCTCATGCTCCGGTTCCAGGGCGCCGGCCTTGAGCTTGATGCTCTTGAAACCGTAATCCTGGATCATGCGCCGGGCCTGAGCGACGATCTGCTGCTCATCCAGGGCCTCACCCCAGCTGTCTGGCGGGTAAGGTGAATCGATGTGTTCGGCGTACTTGAAAAACAGATAAGCGCTGAACGGCACTTCGTCGCGAATCGCCCCGCCCAGCAGATCCACCAGCGGAACGTTCAGGTATCGGGCCTGAAGATCCAGGCATGCCACTTCAAAGGCTGAGTAAGCATTGCTGACCGCCTTGCTCGCATGAGACCCCGGCGCCAGCTCCGCCCCGGCCACGCTGGCCGGCCTCTGCGCAGCCACGGTGGCCTGAACGATGGCTCGCAATTGGTTGAGGTTGAACGGGTCCAGTCCAATCAACTGGCTCTGCAGTTGTTGCTGGATCGCCAGGGCCGGCGCATCGCCATAGCTTTCTCCCAGACCAATGTAGCCATTGTCACTCTCGATCTCGATGATCGAGCGCAGTGCGAACGGCTCGTGGATGCCGCTGGCATTGAGCAAGGGCGGATCGCGAAAGGCAATGGGTGTAACGGTGACGCGTTTGATCTTCATACAGCGGCTCCCGATGGGCCAGGGTTCAGGGCTTGGTTTTTTTCCGGCGGGTCGACGGCTTCGACGGTTTCGCGCCGACCGGACAAGGAGTTGGGCGTGTCACGCCCCGGTGTCGTCCGGGCGAAGAAGATCACCACGGCGGCGATCAGCGAAGTGATCGCCAGCCCGTACAGACCGCCCTCGATGGAGCCGGTGGTCTGTTCCAGGAAACCGAAAGCCGTGGGGGCGACAAAACCGCCGAGGTTGCCGATGGAGTTGATCAAGGCAATCACCGCCGCAGCGATACGGGCATCCAGATAGCCCTGCGGGATGGGCCAGAACAACGCCGACGCTGCCTTGAAACCGATGGCCGCGAAGCAGATCGCAACGAAGGCGAACACCGGTCCGCCGGTGGTGGACATGAACATACCGAACGCCGCAATCACCAGGGTCACGGCGACCCAGGCCTGCTGGAATTTCCATCGACTGGCCAGGGCAGCGAAGCCGTACATCGCCACGATGGAAATGATCCACGGGATGGAATTGAGCAGGCCGACCTGGAAATCCCCCAGGCCGCCCATTTTCTTGATCATGCTGGGCAGCCAGAACGTGGCGCCGTAGATGGTCAGGGCGATGGAAAAATAGATGAAGCAGAACAATGCAATCTGACGGTCGGCCAACAGCTTGAACATCGACGGCTTGATCACCTGGGCGGCTTCCCTGGCCCGTTGCTCCTCGGCAATGGTGGCAATCAGCACGGTCTTCTCTTCGGCCGTCAGCCATCTGGCCTGGCTAGGGTGCGATTGCAGCCAGAACCAGACAAAACCGCACAGCACGATGGAGGCAAACCCTTCGATCAGGAACATCCACTGCCAGCCATGCAGGCCCATGCCGCTGATATGCAACAAGGCACCCGACACGGGGCCGGAAATCACCGAGGCAATCGCCGAACCGCTGAGGAAAATCGCCATGGCCTTGCCGCGTTCGTTCGCGGGCAACCATTGGGTGAAGTAGTAGATGATGCCGGGAAAGAAGCCCGCCTCCGCCGCGCCGAGGATGAAACGCAACACATAGAAACTGGTTTCGCCGCGCACGAAGGCCATTGCCATTGCCGCCGCGCCCCAGGTGAACATGATCCGCGTCAGCCAGGCGCGAGCACCGTAGCGTTGCAGCAGCATGTTGGAGGGCACTTCGAACAGCGCATAACCGACAAAGAACAGCCCGGCGCCCAGGCCGTAGGCCGCGGCACCGATGCCCAGGTCGGTTTCCAGGTGGCTGCGCACGAAGCCGATGTTGACCCGGTCGATGTAGTTGACGATGAACATCACCACCACCAGGGGCAGGACATGACGTTTGACCTTGGCGGCGGCAAGCGCCAGGGTGCTGTCATGCGTGGAGTCCGATACGTTACTCAAGGGAGCCTCCCAATCATTGTTTTTGTGGGGAACGGCTCGATGATGGACGGGGCATATTGTTTCCGTCTAATCTAACTTGGCACTTGATTGATACCTGGATTGAATCAATGTTCGAACTCGCCCAACTGCGCTGCTTCACCACCGTGGCGACTGAACTGAATTTTCGTCGCGCCGCCGAACGGTTGAACATGACCCAGCCACCGCTGAGCCGGCAGATCCAATTGCTCGAGCATCACCTGGGCGTCGAGCTGTTCACCCGCAGCACCCGCAGCGTGGCCCTTACGGCAGCCGGTCGGGCATTCTTCATCGAAGCGCAGAACCTGTTGCAACAGGCACAACAGGCCGCCGTGGCCGCGCGGCGATTCGCCCAAGGCGACATCGGCTCGGTCACCATCAGCTTTGTCGGCAGCGCGGTGTATGAATTCCTGCCCAAAGTGATTGCCGAGGCCCGGCTGAAACAGCCCCAGGTCAAGATCGTCCTGTCGGAGATGAACACCTACCAGCAACACGAGGCCCTGCGCGCCCGCCGCATCGACCTCGGGATCGTCCGCTCGCCGCTACTGGAAACCGGTTACGCCACCGAATGCCTGGTGCGCGAGCCCTTCGTCCTGGCAGTGCCCGCCGGCCATCCGCTGGCCCGCGCCGAATCCGTCAATGTGCAAGACCTCGATGCCCAACCCTTCCTCATGTACTCCCACTCCGCCTACCCGCCGTTCAACGAACTGCTCACCGGCATGCTCCGCTCGGCGCGGGTCGCGCCGCAATTCGTGCAATGGCTGGGGTCATCGTTGACGATCCTTGCGCTGGTCAACGCCGGCATGGGCCTGGCGCTGGTGCCCCGGTGTGCCACCAGCGTGGTGTTCAAACAGGTGGTGTTTCGCGAGATCGATTTGGGCGAAGGGGTGCAGAGCGAATTGCATCTGGTATGGCGCGAGGACAACGACAATCCGGCGTTCACCATGTTGCTGGACGGGATCCGCGGGGCGGTTCGCGAAGGAATGTGACATCAACCACGGCGTTGGGCTATTCCCGTTGCCCCAAACTAGTTGTACGATGACCGATGAGCGTAAGCAATCTTCGTCCGCTCCTTTGCCCGACAACTACAAAAACAAGGAAAGATCATGAGAAAAGCCAAATTGCTGATGGGCTTCGTTTGCCTGTTCAGCGGCTACGTCGCCGCCGCCCCCGCAACGGCCGAACAAGAAGTGGCCGAAGCGGTCGATCACCTGACCCAGGCCATGCTTCACAAAGACATCCCACAACTCCAGGCCCTGGCTTCCGAAAACCTGACCTACGGCCATTCCAGCGGAAACATCCAGGACAAGAAAGCCTTCATTGCCGATATCGAAACGGGCAAGAGCGCGTTCAAGAGCCTGGAAATGAAGAACCAGAAAATCACCCTGTCCGGCGACACCGCCCTGGTGCGTAACCACTTCTCGGCCCAGGCTCTCAAGGGCACTGAAGTGGTGCCGACGGAAATCGAGAACTTTCAGATCTGGCAGAAGCAGAAGGATGGCAAGTGGCTGCTTATCGGTCGTCAGGCGTTCCGGTTCTGATCGCGAATCGATTCAGGCGTTTTCTGTGGCGGCTTCCGGGTGAGTGCTTCGCACTCAAGCGGGTGCAGGCGCTCTCGCCACAGGGAGCGCCTTCAGGCGCGGGTCAGGCACCGGCCCACTGTTGCCGGTATTCCAACAGGAACTCCACGAACGCACGCACCCGTTGCGGCACGTATCGACCATGGGGGTACAACAGAGTGAAAGGACGTGACCGACCGCTGTACGGCTGCAGCACCTCCACCAGGCTGCCGTCCGCCAGTTCCTTTTCGATGATGAAACGGTGAGTCTGGAACAGCCCCGCCCCGTGTTTGGCCAGCGTCACGCCACCCAGTACGTCATCCGAACAGCTATAGCTGCCTTGAGCGAAGAGCTCTTTTTCCTTGCCCTCCACATTGAACAGCCAGGAAATCCGCCGCCCGCTGCTGGGCAATTCGAACTGTATGCATTCGTGATCGTCGAGGTCTTCCAGGGTCTGCGGCGTGCCCGCCGTGCGTAGATAATCCGGGGACGCGACCACGACCAGTCGGGCATCCTCCAGCAACCGGGCGATCATCGAAGAGTCCGGCTGCGCCCGCACCCGGATCGCCAGGTCATAGCCTTCTGCAACGAAATCAATGTTCCGGTTGCTTAAATGGATATCCACGCTGACCTGCGGGTAGCGCGCCCGAAAGGCTGGCAGCAGCGGTAGGATCCGGTGATGGCCATAGGTGGTGGGCAGGCTGATGCGCAGTTGCCCGGACGGCACCGATTGCGCGCCCATCACCTCCTGCTGCGCCTCGACCAGTTGCGTCAATGCCTGGCGGCATTGTTCGAAGTAGGTCCTGCCGGCTTCGGTCAGCCGGATACTGCGTGTGGTCCGCACGAAAAGACGCGAGCCCAGGCGCTCTTCCAGGCGAAAGATCGAGCGGCTCACGGCCGCTGGCGTCACGCCTGCCACCTGGGCCGCCGCCGTAAAGCTGCCCGCCTCGGCCGCCAGGCAGAAGAGTTCGATACTGCCGAGCTGCAAGTCTTCGAAGTGCCGCTTCATGATTTATTACACCAAGTATCAACTGAATATTCCCGACGCCTGTTTACCATCCTGCTACGTATAAATACAGTGGCCTTCGGTTGCGCAGGAATTGTCCTGCGTCCATTTCCCAACAACTGGAGTGCAACATGCCTTTCGTGAACGTACGCATTACCCGTGACGGCGTGACCCGCGAGCAAAAAGCCCAGGTGATCTCGGAAATCACCGAAACCCTCCAGCGCGTGCTGGGCAAGGACCCGCACCTGACTCACATCGTGATCGAGGAAGTCGACACGGATAACTGGGGGTATGCAGGGATGACGACGACGGCGTATCGAAGTCTTCCGAAGGAGTGATGAGGGGTAGTGCCTTTCCGAGCCCGGTCCAGCGACCGGGCTTTTTCATTGGTCCTGCATACAATCCTGTGGGAGCGGGCTTGCTCGCGAAAGCGGTGTGTCAGCAGCGAATATGTAACTGAACCACCACCTTCGTGAGCAAGCCCGCTCCCACATCAGCGGTGATGACAGGAAGATTGATTACACCACGTATCAACTCAAGTACCAGAGCCCCCATTTATCAAACTCCGGTGCAGCAATAACCTGATCCCAACCAGCGCCCACACGGGCACAACGGTTCAACTCAACGATCAGGAGTCACAACATGAGCAGCAAAAAAACCGTCATCATCACCGGCGCCTCCAGCGGCATCGGCCTGGGTCTGGTCAAGGCGTTTCTGGATAAGGGGTACAACGTGGTCGGCAACGCCCGTTCCCAGTCCGGCCTCGATGATGCTGCCGCACAACTCGGCCACCCGGCCGGTTTCATCGGCGTGGCGGGCGATATCGCCGCTCCGGCTACCTCCACTGCGCTCATCGCCAAAGCCATCGAGGCCTTCGGAGCCGTTGACGGGTTGGTGAACAACGCCGGGTTTTTCTTGCCCAAACCCTTCGTCGAATACAGCCCCCAGGATCTGGAAGCGCTGCTGGACACCAACCTCAAGGGGCTCGTCTACGCCAGCCAGGCAGCCGCCGCGCACATGGTCGGCCGGCAGCAGGGTTTCATCATCAACATCTCGGCCGCGGTAGCCCTGCAACCGAACATCCAAGTGCCTGCCGCCCTGCCGGTGCTGATCAAGGGCGGCGTCAACCAGATGACCCGTGCCCTGGCGCTGGAACTGTCACCCCATCACATCAAGGTCAACGCGGTCGCGCCCGGCATCATCGACACGCCCATGCATGACCCGGCACACCGCGAATTCCTCAACAACCTGGCCCCGGCTGGTCGTGTGGGCACCATCGAAGAAATCGCCGAAGCCGTGCTGTACCTGGCGGGTGCCGACTTCACGACTGGCGCGATCCTGCCGGTGGACGGCGGGATGAGCACCGGCAAGTGGTAAAAAGAAAACCCCGGAGGCAGGCAAGTCCTCCGGGGTTTTCATGAAGCGCGGGATTCAGAGCGTGTAGGAGATGCCGGCCTGCACGGTTCGCGGTGCGCCTGGGTAAGCGTAGACGCCGCCAAACGCGCCCTCCTCATAATCGGCGTCGAACAGGTTCTTCAAGTCCAGGTTCAGGCGGATCCGTTCGTTGACCTTGTAGTAGCCGAGCAGGTCCACGACGGTGTAACTATCCATGGTAAAGGTGCTGGCCGCGGTATTGCCGGCCCGCTCGTCGACGTACCGGGTACCCAAGCCCAGGCCGAGCCCCTTGAGGCCACCGTCCTGGAACTCGTAGACGTTCAACAGGCTGAAGCTGTTCTTGGGTACGTTGAGCAGGCGGGTGCCGGACGGGATACTGATGTCCTTGGTCACTTCGGCATCGACGTAGGCGTAGCCCCCAATCACGCGCCACTCCGGCGTCAGGTTGCCGGCCACGTTCAGGTCAAAACCACGGCTGCGCACCTCTCCGGCGGCTACGTTGAAGGTGGTGTCCAGCGGGTCGGGGGTGAGCACATTGCGCTTTTCGATCTGATAGATCGCCGCGTCGACGCTCAACTGGCGGTCCAGCGCTTCCCACTTGATCCCCATTTCGTAGGACTTGCCTTCTTCCGGCTTGAAGCCTCCGCCCTCACGACGGGCACCGGTGTTGGGTTTGAAAGAGCGGGCAGTGTTGGCGTAGACAGCCACCGTGTCGGTCAGGTCGTAGGTCACGCCCAGACGCGGAGTGACCGCATTATGACTGGTGTCCCAATTTCGGCTGCCGGGAGGATTCTGTGGGACGAAAGACTCGTACTCATGCTCGAACCGCTCGAAACGTGCCCCTGCCAGTACTTTCAAGCGCTCGGTGAGCGCCACTTGGTCCTGGACGAACACACCCAAGGTTTTGAGATTCTCTTGGTCATCGGTGGGCTTGCGCGTCAACGCAGGACGAGGCTGCCCATAGACCGGGTCGAAGATATCGATCGGGTAGGCACCTGCCCCTGCAGCGGAGCGTTGGATGATGGACTGGTACTGGTAGTCCTCGTACTCGATACCCGTCAGCAACGTATGCTCGAACCCGCCAGTGGAGAAGTGCCCGGTGAGGTTGAGCTGGGTGTCACGGTCGGTCCATTCCAACTTGCGATAGTTGAAGTTGCGCCCCAGGGTACGCCCGTCGGCAGCGATGCCGTTGCCTTCCACCGCATTGCCCTGCAAGGTGCCGTCGAGCCACTGGGTGCCGCCGGCCAGGGTCCAGTCGTCGTTGAGCATGTGTTCGAAGCGCACCTGCAACATATTGTTGTCGTTGTGCAGCTTGCCGGCGTCTTTTTCGCCGAAGAAGGTATCGCGCGAGGCGGTGCCGCGCTGGCCGGGGTAATGGGTCAGGCCACGGTCCAGCGGTGCATTGTTGCGCATGAAATCGCCTTCGAAGGTCAGGCGCGTGGTGTCGTTGAGCTGCCAGGTGACCACGGGCGCGATGCCATAGCGCTCGGTCTCGACGTGATCGCGGAAGGTGTCGCCGCCCTCGCCTATCACGTTCAGCCGGTAAGCCAGGCGGCCCTCTTCGTCCAGCGGCCCGGAGGCGTCCAGGGTGCCTCGACGCATCCCCTGGTCATTGACCTGGCTGCCCAGGGTCACCGTGCGCTCGGCCAATGGTTGCTTGGACACCACGTTGAATGTCCCGCCCGGGTCGCCACGGCCATACAGCATGGTGGCCGGGCCGCGCAGCACTTCCAGCCGCTCGATGGTGTTGGCATCGGGCATATTCGGGTAGCCACGGTTGATCGGGAAACCATTGCGGTAGAACTCTCCGGTGGTGAAGCCGCGCACCGTGAATGTGGTCAGCCCCTGGCCGCCGAAATTGTTGGCCCGACCCACCCCACCGGCGTAATCGAGAGCCTCTTGCAGGCGCGTGGCGCCAAGGTCTTCCACGACGTCGCGGGACACCACTGAGATGGATTGCGGCGTTTCGTGGATCGCCGTATCGGTGCGGGTTGCGCTGGCGGAACGGGTGGCGTGGTAGCCCTTCACCGGACCTTTTGCAGTCTCGTAATCAGCGCTCCCGATGACGTCGGTGGCTTGCAGTTCTAGCGTTGCCGGGCTGGCCGCGACGGGCTCCTCTGCCCAGGTGGATAAGGAGTAAGCCTGAAGCACACACAGTGAAACGAGAATCCGACGCATCGATGCACAATCCTAATGACAGAACACCGGCCACCTGAGGCCGACAAGAATGTGTCGCGAAAGATACAGCAACTCATTCCTATTTGATATACGTTCCCATTAGTATCTTTCCGGACTCCCACAGCGCTAACGCGCTTCCTCTATCCGCTGAAAAAACCTCTGTGCGCGAACATCCTGGACGTAAGCCACATTCAGCCGCAACCAGTCGCACGCCTCCCCCGCCGGCATGAAGCGGGCGCTGTCGGAAAGCTGGACCTGCGTTTCACGCGCAATCTGCTGCACCCGCCCGCTCTCCAGATGCCGGGGCCGGGCCCAGACGAACAGCCCTCCTGTCGGCTCGGCGAACACCTCCCAATGCCCCTTGTCCAGCAGGCGAAGCGTGCTCGCCATTTGCTTGTTCAAGCGCTGGCGCAAGCGCTGGAGCAGCTTGCGATACGCCCCGTTGGCCAACAGGGTCGCCACGACATTTTCCGCCAGCAGAGAGCAACCGATGCCAGTCACCATCTTCACTTCGGCCAGGCGCTGGATGATGTCGGGTGGGGCGACGACATAACCGATGCGCAATGAACTGGAGAGCGTCTTGGAAAAACTGGCGAGGTAGATCACCCGGTCCAGGCCAGCGAGCGCGGCCAGGCGAGTCGTCGCGCCGTTCTGGAAGTCCGCGTAGATGTCGTCCTCGATAAGGCGCAAATCATGCTGGGTCGCCAGTTGCAACAACCGATACGCCACGCCCGGCGCCAGGCTGGTGCCGGTGGGGTTCTGGTACATGCTGTTGATGAAGAAACAAGAGGGTTTGTGCCGCGCCAGCAACCGCTCCAGGCATTCGAGATCAGGGCCCTCGGCGGTCCTGGGAACCGCCAGGGTCCTGACACCGTACAGCCTCAACAGATTGAACAGGTTGTAATAACCGGGGCTCTCCACCAGCACCAGATCACCGGGCTTGAGCAGCGTGCGCACTAACAGGTCAAGGCCGTGGCTCGCTCCTTGGGTGGTGATGATCTGCTGGGGATCGACGTGGATATCAATCAGCCCCAGGCGTTTTTGAATGTGCTGGCGTAAGTGGGCAGAACCCAGCGGGGTGCTGTAGTTGAACAAGGACTGGCTGTCACTGCGCACCACTTGGCGGATCGCCTGGCCCAGGTCGGTGTCGTCGCGCCAGGCATCCGGCAGCCAGCCACACCCCAGCTTGAGCTGCGTCGACGCATTATCGAACAACGACCACGGGCCATCGCCGGTCTCAACGTCCGGTTCCGTCGGGCAGGAACGCTGCTGCGCCACGAAAAAGCCCGAGCCATGGCGGGACTCCAGGACGCCGCTGGCGACCATCCGGTCATAAGCCTTGATGACCGACGACAGGCTCACGCCATTTTCCTGGGCCAGGGACCGGATGGAAGGCATCCGGGCGCCGGGACGGATACGTTGCGCGTTTATCCAGCCTGTGAGGTGCGTCACGAGCTGCCGGATCACGGGCACCCCGGCATTGCGATCGATATTCAGGTCCATGGCGACGCTCTTGGCGAAGTGTTCTCGATTTTTAAGCGAACAGTTAAACACAAATGGTTCGGATGTGTTCCTTGTCCGTGTGAAGCCCGGACGTGATAGTCGCCCAAACGCCTCAACCTTCAGGAAACACTTTGAACACACAGCACCGGCACGCGTGGGGACTGGCTTTCGGTCTCTGCCTGATCACCCTTGCAGTCAACCTGCAAGCCCCGCTCTATACCACCTACGCGCAAGCCTCCGGCTATGGCGCCGGCGCTACGGCGGTGGCGTTTTCATGTTATGTGTTGGGGGTGTTACCCGTCCTGCTCGCCTTCGGTGGACTGCCTGACCGGGTGGGACGCAAACCCTTGATATTGATAGCGCTGGGTCTGTCGATGGTGGCGACTGTGATGACCTTGCTCTGGCCGAATCTGGTCGCGCTGGGCCTGGCACGATTGATGATGGGGCTGGGCACGGGATTGGCCTCGGCGACATCGACGGCCTATATGAGCGAACTGCTGGCAAACGACGAACCCCGTGCCTGCGCCAATCGGGTCACGGCCAGCACGTCCCTGGGCTTTGGTCTTGGCGCAGCGCTGACCAGCCTGTTCCTGCTGATGTACCCCAGTGTCGTTCCAGGGAGCTTCTGGTTGCAATTGGGATTGGCCGCTATCGCAATGGTCGTGGTTTCACGTCTGCCGGACCCTGCGCCGAAGACCCGCCGCGCCCGCATGTTGCGCCCGCCACTGTTCCCGGCCGGCAGCCTGCCCTATAGCTTTTCGATGCTGCTGGCCTGGGCCACCTCAGGCCTGGTGATCGCCATTCTGCCCTCGGTACTGGCCACCCACGATCTACAGCGCTGGTCGGGGCTCTCGACCTTCACGGTCATCAGCTGCGGCTTGCTCTTCCAGCCCTGGGTACGACGGATGCAACCGGCCCGCGCCACCGGGTTGGGCTTGTTGGTCTTGCCCCTGAGCTATGGATTGTTGGCCTGGGGGGCCAGCCAGGGATCGCTCAGTGCGGTACTGCTGGGAGCGCTGGGGGCCAGCAGCGCGTGCTACGGCTTTCTGTACCTGGGCGGGTTGTCGGCGATCACGACCCTGGCAGGGGCGGAAAAAGCCCGGGTCAGCGCCGGATTCTTTCTGTTCGCCTACGTCGGGTTCAGCATTCCCGTGGTGGTGACCGGGGTGTTGGCGGACCATTTTGGCGCTGATGTGGCGTTGATTCTGTTCGGGGTGGCGTTGTCGTTGGGTGCGTCGGTCACGGGATTAGTCATTGTTCGGACAGAAGCGTACGTAACCCGCATCCAAGATCCAGGACAGCTCGACACCCCTTCTGCCAAGTCGTATACCATATCCCCATCTCAGCCAGCCGACCCGTCGCCGTGACCTTATCCAAGTTCAACCTGCCAGACCTGGGCAACACCCCCTCCACTTCGGAAATCATCACCCGTCACCTGCGCGACGCCATCGTGGCCGGGCATTTTGCCGAGGACGAGCCGATTCGCCAGGACGACATTGCCCGTCAGTTCAATGTCAGCAAGATCCCTGTGCGCGAAGCCCTCAAGCGGCTGGAGGCCGAAGGCCTGGTGATGTTTCAGCGCAATCGCGGAGCGATGGTCACGCGCATTTCCGAAGCGGAACTGGCGCAGATGTTCGAGGTGCGGATGCTGCTCGAAGACAAAGTGCTGCGCCTGGCGATTCCGAACATGACCGAAGACACCTTCACCCGTGCCGAGGCCATCTGCCGCGAGTTCATCGGCGAGGACGACGTGGGACGCTGGGCCGAGCTCAACTGGCAGTTGCACGCCTGCCTGTACGAGCCGGCGCAACGCCCCTTCATGGTCAGCCTGATCCGCTCGGTCCACGACAAGCTGGAGCGCTACCTGCGCATGCAGATGAGCCTGTCGGCCGGCAAGGAACGCGCCGATCATGAACACCGGGAAATCGTCGACGCCTGCCGCGCCAGGGATGTGGAACGGGCAGTGAGGCTGCTGGACGAGCACATCGCCGGCGTCTGCAAGACCTTGTTCGAGTTCCTGCCGCCCAGTCATTGAGCCCACCCCAACACCCCCTGTGTAGCTGGAGCTTGTGGGTGTTGCGGCTGTGCCGATTTCGTCATCAGCACCGGATAAAACCATCAAGCCGCCGACCCTCGGTGCGGGCCACGCTTGCGTTCACTCATCTGAACGGGAGCGGCCTGTCCATGAAACGCATTACCGTCATCGATTCCCACACCGGCGGCGAGCCAACCCGCCTGGTCATCGACGGCTTTCCCGACCTGGGCCGCGGCAGCATGGCCGAGCGCAGGCAACGGCTGGCCGAGGAGCACGATGCCTGGCGCACGGCCTGCGTGCTGGAACCCCGCGGCAGTGACGTACTGGTAGGCGCACTGCTCTGTGAACCGGTGGACCCGAAGGCCTGTGCCGGGGTGATCTTTTTCAACAACAGTGGCTACCTGGGCATGTGCGGTCACGGCACCATCGGACTGGTAGCGTCCCTGGCCCATTTGGGCCGGATCGGCCCCGGCGTGCATGCCATCGAAACCCCGGTGGGCACCGTCCAGGCGACCTTGCACGAAGATCGCTCGGTCAGCGTGCGCAACGTACCCGCCTACCGTTACCGCAAGGCACTGAGCGTGGAAGTGCCCGGCATCGGCCCGGTGGTGGGTGACGTGGCCTGGGGCGGTAACTGGTTTTTCCTGATCGCCGACCATGGCCAGCGCGTGGCGGGCGACAACCTCGACGCGTTGACCGCCTACACCTTCGCCGTGCAACAGGCCTTGGAACAGCAAGGCTTTCGCGGCGAAGACGGCGGCCTGATCGACCACATCGAACTGTTCGCCGAAGACCCGCACGCCGACAGCCGCAACTTCGTGCTCTGCCCCGGCAAAGCCTATGACCGCTCTCCCTGCGGCACCGGCACCAGCGCCAAACTGGCGTGCCTGGCGGCGGACGGCAAGTTGCAACCCGGACAGATCTGGCGCCAGGCGAGTGTCATCGGCAGCGAGTTCGAAGGTTCCTACGAACCGGCGGGCGAGCGCATCGTGCCCACCATTCGCGGTCGCGCCTTCATCAGTAACGAAGCCTCGCTGATCATCGAACCGGATGATCCGTTCGCCTGGGGCATTTGTCCGTGAACGAAGCGCCTGTGGCCGATGTGATCGTCATCGGTGCCGGCATCATCGGCGCGGCCTGCGCCAGGGTATTGGCCCGGCGCGGCCTGGAAGTACTGGTGCTGGATGCCGGCTGGCAGGGCGCGACAGCCGCCGGCATGGGCCATCTGCTGGTGCTGGACGACAACCCGGCGGAACTGGCCCTGAGCCAATACTCCCTGCAACGTTGGCGCGAGCTCGCCCGACTGCTGCCCGAGCACTGCGCCATGCGTAACAACGGCACCTTGTGGCTGGCCGCCAATGCAGAAGAAATGGCGGTAGCCCACGACAAATACCGCAATCTGGCGGCCCATGGCGAAGCTTGTGAGCTGATCGGCCGGGCGACCCTGCGCCAGCGCGAGCCCGAACTGCGCGAAGGCCTCGAAGGCGGGTTGCTGATCAAGGGCGACTGCATCCTCTACGCCCCGGCCGCCACTCGCTGGATGCTGGATTCACCGGGTATCCGCCAGCAACGGGCGCAGGTCAGCGAAGTGGATGGCCGGCGCGTGCGCCTGGACGATGGTCGCTGGCTGAGCGCCGAGGCGGTGATCCTCGCCAATGGCATCCAGGCCACCGAGTTATGCCCGGAACTGCCCATCGAACCGAAAAAGGGCCATCTGCTGATCACTGATCGCTACCCCGCCACCGTCACCCATACCCTGGTGGAGCTGGGTTATGTCACCAGCGCCCACAATGCCAGCGGTCCCTCGGTGGCGTGCAACATCCAGCCACGCCCGACCGGACAGTTGTTCATTGGCGCCTCGCGGCAGTTCGGAACCGTCGATCCGCAGGTGGAAGGCTGGATGCTGGCGAAAATGCTCAAGCGCGCCGTCGAGTACATGCCGGGGCTGGCGCACCTCAACGGCATTCGCGCCTGGACCGGTTTCCGAGCCGCCAGCCCCGATGGCCTGCCGTTGGTGGGCCAACATCCGCAGCGCAAGGGGTTATGGCTGGCGGTGGGGCATGAAGGGCTGGGCGTCACCACGGCACCGGCGACGGCCGATCTGCTGGTCGCCCAACTGTTCAACGAAACGTCACCGTTGGCGGCACAGCCTTATCTGCCGCAGCGCTTCCTTGGGGAACCGGTCCATGCCTGAATTATTACTGGATGGTCATCCATTATCCGTCGCCAGTGGAACCAGCGTCGCGGCAGCATTGGCACTGGGCTCAGACGGCAGCAGCCGCACCTCGGTCAGCGGCCAGCGCCGGGCGCCCTTGTGCGGCATGGGCATCTGCCAGGAATGCCGGGTACTGATCGACGGCCAGCGGCGCCTGGCGTGCCAGACGCTGTGCCGAGACGGCATGCAAGTGCAGACCCGACCATGAACGAAACCACCGACCTGCTGATCATCGGCGCCGGCCCCGCCGGCATGGCCGCCGCCCTCGCCGCGGCGAGCAGTGGCGCATCCATTGTGCTGCTGGACGACAACCCACTGCCGGGCGGACAGATCTGGCGCGACGGCCCCCAAGCCAACCTGCCCACCGAGGCACGACGCCTGCGCGAATGGCTGCTCGCCCGCACCAATGTGCGCTGCCATCCTGGCACCCGCGTGATTGCCCGCGCAGCCGACCAGACATTGCTGGTGGAGGACGCCAAACACGGCTGGCAGATCCGCTACGAGCGCTTGATCCTGTGCACCGGCGCCCGCGAACTGCTGCTGCCCTTCCCCGGCTGGACGCTACCCGGCGTGACCGGTGCCGGCGGCTTGCAGGCGTTGATCAAGGGCGGCCTGCCGGTACGCGGCGAACGGTTGGTAATCGCCGGCAGCGGGCCCTTGTTGCTGGCCAGCGCCGCCACGGCGCGGCACCAAGGTGCGCAAGTGCTGCGGATCGCCGAGCAGGCCGGTCGCGCTGCCGTGGCCGGTTTCGTCGCGCAATTGCCCTGCTGGCCGGGCAAGTTCGTACAGGCGTTCAGCTTGTTCGACGGCCACTACCGCACTGACACCCATGTGGTGCAAGCCTACGGGGACGAACGACTCGAAGGCGTGCGCCTGCTGCAACACGGCAAGCCCATCGAGCTGGCCTGCGACCGGTTGGCCTGCGGCTTCGGCCTCATCCCCAATACCCAGCTCGGTCAGGCCCTGGGCTGTGAGTTGACAGGCAACGCCCTGGCGGTGGATAGCTGGCAAGCGACCACCCGCCCCGGCCATTACGCCGCTGGCGAATGCACCGGTTTCGGTGGAAGCGAACTGGCGCTTGTGGAAGGTGCCATCGCCGGACACGCGGCGGTCGACGATACGGCCGCCGCCCGACGCCTGTGGTCGCGTCGTGCACATTGGCAGGCTTTCGCCAGGACGTTGAACAAGGCGTTCGCCCTCGATGCACGGCTCAAAAACCTGGCCCGCGCCGAAACCCTGGTCTGCCGCTGCGAAGATGTGGCCTATGGCGAGCTGACCGGACATCCGAACTGGCGCGAAGCGAAACTGGCGAGCCGCTGCGGCATGGGCGCATGCCAGGGTCGGGTGTGCGGCGCGGCGCTGGAATATCTGCTTGGCTGGACACCGCCGGTGCCGCGTCCGCCCTTCAGTCCGGCGAGGATTGAAACCTTGCTGGAGCTGGAAGAATTCCCGCGCAACTGAATCCTGGTATCTGTATTGGGTCTGCCGGCCTCATCGCGAGCAGGCTCGCTCCCACAGGGATCCGGGGTAGAGAAGTTGCATTTGCGACTGATCTCGACCTTTTGTGGGAGCGAGCCTGCTCACGATTGCGGCGTGACAGCCACCCATTTTTCGAATGACACTGCGCCATCGCGAACCCGCTCGTTCCTACAAAAGGCGCTGCCGGCCCATGTACCCCTCGCTCACCGCTTTCCCACCTTGCGACCTCGATACCCTGTTGCGCAGCCTGCAACCCATCGCCACGCTGCTCGACACCCTGTCGGACGTGGTGTTTTTCATCAAGGACAAGCAGGCCCGCTACGCCTTCGTCAACCAGACCCTGGCCCGACGCTGCGGCTTCAAGCACAGCGGCGACCTGCTGGGCCTCACCGCCGAGCAGGTATTTCCCGAGCGCTTCGGCCCGCTGTATACCGAACAGGATCGACGGGTCCTGGCAAGCGGTCGGGAACTGGCCGACCAACTCGAGCTGCACCTGTACTACGGCAACCAGCCGGTGTGGTGCCTGACTCACAAACTCGCCCTGTGCGACGCCGATGCACGGATCGTTGGCCTCGCCGGCATTTCCAGGGACTTGCAATTGCCCCGTTCCGCAGACCCGGCGTTCCAGAAGCTGGCGGCGGTCGACGCCCACATCAAACAGCACTTCGCCCGCCCGGTCAGCCTCGCTGAACTGACCGCTATCGCCGGGCTGTCGGTGGCGCAGCTGGAACGTCAGTGCAAACGCATCTTCCAGCTCACGCCCCGACAAATGATTCACAAAGCTCGACTGGAAGAAGCCTCGCGGCTGTTACTGGACAAACACCTGCCGATCACCGAAATCGCCCTGCGCTGCGGTTACACCGACCACAGCGCCTTCAGCCGTCAGTTCCGTGCGCTGACCAGCCTTTCACCGAGCCAGTTTCGCGAGAACCAGCGCCAGTAGCCTGTTCCCTTGCGGGGCATCGGCGGCGCACTTGCTCCTATCTGTAACACTGCGATGAAACAGGCTTGTTTGCTGCTGGGCTTCCGTTCGAAGTAGTCTCTTAACTATCAATGACTTAACCACAGCGAGCGGTAAAACACCGAACAGGCACGTTGATTGCTTCATTTAATATCGTATACGAAATCCTAACTACGATATTTCAACGCACCGATTCGACAGCGAGGCACTTATGAAGAACCCTGCATTGGCCGTAGCGTTAAGCGTTGTCCTGACTCCCCTGTTCATCTCCCCGGCACATGCCGACAAACTCGACGACATCATCGGCTCCGGCAAGCTGCGTTGCGCCGTGACCCTGGACTTTCCGCCCATGGGTTTTCGCGACGAAAGCAACAAGCCGGCGGGCTTCGACGTGGATTACTGCAACGACCTGGCGAAAGTGCTCGGCGTGGAGGCCGAAGTCGTGGAAACGCCGTTTCCCGACCGGATCCCGGCGCTCATTTCCGGTCGCGCCGACGTGATCGTCGCATCGACCTCCGACACCCTCGAACGGGCCAAGACCGTCGGCCTCACCGTGCCCTACTTCGCTTTCCAGATGGTGGTGCTGACCCGCGACAACACCGGCATCAACAGCTTCGCCGACCTCAAGGGCAAGGCCCTGGGCAATACCAGCGGTACCTACGAAGCCATCGCCCTGGAAAAAGACCAGAAAAGCTGGGGCAGCGGCAGCTTCCGGGCCTATCAGTCGCAGAACGACACGTTGCTGGCCGTCGCCCAGGGACACATCGATGCGACGGTGGTGACCAACACCGTGGCGGCCGCGACCATCAAATCCGGCAAGTACAAGAATCTTAAAATTGCCGGCGACGCCCCCTACGTCATCGACTACGTCTCCCTCGGTGCCAAGCGCAGCGAGTACGGCCTGATCAACTACCTCAATCTCTTCATCAACCAGCAGGTACGCACCGGCCGCTACAAGGAGCTGTTCACCAAATGGGTTGGCACCGACATTGCGCCGACCAACCTGACCGTTCCTCAGGTCTACTACTGAGGATCGGGACATGCCAAGCACGCCTGTCCGCGTCGAAGGTCGCTGTCTGGTGGAGGGAGCCGCCCAGGGCACCCTGCTCTTCGCCGATGTGAGCCTGAGTTTCTGGGGTGGTGTGGACCCGGCCACCGGCGAGGTGATCGACCGCCACCATCCGCTGAGCGGTGAACGCCTGGGCGGGCGCGTATTGGCGATTCCCGGTGGGCGCGGCTCCTGTACCGGCAGCAGCGTGATGATGGAACTGATCAGCAACGGTCACGCGCCCGCCGCCCTGGTGCTGGCCGAAGCCGACGAGATCCTGACCCTGGGCGTGCTCGTGGCAGAAGTGATCTTCCAGCGTACCCTGCCGGTCGTGTGCGTCGGTCGCGAGGCGTTCGATCGATTGCGGGGCCAGGGCTTCGCGCGCATCGAAGGGAACGGTGTGACCTTGTCCGGACGCCGTCCCAACGATGGCTGGCAAAGCAGGCAGGCTGCCCTGCCATCATCTGCGCCGTCGAGTGTTCAGCTTACCGGGCAGGATCGGGCATTGCTCGACGGGGCGCATGGCAAGGCTGCCCAGGTGGCGATGCAGATCGTATTGCGCATGGCCGCCATCCAGGGTGCGGAACAACTGCTGGACGTGACCCAGGCGCATATCGACGGCTGTATCTACACCGGTCCGGCCAGCCTGCGTTTTGCCGAACAACTGGTGCAATGGGGGGCGAAGGTACGGGTACCCACCACCCTCAATGCCATTTCCGTGGACCAGCGTCGCTGGCGGGAACTGGGCGTCGACCCGCTTCTGGGCGAGCCGGCCAGCGCCTTGGGCGATGCCTATATGGCGATGGGCGCGCAGATGAGTTTCACCTGTGCGCCCTACCTGCTCGACACAGCCCCCAAGGCCGGCGAGCAAATCGTCTGGGCCGAATCCAATGCGGTGGTCTATGCCAACAGCGTACTCGGCGCACGCACCCAGAAATACCCGGACTTCCTCGACATCTGCATAGCATTGTGCGGACGCGCACCGTTGGCCGGTTGTCACCTGGACGCCCGGCGCAAGGCCGGATTGATCGTCGAGGTGCCGGTGTCGGGCGCCGTCGACGACAGTTTCTATCCGCTGCTGGGCTACCACGTCGGTCACCTGGCGGGCCGGAACATCCCGCTGATTCGCGGCCTGGAACACGCCGCCCCCAGCCAGGACGACCTGAAAGCCTTCGGTGCCGCGTTCGCTACCACCAGCGCCGCGCCGCTGTTCCACATCGCCGGGGTAACCCCGGAAGCCCTCGACCCGGATACGTGGGAGCCGGTTTTGCCGGTCAAAGCCGTCGATATCGCGGGCCTGCTTGCCAGTTGGCGCGAGTTGAACAATGCCCGGGACAACCACGTGGATGTGGTTTCCCTGGGTAACCCGCATTTTTCCCTCAGCGAGTTCGCGGCCCTGGCAAAGCTGTGCGCGGGTCGACATAAACATCCGCAAGTAATGCTGGCGATCACCTGCGGTCGAGCGGTACTGGAACAAGCCCGCGCCGGCGGCTATCTCGCGTCCCTCGAAGCCTTCGGCGCTACGCTGGTCACCGACACCTGCTGGTGCATGTTGGGCGAACCCGTGATCCCGCCACAGGCCACCACGTTGATGACCAACTCCGGCAAATTCGCCCATTACGCGCCGGGCCTGGTGGGCCGCGGTGTGCACTTTGCCAGCCTCGCCGAATGCGTCGAGGCGGCGTGCACCGGCACCACCAGCGGCCAGCCGCCGATGTGGTTGCGCCCTGTCAATCGTCCAGGAAACAGATCCCATGTTTGACTACAGCTTCCAGTGGCGCCCCGCCCTGCGCGCCCTGCCCGATATGCTGGCCGGGGCGTGGGTGACGTTCGAAACAGCGGCCCTGTCGATGATTTTCGGCGTGCTGATCGCCCTGGTGCTGACGGTCATGCGCCAGGCGCGCCACCCATTGCTACGCGGGGTGGGCAACAGCTGGGTTTCCATCGCCCGTAACACCCCCTCGCTGTTCCAGATCTACATCCTCTACTTCGGCCTCGGTTCCCTCGGGTTGCACGTCAGTTCATGGCTCGCGCTGCTGGCCGGGATCACCTTCAACAACGCCGGCTATCTGGCGGAGAATTTTCGCGGCGGCCTCAAGGCCGTGCCCGGCACACAGATGCGCGCGGCGCGTTCCCTGGGGATGAGTGCGTTCCAGGCCTACCGGATGATCATCGTCCCGCAGCTGTTGCGCATCGTCTTCTATCCCTTGACCAACCAGATGGTCTGGGCGGTGTTGATGACGTCGCTGGGGGTGGTGGTCGGCCTGAACAACGACCTCACCGGCGTGACCCAGGAATACAACGTCAAGACGTTCCGTACCTTCGAATATTTCGCCCTCGCGGCAGTGCTGTATTACCTGATCGCCAAATCGATCGTCGGACTGGCCCGGCTGCTGTCCTGGCGGCTCTTTCGCTATTGAAAGCATCGTTATTGAAGCATCCTTATCGAGGGCCCGTCATGTTTGCCACAAGCCTCACCGTCAACGACCTGCTGTTCCTGCTCGAAGGGGCCTGGGTCACGTTGCAACTGACCGCATGGTCGATCCTGCTGGGCAGCCTGGCCGGCCTGCTGTTCGGCCTGCTCCGGGCCCTGGCGCCAAGGGCCAGCCTGCCACTGGCCTGGGTGCTGGATGTGTTTCGCAGCGTGCCGCTGCTGATCCAGTTCGTGTTGTTCAACTCTTTCAAGAGCATTGCCGGGCTGAACCTCAGCGCCTTTGCGGTCGGCTGCATCGTGCTTGGAATCTACGCGGCGGCCTATTTCACCGAAATCGTCCGGGGCGGCGTGCTGGCGGTGCCCCTCGGCACGCGGCGCGCCAGTCGCTCCCTGGGCCTGAGTTATCTGCAGGACCTGCGCTTCATCGTCCTGCCGATTGCCACGCGGGTGGCCTTTCCCGGCTGGCTGAACCTGGTGCTCGGCGTAATGAAAGACACCGCCCTGGTGATGTGGATCGGCATCGTCGAACTGCTGCGCGCCTCGCAGACCATCGTCACGCGCATTCAAGAACCCCTGCTGGTGCTGTGCATCGCAGGCCTCATCTACTACGTCATGAGCCTGGTGGTCGCCCGCCTCGGCGCACGGTTGGAAAGAAGGTGGCAGGAAAATGATTGAAATCGAAAACGTGCACAAATCCTTCGGTGATCTGGAGGTGGTCAAGGGCGTGAGCCTGACGGTGGACAAGGGCGAAGTGGTGTCGATCATCGGCGGCTCGGGCTCCGGCAAATCGACGCTGCTGATGTGCATCAACGGCCTGGAGCCGATCCAGAAAGGCAGCATCCGCGTCGACGGCATCGAAGTCCATGACCGCGCCACCGACCTCAATCACTTGCGGCAGAAGATCGGCATTGTCTTCCAGCAATGGAACGCCTTCCCTCACTTGACCGTGCTGGAGAACGTGATGCTGGCACCGCGCAAAGTGCTGGGCAAGAGCAAGCAGGACGCCGAAGCCCTGGCGGTGCGTCAGCTCGAACACGTTGGCCTGGGCGACAAGCTCAAGGCGTTTCCCGGCAAACTTTCCGGGGGCCAGCAACAACGCATGGCCATCGCCCGGGCCCTGGCAATGTCGCCGGACTACATGCTGTTCGACGAAGCCACCTCGGCCCTGGACCCGCAACTGGTGGGCGAAGTGCTGGACACCATGCGCATGCTTGCCGAAGACGGCATGACCATGGTGCTGGTGACCCACGAGATTCGCTTTGCCCGCGATGTGTCCGACCGGGTGGCGTTCTTTTGCAATGGCCGGGTGCATGAGATCGGGCCGCCGGAGCAGGTCATCGGCAACCCGATGCAGCCGGAGACAGCGGCGTTTCTCAGGTCAGTGAAATAGCCCGATAGCCCTTTCGCGAGCAAGCCCGCTCCCACAGGGGATCTGTATGCACCGCGCCCCCCTGTGGGAGCGGGCTTGCTCGCGAAGAGGCCCGAACAAACAACAAGGATCACCCCATGCGCTCATCAAAGATCATCCATGTAGTCAGCTGCCACGCCGAAGGCGAAGTCGGTGATGTCATCGTCGGCGGCGTCGCCCCACCGCCCGGCGACACGGTGTGGGAGCAGTCGCGCTGGATCGCCCGGGACCAGACCCTGCGCAACTTCGTACTCAACGAACCCCGTGGCGGGGTGTTCCGCCATGTGAACCTGCTGGTACCGGCCAAGGACCCACGGGCGCAGATGGCCTGGATCATCATGGAGCCGGCTGACACGCCGCCGATGTCCGGTTCCAACTCCCTGTGCGTCGCCACCGTGCTGCTGGACAGCGGCATCCTGCCCATGACCGAACCCCGGACGCACCTGGTGCTCGAAGCGCCGGGGGGCCTGATCGAAGCGTTCGCCGATTGCCACGACGGCAAAGTGCAACGGGTAGAAGTCAAAAACGTGCCCTCCTTCGCCGACCGCCTCGATGCCTGGATCGAAGTCGAGGGCCTGGGGTCGTTGCGGGTGGACACGGCCTACGGCGGCGACAGCTTCGTCATTGCCGACGCTCAGGACCTGGGCTTCGCCATTCGCCCCGACGAAGCGGCCGACCTGGTGGCCACCGGCATGAAGATCACCCGGGCCGCCAATGAACAGCTGGGTTTCGTGCATCCGCTGAATCCCGAGTGGTCGCATATCTCGTTCTGCCAGATCGCCGCGCCCATCGTTCATGAGGCCGGTATCGCCACGGGCGCCAATGCCGTGGTGATCCGGCCCGGCAAGATCGACCGCTCGCCCACCGGCACCGGCTGCTCGGCACGCATGGCGGTGCTGCAGGCCAAAGGGAAGATGCAGGTAGGAGATCGTTTTATCGGACGCTCGATCATCGGCTCCGAATTCCACTGTCGTATCGATTCGCTGACCGACGTGGCCGGACGCCCGGCGATCTACCCGTGCATCGCCGGCCGGGCGTGGATCACCGGAACTCACCAACTGCTGCTGGATCCCCAAGACCCGTGGCCGCAAGGCTATCGGTTGTCGGACACCTGGCCTGGGGCCTGATTTTGAACTGGCATCGCCCTGTGTGAGCAAACTTTGCTCCCACACATCACAAACCATTAGCAATCGGAGACAATCCATGAGCAAACGCATCAACTGGAGCGGCGTATTCCCTGCCGTCACGACCCAATTCAACGACGATTTTTCCATCAACCTGGAAAAAACCCACCAGGTGATTTCCAACGTCATCCGTGACGGCGTGTCGGGCCTGGTGGTCTGTGGTTCGGTGGGGGAAAACACCTCCTTGAGCGCCGAGGAAAAAATCGCCGTGACCGAAGTGGCGGTGGACGCCTCCCGTGGCCGGGTGCCGGTGATCTGCGGCGTGGCCGAGTTCACCAGCGTGCAAGCTGCCAAGGTCGCCAATGCCGTGCGCAAGGTCGGTGTCGACGGTGTGATGTTGATGCCGGCCCTGGTCTATGGCTCCAAGCCGTTCGAAACCGCCGAGCATTTCCGCTACGTGGCCCGGCACGCCGATGTACCGCTGATGGTCTACAACAACCCGCCGATCTACAAAAACGACGTGACCCCGGACATCCTGATATCCCTGGCCGATTGCGACAACGTGGTGTGCTTCAAGGATTCGTCCGGCGACACCCGGCGCTTCATCGACGTGCGCAACGAAGTGGGTGACCGTTTCGTGTTGTTCGCCGGGCTCGACGACGTGGTGCTCGAAAGCCTCGCCGTCGGCGCCGAGGGCTGGGTGTCGGGCATGTCCAATGTGTTCCCGAAGGAAGGCGAAACCATCTTCCGCCTGGCCCGCGCCGGGCGCTTCGCCGAAGCGATGCCGATCTACGAATGGCTGATGCCGATCCTGCACCTGGACGCCCGCGCGGACCTGGTGCAGTGCATCAAGCTGTGCGAAGCCATCGCCGGCCGCGGCAGCGCCCTCACCCGCCCACCGCGCCTGGCGTTGCCGGAAGAGGATCGGGTGTATGTGGAGCAGATCATGGCCAAGGCCATGGCCAATCGGCCGGCGTTGCCGGATGTGGGGCTTTAGGACCTTCCTCTAGAAATATGAAGGCCTGTGTGGGAGCGGGCTTGCTCGCGAAAGCGGTCTGTCTGGCAAGACTATGCTGTATGTGCCGCCGTCTTCGCGAGCAAGCCCGCTCCCACAAAATTTGTGGCGGCCATGACAGGGAGGCTCCCCATGAACTATTTCCTGGCCCAGGCTCTGAACAATCAATGGGCCAATCACAGGCTGCTCAGTGCCTGCGCGCAGTTGAGCGAGGCTGACTACGCCGCGCCGCGCACAGGGTTCTTCCCGTCCATCCAAGCCACGCTTTGCCACATCCTGGAAGTGGACCGCTATTACCTCACCGCCCTGGAAGGCGACCGGGACGGCCAGATAAAGGATTTCTCCGAGACCCTGGCCTTTGCCCCACTGGTGCATCAGCAGACCCAAACCGATCAGCGGCTGGTGGCGCTCTGCGAAGCCCTGCGGCAAACAGACCTCGCCCGCTGCGTCGACCTGGTGCGGGCCGACGGCGTCGTGCGCGAACGAATCGACCGGCTGCTGTTGCACCTGTTCGAACATCAGATCCATCATCGTGGGCAGGTCCACACCATGCTCAGCGCCACCCACGTCGAGCCGCCGCAACTCGATGAGTTCTTTCTCGATTGCGACCGCCCCTTGCGCAACGACGAGGAACAGCGGCTTCAACTCGATGAACGGCGGGTCTGGCGCGAATATTTGCCTGGTTGAACCGCCCCCAAAAGGAGATCTTGCCATGAACGTTACCCTGCGTTGCATAGGTTTGGCATCGATGCTGACGGCCACGGCAGCACTCGCTCACCACGGCTGGAGCGAATACGACGCCAGCAACCCCTTGGAACTCGACGGCACCATCAAGGAAGCCGGTTACTCCCATCCCCACGGCTACGTGCGCCTGCAAACCACCGACAAAACCTGGACCGTCGTGCTGGCCCCGCCGTCACGCATGGAGAATCGGGGCCTGACCAAAGACATGCTCAAAGCAGGTAACCGGGCCACCGTAGTCGGCTATGCAAACCGCAACAAACCCGATGAATTGCGCGCCGAACGCATCACCATCGGCGACAAGACCACCGAGTTGCGCTGATGCAGGCCTCCCAGGCTGGCGCGCCCCAAGGCTGGATGGACCAACTGGGGGATTCATCCCTGGCGCTGGCCATGCGCAGCGAGCTGTGGCTCTACCCGCTGGTGGAAGTCGTGCACATCATTGGCTTTTCGGTGCTGGTGGGCGCGGTGGTGATGTTCGACCTGCGCATCCTGGGGCTGTCCAAGGGCATCGCCGTGACCGCCCTGGCCCGTCATCTGCTGACCTGGGCCCTTGCGGCCCTGCTGCTGATCGTGCCTGCCGGGCTGATGATGTTCAGCGCGCACCCCCATGACTTTGCCGGCAACGACGTCTTCGTCCTCAAACTGTGCCTGATCGCGACGGTGGGCCTCAACGCCCTGGTGTTCCACGTTGGAACCTACCGCGGCGTGCAGCAATGGAATATCGGCCACAAGGCGCCCGGCCTGGCCAGAATCCAGGCACTGCTGTCCATGGCGCTATGGTTCGCGGTTATCTGCTGTGGCCGGCTGCTGGCCTATACCTGAAAAAAAAGGCGATGGCCGCTTCGACCATCGCCAAATCGCCCACCTCAGGCGCGCTCAGATCCGTGCGGGCGACACAATGATCTTCACGTTGTGTTCCTTGTTGTTGACCAGTTCCTCGAAGCCCTGCCCGACGATCTGTTCCAGCTGGATACGTCCGGTCACCAGGGGCGAGATGTCCAGGCGCCCGTCGGCGATGAAGGCAATCACATCGGCGAACTCACCGTTGTAGGCCAGCGCGCCGAGCACCTGTTTCTCGGTGGAGACCAGTTCAAAGAAGTTGAATGAACTCGGCTCTTCGAAAATGCCCACCAGCACGCATTTGCCGGCCTTGCGGATCAGGTCGATGGCCACTTTGGCGGTGTGTTTGTTGCCGATGCATTCGAAGCTGACATCGGCACCCAGGCCGCCGGTCAGGCGCCGGACTTCGGCCAGGGCGTCGCACTCGTTCGGATCGATCACATGGCTGGCGCCGACTTCCAAGGCCTTGGCCTTGCGTGCGCTGGACATTTCCAGGGCAATCACCTGGGCCGCGCCGGCGGCCTTGGCGCACATGATGGTGCACAACCCGATAGTGCCGGCGCCCACCACCACAACGTTCTGGCCCAGCAGGCTGCCGGCCTTTTTTACCGCGTGCATGCCCACCGCCAACGGCTCGATCAACGCACCGGCCTCGGTCGGGAAACCGGCTGGCAACTTGTAGAGCAAATTGGCCGGGACATTGACCAGCTCGGCGAACGCACCGTTATTCATCAATCCGGTGAATGCCAGGTTTTCGCAAATGTTGTACAGCCCGTGGGTGCAGTAATAGCAGGTGCCACAATGCTGGCAGGCGTCGGCCGCCACCGGCTCGCCGACACTGAAGCCCTCGACACCGGCACCCAGCTCGACGATTTCACCGCAAAATTCATGACCGAGGATGCACTGGCCCTTGATACCGGTCAGCGGGTGCGGCGCGTCTACCGGAATGAATACCGGTCCGGCCACGTACTCGTGCAGATCGGAACCGCAGATGCCGCACCATTGCACGCGGATCTGCACCCAGCCGGCGGGCGGCGATACAGGCAATGGCACATCCTCGACGCGGATGTCGTTGCGACCGTGCCAGACAGCGGCGCGCATGCTGCGGGTAGGTATGGTTGAAACGTTCATGACGTTGCCTCCAGAAAGCTTGGGGCGACGACCCGGTCGTCGCCCGATCGATCAGTTCTCTTGAATGAACTCGAGAATCAGCCGGTTGACCTGCTCGGCCGCTTCCATTTGCACCATGTGGCCCTGGCCCGGTAGCACCTCGACCCGTGCCGCCAGCCCTTGACTGTGAGTCGCCGGGATGATGGCGTCGTCACTGCCCCAGATCACCAGCGTCGGCACGTGGCCGGCCTGGACCACTTCGCGCAAGTCCATCTGCTGGCGCCCCTCGGCAAACAGCGTCGCCGACAGCTGGCGCAGCGCGGCGTCCACGCCCTCCAGGCGCTTGTACTTGAGCATGTCGTCGAGCATCTGGCGGTTGACCAGCTCGGCATTGGAGAACAACTGCACCAGTTGCGGCTTGAGGGCGTTGCGATTGGCGGCGTCGACAAAACCTTGCAGATAACTGCCGTTGATCTCCTGGCCCAGGCCGGCGCTGCCGATCAGCGTCAAAGAACGCACCCGCTGGGGCATCAGGCGCGCGGTGTTCAAGGAAACGGCGCCCCCCATGGAATGCCCCACCAGGTGTGCGACGTTGATGTCCAGATAATCGAGCAGGCTCAGCACCACCGAGCTCAGTTCATCCAGGTCCCCGCGCTGCAAGGCTTTGCCAGACTCGCCGTGCCCCGGCAGGTCCAGGGCGATGACCCGCCGTCCAGCCGCCAGCGCTTCGTGGTTGAACAGCCAGTTGTTCAGATCACCACCGAAGCCGTGCACCAGCACCAGCGGCGTGCCGCCTTCGCCGCGCTCGAAATAGCGGATCACCCGGCCGTCCAGTTCGATTTTTTGTGGCTTCGGTCCGCTGTCTTCATCGGCGGCATCGCCCGGCACGAAGTTGGACTGGAACTGCTCGATGACCGCATCGATCTCGGCGTCGCTGGCCTCGCCTTCCACGACGATGCCGAGCAAGGCGCCGACCGCCAGGGTTTCGTCCTGGCGAGCGACCTGCCGGCGCAATACGCCGGAAAATGGCGCTTCGACGCTGCTGGAAATCTTGTCGGTTTCCACGTCCATCACTTCATCGCCCTTGGCAATGGCCTGGCCCTCTTCCTTGAGCCAGGCATCGACCCGGCCTTCGGTCATCGACAGGCCCCACTTGGGCATCGTCAGGGTATGAATCCGGCTCATCAGCGCTTACTCCATTCGATCAGTTTGAGCACGGCGCTTTCGATCTTCGCCGCGTCGGGGATGTACAAGTCCTCCAGGGAGTCGGAGAACGGCACCGGCGTATGGGGTGCGGTGACCATTTCAATCGGCGCCTTGAGCGCGCCGAAGGCTTTTTGCGCCACCAGCGCCGAGACATCGGTGGCCATGGAACAACGCGGGTTGGCTTCGTCGATCACCACCAGGCGCCCGGTTTTCTCCACGCTCTCAAGGATGCTGTCCTCGTCCATGGGGCTGGTGGTGCGCAGGTCGATGACTTCGCAATCGATGCCCCGCCCGGCCAGGTTGCGGGCCGCGTCCAGGGCGATATTGACCGTACGGCCATAGGACACGAGGGTCACATCCTTGCCATCGCGCAGGAAATTCGCTTCGCCAAAGGGGATGGTGTACAGCTCTTCGGGCACCTCGCCCTGCATGCCGTACAGCAACTTGTGCTCGCAGAAGATCACCGGGTCGTTGTCGCGAATCGCCTGGATCAACAGGCCCTTGGCATCGTAGGGCGATGACGGGCACACCACTTTCAACCCCGGAATGTGCGTCCACAGCGACGTCAGCATCTGTGAATGCTGGGCCGCTGCGCGCAGACCGGCGCCGACCATGGTGCGAATCACCAGCGGCGTGACGGCCTTGCCGCCGAACATGTAGCGAAACTTCGCCGCCTGGTTGAGGATCTGGTCCAGGCAGCAGCCGGCAAAGTCGACGAACATCAGTTCGCACACCGGACGCACGCCGCACGCCGCGGCACCGACCGCGGCACCGACGTAACCGATCTCCGACAACGGCGTGTCCAGCACACGACCGGGAAACTGATCGTAAAGGCCCTTGGTGACACCGAGCACACCGCCCCAGGCATCGTTTTCACCGGGCGCGCCGGCGCCACCGGCCACATCTTCGCCCATGATGAACACGCTGGCGTCGCGGCGCATTTCCTGGGCCAGGGCCTCGTTGATTGCCTGCTGATAGCTGATTTTTCTCGCCATGATGGGATTCTCTGTTCTTGTTTTAAGGGAGGCGTTCAGGGATAGGAGACGTAGACGTCGGTGAGCAGGTCCGCCGCCGCGGGCTTGGGATCGGACTTGGCCTTGTACACTGCGTTTTCGATCAGCAGCTCCACTTCCTTGTCGATCTGGTCCAACTGCTCGGCCGCCAGCAGTCCGGCCCGGGTGGTGCGCTCGCGGAACTGCATCAAGCAGTCCTGATGCTCGCGAAAGTGCTTGACCTCGTCGGGTGCCCGATAAGTCTGGGCATCGCCCTCGAAGTGGCCGTAGTAACGAGTCAGCTTGACCTCGATCAGCGACGGCCCTTCCCCGGCCCGGGCACGCTCGATGGCGGCCCCGGCGGCTTCGTGCACGGCGAAGAAGTCAAAGCCATCCACCGTCACCCCCGGCATGCCGAACCCGGCGGCCCGGTCGGCGATGTGATCGCAGGCCACCGACCAGTTGGAGGCAGTGGCTTCGGCGTAGCCGTTGTTTTCAGCGACGAACAGGCACGGCAGGTTCCACACCGAGGCCATGTTCATGGCTTCGAACACAGCCCCCTCGTTGGAACCGCCGTCACCGAAAAACACCACGGCGACGCTGTCGGTGCCCTTGAGCCGTGCCGCCAGCGCGGCGCCTACCACCAACGGCGCACCGGCTCCGACAATGCCGTTGGCGCCGAGCATGCCTTTTTCGAAATCGGCGATGTGCATCGAGCCGCCCTTGCCCTGGCAGACCCCGGTCTTTTTGCCGTAGATCTCGGCCATCATCCCGTAGACATCCACGCCCTTGGCAATGCAATGACCATGACCACGGTGGTTGGAGGCAATGCAATCGTCATCGCCCAAGTGGGCCATGACTCCGGCGGCGGACGCTTCTTCGCCAGCGTACAAGTGGACGAAGCCGGGGATCTCGCCCGTGGCGAATTCCACGTGCAGGCGTTCTTCGAAGGCACGGATGGTGCGCATCACCCGGTAGGCGTGCAGCAATTGATCGTGGGTAAGCGATGTCGACATTTTTATTCTCCGAGGGTGTCTTGAAGGCTGTATTGAAGGTTCAGGGGGTGTTGCGGATGTTCGCGGCCGATGGCCAGCAGCCGGTGCTGCGCGGCGTAGGCCAGCACAGCGTTGACATCGATGCTCAGCGGTCCGCCGGCATCGAGGGTGATCGTGGGTCGGTCGTTGGCGTTGAATTCGATTTCCCGCTCGCCATCCAGCGCCAGGGTGCCACTGGACAACGCCAGACCATGGGCGACACCCGGCTCCAGCGGACCGGCAGCAAGCACGCCGCAGCCTTGCAGCAGACCGGGGGCCAGGGGCACCAACAGTGCTTCGGTTGACTGCGGGTCCAGGCGCATCCAGGCGCCGCCCGGAGCCTGGCGGGAAACCGGGAACCACAAACCGCACAACGCCGACAAGCCAATGGCTTGCGGTTCGGCAAAGGTCACGAAGACTTCCGCCAGGTCCTGTGCCCGGCTGATGGCCCGGGCGCCGACAAAACGCAGCGGCGACACGGCCACATCCACCAGGGCGATTTCCCGCAGGCCGCGACCGGCTTCGCACACCAGCAAGCGCTTGTTGCGCCGCAGGGCAATCTGCGACGGCACCCGGCCGCTGGCGTACAAGCCACCGGCCAGTGCGGCACTGGTGGCTTCGCGCAGTTCGGGAAAGGCATTGTTGGTGCCAGTGGAAAGGGTCAGCAGCGGGGTGTCCCCCACTTCGGCGGCCACGGCCTTGTGGGTACCGTCGCCGCCGAGCACGGCGATCAACGAAACCTCGCGCTCAGCCATCAGGCGTGCGGCTCGGCGGGTGTCGTCCACCGTCTGGCGCAGGGTAAGGTCAAGGAACTCCAGGGCCGGCCAGTGGCTGCCGCGGGCTTGTCGGCTGTGGCTGTTCTTCAGGACGGCGGCGGCGATGCCGGTCATGTCGGTGGGCATCAGTACCTGCTCGATGCCGGTGGCCCCGAAGGCTGCCAGCAAGCGCTGGATGACCGATACCTTGTCGGTGCTGGAAAACAGCCCGGCGTTCGCCGTCAGGCGGCGCACGTCGCGACCCGATGCGGGATTGGCGATGATGCCGACGGTCAGTGGCGGCCGGTTCATGGCGCCACCCTGGATTGGGCCGCAGAATGGCCTGGGCAGAAAGTCATGGACACCTCGTTGTTATTATTGGAAGCCCGTCCAGCGGGTCGAGGGGGATAGAGCAAGGGGGGTGCCAAATGCAGCGACTATCGCTGAAAGACGCATGCCAGAGCGGTTTCCACGGCCTTTAAGCAACAACGAAACCCGTCCTCGTGAGACGCGACATGTCAGCCTGCACGGACTCGCGATGAGACGGTGAGACGTAGCGTCTCAGCGGGGTTCCACCTCCCGCCGTGCTTGTCTACGCTTGGCTAACGGCGCTTAATGCACCTACAACGACAAGAAGCTGAACCGGAGGCCCCTATGCTTTCCGCTCACTCCCGGGCGCATGTGGATTGCGTCAGCCGCGTGGTGAAGAACGCGGAGCGCTTGCCGCAAAGGCCCGTGCCGGACCTGATCCTCGACTCCTGGCGCCGCTCCATGGAGCAGCACCACCTCGACCCCGGATCCCTACAGGGACCGCGCATCCTGTCCGAGGCCGTGCTCAGGCAATGCCGCGAGCGTTCCGAGCTGTTTCTCAACATCGCCAGCGAGGAAGTCGCCCGTCTCCACGGTCGGGTGCGCGACGCCGACTACTGTGTGCTGTTGACCGATGCCCAAGGCCGGACCATCGACTACCGGGTGGAAACCACGATCCGCAATGACTGCCGCAAGGCGGGCCTGTACCTGGGTACCTGCTGGTCGGAGGGCGAAGAAGGCACCTGTGGCGTCGCCGCCGTGCTCACGGCCAAGGCCCCGGTGACGGTGCATAAGCGCGACCATTTTCGCGCGGCCTTCATTGGCCTGACGTGTTCTGCCGCGCCGGTCTTCGATCCGCACGGGGATCTGCTCGGCGTGTTGGACGTGTCGGCGGTGCGCTCTCCAGACGATCGGCGCTCGCAGCATCTGATCCGGCAGATGGTGGTGCAGAGCGCCCGGGAAATCGAACAGGCGTTTTTCATGAGCAGCGCCCAGGGTTATTGGGTGCTGCGAGCCCATCGCAACGCGGGCTACGTCGACAGCCAGCCCGATTTTCTGTTCGCCTGGGACGACGATGGCTGCCTGCAGGCCCTCAACCCGGCGGCCCGCCAGTACCTGTTGCAGCACTATGGCCAGTTACCGCGACACATCGGTCAGGTCTTCGATCAGGAGCAATTGCACCGTGCTCGCGACGAAAGTCTTTACCCGCTCGCCCATGGCCTGCATGGCCGCTTGAGCGCGCCCCGCCACCGGGCCGGCCCGCGACCACGGGTGGCAGTGGCCGCCATCGAGCTGGACTCACGACTGGCCGATAGCCTGCGCCTGGCCGTGCGAGTCAAGGACCGCAACCTGCCGGTGTTGATCCAGGGCGAGACCGGCTCCGGCAAAGAGGTGTTCGCCCGCCAATTGCACCAGACCAGCCAGCGGCGCGACCGGCCCTTCGTGGCGCTGAATTGCGCGGCGATACCCGAAAGCCTGATCGAAAGCGAGCTGTTCGGCTACGTTGCCGGAGCCTTCACCGGGGCTTCGGCCAAAGGGATGCAGGGCCTGTTGCAACAGGCTGACGGTGGCACGCTGTTCCTCGACGAGATCGGTGATATGCCGCTGACGTTGCAGACCCGCCTGTTGCGGGTCCTGGCCGAAGGCGAAGTGGCGCCCCTGGGGGCCTCACGCCGCAAGGCCGTGGACATCCAGGTGATCTGTGCCACCCACCGCGACCTGGAAACCCTGGTAGCCGCCGGCGAGTTTCGCGAAGACCTGTATTTCCGCCTGGGAGGCGCCCGCTTCCAGTTGCCGCCGTTACGCGAACGCACGGACCGGCTGGCGCTGATCAACCGCATTCTCGAAGAGGAATCGACGCCGTGCGGCGGCTCGGTGCAATTGAGTGGCGCGGCGTTGGAATGCCTGCTCGGTTATCACTGGCCGGGCAATATTCGCCAGTTGCGCCACGTACTGCGCTATGCCTGCGCGGTGTGCGAGACGGGCGTGATCCAGGTCGGCCACCTGCCCGAATCGCTGCGCAACGCAGATACCACGACCGACACGCCGGAGCCGGTCGCCTGCCCGGAACGTCAGGCGCTGCTCGATGCACTGGTGCGTCACCGCTGGAAACCTGCCGCTGCCGCCCAGGCCCTGGGCATCTCCCGGGCGACGCTGTATCGACGGGTGCGTCAGCATGGTATCCAGATGCCCGGCAGGCGCCCGGTATGAAACCCATCCTTAGCGTTGCGCCAGCTCGTGACGGACGCATTGTTCATAGTAGGTTTGCTTGATCGCTGCCGGTTTGAGACGTGAGGCACTGTTATAGGTTTGTTCGGTAATGCCCAAGGCCGTCATGCGCATCCAGGGTCTGGGAAACTTGCGTACCTGCAGTTTCTTCCGGGCGCCGTAGAGACTCACCCCGGCCAACTTCGAGGCCTGGGCACCCGCGGCGATATCCGAACCCCAGCGGCAGACCGATTGCTGGTTCTGCGTCAGCGCCCTGGCCTGGGCCTCGCACGTAACGGCCACCACCAGGAATGTCGTTACGACCCACATAGAGATACGCATAGGTTTGTCGTCCAACTTCATGAAATAAAAGAAGTTTGACGACGTTTAAAGGAGCAAGGGGCCAGCACTGACGCTCGGTCCCCTCGGCACAAATTTGTGCATTATTGCCCCTTGGGTTGATGGGGTCCGGCGGAATCCGCCTTCGCCTCCTGCAACAACTGCTGGATCACCTGTTCCTGTTCGCCATACCGCCCCTCGCCAAAATGGCTGTAGCGCACCTGCCCCTTGGCATCGATGAAGTAATGGGCTGGCCAGTACTGGTTGTCGAAGGCGCGCCAGATCGCATACTGATTGTCGATGGCCACCGGATAATGGATGTTCAGCTTGCGAACTTGCTCGCGCACGTTGTCGATGATTTTCTCGTAGCCGTATTCCGGCGTATGTACACCAATGACCACCAACCCATCCTTCTCATATTTCCTGGCCCAATCGTTCACGTAGGGCAGCGTGTGCTGGCAATTGATGCAGTCATAGGTCCAGAAATCCACCAGCACCACCTTGCCCCGCAAGGACTCGCTGTTCAGCGGTGGCGAATTCAGCCATTGCACCGCCCCCTCCAGCGAAGGCATGGCGCCTTGAGAGGCCAGGGTTGGCATCGATGCGGCGCCGGCTTTGCTGACGACGTAATCGATTGCCTTGGGGACATTTTCCAGCAAGCCTTGCTCCAGTGTTGCCGCCCCTTGGGACGAGGTACTTGCCAGCAAGCGATCATCGGCTCCCGTGCCGATCGCCACGGCGGCCAGCAGCACAACGGCACCAGTGCCGCGGCGCAACCAGGTCGTGATCGGCAACGAAAGCTTGAGCCGGCCCATCAACCCGCGCCCGGCCAGGATCAACGTCCCCAGCGACAAGGCGCTGCCCAGGCCATAGGCAAGCAACAGCAGGCTCGTTTCGGCGCTCGCGCCTTGCAACATGGCGCCGGTCAGGATCACCCCGAGTATCGGACCGGCGCAGGGTGCCCAGAGCAACCCGGTCGCGACGCCGATCAACACCGACGCCAGCGGCCCGGCCATCCGCCCTGCTCCCGCATCGATACGGTTGCCCAGGCTCACCAGTGGTCGTGCCAGCCAGGTGCCGACCCGACTGAACATCAACGACAGGGCAAACAGCACCATCACGCCCAGCGCGACCTGCCGGCCGATACTGCTGGCACGCAGAACCCATTCGCTGCTGGCCACCGCCAGGCTGGACACCAGGGCAAATGTCAGCACCATGCCGGCAAGCGTCAGCAGCACCGAACGAGGGGAACGATCGGCCCGGGCGAACAGAAACGGCACCACGGGGAGAATGCAGGGGCTGAGGATCGTCAGGATCCCGCCCAGGAAAGCGATCAGTAGCATGGCACACCTCAAAGGGAGACTGGCAGACTCGTAAAGCCAGAGAACGGTCTATCTCAACAACGATAACTATTTAAATACAATGAGTTATCCGATATTTATGAGATTCTGGATTCAATTGTCTTCATGGCAGTTATCTGAAAACTTGCGGTAATCCAGTGCCTGCTCGTGTCCTGCCGAGTCCAGATAGGTCATGCGCGCATTCACCACTCCGCAAGCCGGATTGGCGTCTTCGCTGATGGATAGCACCTTCTGAATATCCAGGTGGGTGCCGTAGCTATAGGTTTGCGCCTGGACATTACTTTCGGCCCGGGCCGACAGGGTGCAGATGTTCAGCGCGGCGAAAAGGCAAGTGGCGTAGATGGCTTTGGTGTTCATGGCGCGGTCCTCGATTCATTCAATGGTCTGGTTTTCTGTCGAGGCCCCAGGCTCTGTCTGAAAAGCCTAGGGTTGCCTCGTTGGAAGCCATTGAATGCCCTTGAGGTATCGCGGCTGTATCGAACCCGTCGGCTTTTTGCATCGCTGTGTATCCGTCGTGCGCCAGATACACTGCAATACAATCCGTCTCGGGCCAGGCCGGCCGGCGTCTGTAGACTGACCACCAACGAACCGCCATAAGGGGCTGAACACCATGGATCATGTCGATCATGTGCTGATAGTGGATGACGATCGCGAGATCAGAGAGCTGGTTGGCAATTACTTGAAGAAAAACGGCCTGCGCACCACCGTCGTCGCCGATGGCCGGCAGATGCGCGCCTTCCTGGAAACCACCCCGGTGGACCTGATCGTGCTGGATATCATGATGCCCGGCGATGACGGCCTGGTACTGTGCCGGGAACTGCGCGCCGGCAAGCACAAAGCCACGCCGGTACTGATGCTCACCGCCCGCAACGACGAAACCGACCGGATCATCGGCCTGGAAATGGGCGCCGACGATTACCTGGTCAAACCCTTCGCCGCCCGTGAACTGCTGGCCCGCATCAATGCCGTGCTGCGTCGTACCCGCATGCTGCCGCCCAACCTGGTGGTCACCGAAAGCGGTCGCCTGCTGGCATTCGGCCGCTGGCGCCTGGACACCACGGCCCGGCATCTGCTCGATACCGACGGCACCATGGTTGCCCTCAGCGGTGCGGAATACCGACTGTTGCGGGTGTTCCTCGATCATCCGCAGCGGGTGCTCAACCGCGACCAACTGCTGAACCTGACCCAGGGCCGGGACGCCGACCTGTTCGATCGCTCCATCGACCTGCTGGTCAGCCGGCTGCGCCAGCGCCTGCTGGATGACGCCCGCGAGCCGGCCTATATCAAGACCGTGCGCAGCGAAGGCTATGTGTTCTCGCTGCCGGTTGAGATTCTCGAGGCTTCGGTATGAACCTGCCACTGCGTTGGCCGCGGACCCTCGCGTCGAGGCTGTCGCTGATCTTCCTGATCGGCCTGATCCTGGCCCAGGGCCTGTCTTTCGGCGTCCAGTATTACGAGCGCTACCAGACGGCAAAGACCACCATGCTTGGCAATCTGGAAACCGATGTCTCGACTTCCGTCGCCATTCTCGACCGCCTGCCCGCTGCCGAGCGCCCCGCGTGGCTGCCTCAACTCACACGGCGCAACTACGGGTATCTGCTCGACGAAGGCCTGCCGGGCCAGCCCATGGTGCCCGACGACGCGCCGGTGTCGGTCAGCTCGATCCAAGAGGCCATCGGCCAGGCTTATGCACTGACCTTCACCGACATCCCCGGACCGCAAAAACACTACCAGGCTCATTTGCGCCTGAAGGACGGCAGTCCGCTGACCATCGATGTCCGCCCGGCCATGATGCCCCTTTCCCCTTGGTTGCCGGTGGTACTGCTGGGGCAGTTGGCGCTGTTGATCGGCTGCACCTGGCTGGCGGTACGCATCGCTGTCCGCCCGTTGACCCGGTTGGCCCAGGCGGTAGAAACCCTCGATCCGAACGCCCACGGCATGCGTCTCGACGAAAAGGGACCGACCGAAGTGGTCCACGCCGCCAAAGCCTTCAATGCCATGCAGGACCGCATAGCTGCCTATCTCAAGGAGCGCATGCAACTGCTGGCGGCCATTTCCCATGATTTGCAGACGCCCATCACCCGCATGAAGCTGCGCGCAGAGTTCATGGACGACGGCCTCGAAAAGGACAAGCTGTGCAGCGATTTGACTGAAATGGAGCATCTGGTGCGCGAAGGCGTGGCCTACGCCCGCAGCATCCATGGCGCCACAGAGGCCAGTTGTCGCATCAACCTGGACGCGTTTCTCGACAGTCTGGTCTTCGACTACCAGGACACCGGCCAGGATGTGCAGCTTTGCACAAAGTACACTGCCGTCATCGACACCCGCCCCCATGCCTTGCGCCGGGTGCTGGTCAATCTGGTGGACAACGCGCTCAAGTTCGGCGGCGCGGCCCGGATCGAGGTGCAGGAAGACCGCAGTGGCCAACTGGCGATCCGGGTACTGGACCGCGGTCCCGGCATCAGCGAACAGGAACTGGCTGAAGTCCTCAAGCCGTTCTACCGGGTGGAAAGCTCGCGCAACCGCGAAACCGGCGGTACCGGGTTGGGCCTGGCTATCGCCCAGCAACTGGCGATCGCCATGGGCGGCTCGCTGACCCTGAGCAATCGGGAGGGCGGCGGATTGTGCGCCGAGTTGCGGCTGAGTCGCCAAGTCGCTCATGCAAGCTGAGATGCACCGCTCCAAAAAGGGTTTGCGGTGCAATGGATTTGTATGACTGTGTGTCTGCTGGTGTCCGGCTTACACAACGTTGCAAGGCGCCTCTCTGGCGACACACGCTGCTTACACCCGTTTGAAAGACTCCCTGGTGTTCCCGGCGCGTACCGCCGGTCCCAAGGAGATCCGCCATGTACCCCACCGTTTCAAACACTCTGAAAACATTGCACACCCCTCTTGATCAGGCCGGCCCATGGCTCGCGCCCCTGGGCTTGCGGTTGTTCCTGGCCTGGGAGTTCTTCGAATCCGGTCTGGAAAAATGGAACGGCCAGAACTGGTTCGCCGACATCCAGTCCGCGTTTCCGTTTCCCTTCGATCAACTGCCGGCGAGCTGGAACTGGGAACTGTCGATGTGGGCCGAACTGATCTGTGCCCTCGCCCTGCTGATCGGCCTGGGCACCCGCTTCTCGGCGCTGGTGCTGATCATCGTCACGGTGGTGGCCACTGCGGCCGTGCACTGGCCGGCGGACTGGTCGACCCTGAGCGAACTGGCCCAGGGCTATGCGATAACCAACAAAGGTCATGGCAACTTCAAGCTGCCGTTGATCTATCTGGTGGCATTGCTGCCGCTGGTGTTGCAGGGGGCGGGAAAGTTGAGTGTGGATGCGCTGCTTAAAACCGTGTTGCACCGCCACAACAAAGCCTGACACGGGTCCCTGTGAGAGCGGGCTTGCTCGCGAAAGCGGTCTATCTGGCACTTGGCTACTGAATGTGCCGACGTCTTCGCGAGCAAGCCCGCTCCCACAGGTTTTCACCGAACGCCGACTACCCCTTCAGCCAGCATCCGCCGCAGCAACGCCACCGCACTGTCCATGAACTCGAACGTATTCACCCCCGCCTCCCGCGCCAGCCCCAGTAGCTGCCCTCGCCCGTCCAATCCCGCAAATGCCTCGATGCGCTCCAATAGCCGCCAGGCCAACGGGCTGAGCTCGGAAAAGCGCACCTCGAACCCAGGCGTGCGCCGGATCAGCAACAGCGTCGGCTGAGGCGGCGGTGTCGAAGGCTGATAGTCGGTTGCCAGGCGATGCACCGGCCATTGATAGGCCAACGGCCAGGCCAGGGGCGAGATACACAGGGGTCGGTCGAGCAACAGTGCTTCATCACTGGGCGGCAGCGATTGGGCTTGCGATTGCAGCAGCGCCATTTCGACCCACTCGTAATGCGCCAGCTCAGCCATGAACGGCGGCGAGTCCGGCGATTGCCGGGTCGTCAGATAGCCCACGAACTCCTCCGCGACTTCCCCGAACCGGGGCGTGACGCAACGATGCTCGCGCAGGAAGCCGCGCACCGTGGCGCGCCAGGCCTCCTGCCCCAACAGGCTCACCAGCACCGGAAAGGTCCCGCTGAGCAACGAGCGCATGTTCTCGAAGATCAGGTCGCGATACACCTGCGCCCGCGCGCCGTCCATGCCCTCCGGAACCGGGCAGTGCTCAGGGTCGCGCAGGTAGCGGGTCAGGGCCTGTTGCTGCTGATGCAACGTTTGCCGGGCGTCAGTCATGGGGCACCGCCTGCCGGACGCCGGTCTGTCGCTGCAACTGACGAATCGTCTGCAGTTCGGCCACCAGTGCCGCGTACGGCGGGAAATTGAAGTCCCGTTCGAGCAAGGTCGGCTGGACACCGAAACGCTCGTAGGCCTGGGCCAGGAGGGACCAGACCACCGGTTTGACCGAGGCGCCATGGCTGTCGATGATCAAGCTGTCGGATTCGTCATAGTGCCCGGCCACGTGCATGGCGACCACGCATCCAGGCTCGAGTCCGGCCAGGAAGGCCTGGGGATCGAAGCTGTGGTTGACCGAGTTGACGTACACATTGTTGACGTCCAGCAACAGGTCACAGTCCGCCTCGCGCAAAACCGCGTTGGTGAATTCCAGCTCGGTCATGTCCTGTTGAGGTGCTGCGTAATAAGAGACGTTTTCCACCGCCAAGCGCCGGCCCAGTACATCCTGGGCCTGGCGGATCCGGGCGGCCACGTGCCGCACCGCTTCTTCGGTGAAAGGCAGCGGCAGCAGATCGTACAAATGGCCCTCATCGCCACAGTAGCTCAGGTGTTCGCTGTAGATTGGCACATTGAAGCGGTCCAGAAAGTCGCGTACCTGGCCGAGGAACGCCAGGTCCAGCGGCGCCGGACCGCCCAGGGACAGCGACAGCCCATGACAAGACAGCGGATAGCGCTCGGCCAACCAATGCAAAGCGGCGCCATGGGCGCCGCCTATTGCGATCCAGTTTTCCGGGGCAACTTCGAGAAAGTCGAAGTCCCCCGCCGGCGCCTCGCGCAGTGCGTCGAGTAATCCTCGTCGCAGGCCAAGTCCGGCGGATGGCCTGGGAAGCAAGGGCGCTTCCTGACGACTGGGTTCATACAAAAGAGGGGATAAACGCTGGGACATGGCACGTCTCCTTGGCAGTCAAGAAACCCATGCCCGGGGAGCGAACCTGCTCCCACAGGCATGGCGCTGTTCAAGCCGTGAATCAGGACTCGATAGCCGCTCCGCACTTGCCTTCGCCGCATTTACCTTCGGCGCTTTTCGCCTGGGTCGACAGGTATTGCTTGGCTTCCGGCAAGGAAATGCCGCCATCGTGGTCAGCGTCGATCTTGTCGAACTCGGCTGCGCGTTCCGGTGCGGCGGCAATGAACTCGTCACGCGAAACCTTGCCGTCGTGATTGGTATCGGTTTTTGCGAACTTGTCTTCGCCGCATTTACCTTCGCCGCACTTGCCTTCAACAGGTTTCTTCGCCGTGTCGGCCGCCGCCAGGGTATAGCCCTGGGCCAGGTCATTCATGGTCAGAGCCGATGCCGCGCTGGAAAGGCCAAGGCCGCCGACCAGGGCCAGACCGAGTGCCAGGGATGAATTGCGCGAGAAGTTGAGCATGGGGTATTCCTCGAAAGATCATTGCGCCAGTCTCCGTTACCGAGGCTCGGCAGCGGCTGGCTGGCGTAGTTAATCTGCGGCGTGTATCCGGGCTGTGTCATCGATGAAGGGGAAGGCAAGTAGATGTATCGGCGCAGCCCCGGTACACACTGCGATACAAGCCAGGGCTCATGCTTGCTAATGCCTAAGTAAATCGATCGGTCAGCCGATACCACGGCATGCGGGATATTCTGCGTTTTAGCTGATGGCTTGTTTATGACCGAAGATGCTGGCAACCACTCCACCGACCTGGCCCCGGGATTGCCAACCCGTAGCTTCACTCGACGCACCTTCCCGGCCATCATGCTCCTGCTGTTTGTCATGTCCGCGCTGGCGATCGGTGTGCTGCTCAACATCACCCGTGCCCAGGATCAGCGGGCGCGGGAACAAAGCCTGTTTTTCGCCCAACGGGCCATCGAGGGCATCCGTACCGGCATCGGTCGCGACCTGAGCGACTACTCCAAGTGGAGCGACGCCTACCGGCATCTGCATGTCGAAATGGACAAGGAATGGGCTTATGACCAGGAAAACGTCGGCAGCAGCGTTTATTCGCTCTACGGCTACCAAGCCGTGTTTGTCCTCTCCCCGACCGGCAAGACCGTTTATTCAGTGATCGACGGAAAAGTGAGCCAGGTCGATGCCGATAGTTGGCTGGTGGGAGATCTGCGTGCACTGCGCAAAAAAGCCAGCGCCCCGGAAAATCGCGATGAGGTCGTTGTCGAGATGGCCCATCACGACGGTGCGCCCGCATTCGTCGCCGCGTCAGCCATCACCACTGGTACGGACAACAGCGTGTCCGAAATTCCCGGCCCGCCCAGCCTGCTGCTGTTCGTGAAAGTCCTCGATCCAGCAGCCTTGCAAGACCTTGCATGGGACTTCGCCCTGCCCGACGCCCATATCGCCAGGACGCCTGGACCGAGCGATACCGCTCAGGTATTGCTGGATGACCGGACGCAGGAGGCCCTGGCCTGGCGACCGCAGACCCCTGGCAACGATTTGCGCAAGGTCCTGCTACCACTGTTGGCCGTGGCGCTGTTGATCCTGGTGATCCTTGCCCTCTCCGTCCTGCGCCACGCCCTGATGATGCTGCGTGCCCAGCAACGCCAATACGACAGCCTGCTGGCCCACCGCAAGGCTTTGGAGCGCAGTGAAGAGCGTTTCCGTGACATTGCCGAAGTGTCATCCGATTGGCTGTGGGAAGTCGATTCGACCGGGACGTTGACCTACCTTTCGGAGCGCTTCGAGCAGGTGACCGGCTTCAGCCCCGGCGATTGGCTGGGCAAACCCCTGCACAGGTTGCTGCACCCCCACGGCGGCTCCATTTCCATCGCCCAATGGTTGCTCGGTGGCGCGAACAACACCTCATCCTCTCCGCTGCTGTGCGAATACACCGCACACAACCAGCGCATACGCACCTGTAAGCTTTCGGTACGCGCCATCGAGGCCGGCGCCCTGGGCTTTCGAGGCACGGCCACCGACATTACCGAGGAGTTGCGAGCACTGGCGCAGATCAGGCATCTCTCCCTGCACGATCCTCTGACCGGGCTCGCCAACCGCAACCGGTTGTTCGACTGCCTCAGCGAACACCTGGATCCGGACGACGGCAGGTCGCTGGCCGTGCTGAACCTGGACATGGACCGCTTCAAGCCGGTCAACGACTCCCTGGGACATGCCGTGGGGGACAAGGTACTGAAAGAGGTGGCGCATATTCTCCAGCAGAACGTGCGCGAGACCGATCTGGTGGCGCGCCTGGGGGGTGATGAGTTCGTCATCGTCATGCCGGAGCCGGGCAATGCGCAGGACCTCGACCAGTTGTGTAAACGCCTGATCGCCTGCATGCAGCGTCCCATGCATCTGGACGGGAACACGTTGTACCTGGGCGTGAGCATCGGCGTTGCCTGGTCACATCCCGGAGAAAACCGTGCCGACGAACTGCTGCGCCAGGCCGACATCGCCTTGTATGCGGCCAAGGCCGCCGGCCGCAACACCTGGCGTGTATACGTGGAAGCCATGGGCCACGTGGCCCGGGACCGTCGTCGGTACGAACAGCAACTTCGTACAGCAATGCAGCAGGATCAGCTGGAGCTGCGCTACCTGCCCCGCTTCGATGTGAACGCCGAGCAACTGCATGGTTTCGAAGCCCAGATATTCTGGCAGCATCCCGAAAAAGGCGAGTTGATCGGTGCCGATTTCATCCCCGTTGCCGAGACTTCAGGCCAGTTGGAAGAGCTGGGCACATGGATATTGACCAATACCTGTGACGAAGCAGCAAGCTGGCCAATGCCGGTCAGCGTTTCGCTCGCGGTTTCACCCAAGTGGTTCAGCAGCGGCTTCCTGCTCAACCAGGTACAAACGACCCTGGAGGCCAGCGGCCTGGCTCCCCATCGATTGATCCTGGAAGTGGCCGAAGGCATTTTGCTGGTAGACCACAAGACCGTCGCCGCGACCCTGCACGCCCTCAAAGACCTGGGCGTGCGGATCAACATCGATAAGTTCGGCACCAACATTGCCTCCCTTCGCGAGGTCTTGAACCAGCCGTTCGATGGCATCCGCTTCGATCGCAACATCCTTTCGCAACTCGGTCTGGAACACGACCGGGAAGGCGTCCTGGCAATGATCCGCCTGAGTCGCAGCGTCGGCCTGATGGTCACCGCCGAAGGCATCGAGAATGCCCGGCAATTCAGCCAACTGCGCAGCGTGGCTTGCGACCATGTCCAGGGCCCCTACTTTGGCTCCGCCCTGGCTCGAAAGGAAATGGCCTCGTTCTTCACCACGCCCCGCTGGCTATAACCCCTCCCATGATGGTCCCCCATCCAGACATCTTCTGCACGACGCCGAGCCTCCGTGGGAGCTAGCCTTGGCCGCGATGGCGGCGGCACAGCCAACGCCACCACAGCCCTGTTCACAAACTCAACCGCCCCCGCTCCTCCTCGGTCAGGCGCTGCCGCGTCTGTTCGTCCAGAGGGCCGGCGCCGAGCACTTGCACGGGGCTGGCGGGATCATAGGCCCTGGGCGTTTCGCGGCTGGCGCCGTCGCGGGACGGAGCCAGTTGCTCGGAGCCGAAGCTCACCACTTGCACGGTGAACACCGACGCCTGGCTCTGCCGCGCCGCCGACTGTTGCTGGCGCGCGACCTCTTCCGCCGCTTGGGTCGCCGAGGACGCCGCCGAACTGGCTGAGGTGATCGCTCCCGTGTTCACCGTGGCGGCCAGCGGCACGCCGGTGGATTTGCCCTGGGTCTGGATGTTGGCGGCGTTCACCACGGTCAGCGCCGCGACGTTCACGTTACCCGACACCCGGATCCCCGCCTCGCCCGCATCGATGGTGCCCAACGGCGCGATCAGGTCGATATCGCCGGGCGTCACCTCGGCAATCGGATTGAGGGTAGCAATACCGGCACCGGTGCTCGGCACCGACGGCGACAGGGTCACGTTGCCCCAGGTGTCGTACAGCCGTTTGGGCGGCGTATAGACCACGGTGGTCTTCGAACCGCGACCGGCGTTGATATCGCCCTGGGCCGACCAGCCCAGGATCGAGCCACCAAAGGTGGTCATGATCCGGCTCTGCCCCAGCAGGATGCTGTTGCGCGCATACAACTGGATATCGCCCTCACCCTGGGTAATGACGCCTGCGGTGGACGGCGGCGCGTTGCCCTCGATGCCGAAGGTCTGGCCACCGCCCGGGGTGAGCATCTGAATGCTGCCGCCGAAATCGGTGTGCACACCCGCCCCGCCGAACATCGTAATGTCGCCTTTGTAGGTGATCGCATTGCCCGCCACGTCCTTGTCCGGGAACAACAGCGCGATCGCCTCGCGGCCGCGCAGATAGCTGCCCTGGCGTACGCCGCCGACTTCGTTGTACTCACGCCCACCGGCCTTGAGTTCGGCAAAGTACACATCGCGGGCAAACACCCGCTGCTGTTCGGCCGGCAGCGCGGCGAAATAGGCACGGGCCTGCTCGCTGTCGCCGCTGAAGCCGAAGCGCTGCTCCAGCCAATCCACCAATTCAGCTTCATAGGTCTTGGCGACCTTACCGTTCTGGCTCGCCAGCGGTACACCAGCCAGGGCCTGGTTTGCCGGGTCCAGGTACGCCTTGACGAAGCGCTCGTAATCCGGCCCATTGAGGCCCGCGCCGGCTTGCAGCACCAGGCTCGCGCCGGGGCGCGAATCCCCCGGCACCACGGCGCCGAGGCTGGTGATGCTGACCTTGTCCTCCATCAGGATGTTGCGCCCGGCGGTGATCTCCAGCAGGCCGGGGCCGGCAACGTTGAAGTGGCTGTAGAGGATGTCGCGCCCGGCCGAGACGATGGAGATGTCGGTGGGGTTGTTGTGGATGAAGAGATTGCCACCGACGGTGTAATTCCCCGCCTCCAGGTCATCACTGCGCGATCCGCCCAACGGTATCCCGCTGCTGACGATGTCTCGCCCAGCCATCATCCGGACCGTTCCGGCGCCTTCGTATGCAATTCGCCCCGGCCACTTGCCCGTGGGAACGGATGTCATCGTCCGTCCAGTGGTCACCGCCAGCAGGTCACCGTTGAGCGCATAGAAGCGGGCAGGATCGACATTGGCAGCCCATTCGCTGGAGGCGCTGCTGGTGGCGAAAGCAAGCAGCGGCAATTGGTTCCTGCTGAGGACCACGGGATTACCATCGGCCGAAAGATTGCTGACCTGGATACTGATGCCCCCATCGACTGAAGCGACATAGGCTGGACGAAATGGCGTCGCCAAGGCAGACGACGCGGCACCGGAACGACTGACCGACATGTCGCCGCCGTAGATGGAATCGCCGGCGAGGAATTGCAACTCGCTGTTGATGCCCGGAGCAAGCAGCAGGGCTGGGCGATTGTCGCCGCTGTAGCCTGCTTCATATAACACTGACGACTTTCCATAGTAGAGGCTGCCACCGGCCGCCACGGCTCTCAGGATCGATGGGTAGACCACCGCCAGATCCGTTGCGGTACTAGAGGTGTAAGGTGTCAGGTTACCTCCGGACGACCACAAGTCGATCGCGGTATTGGCCGTCCATAGCGTGAACCAGCTCAGTCCCGACCCGTTCCTGTCACCGTCCTTGAAGCGAGAGGCGCTCATCATCGGTGCACGACCGGGGTCGGCAACGTCCATCACGACAAGATCGCCCGAAGTAGCCAGATCGAAGGTGGCATCGCCCGGCATGAGGGTCAGCCCACCGGTAGCCAATCCTCGTGTGGACTTGAAGGAGTCGTAGGCTCGCGTTTCTCCTGGGGACTGTGCGGAGGCAGCATTGCCGTATTGAAGGTCAATACGGCCGATGGCGCCGCTATCGATCTGCGCGTGGCCCCGCAGGTTGATGACCGCACCGTTGAGATGCCCGTTCACGAACAGGCTTTCTGGATTCAAAGCACCGCCCACCCGCAGATTGAGATCACCGCCGCCGGTCAGTTGCAGGCTGCCATCGGCGCCTACGCGACCCGTGCTGCCCACAGCCAACAGCAGCCCCTGGCTGCGGGGGGTGATGTTTGGATTGAAGTCACTGCCGGCGAGCCGGTGCAACACCCCCGCGTCCCCCTTCACCTGTACGTCCAGATCACCGCCGCCCAGGGTCCCGAAGCCAGTGAAACCGGCCATCTGATCAGCGCCCCCTGGCTCTGTCGACGCGGTATAGCTGCCAAAATTGATCCACCAGGCCGTCGGCTGGCCGTTCACCGGATCACCGTTGCCCTGGCGCCAGAGCCAGTTGCCCACATTGGCCGAGTCCTGGCCGATGTCGGCAGGGTTCGGTCGCCCGACAGGGGTGGCGGCGGGCGCGGTCAAGTTGCCGCTCAGATCACCACCGACTTTGAGCAACAGGTTCCCGCCCGCATCCGGATACCAGGCGCGATAGATGCTCTCTGTGCCGCCATCCACGAGTTTTTCGTAGCTGCCATTTTCGTCGTTGAGTACCTTGCCGCTACTGCCCAATGCCTTGGGCTGGTTGTAGGGATCGCCCGGGAACGTCGGCGCCGACGAAGTGCCGGCGGTGTAGATGCCGAACAACGAGTCCATGCGCAGGCTGCCACCGCTGAGCAGTTCCAGGTCGCCGGTGCCGGTGCGGATGACACTCGGGCGGGTACTGCCGGCGACCAGCTTGTAGTCCACGCCGAGGGCCGCACACAGCTCTGGCGCATATTCACAAAGCGCCTGGACCGAATCGAACCCGAAAAACTGGGCAGCCGACGCATCGATCGGGGCCCCTGCCTTGACGTCATAACCGGATCCCGCCAGCGCCTCCACGGCTGCCTCAGTCCACTTGTAGGAAGATTGCTGCGCGCACATGAACGGAAGGTCGGCACAAAATGCATCGACCGAGGCGTAACCGAAGGCGCCTACGATTTCCTCGTCGATGGGTGCGCCAAGCTCGACAGTGACCCCGGCGTTCAGAAGCTCTGCGACCCCTGCTTCAGTCCAGATGAAAACGCCTTTGGCCGGTACCGGCTTACCGAACATGCCGTAATGACTGTCGGCAAAACGCAAATCGCCATTCACCGGTTCCGGCTGGACGATCCGGCTGTCCGCCGCTGCCGTATCGGCCCCGGCCACCAACCGCAGCGACCAGGACTGCGAACCCTCGGCAAGCATCGGAGCGACGGCCCACATCCGCCCCTGGCTGCCGGCGATTTCAGGACGCAGTTGGATCGACTCGACGCCATCGGGCAACTTCACATCGGTACCGGACGGGATCAGCGAACCACGGTTCAGTGCCAGGCTGCGATCCAGCCTGAGAATATTGCTCTGTGCATTGCCCGCGTCCGCCACGTTGGGCAACGCAACGCCCTTCGGCCAGGTGAAGCCGAGCAACGCAGTGGGCCCGTTCAATACACTGCCGGCCCCCAGTTGCGAGCCGGCTTGCAGGGTCTGGGCCTGGTTCAGCAAGGTGCCCGCGGCAAACAGCAGATTGCCCGAGGCATCATGCACGGCGGCCGCCAATACGGTGCCGGCGGGCAGCTCCAGTGGCTGTTCGAGAATCGCCGCCACCGGCAATCGGGTACCCGCTGCCAACGTCACGCCTTTGATCGGCAAGTCGTAGTTCAACGTGGTCCCCGCCGGGAAGGCCGTGCCTTCGGCCAGGGTCACGCCGGCGCCGGGTACGACGATGTCGCCCCCCGTGAAGTCGATGCCGGGCAGCAACACCCAGCCCTTGTCATCCTGCGTGGCCGGTGGTGGTGCGAAACCGTCGTTGATGCTGCCGTAGATGCTCAGGTCGCCCCCGGCGCGCAGGGTCAACGCACCGGCCTCGCCGGAGCCGTACACGGCGGTTTTCTGCGTGTGCGGATTGACGCTCGCATAGCGATAACCGGACAGGTCCAGGTCGCCCTGCACCACCAGATCACCGTCGGCGGTCGCACTGACGATCTCGACGCCGGGTCGCAAGTGGAACGCGTTGGCATAACGGGCATTGTTCAGGCCGGCGAGTTTGCGTTGCATCAAATCGTCGTTGTCCAGCGCCGCGTTGATGAAGGCTGTGCTGTCCTGATGCTTGCGGTCCAGGTATGCCTGGTCGATGACCTGATAAGGGCGTCCGCTGGCCGCCGGATCGCTGCCATATTCCGCGTCGCTGTACTGCCACATACCATTGACGGCGATGGACCGCGCGCCCTGAATGTCCAGGTTGCCACTGGCGTCGATGGCAATGTCGCCGTGGGTGGCATCCGGGCCGGCGCGGCGGGCATTGAGCTCCAGGGTGCCACGGGCGCGACCGTCATGCTGGCCGGCTGTCGCCGCAATGCCATGGCGCAGGTCGATGCGGGCGCCATCGGACAAGGTCAGTACACCGGCGCGGGACGTCAGGTCGACGATGGCACGGTTTGGCGAATCGATGATCTTGCCGTAGCTGTCCACCCGAAGGCGATTGCCGTGGGCATCGAGTACCGCGTTGCCGCCCAGGGTCAGGGAACGCCCCGCCGCGAGCCGGATGCTGCCAACCCGCTCGCCACTGGCGTCTACCTTGCCGTTGACCAACAGATTGCCGTTGTCGACCGACACACTGATGGTCGAGGCCTTGAGCCCGTCGCCGATCACCAGGTCGCCCTGTTTAAGCTGGAAACCACGGGAACCGTAGACCTGCCCATCGTTCAACCGTTGGTTCAACGCCGCGAACTGCTCGCTGAGGCTGCCACCGCCGCCCAGACGCTGGGCCTGGATTTCCACGCCGCCAGCCAGGTACGGCATGACGGTGCCGCCGGCGTCATATTCGCCCGAGCTGCTGCCCAGGATTCGCCCTTGCAGGTCCACCATCCCCGCCGCCCCATCCAGGGCCACGGCGCTGAGCCGGCCGGCCTGATTGTTGCGGGCCGAGAGGTCGATGCTCGACCCGCTGGCCTGACGAATGTTGCCGTTGCGGCTTTGCAGGATTACCTCGCCACCGGCGCTGTGGCGCGTGACATCGTTGAAGGTGACCCCGCGACCGGCTACGTCGATCGACGCCCCATCGGCCAGGGTCAGGTCATCGGTCGCGCCCAGGGTCAACTTGCCGCTGGGCAACACCACCGCACTGGCCAGGTTGAGGCTGGCACCCTTGAGGGATAACTCGCCACCGAGCCCGGAAACGGTGCCCGGCTTAGCGCTCGTACCCGCTACGTTGATCGCCCCACCCGCGGTGATGCGGTTGATCGAACCGGCCTCGCCGGTCAACAACGGAGTAAGAATATTGAGATTGCCGCCGCTGTAGGAGAAACCTGTTTTCGCGTCATAGGCCCCCTGGCTTTGATACACCGCCAGGCTGCCTTTGTGGTTGGCCGTCAGGCGTTCACTGGCGCTGAGGTTGACGTTGGCAAAGCCCAGAGCCAGGCGGTCCAGGGTGGTGAGCGAGCTGGGCTGGGCAAACGCACCGTAGCCGAACTCGATGCGTTGGGCCTGGATGTCCAGGCGACCGGCGCCGGTGCCGGCTCCGCCTGCAATCACCGAACCCGGCGCGCCGACGGCACCGTTCCAGACCAGGTTGGCGGTCCGGATGGTCGCTACGTCGCTGGCACTGCCCGCGCCATAAATGGCCGGGGTACTGAGCATCAGGTTATTCAGGCGTGACTTGCCGGTAGTCGAATCATAGGTGTCGAGGCTGACGGTGCCGTAGAAATTCAGCGCCTGACTGGCCGACAGTTCGAGAGTTTCCAGGGCCGGAGCGCCATATTGAGTGTCGCCGCGCAACAGGCGATCGAGCACCGTCTGGCTCAGGGTCAGACCGGCAGGCAATACATTGCGCCCCGCTGCATCGCTCAATGCCTGGACCGTGCCGACGTTGATATTGCTCAGAGCCAGGGTCAGGTGACGAGTGCCGTAACGCACCTGGTCGTCCAACGCCAGGCTGCTGCCGGAGGCGGCAACGATGCTGCCTTCGGAGTGAATCCGAGTCACGCCGCTACACGGTGTCAGGCTGCACCCGCCAATATTGACCGATCCTGTAGCACCCGACTGCGGAGCCAACACGTTGAGCACGCCGTTGGAGGCCGCCAGCATGTTGTAATTCTGGTTCTTCACGTTGAGGTTATAGATAAAGCCATCGCGTGCATCGTACGCGGCCTTGCCCTGTCCGATGGTGTTGATGGCTGCGCCTTGCTCCACCAATAGCTCGCCGCCGTCGGCCAAGAGCAATACCTCAGGCGCCGACAGGATCGCACCTTCACGCAACGCAACACTGCGGGACACCCTTTGCGGCGTGATGTAGTTTCCTCCCTGGCCATAGTCAACGTAAAACTGGCCGCCAATCACTTGGCGTGTAGCCTTCAATGCATTGAGGCTTCCCGCATTGAGGGTCACGCCGTCGAAGCCGGCCGTGGCCCCACGCCCATCAGCAACCACTTCCAATGCGCTCCCGGCGCGCCCCACCACCGCAACGGTACCGCCGTAGCCCCCCGTCTGAGGCGCGAACTTGCCTGTGCCGTTGAAGGAAAACGCCTGATCCCCCGCGCCCTTTGCCAGGTTCAATTTCAATGTCTTGGCGTCCACGGGCAGCATTGCCCGAGGCACGCCCAGGCGAGCGGCATCGGCCAGCACAAACTGGGCGTAGCTGGTTTCGTTGTATTGCGAATAACGGCGCAGCACATCGCCCGACGTCAGAATGACCTGGCTGGACAAACTGTTGCGCTGCCCGGTGTTGGCCACCGACAACACTCCGGAGGTGGTCCAGGAACCATTGCGCATCTGTTGCGCGCCCGTCGTGGCGCCCTGCCCCGCCAAGCCATTGACCTCGACCCGGAACGCCCCCGGCAGTAAGGCATAGGTGGACGGCATCAGGGTATAAGTGCCGGCAGCCAGCCCAGGCACACCGGCACCGATGGTGATCTGCTGACCTACCCTGGGATCCACCGCCCCCCCTTCGGCTGCAACCGGCGCGTATTGGCTCTGATTGCCCGGCACGATGGCGTAGACCGGATTGCTGGACAGCCCCGGTAACGTGAAACCGCCATTGACGCCAATCTGCACCAACGGATTGAAACGCGCATCGGTGGAGCCGCCCCGGCCTGAGATAAAACCGGCGCCGAGCAATTCACCGCCGCCCGAGAGGTCGAGTACCGAGCCTTCCTCGGCCGCCACCGACTTGCCGCCGAGAATCACACCGATATTCAGGTCACCGTTGCCGGAGGGCACCGCTCCTTGTCCCAGCAACACAACCTTTTTTCCAGCGTACTGATAACTCTGTCCGTCGACCGTGCCGCCATAAGGCAAGACCAGGCCCAGGCCACTGACCGACGTCAGGCTGCCCGGCAACAGGTCTACCCGAGCCGATATACCCTCCCCGCTGTTTGTACCGACTTCAAGCAACCCCAAGGGTGCTCGGACGACACCACCCTGTTCGATCTTCGCGCTGCCTAATTGCAGGCGACCGAATACGGAATAAGGCACTTGTGGTGTGACCTGGGTGGTACGCCCAATGACCAGGCTACGCGTCGGGTCATAGAGCCTGGTGCTGCTATCGGGTTCAGTTCCCCAACCATATCCCGCCAATATCCGTGCCCCTACCCCGGTTGCCGGATACAGTTGCGCCGCCTGCAAAAGCATGTCCGAGGGCGTCAGTAATTGGGTAGTAAAACCTTCAGGCATATCGTTGCCGGAGAACCCGGCCAGGAAACGCATATCACCCCGGCTGCTTAGCTGGACCTGATCGAAACCTGCCCGCTCAAGCTCAACCGTGCTGCCATCGGCCTGCCTCACGGTGCCTTTGCTGCTGAACATCACATTGCCTTGCACATCGAGCAGATCCGCGTTCACAGAAAACACCGCCTTGTTCGCCAATAGCGATACCCCGCCGCCCTCGACCACCGGCCGGGTGTAAGGATCAAAACTCGGTCGAGTGCTCGCCAGCCCTGTCGCGGTAGAGAGCAACACATGGGGGGCATTGAGCTCGACCCGGGTATTGGCGGGCGCGGTTGCACTCAATCCAAAACTGCGGGCGTACAAGGCAAGGCCTTGGCCGAGGGATATCGAGAGGTCGCCATCCACACTCATCAGGCCGTTGCTTAACAACGACAGGCTGTCGAAACCACCGCCCCGGACTTGATCGATACCCAGCTGGCCGTGACCATAAACCAACGAGTCCGCCGAGGTTTCAGCCGAATCGCTCAGCGAGCTTGCCTGGGCGACTTGCCTCAGAACCAGCTCACGCACGTTCAACACTCGGTCATTGACTGCGCTTCTCAGGTAATAGGGGGTTTCCAGTGCTACCGACAGACTGCCCCCAGCCGCCCCGCCGCCCCCGGAACGGGCGCTGAACGCACCGTCCAGATACAGGCCATTGGCCGACGCCAGGGAAATACTGCCGCCATTGCTCGCTACCAACGTGCGACCCTGGCCCGGAACATCCAGCACGGCCTGGCTGCCATCCGCTTGCAGACGGGCACCGTCGCGCACCACCACAAACAGCTCGGAGGCCGACGTCGAGCCTTTCGCGGCATCGATCTGGCCGCCGACGACAATCTGCCCGCCATCGCGCACCAGGCCGTAGGTCTGGCCGCGCATGCCCCGGGCAGTCACGGCCCGGCTGGAGACATCGATCAGCGCCTGCTCGCCCAGCCAGATGGAACGACCGTGACCCTGGGCATTGACCTGATCGCGAACCGTATCATTGACGCTCAACTCGGTAAGACTGACCCGCCCTCCCCATGCGTTGAGTGTGCCGTTGACGGTCAATTGACCAATACTGCGTAGATCAATGCCTTGGCCCGGATCGACACTGATCACGCTGCCCTTGCCCAGGCTCAATACCGTGCTGGCCATGTCGGCGGCGCTGGAGTTCGCGGTGCCGGCGGTGAGGCTCAGGCTCGCACCGCGACGCTGGGTCAGCACACCCTTGATCGCGTCTTCCTGGTAGAGCTCCGGCGTCCAGCGCTGCAAGGCAGCGCCTGGCTCCGCGTCGCTGCCAGTCACCAACGCCTGCTCACCAACACGGTACACCGGCATCGTCACATCTACCCGGGTCCCGTCGGCCACAGTCAGGCCTTCGTTGCCGGTGATGTCATAGGCCGAGAAACCCTTGTCGAAGAAATCGCCGTCCAGTTGCAGAGTGCCAGGGTCAAGCGGCGCGCTGCTGTTGCCGATCAGCACTTTGCTGGCCGCCAGCTTCAAGGTCCCGCCGCCACTCACGCCGGTACCGCGCAGTTCACCTTCGAGGTTCAAGTCGCCGTTACCGGACGATGCGCCGGTACTCGCGGTCAAGGTCAGGTCACCGCCCTTGCCACCGCGAGTCTTGCCATCGGCCATCACGGCAGCACCGGAGCTGACGTCAATCAGGCTGCCTTGCTGCACATCAATATCGCCACTGCTGCGCACGGACACGGTGCCGCCGTTGATGAACGGCAGGCCTTGGCGGTCGGTGTCGTCGAGCAGCAGATTGCTCCAGCGCCCGGCGGTGTTCAGCTTGACGCCTTCGCCCAATGTAACCATCGCCCGCTGTCCCGTGGCGGGTGAAAGGGTGACGTCTCCCATCTGGAAATTATCGGTTCTGATCTGTTTGAGCACGTTACCCAAGGCAATGCGACCGCTGCGGGCCGTCAGGTCGGCATTCACCTCGACCTGCGGTGCATAAAGCGTGATGTCGCCGCCGTCGGCGACCTTGAGTGCGCCATTGACTTTGATGCCTTCACCCGCCGCCACCTTGACCGCGCCGAGCTGGAAGCCATTGAGCAATTCATTGTCCAGCACCAGCTTGCCTTGCCGGTCGGAGCCAACCGCCGAGGTCAGGTCCAGGCCGGCGGCGATCTTGTCGGAGACTTTGCCGAAGGTGACCTGGTCGAACGTAGGGTTCAAACCACTATTGATCACACCGTTGGTCTTGTCGTAGATCGGCGTGTAGCTGCCCACCCACAATTGAGCCCGACGGGCCACGGCGTTCTGCGACTGCTGATAACCGTCGAGGTTGAGATTCGGCGCCTGGGTCTGGCGTTCGCCCTGGTAGACCTCGCCGACGATCTGGCCTTCCAGCACGGCGTTGCGGGTCGACACCACCAGCTTGCCGGCATCGCGGCCTACGGTGTAGCCCGCCTCGAAACGCTCGCGCGGGGCAATCAGCGGGTTGTAGTAATAATCGGTCTGGCCCCAGCGCTGGCTATGGTCTTCGTAACCTTTGTAGATGCCGGTGTAGAGGATGTCGCCCGGCGCCTTGGACAGCTCATACAGACGGCCATCGGCGCCTTTCAGCCAGGATTGGCGCAAGTAGCCGCTCTGCACATCCAGGGTGCCGCCGGACAGGTTCAGTTGCGCCGCCTGCTGGGTCACCACGTCATTGCCGGTAAACGTCAGGGTACCGCCCTGGGCCGCCCACTCGCCGACGCTATGCCCACGGGTGCCGAGATAACCGCCCACCTCCAACAGACCACCCGCCGTGTACCAGCGGTCAGTGGCGTAGCCGTTGGTGCCCGCCGGGACGTAGACCAGATCGCGCACATCCACCCACACATCATTGCTGGTCAGTTTGCCGCCCTCACGATTCACCGGAGCGTCACGCTGTTCGTTGCCCTGGACGTTGACCTTGATGGAATTGGATTCCATCGCCACCTTGACCCCGATGGCGCCGGACACGTCGATCACCGCGCCATCGCGCACCAGGCTGCGACCGGCGGCGCTGACCGCAACCTGCCCGCCGGTGGCCAGGGTGATGGAACCGTTCTGAAAGTCGACACTGCCACCGCTGACGATCTCGACCCGCGACTGATCGGAGCGGTCGACCACGCTGCTGAGGTTGTTGAACTGGCCGGTGATCAAATTGTTCGGCGTACCGTCCAGACCAGCAGGCCCGGCGTTGCGTTGGCTGTCCAGAGCGCTGCCGCCCGCGGCGTCGAGCAGCACGGCGGTGGCGCTGCCTTGCCCCAGGGTCACGCTGCCGGTGCCGTCGCTGATGGCGTTGAGCAAATGCACGGTGCCGCGGGTGTCTACCGAACTGCTGGCGACGGCCACGCCGTTTTGCTCCACCCGGTGCCCGGTAAGTGTGATGTCGCCAGTACTCGCCTGGATCAGGCCACTGTTGATCACGGTGCCGGCGCTGCTGCCCGGTTTGAGTGACGTCGCGACTTCATTGCCACGGGTGGTCGAACGCAGGTTGCCGCTGGTGCCCTGTCCGCGACGAATGTAGAAGCTGTCGCCGGCCGCGAGGGTGGTCTGGCCCTTGGCGGTGATGATGGAACCGGCGTTCTCCACTTCCGAGCCCAACAGCAAGGCATAGCCACCGCCTGCGGTGGAGGTGGCGGCGCGGTGGGTCTCAATTTGCGCGCCTTGCTGCACTTCGATCTTTCCGGCGGCGTCGGTGAAGGTCGGCTGGGTGCCGGTGGCATCGACGTACAAGCCACGCTGACTGAACTGTTCATCGGAAATATTGGCCGCCACCGCCGCCAGGTTGCGCACGTTGACCTGGCTGCTGCCGCTGAAAATGATGCCGTTGCGGTTGACCAGCATGACCGTGCCATTGCCCTTGATCTGGCCCTGGATCTGGCTGGGTCGGGCTTGAGGGTCATTGACCCGGTTGAGCACGGCCCAGTCCGCTTGCTGCTGGAAATCCACTGTGGTGTTGCGCCCGACGTTAAAGGTTTCCCAGTTGAGAATCGCCTTGTCGGCGGTCTGCTCGATCGTCACCGTGGTCTTGCCACCCGCCTGGGTCTGTTTCGGCCCCTTGGCGTTGAGCCAACCTTGGGTGAGGCTGTTGTCGACCTTGAGTCCTCCCTCGCCCAAGCCGTCTGGCACGACCTGCACCTGCCCGAACGCTGCTTGCCGCCCCGCTGCCTGGGCGGCTTGTTGGGCGGCGATGGCGGCCACGGTGTTGTTGAGGTTGGTCAGCGAACGCTGCAACTGCGCATTGGCCCGTTGCTGTTGGGCCAGCGGTGGCGGCATACCGGGCCGCGCCGTCGTGGGCCGCCCCGCACCGGCGGCCTGGGAGGCCCCCTTGGCGGCAAACCAGGATGAACTGAACGCCGTAGCCGCCTGGGCGTTGCCGGCCACCATCAGCAGCGCAATGGCCTGGGCCAACGGCTTGAGCCGCAGCATCGACAGCTCGCCATCGCGACGGGAAGCATTCAGGTTCATCCGGGGTTTGCAGCGCAGCATCCTACTCATCCTTTCGGTTCGCTCTAAGGGGCGCAACGCAGTGCCATCAAGCTGCCAGCGTTGGTTATAGGGGTTAGGCGGTTGCAGCCGTTCGGGACCGAACGGATGTCATGAAAATTTCATGTGGCTGTGTTGGTACGGGCCATACGCAAAAATCAGCAACGGCTCACACCGTTGCTGATCAGGTATTGCAGGTCGCTCAAGCGTGGGCTTACAGCGGACGACCGATGGCGTTGCAGACGCTGGTGTTGCCGATGCTCAGACCGCTGGAGGCCGTGACGAAGGAGTCACGAATAGCGGTTTTCCAGGCCGAAGGCAGGGGCACGAAACGGTTGGAGGTGATCGCCGAATCGTTGTTAACCAACGCACCGTAGTGGCGGCTGAAGAAGTTGCGCACTTGGGTGGTCTGGGTGGCGTCGGCGTAGCACTGGCTGAAAATCACGTTGGTGAAGCCCAGGATCGGGTAGCCGGTGGTTGGGTAGGCCACGACGCTTGGGTCATTAGGGTTGCTGGTAGCAGCGAAGACCGGTACCCACGCGTTCGGGTTGGCACGGTTGGCGACGGCAGGAACCGCAACAGCGGCGATGGCGGCCGATACGTTGGCGGGGGCTGGGGAAACACCGGCAACGCGGGCTACTTTGGTGGCGTCATCCAGACCGGCCAGCGTCGTTGCAGCATAATCCGGGCTCATGTAAGTGATGCGACCTTGGGCAGCGTTCACGGCAGTCATCACAGCCTGGCTACCAGTGGCCGAGACGGCGCCGGCTGGCAGGCCGCCGCTGTAGCTGGAGGCAAAGTTGGTGGTGATGGCGAAGGTGCCGGTTTCAGCGCATTTGGCGTTCAGAAAACGGGTGAACAGCTCGGTGGTGCCGCTGCTTTCAGCGCGATAGACCACAGTGATCGCGCCCGTACGGCCGGAACCGGTGATCTGGCTCCAGTCGGTCAAACGGCCGGAGAACACGCCGCAGAGTTGGTTGACGCTCAGGTTAACGTTGGCAGTGCCGGTCTTGTTGAACGGAATGGCAACCGAAGTGGCCACCGAAGGCACCTGGATCAGCGGGCCCCAGGCAGCGCCGTGGGCGGTGACGTAGTTGTTCAGCTCAGTGGTGCTGAGCTTCGAATCGCTACCAGCCCAGTGCACGTTCTTGCTGGTGTTGCCAGCCACGAACTTGGTGTAGTCGTTGTTCAGGAAAGCGGCCTTGCCGGCGCCGCTGCCCACGCCGATGTAAGGAGCGAAACCGGCGGTCAGTACGCCGGAAGTCTGGTACAGAGGCTGAGGCAAGGTAGCACCACCGCCGTTGACATCAGCCATGGCAGCCTGAGCGGCGCAGAGGCCGGCGAGGGTCAGGGATACTGCGAGAACGTTGCGCTTAAACATGAAGAATCTCCTTTCATCGTGTTCGTACGTAGGTTGGATGACGCGTTCTTGCCGTCATGGCGCTCGGTCCTGTGCCGCTGGCGGTGGGGTGAGGCCATGGGTTAGAAATTCGCAGTTTCCGGTGACAGATAAAGGAAAAAACCTCGGGAGCATGAGGCTCTTTTTCGGGGGATTTCCTCGGGTGTTCGAGGGCTCTGGGTCGGGCTTTCGGGCGGGTTTTACGAATGCGGGAAACAGACAAATGCTGGAGGCGGCGCAGGACGGTTGCTTGCCTTGAGAAAATGACAGAACAGGGAACCCGAGTTTGGCGCTGACGGGGGTCGGGAGCTGACACACCACCGCAAATATTTTTGAACCACAACGGTTGTGGCGAGGAGCGTGTCATCAAGCGCGGTCAGGTTTATTGCACCAACTGATTGATCTCGATGATCGGCAACAGCACCGCCATGACGATCACCAGGACGACGCCGCCCATGATCACGATCATCAGTGGCTCCAGCAGCGCGGTCATGCCCATGGCGCGGCGCTCGATATCCCGGGACAGGGTCTGCGCGGCGCGTTCGAGCATCGGTGGCAGGCAGCCAGTCTTTTCGCCGCTGGCGATCAGATGGATCAACAAGGGCGGAAAAACCTTTTCCACCCGCAGCGCCGCCGCCAGGTTGACCCCCTCGCGGACCTTGGCCGTGGCATCGCTGACGCTCAGGCTCAGGCGGTCGTTGGACAGCGTCTGTCGCGCGGCTTCCAGCGCCCTGAGAAGCGGCACCCCCGCCGCGCCGAGAATCGCCAGGGTGGAAGCAAAGCGCGCCGTGTTGAGCCCCAATACGAAACGCCCGATCAGCGGCAGGCGCAGCACCCGCGCATGCCAGCTCAATCGCGCCTGAGGGTTGCGCAAGTACAGGCGCCAACTCCAGAACCCGCCGGCCAGCACGGCGAAACACAGCCAGCCCCAGGCACGAATGAAATCGCTGGCGGTGAGCATCGCCAACGTCAATCCGGGCAGATCCTGGCGCGCCTGGGAAAATGCACTGACCACCTGCGGCACCACATAGCTGAGCAGGAAAATCACAATGGCGATCGACACCAGTCCCACCACGCCCGGATAAATGAACGCTGTGAGGATCTTGCCCCGCAGGTTGTTGCGCTCCTCGATGTAGTCCGCCAGCCGCTCCATCACCTGGGCCAGGTCACCGGACTCCTCGCCGGCTGCAATCAACGCCCGGTAGATGTCCGGAAAGTCCCGGGGGCGCGCTGCCAGTGCCTCGGCCAGGCGCATGCCGCTGCGCACGTCGGTACGGACCGCGCTCAGGGTCTGGGCGATGTGCTTGCGTTCGGCCTGTTCCACCGTGGCGCTCAAGGCGGCTTCCAGCGGCAGGCTCGCCCCCAGCAGGCTCGCCAATTGCCGGGTGGCCCAGGCCAGGTCGTTATCAGAGAGCCGAGCGGCGAACAGCCCGCCACCTTGGGCTTGAGGCGTGTTGCGCTCCAACTGCACCTGCAACGCCGTCAACCCACGACTGCGTAACAGGCTGAAAACCGCCCCCTGGCTGTCGGCCTCCAGATGCCCGGACTCGATCCTGCCCTGGGCATCCGCCGCCTCGAAACGATAGCGATTCATCAGGCGTCCCGTGTCACGCGCAGAATTTCTTCAGGGGCTGTCACCCCGCCACGCACCCAGCGCTCGCCATCCTCGCGCATGCTGAACATGCCAGCCTGGCGGGCGGCGGCGCGCAGAGCCTGCTCCCCTGCCCCCTGGTGTATCAACGTACGGATGTCATCGTCGATGCAGAACAACTCATGAATGCCGGTGCGTCCGCTATAGCCGGTTTGGTTGCAGGCCGCGCACCCCACCGGTCGCCAGGTGCCGGGCGCTGCCGGATCGGGTTGCTTGCATTGTTGGCATAGCCTGCGTACCAGTCGTTGGGCCAGCACCCCGAGCATCGACGAGGCCAGCAGAAACGGCTCGACGCCCATGTCGATCAAGCGGTTGATGGCCGACACCGCGTCGTTGGTATGCAGCGTCGCCAGTACCAGGTGACCGGTCAGGGAGGCCTGCACCGCGATTTGCGCCGTTTCCAGGTCACGGATCTCGCCGATCATGATGATGTCCGGGTCCTGGCGCAGGATCGCTCGCAGCGCCAGGGCGAAGGTCATGTCGATCCTGGCGTTGACCTGGATCTGGCTGATGCCCGGCAGGTCGTATTCAACCGGGTCTTCGACGGTGAGGATGTTATGAACACTGGCGTCCAGCCGGGCCAGGGCGGCGTAGAGGCTGGTGGTCTTGCCGCTGCCGGTGGGGCCGGTGACCAGCACGATGCCATGGGGTTGGCGGATCAGATGATCGAGCTTGCCCAGCACGGCCGGGTCCATCCCCAGGGTTTCCAATTGCAGGCGCCCGGCCTGTTTGTCCAGCAAGCGCATCACCACCCGCTCGCCATGGCCGGTGGGCACCGTAGACACGCGGATGTCGATGGGCCGGCCGGCCACCCGCAGGGCGATGCGGCCGTCCTGGGGCAGGCGCTTTTCGGCGATGTCGAGCTGGGCCATGATCTTGATCCGCGACACCAGCGCACCGTGCAGGGCCTTGCGCGGTGATACCACGTCCCGCAGCGTGCCATCGACCCGGTAGCGCACCACCGAATGGCTTTCGTAAGGCTCGATGTGGATGTCGCTGGCTTCGTCCCGGGCGGCCTGGGTCAGCAAGGCGTTGATCATGCGGATCACCGGGGCGCCGTCCTGGGTATCGAGCAGGTCGGTGATCTCGGGGATGTCCTGCATCAGGCGATCGAGGTCCACCTCGTTCTCCGCCGCCCCGACGACCGCCGCCGCGCTGCCGGTGTCGGCATAGGCGCTGTTGAGCAAGCCTTCGATATCCTCCTCGCGCACCCGCTCCAGCCGTACATCGCCGAATTGGCGACGCACTTCGCTGATGGACCAGCCGGGCGTGGAAGGACACACCGTCAGCACCGCGCCTGTATCTAACTGGCGCAACACCAGACGTTGGGCCTTGGCCCAGGCGTATGGGAGAGTGTTCATGGGCACACCCAGAATTGAGAAACCACACACATCCCCTGTGGGAAGCCAGCTCGCGATGGCGCTCTATCAGCTTGCCTGGAGGCTGACCGGGTGGCCCTCATCGCGAGCAGGCCCGCTCTCACAGGATGGGTGTTCATCGATGCGTACCTGGTTCGGCCGGCACCGCCTTGATCGCCGCCCTCGGGGTTTGCAGCCCGACCGGCGTCGCACCGGGAATCGCCCTGGCCGAGGCCGGCAATTGCGGCGCCTGCATGTCCGGCATGGCCCAGCTGCGGTCCGGTTGCAGCAGGCCCTGGGCGCGGCGCATGAAGTCGTAGCGGTTGAGGGTGATGCCGCGCCCGGCCGCGGTGTCGCGGATGATGTAGGGGCGCAGGAACACCATCAGGTTGGTCTTGGTGATCTGCCGCCGCTCATTGCGAAACAACGCGCCGATGCCGGGAATCGTCGACAACCACGGCACCGCGTCGTTGCTCTGACTGTAGCCGTCCTGCAACAGCCCCCCGAGGACCATGATTTGCCCGTCGTCGAGAAGGATGCTGGTGTCAATGGCGCGCTTGTTGGTGACGATCCCGGTGGTGCTCGAAGCGCGGTTATCGACGCTGCTGACTTCCTGGTAGATATCGAGCTTGACCGTGCCGCCCTCGGAAATCTGCGGCCGGACGTTGAGCTTCAGGCCGACTTCCTCGCGGGTCACGGTCTGGAACGGGTTGTTGCTGGTGCCCCCGCCGCCGGTGACATAGCTGCCGCTGACGAATGGAATCGTCTGGCCAACGAAAATGCTCGCTGCTTCGTTGTCCAGGGTCAGCAGGTTCGGCGTCGACAGCACATTGGTGCCGCCCTTGCTTTTCAAGGCGCGGGCCAGGACCTTGAGGTCGAGGATCTTGCCGATGCCGGGGATATCCACGGTGCCATTGACGACCCCGAGATTCAGCCCCTGGGGCAACACGTCGATGCTGGTCTTGCCGTTGAGGTTCAGACCCGTACCGCCAAGGTTGACCCCACCGATCACACCACTGCCTCCCAGGTTACCGCTCTGCCATTGCACGCCGAATTCGCTGGCATCGTCCTCGCCGACCTCGACGATCAGGCTTTCGATCACCACCTGGGCCCGGCGTTGGTCCAGCAGGTCGATGACTTCCCGCAGGTTGCGGTACAACGGATCCGGCGCAGAGATCAGCAAGGTATTGGTAGTGGCGTCGGCCTGGATGGTCACGCCGCCGGCGCTGAAGGCCGGGTTCTGCTCGTTTTGCGTCGATGCCGGGGTATACCCGCCGCTGCCCTGGCCGTAGCTGCTGCCAGTGGCTGAAGCAGTGCCGTTGGTGCTGCTGCCGCCCCCATCGCTGCTAGCCTGCCCGCCCTGGCCGTTGGTGCTGGCCCCCATGCCGCTGAGCACCTGGCGCGAGTTGTCGCTGTCCTCGCCCTCGCTTTCCCCGGTCAGCAGCCCGCGCAGAGCCTGGGCCAGCTTGCCGGCCTGGGCGTTGCGCAGGTACACCACATGCAGGTTGCTCGGGTTGTTCTGGGCATTGTCGAGCTTGTAGATCAGGTTGCGCGCCAGCTCGGTGCGCTCGGGGCTGCCGGCGCGGATGATGATGGCGTTGGAGCGCGGATCGCCGATCACGTTGATCTTCTGGGTCTGGTCGCCGCCCTGGGTTTCCAGCAGGTCGGAAACCATCTGCGCGATATCCACGGCGATACCGTTCTGGACCGGCACCACGTCGGTGTCGATGGCGCTCGGGGTGTCGATGCCCTCGATGAGCTGCGCCACCCGCGTCAGGTTCTCGGCGTAGTCGGTGACAACGATGGTGTTATTGCCGGGGTAGGCATTGATCGGGTTGTTCGGTGAAACGATCGGCCGCAACACCGGGATCAGGTTGACCGCGTTCTCGTACTGCAGACGAAAGGTGCGGGTCAGCATGCCGTTACCGGCCGGTTTGTCGGCACTGTAGATCGGTCCGCCCAGCAGCTTGGCGTCGGCTTCGGGCACCACTTGGGCGATGCCACCGACATCCACCACGCTGAAACCCTGCATGCGCAACGCCGCCAACAGCATGTCATAAGCCTGGCGGGCCGGCACCTGGCCTTCGGACACCAGGGTCAGGTTGCCCTTGACCCTGGGGTCCACCAGGAACTGCTGCCCGGTGGAACGGGACAAGGCCCGCACGACGGCCTGGATATCGGCGTCGACAAAATTCAACGTCACAGGTTGTTCCCCCAGCGGGTTGCGCGCCGGTGTGCTATTGCGCGACTCACGCGCACGGGACGTGAGGTCGACCGGCTGCCGGACCGGTGCTTTCTGCTCGCGCTGGGCCTGGGCCCGCTGGCGGTCGAGCAAGGCGTCGCCGCTGCGCTGAGTGCTGCCCAGGGGCATGCCCAGTTCACTGTCCACCAGCAACGGTGGTTGCGAGGCTGGCGGCGTACTGTTGCAAGCGCTCAAGGCGAGCAGTAGCAGCGGCGCGGCCTTGCGCCAATGACGCGGATATCTGGCCTCCTTCATGAAGCTTCCTTAGCGCCTTGCGCCTGGTCCATGCGAACGGTTCCGGACAAAATGCCGGCGGTGTCGGTGTCATCGGAGTTGGCCGGGGCCGTGCGTTGCAAACGGGCCTCGATCACTTTCAGGGAAAATGCTCCGGGGTTGCTCAAGAGCCAGCCCATCACCCCATCGGCGGGGGCGTCGTCGAACGTCAGTTGCCAGGTTTGGGAGTGGGTTTCGGTTAGCTGCAACTGATAATGCTCGCCCAGTCCGCTGGCCTCCAGGGTCTGGCGCAGGGCCACTTCGAGGGACTGGCCCTGGGAGGGGCCGCCGGCATCGCGAAGCAACGCTTCGAGGGCTTCGCTCTGCGAGCGCAGCTTCGGCGTTTCGACTTGCCAATAAGCGATGGTTTTGAGTGGCGGCTGGATCAATGTCAACCAGACCAGGCATCCGCCCAACACCAGTGCCGCCAGCGTCACCGCCCGTCGTTCGCGCACCGCCAGGCCCCGCCAGACGTTTTGGCAGCGGGCCCTCAATAGCACCAGAGATTGCTTATTCATCGTCGGTTTCCGAAGCGTCGTCGGGAGTGTCCTGGGCGGTCGCCCCGGTCGGGGCTACGCGCAGGGCCCAGCCCTGGTCGATGACAGCGACGTCGATACCGGCCTGGGCCAGGGGCGCTTTCCAGTCGCCTTCGGCGGAAGCTTTCTGCACCTCTCCCACAACCGTCAGGCGCAGCTCATCGTGCTCGAACACCAGTGTCTGCAGGTTGCCCGCCATGAACGGCATCGCACTAGCGGCCTGTTGCACGAGACTGGCGAAGCGTTGCGTCGGGTCCGTCGCGGCCCCCTCGCGGCGAGCAGTGATTTGTTGTCGTGCCTGTTGCAAGGGGTTGAGGATCACCGGCAACGCCGGAAACGCCTGCTTCACCCGCTGGCTCATCTGCGCTTTCAGACGCTGGCCTTCGGCGGCCTGGCGAGTGGCGTAGAGGTTCAGGCCGACGACCCACACGACCAGGGCCATCGCGCACATCGCCACCGCCCGGCCCCAGCCGCCACGCCCGCTCGTCCCCTGGGTCAGTCCGGCATGCAACCCCCACCCTGGCGCAGACCCGACCCAGCGCTGGGCGGCCGGCACGCCCGTGATGGACGGCCGAGGCGGCTCGCCGACCCAATGCAGTCCTGGCCCCACCTCCATCAGCCATTCGTCCAGCGTGCCCTCCAGCAATGGCTGCACGGTGGCTGACTGCGCCCCATGGCGCACCAGCAGGTGCCCGTCATCGATGCAGGCCGTCGGCCCGGCGAGCGCGGGCAAGGCGTACGGCGCCGGGTAGAGGCCTCGCAACCTCAGGCCGGCCTGGCTGAGCAACTGGCCGAGTACCTTGAGCGACTCGCGTTCCAACCACGCAATCTGCACCTGCCCATCGTTGTCCCGAGGGCCATGGGCGACCTGCATCTGCTCGCTGGCCCCCAGCATCAGGGCCTGGGCCGCGCACGTCACGGCCGCTGTGACTTTGGCCGTCGGCAATCGTGGCAACGCCAGGCAGGTCAGTACGCTGTCCCGTGGATGAAGGAAACACTCTACCGGGAGGTTCTTCGCGATCTGGCCCAACGCACGGAGGCTGCTGTGTCCTTGCTCGATCACTTGCCCCTGCCGGTCCAGCCAGGCAAACGCCAGCGGACTGTCCAGGTCCAGGCTGCCCAGTGGCGCCAACCCTATCCGCAAGCGCCTCATACGCCCACCCGTGACCAGATCACCTGGGGCAAGCGGTCCTGGCTGCGCTGCAACAACGCGTCCAGTTCCACCCGTCGATGGCCGCTGCGCGCTTGCCCCCGCAGACGGAACCAGTCACTGGTGATGCCGACCTTCACGGTGGTGGTTTCCAGTTTCGGCATGCGCAGGCGATTGACGAAATCGCCGCGATTGATGAACCAGTGGCCGCCGTCACGCTCGGCCACCAGGGCCTGGGCCTGTTGCAGTGACAGACCCGGTACGTAGGCCGCCAGCACCTGGGCGCTGGCGGTGTTGCCGTTGAGCCAGGTGTTGGCTGGCAGAATCGTGACATGGGGAGCCAGCGTTTCCAGCACGCCCGGGGTGACACCTTTGACCGTGCGAAGATCCTGCAAGGTACGCAGCATCGGTCGAGTAGGCGCCAACGGTTTTGCGGAAGCACCGGGTGAAGTATCACGACCGCTCTCGATGGCCAGACCGGCCACCGTCGCGTTCGTCCGCTCCGGATCAGGCAAGCGTGGGTAGGCCGCAATGACCCGTTCTACGATGCGCGCCCGCACCGTTGCGGCGATACCCAGTTGCTCGCACAACCGCTCGAAGGCTCGCACCTGCTCCTGATCCAGCGTTTCATTGGCGACGAGATTGCGCAGGTTGAACTTGCCTTGCTCATCCTCCAGCCGTCCTTCGAACGGCGTGTCGAGCAGGTGCGATCCCGGTATCACGATGGGTTTGGCCCACGGCTGGCCAAAGCGCGTCAGGGGGTCGCGCTGCCGGGCCTCCCATAACAACTGGCGGCTCCATTGCAGCCCGCCTTGCAAGCGTGCGGTGCCCTGGATACGCAGCTGCTCGGCCTCCAGGCTGCGGGTGAACACGGTCTGGCGGGTCAGCATGCCACCGGCGATGACCGCCACCACCGCGGCGATCAGCAGGGCGCTGATGACCGCCATGCCACGCTGCTTCGCGCCGTTGGGCGAATCCGTGCGCATCACGGCCTTTATAACTGCCAGGAACCGATGTCGGCATTGACACCGTCGCCGTCGGGCTGGCCGTCGGCGCCCAGGGAAAACACATCGACTTCGCCATTGGCACCTGGATTCAGGTAGTTGTACGGGCGCCCCCAGGGATCATTGGGCAGGCGCTCCAGGTAAGAGCGCCATGTGCTGTTCTTGGCATCGGCGGGCCGCTCCACCAGCACCTTGAGGCCCTGGTTCATGCTCGGGTAGCTGCCGTGGTCCAGACGATAGAGCTTCAAGGCCTGCATCAGGCCGCCAATGTCCTGCTTCGCCGCCGTCGCCCGTGCCTGGTCGGGCCGGTCGAGCACCTTCGGCACGACCATGGCCGCCAGGATGCCCAGGATGACCACGACCACCATGATCTCGATCAAGGTGAAACCACGCTGCCTTCCAGGGCCTTGAACGCGGGCGTTGTAACGGGCGATCTGCATCTCGACGGTCCTTCGCTGGATTCGATTCGAGGCGCAGTGTTGCAAGAAAATATGTCAGTGATATTGAAATTGCTCAGGAGCTTGCGTCGTCAATCGGTCATGGACGCCGGCTAGCCTTGGAGGCTTGCCTTCATCGACCGAGCCTGTGCAATGTCCCGCCCTGCCCCGCAAACCGGTTTCACCCTGATCGAAGTGTTGGTGGCCCTGGCGATCATCGCGGTGGCCATGTCGGCCGCGGTACGCGTGGCCGCGGTGATGACGCAGAGCAATGGCCTGCTGCGTGACAAGTCCATCGCCCTGCTGGCGGCCCGCAGTCAGCTGGCACAGCTGCGCCTGGAAGCACGCTTCACCCCGGGCACCCGGGTGTTGGACTGCGACCAGGGACGACTGCTGCTGCGCTGCGAACAGACCCTGCGCCCGGCGCAGAACGGCCGGATGCTGCGGGTCGAACTGACCGTGTCCGACCGTAGCCGCGAAGCGCCGCCGCTGGCCCGGCTGGAGACCCTGGTCGGTCGGGAAAAATGAGCGCGGGACACATGAGCGCAAAGCAGCCCGGTCAAGGGCGCGTCAGGGAAGGCAGGCTGACCGAATCCGGCAACCGGACCATGGACAGCCGGGTCTGCTGATTGCCACGTTCGATCACCACCGCCTGCGCCTCGATCGACACCAAACGGATGCCGGGCGCCACCCGTTCGCCCACCAGGAATTCACGGGGCGGCCCGTCATTGAGGCTCAGGATCGCCACGTCTGCACGAGCGCCGGCCATAACGCCACTGACCTTGATGTCCACCGACGCCGGTTGGCTGGAAAACCATCGCAATGCTGGATTGTCGGGGCGCTCGACCAGACGTTGCGCAGTCGCATCCGGTGTGCGGGATTGAGCGGGTGTCGACAATAGCGAAGACCAGGTCGCCACGCCGGCCAGCGCCGCCAACAAGCCCAGCGCTTGCACAATCTGCGCGAGGGACACGCGCTCGATAAAGGTCATGGGCTGGCTCTCCTTGGTGTTGATTCCGATGCTCAGCGTACGCGCCGATTCTCTCCGTTTTATTTCACACGCTTATCATGTTCGCCATGCACGATGGCGGTCGATGCAAAGGAGCGCGCCATGAGTCGAGGCAGGCAACGAGGATTTACCCTGATCGAATTGATGGTGGTACTGGTGATCATCGGGATTGCCAGCGCCGCCGTGAGCCTGAGCATCAGGCCGGATCCCATGAAGTTGCTGCGCCAGGATGCCGGACGACTGGCACAACTGCTGCAGCTGGCCCAGACCGAAGCCCGTATCGACGGGCGACCAATCACCTGGCGGGCAGATGCCAAGGGATTTGGCTTCAGTCGACGTGCCGACCAGGGCACCGGCCTGGATCACTTCAAGGACGATCCGCAACTGCGCCCGCGTCGGTGGCAGAGTTCCTCCATGGACATTGAAATAGATCCTGGGCCACGGGTTGTGCTGAGTGCCGAATGGATTGCCGAGCCCATACGGATTCGCCTGTCGGACGGTCTCGGCAGCCTCACCGTACAACGCAATGCCGCCGGACGGATAGACATCCAATGAGCAGCCGCCAGAGGGGCTTTACCCTGCTTGAAGTGATGGTGGCGATCCTGCTGATGGCGGTGGTCAGCCTGATCGCCTGGCGCGGGCTGGACAGCATGACCCGGGCCGACAGCCATCTGCAGGCCAGCACCGAACAGACCGAAGAGCTGCTGCGGGTACTGAACCAACTGGAGCGCGACGTGGCCCTGCGCGCCAGCACCGAATTGAGCGAACCGATGAAACCCGGCGTCGACGACGAGCCCTCCAGCGCCCCGCCCGCCCTCACCGTGCGCAGCGCCGAGGGTCGGGGGTTTCGCCTGGATGTCATCCGCGTGGCCGCCGTCCGGGAGGGCCAGCTGCAGCGGGTGCGCTGGTGGCTCAAGGGCGATACGCTTTACCGCGCCCAAGGCCCTGCGCGCAGCCAGTACCCACTGCCCGCTCCCGGACCGGGCGTGGCCGTCCTGAGCGGCGTCAACGAAGCCGGGTTACGCTACTGGGACCTGGAGGAAGGCTGGCGCAAGCTCAGCGGCAACCGCCGGGAAAACCCCGCGGGCATCGAAATCAGCCTGACCCGCCAGACGCCCCAGGGTACCGAGAAATACCGGCAGGTGCTGGGGCCGCTGGAGTAAGCCGGCGTTGCCATCGTTGACCGTTCGCTACGCGAGCCCCCGCTCCCACAGATCAGCTGATAGCGCCATCCACGAGCGCCTGCGCCTCACTCACCAGTTGCTTGAGGTGTTGATCGCCGATGAAGCTTTCAGCGTAGATCTTGTAGATGTCCTCGGTACCGGACGGACGTGCCGCGAACCAGCCGTTTTCGGTCATGACCTTCAGGCCACCGATGGCCTGGTCGTTGCCCGGTGCATGGCTGAGGATGCTCTGGATCGTCTCTCCGGCCAGTTGAGTGGACGCGACCTGATCGGGCGACAGCTTGCTCAACAGCGCTTTCTGCTGCGCACTGGCCTTGGCATCGACACGCACCGAGAACGGTTCGCCCAGCTCATCAGTCAGGGCACGGTAGGCCTGGCTTGGATCACGACCGGTACGGGCGGTCATTTCCGCCGCCAACAGCGCCGGGATCAGACCATCCTTGTCAGTGCTCCAGACACCGCCATCCTTGCGCAGGAACGACGCACCGGCGCTTTCTTCGCCACCAAAACCCAGGGAGCCGTCGAACAGGCCATCGGCAAACCACTTGAAGCCCACCGGCACTTCATAGAGACGGCGTCCCAGACGCCGGGCGACGCGGTCGATCAGGCCGCTGCTGACCACCGTCTTGCCCACGGCCGCATCGGCACGCCATTGCGGACGGTTCTGGAAGAGGTAGTCGATGGCGACGGCCAGGTAGTTGTTCGGAGCCAGCAGACCGCCGGACGGCGTCACGATGCCATGTCGGTCGTGATCCGGATCGCAGGCGAAGGCCACGTCGAAACGCTCTTTCAGACCAATCAGCCCCTGCATGGCATGGCTGGACGACGGGTCCATGCGGATCTGTCCGTCCCAGTCGACGGTCATGAAGCGGAAGGTCGGATCCACCTGAGTGTTCACCACAGTCAGGTCCAGACGGTAATGCTCGGCAATCGCCGGCCAGTAGCGCACCCCGGCGCCGCCCAGTGGATCGACACCCAGGCGCAACCCGGCAGCGCGGATGGCGTCGAAATCGATCACGTTGACCAGATCGGCTACATAGGTGTTGAGGTAGTCATGGCGGTGAGTCGTTTCGGCTTTCAACGCCTGCTCATAGCTGATGCGTTTGACGCCGGCCAGCTGGTTGGCCAGCAGTTCGTTGGCCTTGGCTTCGATCCACTTGGTGATATGGGTATCGGCCGGACCGCCGTTGGGGGGGTTGTACTTGTAGCCACCGCTTTGTGGCGGGTTATGGGACGGCGTGATGACGATGCCGTCCGCCAGGCCCGTGGTACGACCCCGGTTGTAGCAAAGAATGGCATGGGAAACCGCAGGCGTCGGGGTGTACTCGTCGCCTTCGGCGATCATGACGGTCACGCCGTTGGCGGCCAGCACTTCCAGGGCGCTCGCGCCCGCCGGGGTCGACAGTGCATGGGTATCGATACCGACGAACAGCGGCCCGTCGATGCCGTGAGCCTGCCGGTACAGGCAGATCGCCTGGCTGATCGCCAGCACATGCCACTCGTTGAATCCCAGGTCGAATGAACTGCCACGGTGACCGGAGGTGCCGAATGCCACGCGCTGGGTGGCAATCGAGGCATCGGGCCGGCCGGTGTAGTAGGCCGTCACCAGTCGCGGGATATCGATCAACAACTCTGCCGGCGCCGGCTTGCCCGCAAATGGACTGACTGTCATGCAAAACCTCTGAATGGAGTGGCTTGGGAAATGGAATGCAGTTTACTGACAGTTCGACCGTGGCGCGATGGGTTCGATCCATCGCCTGCATTACGCTTGCTCCAGCCGCAGGGCCTCGGCCAACGCCCAAAGCGCGACGTCCATGTCATCCGAACCGCTCAAGGCATGAGTCAGTCGCAGGTGCTGACCATACAGGCCCTGGAGACTGAACAGTTCCCCTGGGGCAATGGCGATCCGTTGGGCAAGCAAACGCTGGAAGACCCGCCGTGGATCCACCCGTCGCCGCGAGTACATCCAGATCGTCGCCCCTCCCTGGGGCTCCACCCACTGCACGCTGTCCTCCAGCCGCCCGCGCAGCATTTGTGTCGTGACAGCGGCGCTTTCGCGCAACAGACGTCGCAATACCAACAAGTGTTGATCGATCCGGCCATTGCTGTACAACCGGGCAATGGCTTTCTGACGAATCGGTGACAAGCGAAATGCCCGCAGCAGGAAGTGCCGCTGCAATTGCAGAGTCAACTGCCGCGACAGCACATATCCGTACGGCGCCTCTGGTCCTACAGTCTTTTCGAAGGTGGAATAAACGATCAGGCGGTCCGGGTCGAGCAGGTCGCGAAAAGGCGTAGCCCTCGTTTCGAACGCCAGGTCCGTGTAGCTATCGTTCTCCAGCACCCAGGCTCCATGCTTCTCCAGCAAATATGCGACGGCGCGACGATTGTCTTCGGGAACCAAAGTGCCCCTGGGCATGTTCAACACCGAGGAGAGCACCACCAGGCGCACCGATTCTTTCGCCAGCAACTGCTCCAGCTGTTCGAGATTGATTTCACCGTCCGCCAGCAACGGCAATTCGACAACCTGGACTTCAGCCGCCTGCATCAGGCGAAGGAGCGTCCAGTCGCAGGGTGATTCGATCAGGACCGTGGCGCCCTTGAGCTCCAGGACCGCGATGAGGATTTCCAGCACGCCCCTCAGGTCGGCGCCGATGTATACGTCGTCGGCATTCCAGCAACGGGCCGGCGAGGATGTGTAACGGGCCGCCAGGACGGTGCGCAGCTCCAGCTCGCCCCAGGGTTGCGAAGGCATCTGGGCAGTGCGTGGATACTGGCGCAACAGTTCACGTTCAAGTAACAGCAGCGGGCTGTCCAGCGGCGCCAGCGAAGCCGGCTCGTCCGCACTGAGCACCCGCATCCCCGGCCGCCGGGCGTTGACATAGAGCGTCTCGAGCAGATCGTCCCCTCCGTCCAGGGGGGCGATGCTAGGCACAGGCAGCGCGTAATAACCGGACTTGGCGATGGGATAGACCCGTCCTTCCTTTTCCAGCAGCGAATAAGCGTATTGGATAGTGGAAATCGACACATTCAGGCGATCGGCCAATTGCCGCAACGATGGCAGACGCACCCGGGCATCTGCGCCCAGCTCGTTGATCAACGTTGTCAGGTACCGATAAACCGCCTGATAGGCGAAATCCGTTTCTCGTCCGCCCTTCATGGCTTCAGGCCCGCCAGTGCAACCGCTACCCGTGGTACCGAAACTGAAACGATCGGATGTGAGCTGAGAGAACCCGCCAAGCGTCGCCCCTCAATGCCCGACCGAACGTTCGCACAGGTCGTCGGCTCCCGTCCCGGTGTCGGACTCGGCAACGTCCTGCTGCGGGTCGAATCCCGGCGCGGCTTCCCGCTCCGGCAGCGCGATGCTCGCGTCGTAGAGCCTGCCGAGCATGTCGATGGACAGACCGCTGACGTCCACCATCCACTGAGCCACCTGATCGGCGATAGCGCCACCTTGCATGGCTTTGTGCAGGTCCGGCATCGCCACCAGCATGCCGGGATGACAGCAGCGCAGGAAATGTTCCAGCCCTGCACCTTTTTCGACAAAGGGCGCGAACAGCATGCACACCAGCTGCACTTCGTTGAGCCCCAGCGTCTTGAGCGCTTCGTGGGCTGCCTGGGCACGACGTTCGGCAATGGCCGAAGGCGGCCCGAACAATTCCCGGGCCTGCGCACAGACATGTTCAGGCAGTTGCTTGCGATGCAGGATCATGATGGCTCGCTGCGCGTAGTCGCCATAGCCCGCCTCGTAGCTGCGCCCATGCAGGTGATAGGCCTGCAGGCCATGCAAATGAGCCGACAGCAGCGGACTGAGGTAGTCGTTTTCCGGCGCCGATGCGATGAAATCGTCGGTCCGTACCCGCAGGAATTCGTTGAACAGCGGCCAGTTGGTTTCCTCCGAGCGGCCCACGATCAGGTCATCGATCCCAATGTGCCCGACGCGCCGGCAGGCCTGGAAGCCGCCCTCGGGTTTCCAGGCTTGAACCCGATGCGCCCCGTAGAAATGCTGAAAGAGGTCGCCGCCAAGGTTATCGAGCTGCATGAAGAGGCTGTCGAAGGTGCAGGTTTGCTCGGTGACCAGACCGATCTTGCGGGTCGCCCGTCGAAAACCCGCCATGAACTGCTTTTGCTGGCGCAGCGTATCGCTGCTCACCAGCGAATCGACCCCTGCTTCCCAGCGCGCCATGTGGCGATAGAACTCCGCCATTGCCAGATAGCCGTCGTCACCGACCTCCAGGGGACTGTCGGGAGAACGGAGGTGCCCCAGAACCAGCATGTCCATGCGATTGGACTCGTGCCCGTCCACAGACAACGGCTGACGGTGGTTGAAGGGCAGCACTTCACGGTTATCGGCCATCAGCAGTTCGACACGGGGATCATCGTAGACGAACAACGCGCTGTAGCAGCGATGGATGTTTTCCAGGGTCGACTGGCGGGTCTCGCTCAACCGCGGCGTGGCAACACGCAGGTTGAAGGTGACCGGATACCTGCCGGCAATACTCAATTGCGCCGCCCTCAGGGCCGTCAGGACATAGAAATTGTCCCGGCTCCCGTTCTGGACGGTCAGCACCCGATAATCGCCGATCCGTTCGATACCTCCGGCGGCGACTATCAGACGTTGAATCAAAAGCTGCAGCGCCGTACGCTCCGCACGGGAATAGAAACTTAACAGTCGCTGCAGAATCTGTTGATACACATGAATCATTGCCTGCTCATGAATTGCACTCATAACCGTTTACCTGGAAATTCAAATATCGGCCTCGCACCCACCAAAGGTGACTGCGTGACGTGATGGGCGAAAGAAACGGTACCGCTACTGCAAAGAGTATTGGTAATACGCTTGATCTTTGCTTGTTGTAATTATTTGATACATACATCCAGCATTAGCCCATTTCCTTTCAGCGGCTCGCTGAAACCCGCACAGTCATTGACTCTAACCGGTCCGCCGGCACGTCCTAGGACATTTCCGACAACGTCCCACAGACAACGAGTACAGAAAACAAAGAACATGCCGAACTTTGGTTGGACACCTGCCCCACATTGTTTTTCTGATATTCGATAAAAGAACCCGGAACAAGAAACAACCGAAACCTCTTGAACAGATATTGAAGGATGAAGACCTTCCCAAAGCGTGTATTGCACCACGACTTCTTCCTTGAGCTGAAAACCAGCGTTCAATTATCAGGACTTCAATAATGATTAGAAGATACAGATTAATGGCAAAAACCAGCTCAGTTGCGCAACGGCAAACGGAGTCGGTTCGAGCGAGAAGGCAGCACCATCATCCGCAACCGCTCACAGCCGTCAGCGTTCGGATAATGGACAGGGATGACCGGTCAGGTCGCAGGGAGCGCAAGAGCCCGGAGCGTTGGCTCTTGCGCGAGACGGGAATCAGGCGGGATCGACAACCTGAAGGGCAACGCGCTCACGGCAAGGACATTCATCCATGTAGCGGTGAGCCTCGACAAATTCCCCGAACGGGAAAACTCGGGTCTTGAGAGGCAACAGTACGCGATCGGCCGTCAATTGGTTGATATCGCGCAGCGCCCGTTGCAACGCTACATGGTCCTGGATAATGCCCAGTTCCGGCTTGCCGGTGAAATTACCAATGCAGTGTACAAAGAACTGGATGTTCTTCTGGAATGCCGCGCAGGCCGGAAATGGCGTCTGGTTGCCGCCTTGCAGGCCGTACAACACCAGGCTGCCCCGCGGCGCCAGCACATCACCGAGCAAAGACATCTGTGGCCCGCCGAGCCCATCGAACACCACGTCGACGCCTCGATTGTCGGTGAGCTTGTTGATTTGCATCAGCAAGTCCTGCTCTTCCGTGACGATGACTTTCTCGGCCCCCAGCGACAACAGATAATCACGCTCTTCCACTGTCTTGGTGGCAGCGATCACCCGCACGCCCAGCGCCTTGCCCAATTGAACAAAGGATGGACCGGCGCAATGGCTGGCGTCGGTCACCAGGGCGAACTGCCCGGGCTTGACCCGTGCCAGGTCGACATAGGCGAAATACGCGATCAGCAGCGGCGTGTAGTGCACGGCGGCTTCGATCGGGCTCAGGACGTCGGGGTACCGGGTCAACGCGGTGCGCGGCAACACGATAACCTCACCGTAAACGGGATAATCGTTCGGACTTTCGGCGGGGAAGCTGGCAACCTTGTCGCCTACCGCCAGATCATCGACACCGTCACCCACGGCGGTCACCACGCCAGCCATTTCATGACCCAGGCCAGAGGGCAGCCGTGCCTGTGACGACGCCAGGTTCTGGCGCCAAAGGGTGTCGTACCAACTGATCCCGATCGCTTCTACGCGGACCTGCACTTCTCCTGGCGCAGGAAGAGCCGTCGTCTGCTCTTCGCATTTGAGCACTTCGGCACCACCAAACTTGTGAAAACGGATCGTGCGGGACATCGCAAACCTCGTCAAAGTAACCTCTAATGCCATGAACTCTATCCGGGCTTTTTACCCATGACCATCAGTGGCTATTAATAGTCGACATGCCTGTCATTGATTCCGCAGCCAAAAAACGAACCAATCCTGTAGGCATCAGCCTAGGAAAATTCAATTAGCCGGTGCAGAGTACCAGCCTTTCCCCGTAAGATTCATGCCGGCCATTGTTCTTAAATGGCCGCTCACGTCAAGCTTGCCGAATCTGCCAGGACCCCAGATGAATCGTAATGACCTGCGTCGTGTCGACCTGAACCTGTTGATCGTGTTCGAAACACTGATGCATGAACGCAGCGTAACCCGCGCCGCCGAAAAGCTGTTCCTTGGCCAGCCAGCCATCAGCGCGGCGTTGTCGCGGCTGCGCAGCCTGTTCGATGACCCGCTGTTCGTACGCACCGGCCGCAGTATGGAGCCTTCGGCGCGGGCCATCGAGATTTTCTCGTTGCTGTCCCCGGCCCTGGATTCGATTTCCACGGCGGTCAGCCGGGCAGCGGAATTCGACCCGGCCACCAGCACTTCGGTGTTTCGCATCGGCCTTTCGGACGATGCCGAGTTCGCCCTGCTGCCCATGCTACTCAAGCGCCTGCGTGCCGAAGCACCCGGCATCGTGCTGGTGGTGCGTCGGGTCAACTACATCCTGATGCCGAGCCTGCTGGCGTCCGGAGAGATTTCCATCGGGGTCAGCTATACCGATGACCTGCCGGCCAATGCCAAGCGCAAGGTACTGCGGCGCAGCTCGCCGAAGGTGCTACGGGCCGACACCGCGCCTGGGCAGTTGACCCTGGACGAATTCTGCGCCCGCCCCCATGCGCTGGTGTCGTTTGCCGGCGACCTGAGCGGTTTCATCGATGAAGAACTGGAAAAGCTCGGCCGCAAGCGCCACGTTGTACTGGCGGTTCCGCAGTTCAACGGCTTGAGCACACTGCTGTCGGGCACCGACATCATCGCCACCGTGCCGGACTACACCGCCGACGCCCTGACGGCCGCGGGGGGCGTGCGCGCTGAAGATCCGCCCATTCCGGTGCGCAGTTTCGAACTGCACATGGCCTGGCGTGGGTCACAGGATAATGATCCGGGAGAGCGTTGGTTGCGTTCGCGGATTCAGATGTTTTTCGGGGATCCGGATAGTCTTTGAAAAAATTTGCCGAGATGGGGGAGGAATGGAGTGCCCTTCCCGCCCACCACCTTGGCAGACGCCTGCATGACGAGCGCCCAAGTGATGCTTCCTAGAACCACGTCTCCATCTGAATCCCGTACTGCCAGACACCACCGGCATTGAAGTCCGTCTTGCCGAACGAATCCGAAGCGCTGTACCTGTCCAGATCCGAAGACCAATTCATGACACTGGCAAACAGGCGCAATTCAGGGCGCGTGAGCAGGTCTCCCAAATCGGGCTTGAATGTCGGTGCGACGGTGAATTTCCAGAAGTTACCGTCGACCGCGTTGCGTTGCATATAGCCCTTGGGATCAAGGTCCATGGTCTGCCAGCTGATCTCGTAGGCCATCTCGAAATTGCTGTTGATCTCATTGGCCAATCGCACGTTCAGGGTCATCCAGCGATAGTCGTCACCCTTGACGTACCGATCCTTGCTCTGCTCGGCCAGCAGGCTGGGACCGATGCGCCAGCCAGCTGCAATCGGGGTTTCGCCGTAAAGCGCCAGGCGCAGGGCGCGAGCCTCGTCGATGAGTTCGCCGTCCGCCCCCACGTTCTTGACCTCCGCGCCAAGGCCTTGCCCATAGAGCAGCGCCGTCTTGAAGAAGCCTTCCCTGCCGAAAAAGTTGCGTTGATGATTGGCGACCATGCTGTGCAGACCGGAATCCGCCGGTGTAAAACCCGCCTCATTGGCACGGGTAGCGAAATCGTTTTTCTTTGAACCGATCGCGTTGAACATCCACTGCCACTGTCCGTTGTCGAAAAATTGGTTGGAGGTCAGGATGTAGCTCTCCACATCCGCATTGACCCCACCCTCACTGAAGTCCCCGTAATTGCGCCCGACCAGGGAATAATTCGAACGCCAGTCCTTGCTCATCTGCACGTCGTAGATCCCGCCGCCGGTACCGGCCAGATAGACGACGTCCGAGTCCAGCCAATGGATATCGAAATTGTCCCGGTCGAATCGCTTGCCTGCCCAGAGGGTGGCGTTTTCGAACATCGGATTGCCCTTGAAAGCGGCAAGATGATCGAGTTCGGTAAAGACCTGGCGCACGTTCAGGTTGCTTTCTTCTGCCGTCCAGTCGTTGGAGCTTTCCACGCCATCGGCGATGGAAACGGTGAATTTGGATCGGGTGCCGTTCTGCGCATACAGCTCTTTTGACAAGTCGATACGCATGTAGGTGTCGTCTTCGTTGCCAAGCCGGCCGACCGCGCCACCGACGGAACCGGCCGGGGTGGTGTAGGGCCCGCCGCGACCGCCGCCCAGCCCATCGTTGATCAGCAATCCGGAGCGCGCATAGCCCTTGAAGCTGAACCCGTCCGTGAGATGCGAGCCACTGCCCGCTTTTTCAACGCGTTGCTGACTGGCTTCGAGCTTTGCCAACCGTTCATCCACCGTGGGCGTCACCGTGTGGGGCGTGACAGACGCTGTCGGTTGCAAGGCTGGAGTGCTGAGTTTGAGTTGTTGCAGCTCCCTGGCGAGTGCCTGGGCTTGTTGTTCGGCAGCAGCGGCGCGCCGTTCCGCTGCACTGGTGCGAGCTTCGAAAGCGGCCATGCGCTCCTCCAGTGTCGCGGCCTGGGCCGTGACCGTTGAGGTCCCGAGCATGCCTGCGATAAACCAGCCTGATGCTTTCTGCATGTGGATTTTCCCTGTCTTGTTTTTATTGTTCTGTCTTGCGAGCGCCCTTTCTTCCTGGGAACCGGGTGTCACATTCCTTCAAAAAAGAGATGCCTGATCGCAAATACGCTGCTACATTTGGCGATGTTAACGTTAACTTTTATAAAAACAAAAATAAAGAGGACTTTATGAAACGACTCAAATCGCTCCTTCCAGCTGCATTGATCAGCGCGTTTGCAGGGCTTCCCGCCCTGTCCAGCGCAGCCGATCTGACGATCTCCTGCGGTGCGGTGGGTGCAGAGCTTCAACTGTGCAAGGAGGCTGTCGAAGCGTGGTCGAAACAGACCGGTCACAGCGTCGATGTGGTTTCCACCCCTAACTCGGCGACCGAGAGGTTGTCGTTCTACCAGCAGATCCTCAGTGCGCAGTCGAGTGACATCGACGTCATCCAGATCGATATGGTCTGGCCGGGTATGCTGGCCAACCACCTGATGGATTTGCGCGAGGTGCTCCCCGCCAACGCCACCCAGGGCTACTTCCAGGCACAGGTGGATAACGCCACGGTGGATGGACGGCTGGTGACCATGCCCTGGTTCACCGACTCGGGGCTTTTGTATTACCGCAAGGATTTGCTCGATAAATACAACAAGCCGGTGCCGCAGACCTGGGAGGAAATGACGGCCACCGCCAGGGATGTACAACTGGCGGAGCGCAACGCCGGGAATGCCAACGCCTGGGGTTATGTCTTCCAGGGCCGGGCCTACGAGGGCCTGACGTGCAATGCGCTGGAATGGATCAGCAGTCAACCGGGCGGCGGCCTGGTCAGTCCGAAGGGCGACATCGTGGTCAACACCCCGGCATCCAGAGCGGCCTTGACTCTGGCAAAGAGTTGGATCGGGGATATTTCGCCCCGTGGGGTGCTCAATTACACCGAGGAAGAAGGACGGGGAGTCTTCCAGTCCGGAAATGCCCTGTTCATGCGCAACTGGCCGTATGCCTGGGCCCTGGTGCAAAGCCCGGACAGTGCGGTAAAGGACAAGGTCGGCGTCGCTCCCCTGCCCCGTGGCGGCGCGACCGGCAGCCATGCATCAACCCTCGGAGGGTGGGGCCTGGCGGTTTCGCGCTACAGCGCCCGGCCAAAGCTTGCCGCAGAGTTGGTGAGCTATCTGACCAGTGCCCAACAGCAGAAACATCGGGCGTTGGTAGGCGCCTATAACCCGGTGATCGAATCGCTGTATCAGGATCCTGAGCTGCTCGCGGCCATGCCGTACTACGCCCAACTGCACAGCATTCTCAACGATGGCGTCATGCGTCCTGCTGCCATCACGGCCGCCCGCTACCCACGGGTCTCCAATGCGTTCTTCGACCAGGTGCACGGAGTGCTCGCCGGCGAGTTGCCCGTCGACCAGGCACTGGCGGAACTGGAAAGTGAACTCACACGGATCAAACGCCGGAACTGGTAAGTCTCTAAGGAAGGAAAATCACCATGTCTGTCTCTTCTGCCCATGCGCCCGGCGCCGAACTCCTGCCGGCCCGGGAAACGCCCCTGCAACGTCGCCGAGTACGCGCCGCCTGGCTGTTCCTGGCGCCGATGCTACTGTGTCTGACCCTGGTCGCGGCCTGGCCACTGCTGCGCACGTTCTGGTTCAGCCTGACCGATGCCAGCCTGGCGGACACCACGGGCGGCGCCTTTGTCGGCTTGAGCAATTATCTGTTCTACAGCGGCTCGGGTTGGTCCGGCGTGCTGGTCGATCCGCAATGGTGGAATGCGGTGCGCAACACGTTGCATTTCACCGTAGTGTCCGTGGGACTGGAGATGGTCCTGGGGCTGCTGGTGGCCGTGCTACTGAACATCAAGTTCACCGGACGCTCCCTGGTGCGGGCGTTGATTCTGATTCCCTGGGCAATCCCGACCATTGTCTCGGCGAAGATCTGGTCATGGATGCTCAATGACCAGTTCGGCATCATCAATCATCTGATGCTGGGCCTCGGGCTGATTGACGCGCCTCTAGCCTGGACGGCAGACGCGGACCTGTCGATGTGGGCAGTGATTATCGTCGATGTCTGGAAAACCGTCCCTTTCGTCACGCTGTTGATGCTGGCAGCCCTGCAGATGTTGCCGGGCGATTGCTACGAAGCCGCGAGAGTCGATGGCATCCACCCGTTGAACGTGTTCTGGCGCGTCACCCTGCCATTGCTGCTGCCCGCGTTGCTCGTGGCCGCGATCTTCCGCATTCTCGACGCCCTGCGGGTGTTCGATGTGATCTATGTGCTGACCTCGAACGCCTCGAGCACCATGAGCATGTCGGTCTATGCCCGCCAGCACCTGGTCGAATTCCAGGATGTAGGTTACGGCAGCGCAGCCTCGACGTTGCTGTTTCTGGTCGTAGCCATGATCGCCATGGTGTACCTGTACCTCGGACGCCGTCAGATGGAGGTCCGCTCATGAACCCGCGACTTCTGAAAAAAGCGCTGCTGCGTCTCGGGTTCTGGTGCCTGATCGGGATTCTGTTGTTGTACGCAATCTTCCCGTTCTACTACGCCATCGTGACGTCGCTGAAGTCATCCACTGCCTTGTTCCAGGTGAGCTACTGGATCGACCACCCCGACTTCTCCAACTATGCCGCAGTGCTCAACCAGGCCTCGTTCGTGCGCGCTATCGGTAACTCGCTGGTGGTTTCACTGAGCGTGGTCACGCTGGCGCTGTTCCTCAGCCTGACGGCTGCCTATGCATTGGGCCGGGTGAAGTTTCGCGGACGAGGCACGGTATTGATGCTGGTTCTTGGGGTGTCGATGTTTCCCCAGGTCGCCGTGCTGTCGGGGCTGTTCGAGGTGATACGTGCTCTGGGCCTGTACAACACGTCCTGGGCGCTGATTCTGAGCTACACGATTTTTACCCTGCCTTTTACCGTTTGGATACTGACCACGTTCATGGGGCAACTGCCCCACGAACTGGAGGAGGCGGCAATCATGGACGGCGCTTCGTCCTGGGTCACCCTGACCCGCGTGTTGCTGCCGCTGCTCTGGCCGGCACTGGTCACCACAGGCCTGCTGGCCTTCATTGCCGCCTGGAACGAGTTCCTGTTTGCCCTGACCTTCACCCTCACCGACACCCAGCGCACGGTGCCGGTCGCCATCGCGCTGATTTCCGGCGGCAGCTCCCATGAACTGCCCTGGGGACTGTTGATGGCGGCCTCGGTGCTGGTCACCGTCCCGCTGGTCATCCTGGTATTGATCTTCCAACGCCGGATCGTTTCCGGTCTCACTGCCGGCGCATTGAAGGGCTGAGGCCCGACAAAGACAAGGAACACATCATGAGCAAATTGAAGCTGCACAACGTGAATAAACAATTGGGTGACATGCGAATTCTTCGTGACGTCAGCCTGGAAATCGCTGCGGGTGAGTTCGTGGTGTTCGTCGGCCCTTCGGGCTGCGGTAAGTCGACCCTGCTGCGATTGATCGCCGGACTGGACTCGATCTGTGACGGCGACCTGCTGATCGACGGGCGCCGGGCCAATGACCTGGAACCACGTGAGCGTGGCGTCGGCATGGTGTTCCAGTCGTATGCGTTGTACCCGCACATGAGCGTCTACGAAAACATCAGCTTCGGTCTCAAGCTGGCCAAGACCGATAAGACCAGCCTGCGCGAGCGCGTGCTGAAGACCGCGCAAATCCTGCAACTGGACAAACTCCTGCAACGCAAACCCAGGGAGTTGTCGGGTGGACAGCGTCAGCGGGTGGCCATGGGCAGGGCCATGGCAAGGGAACCGGACATCCTGCTGTTCGATGAACCGCTGTCCAACCTCGATGCCTCGCTGCGGGTACAGATGCGCAACGAGATAGCCCGGCTACACGCCCGGCTGGGCTCGACCGTCATCTACGTCACTCACGATCAGGTTGAGGCGATGACTCTGGCCGACAAAATTGTCGTGCTCAACGGTGGTCACATCGAACAGATCGGGTCGCCCCGTGAACTCTATGAACACCCGGCCAGCCGCTTTGTCGCCGGTTTCCTGGGCTCGCCCAGGATGAATTTTCATGCAGCGTTCTTGCACGAACCCGGGAAAACCAGCCTGGTTGAAAGCATTGTACTGGGCAAGACCACCCTGCCCTTCGACAGCGCTGGCCTGGCTGCCAACACGCAACTGAGCCTGGGGATTCGCCCGGAACACGTGACACTTGAAGCCGCACCGGAATCCACTGGCGTTGTCGTGGCCAGGGTCGAATACCTCGGAAGTGAAACCTATGTACACGTCGACATCGGCCATGATGAGCCACTGATCTGTCGTTGCGAGGCCAATGCCGGCTGGCAGACAGGCGATCAGGTCAGGCTGCGCCTGGACTTGGACAAACTGCACCTGTTCGACGCCAACGGGGTGGCCTTGAAGCGCCATACCGTTGAAACCCTGCCTGATGGCATTCCCCTGCGCTCGGCAACCGCTGGCGCCCTATGATCCAGGCCCTGAATACCATGAACGCATCCACGTCTCCCACCCCCTGTTCTGCGAATCTCGAACAGGCACAGCGGGCACTTGTCGATAGCCTGTCCCGCGTGATCCACGATTATCGACCCGCCTATCATTTGGCTCCCGTGGCGGGCTGGATGAACGACCCTAACGGCGTGGTGTACTTTCGCGGCGAATATCACGTGTTCTATCAGCATCATCCCTTCGAAGCGAAATGGGGACCGATGTACTGGGGCCACGCCAAGAGTGTCGATCTGGTTCATTGGCAACACCTTCCCATTGCCCTGGCACCGGGCGATGACTTCGACCGCGACGGCTGCTTTTCCGGCAGTGCGGTGGTGTACGAGGACACCCTGGCCCTGATATACACCGGGCATACCTGGCTGGGGGATGTGGGCGACGAACACCTGATCCGTCAAGTCCAGTGCCTGGCCACCAGTACGGATGGCGTCCGCTTCGTCAAGCATGGCGCGATCATCGACACCCCGCCCCAGGACTCGATCATGCACTTTCGTGATCCCAAGGTATGGAAGGAGGATGACCATTGGTACCTGATTGCCGGCGCACGCCAGGGCGACAGGCCCCTGCTGCCGCTGTACCGTTCGGCTGATCTGCATGCCTGGGAGTTTCTCGATTACGTCGATCGTGGCGGCGAGGGCGACGGCTATATGTGGGAGTGCCCGGACCTGTTCCGACTGAACGGGCACGATGTGCTGCTGTACTCACCTCAGGGCATGCAACCCCAGGGTTACGAACGGCTCAACAAGTACCAGACCGGTTACCGGGTAGGCCGGCTCGACAGTGAATGGCACTTCACCGGCGGGCCTTTCATCGAGCTGGATAATGGCCATGACTTTTACGCCGCACAGACATTGGAGGCCGCCGACGGTCGGCGCCTGGTGTGGGCATGGCTCGATATGTGGGAAAGCCCGATGCCGAGCCAGGCACACCACTGGTGCGGCATGCTCGGTTTGCCCCGTGAGCTTGAGTTGCATGCTGATCGTCTGCGCATGTTCCCGGCCCGTGAACTGACTGCCTTGCGCCAGGCGCCACTTCCAGGCACCCCACCGTGGGCCGGTTCAGGCACGCAATGGGTGTCGCACGTCAGGGGCGATGCGTTGGAAATCCATGTGCATCTGGATCTGCGCGGCTGCACCGATGGTCAATTGGGCGTCGCCTTGCGTTGCAGTCCCGACGGTGAAAATACCGAACAAACCCTGCTCTATTACGATGCTTCATTGCGACGTCTGATGCTGGACCGCAGCCGTTCGGGGGCGCAAGTCGACGGTCAGCGCAGCGTGCCGATCGACCCACCGATCGAGCAGTTGCGACTGCGTGTGTTCCTTGATCGTTCGTCCATCGAAGTGTTTGAAGAAGAGGGACGCTTCAGCCTCAGCAGCCGCATCTATCCTCGCTCCGACAGCCTGGGCGTGAAGTTGCTGGCCAGCGGGACGGGTGGGCACGTCGCTATTACCAACGCGTGGCCGCTGGGGTCGAGTTGGCTATGAACGCTATCGCTGGAGTCGCGAGAAGCCAGGACCCTGTGTCATGATTGCGCGTCAACCTGATTGGCCTCACCTCGCATGACTTCAGTCAAAGACGTTGCACAGTTGGCCGGCGTGTCCCTGATGACCGTTTCCAGAGCGCTCAACAGTCCGGAAAAACTGAGCGCCGAAACCCTTCAGCGGGTGCGGCGCGCCATTGATGAGCTGCAATTCGTGCCCAGCCTGTCGGCGCGCAAAATGCGCGGCGATAACCTCCAGGCACGCACCATCGGTGTGTTCGCATTGGATACCGCCACCACCCCCTTCGCTGTCGAGCTGCTGCTGTCAATCGAGCAGACTGCACAACAAGCAGGCTGGAACGTCTTCATCCTCAACCTGTTGAACAACCCGCCTACCGATCAGGACATCGACCTCATGCTGTCGCACCGTCCCGACGGGTTGATCTTCAGTGCAATGGGGTTGCGCCAGGTGAGCATTCCCGAACGCTTGAAGAGCAAGCCGCTGGTGCTCGCCAATTGCCTGGAGGATGACAGTCGCCTGGTCAGCTATGTACCGGATGACGAGACTGGGCAACACCGCGCGGTCCATCACGCGCTGAGCCAAGGCTATCGGCGTCCGCTGTGCATCAATCTGCCAAAACGCAGCCTGGCCTGGAGCCTGCGACAAGCAGGCCTGCAGCGCGCCTGCCAGGCATTCGGGCTATCGACCGAAGCGCTGCTGCAATACGACCTTTCCGATCACGATGCCTACCATGAAACAGCCGCCATTCTTGACCGACACATCATCGAGGGCCGCCCTCAATTCGACATCCTGATCTGTGGTAACGACCGTATCGCCTTTTGCGCCTATCAATTGCTGCTGGGTCGTGGCCTGAAGATCCCCGGCGATGTGGCCGTACTTGGCTACGACAACATGATCGGCATCGCCGAATTGTTCATCCCGCCCCTGACCACGGTACAACTGCCGTATTACGAGATAGGTCGCAAAGCGGCCCGGCACCTGATCGAAACCCTGCAGGTCGCGGGGCCCCAGCCAGTGGATTGCCCACTGGTGGTCAGGGCGTCGCTATAAGCCAGGCGCTGCCGGCTCCGCGCCTCATGCGACGCGGTCCAGTTGCTCGAATCAATATTGCGAGTGAGCAAGCTTGCTCACTCGCAACGGATCGATCTTGCACAGGCAGCCGAAGCGCTTGTCAGGCAACCAGATCGTTGGTTGCGAAGGTATTGACCCCCACCAGCTGAATCTCGAAATCTGCGGCCAGATCACCGTTGACATTGCCGTAGAGCACGTGGTCAACGAAGCGCAACTGCCCGGCGCCGGTGAAGGCATTCGAGTCGATGAAGCTGAACGCATCGTTCAAGGTGGTCAGGCTATTGGCGTCCAGTGTCGACAGATCGATTTTGTCGCCTTGGAGACTGCTGAAGTCGAGGATGGTATCGCTAGCCGTACCACGACCCAGTTCGTTCAACGCGTTGAACACGAATAGATCGGCGCCATCGCCACCACGCAAGATGTCGGCACCAATGCCACCACTCAAGGTATCGTTACCTGCACCTGCGTCGAGTCGGTCGTTACCTCCCCCACCCACCAGTACGTTGTTGCCGCCATTACCGGTCAGCACGTTGCTCAGGTAGTTCCCCCCGGCATTGATCTGGGCGGTGCCGGTCAGCGTGAGGTTTTCCAGGTTTGCGCCCAGATTCCAGTTCACCGAGGAAAGCACAGTATCGGTTTCACTGGCCTGGGTGCTGGTTTCGCTGACGGTATCCTTGAGATTGTCGACCACGTAAGTGTCATTGCCGGCGCCACCGACCAGCGTATCGACACCACTGCCACCGTTCAGGATGTTGTTGCCGCCATTACCGGTCAGCACATTGTTCAGGTAATTGCCGCCGCCATTGATATGGGCACTGCCGGTCAGCGTGAGCTTTTCCAGGTTTGCACCCAGATTCCAGCTCACCGAGGAAAGCACAGTATCGGTTTCACTGGCCTGGGTGCTGGTTTCGCTGACGATATCCTTGAGATTATCGACCACATAAGTGTCATTGCCCGCGCCACCGATCAGCGTATCGACACCACTGCCGCCGTTCAGGATGTTGTTGGCGCCATTGCCTGTCAGCACATTGTTGAGGTAGTTTCCGCCGCCGTTGACCTGGGCAGCGCCGGTCAGTGTAAGGTTTTCCAGGTTTGCACCCAGATTCCAGCTCACCGAGGAGAGGACGCTGTCAACTTCACTGGCCACAGTGCTGGTTTCGCTGACGACATCCTTGAGATTGTCAATGACGTACGTGTCGTTGCCCGCGCCACCGATCATCGTATCGGCACCGCTCCCGCCGTTCAGGATATTGTTGGCGCCATTACCGGTCAGCACGTTGTTCAGGTAGTTGCCACCGGCATTGATCTGGCTGCCGCCGAACAGCGTGAGTCTTTCCAGATTGGCTCCCAGGTTCCAGCTCACCGAGGCGAGCACAGTGTCGATTTCACTGGCCTGGGTGCTGGTTTCGCTGACCACGTCCTGGAGGTTGTCCACCACATAGGTGTCGTTACCAGCCCCACCCGTCATGGTGTCCTTGCCAGCCAGCCCATTCAGTAGATTACCCAACGCGTTGCCAATCAAGGTGTCGTCATTGGCCGAGCCGACTGCGTTCTCGATTTTAGCGCCGTAAGCAATCGCCAAACCTTCGTTGAAGGCAGCCTGGGTGCTGAGGTCCGTGAAAGCCTGGCCAATTTTACTGAACTGACCTTCGTTCAAGTTGATGCGTACTGACCCGCTTTGATTGCTTGCATCGATGGTGTCAACGCCGCCAGCATCCCAGATCGTCTCGAAAATCGATTGATCGGCAGTCCAGCTATAGGTGTTATTGCCGGTTTGCCATTGCATATTGGCGCCGTAGAGACGCTGGATAGCCGCAATGTCCAGCAACATCGGCGTGGTCGGCTCGTAGGAGTACGCCGTGTTGTAGCTCATGATCGTGTTGCTGACATCATCGAGCTGGGAAGCAAGTACCGTGGAGTTCGACAGGCCTGGCGAAAACGGATGTTTGAGGCCGAGTGCATGACCGATTTCGTGCATGAAGACCAAATAGTCGTAGGTACCTTTGACGGGACTAGGATCATTCGTTATCGGACCGAGCCAGACATCACCGCCACTGGGGGTATTGGCGGGAAAATAGCCCCAGGCCGCAGTGTCTGAGTCCATGCCCGCGTAACCGCCGAAGCGCAAGTCACCAACATTGGCAAGGGACTCGCCGACTTCCGTGAACTTGACGTTGGCGACCGACGCCCACTTGTCCAGCGCACTCCTGATGCCGGTTTGCTGCGCTGCCGTCAGAACGTAGCCGGCTTCATACTCATCGAAATCACTGTAGGAACTTGCGAAATAAGAGGTCTCGGTCATGAAACTGTACGTCAAGGACGTAACAGGCGTACCGGCGCTCAACCCAGTGCTCGTCCAATATGTGCCGAAAAGCAAGCTATCGATTTGCGCGTTACCGGTCAACGTTACCGATGATGAAGATGAGTATCCGAGCGGACTAGGCATTTGAAGCTTCCTGTAAGCAATTTGCGGTCTTCCCGATGCGACCGCTACAAAAAAGGGTTATTGTGCATCAGAAACAGCGGCCTTGATATCATTTAGCCACTTATTTCAATGTGAATGTTGTCAATGGGGTGTCACAAGCCATTCATTGACCTTACGAATATCCCCATCCCCCAACCTTCCGCTCCAGCGATGCAGTACGAGCATGCTTGTCACGAACCGGTACTGGGACTGATAAAAATCACGCCTTGCGCGAAACTCTTCCTTGATACTGTCCAGCACATCGACGGCATTCTTGACGCCATAGCCGAAGGCTTTCTCCGTCGCCAATCGTGATTTTTCAGCGGACTCCAGCGCGTGACGTGTCGCCTTGATCCGGCTGAGTTCGGCCGTCATGCCCAGATAAGCGGTGCGGGTTTCCTTGACCACTTGACGCCGCAAGGCTTCCAACTCCTGCTGGGCTACCTCCTTGTCGCTTTCGGAACTCGAAACCCGGGCGCTGGTGGAACCGCCACTGTAGAGCGGCACTTGCAAATCGAGGGAAGCGACGAGGTTGTCCGAACGAGGCGTCAGCGCACCTTCGTAACCGATGTCACTGCGTTGCGCCGTCAGGTTCAGGCCCAGCCGGGGCAGATGGCCGGCCTTCGCTTCACCGATCGCGGCGTCGGCGGCGCGGATACTGTGCTCACGGGCATGCAACGCCGGGTTGCTGTCGAGTGCCGTTTGCACCCAATAGTCCGGCGCTTGTGCCGGCAGGGTGAAAGCCGGGCTGTCGCCGATGCGTTTGAAGGGTTCCTGGACGTCGCGCCCTACCAGCTCGGAAATGGCTTCACGGCTGACCTGGACCTTGTTACTGGCTTCAATCTCGTCAGCCTTCAGCGCGTCCACGCGTGCTTCAAGGTCCAGGGTATCGGTCACCATCGCCATCTGGCGGGCATACAGCGCATTGATCCGCTTGAGATTACGCTCGGTCGCAGCCAGCTCGCTGCGTACCAGTGACAGTTCATCTTCGGCAGCGAGCACGGCGAAGTAGCGCTCGGACAGGTCAATGCTGGCCTGTACTTGGGTATCGTCGGACTCGTATTGACCTTTCTGGGTCAGTTCCACGTACTTTTGGTAGCTGCGCCAGACCTGCGGGTCGTAGATCACCTGGCTGAGCACCATGGCCATGCGCTTGCCGTTGTATTGGATGCGGCCCAGGTCATCCTCCCGTCGACTGCGGTTGACACTGCCGGAGGCGCTGAGCTGCGGCAGCAATCGGCCCAGGGCGGCCCTTTCGTTGCCCTCACCGCTACGGGTCATGGCCTGGGCCCGCAGGATGCGCGGGTCGGCCCCTTGCGCCTCCTGATGCAGTTGCCACAGATCGACATAGGGAAGCGCAGAATCGTTGTCAGCCAGGGCACCCAACGGCAGAAGCAGCAGACACACCGCGATCAGGGATTTCATGTCAATCCTCGATCAACGAACGGGCGAATGCGTTGCTGGCAGGCTGCATCAGATACTGCAACAGGGTCCGTTCGCCCGTATTGATCAAGACTTCGACCGGCATGCCGGGCACCAGTGCAAGATTGCCCAAGGCTTGGCGCCCGCTGTCGGTGAGGGCCACGCGGGCCAGGTAGTAGGCCGTGCCGGTGTCTTTGTTGGTCAGGCGGTCGGCGGATATCTGCACCAATTGCCCTTCGATGACAGGTGTGGTGCTGCTCTTGAATGCACTGAAGCGCATCTTCGCAGGTTTACCCAGTGCGACGCGATCGATGTCCATCGGCGAGACTTGCGCCTCGACGATCAATTCCTCGTTGGCTGGCACGATATCCAGCAGCGCGGTGCCCGGACTGACCACGGCGCCCAGGGTATGCACGGTCATGCCCATGACCATGCCCGACTCGGGTGCGACGATATCGGTGCGCTGGTCGCGGTCCTGCAAGGTGGCCAGACGTTCGCGCAGCTCGTAGACCTTGGTCCGCGCATCGCCCAACAGACCCGCGACTTCACTGGCGAACGCCTTTTTGAGCTGCAGGATCTTCAACTTCGCTTCGTCGACATGGACCCGTGCCTGTGCGATCTCCGATTGGCTTTCGGCAATTTCGGTCCGCAGCCGCGCAAGACTGCGCTCCTGCTCCCGCAGGCGCTGCTTGTCTACGTAGCCTTCGGCAAGCAGTGCCCGCAAATCGACAATTTCCTCTTCATAGGACGCTGCCAGGGTCTGCTTGCTGGCGATGATCGCCTTGAACCCGCGGATCTGTTCTTCGATTTGCCCGATGGTCGTCTCTTGCAGGCCGATTTCGCCCAGCAGCGAAGTCCGTCGGGTCTGGAAAATCCGGGCCTCGCTGTCACGCGCTTCACGTACGCGCGGATCGTTGGGGTCCAGGGTCGGCACGGCCAAGGGCTCGGGCGCCAGGTCCCGTTCAGCCTCGAGCCGGGCCTGCAGTTCGAGCGCGGCGATCAGTTGGCTGCGCATGGCCTCCATTTCCGACCGTGCCTGGGTGTTATCGAGCACCAGCAGCACATCACCGGCCTTGACCTTGTCGCCATCATGCACGCGCAGTTCGCGCACGATGCCGCCTTCAAGATGCTGCACGGTCTTGCGATAGCTTTTAACCGTGACCACGCCCGGGGCCAGTGCCGCGCTGTCGAGCGGCGCCAGCGCTGCCCAGCCGCCGAACAGGCCAAAGGTGACCAGCAGCATAAGATAGCCGACGCGCCGAGTCGGTTTGTCATCGATGGGTAATCCGGACATGTCGACAGAGGGGTGCAGATTATTTTGCATAAAGAGACTCGTCCGCCGCCTTCGGTTGAATCGCCGCAGCCTGATGAGGCGCGGGCGAGGCACTCTGCAATCGTGCCAAGACCAGGTCGCGCGGCCCGAACAGACTCAACTCGCCATGATTGAGCACCAACAGCTTATCCACCTGCGCCAATACCCCGGACCGATGGGTGATGACAAACACCGTGGCCCGGCTCTGCCTGAGTTTCTGCAACGCCTGGGCGAGCATTTTTTCTCCGGCATCATCCAGGTTGGAGTTCGGCTCATCGAGCACCACCAGACGCGGTTCGCCGTACAGGGCGCGAGCCAGGCCGATACGTTGCCGCTGGCCGCCGGACAATCCGCCGCCATTGGCGCCGATCACGGTGTCGTAGCCATCGGGCAGTTGCAGCACCAGCTCATGGACACCCGCCATGCGCGCAGCGGCCACCACTGCCGGCGCGTTGACCGGGCCGAAGCGTGAAATATTCTGACTGATGGTGCCTTCGAAGAGCTCGATATCCTGGGGCAGATAACCGATGTACTGACCCAGTTCGTCCCGGCGCCACTGGCTGATGTCCGCCCCGTCCAGGCGCACGGTGCCGGCCAGGCCGGGCCAGATTCCCAACAGTGCCCTGGCCAGGGTGGACTTGCCGGCGCCGCTGGAACCGATGATGCCAACCACCTCCCCGGCAGCTACCTGGAAGCCCACGCCACGAATGATCGGTTTGCGGCTGTCCGGCGCCCCCACCGACAACCCCTCGACGCGAATCGCCCCTTCAGGTGCCGGCAACGACATGCGCTCAGGCTCTGCGGCGACCTTCGTCAGCAGCTCGCGCAACCGCGCATATTGCGAGCGTGCCCCCAGGAAGCCTTTCCACACACCGATCAACTGATCGATGGGCGCCAGCGCCCGCCCCAGCAAAATGGAGCCAGCAATCATCAACCCTGGCGAAATCTCATGAGTGATCGTCAGATAGGCGCCCAGGCCCAGCACCAAGGACTGGACGATCTGGCGGAACGTCCTGGATACCGCGGAAATAGCCGCCGCACGGTCACTGGCCAGGCTCTGCAGGGTCAGGACCTGATGAATACGCCCGCTCCAGTGCTGGCGCAGGCTCGCAAGCATGCCCATGGATTCGACCACTTCGGCATTGCGCAAGCTCTTGTTGATGAAGGTCGTGGCGGCCATCTGCTCCCGGTTGGCCGCCTGCAATGGTCCACGCGTCAGCTTCTCGTTGGCAAAGGCCAGCGCCCCCAGCAACAACGCGCTCAAGACCCCTATCCACCCGTACCAGGGATGGAAGATGAACATGACCGCCAGGTAGATCGGAATCCAAGGCGCATCGAAGAACGCGAACAGGCCGTTTCCCGTCAGAAACTGCCGCAAGCTCCCCAGATCGCTCAACGGCTGGCCCGAAGCATTCATGCCGCTGCTGTAGAGGGCCTGCTTGAAACTGGCGTCGAACAGTCGCTGGCCCAATAGCGTATCCAGACGCGTACTGATCCGCACCATGATCCGTGAACGCACCCACTCCAGCCCGCCCATCGTGGTCATCAACAGCAGCATGATCAGCGTCAGCATCGACAACGTCGACAGGCTGGCGCTGCCGACGGCACGGTCATACACCTGGAGCATGTAGAAGGACGGAACCAGCATCAGCAGGTTGACGAAAAAGCTGAAGAAACCAACGGAAAGAAAACTGCCTTTGCACAAGGCAAGGGCGCTTTCCAGCTCGGTTTTGGGGTGGGCTGACATGGTTCATTTACCTGAGGCTGGCTGTAGGCAACCTGAAATCGTGAGGTGCTGCAGCAGGAACGGGCACCGTTGGAGTGACCGTGCGATACGGTTTATCGTCGGCTGTATCGGCAGGGCTGGACGGTTCTGAAGGGAAGGATGAACAATTGTGGTGCGGTTGGAAGAACAGCCAAACGCCCCTTTTTCACGCTGCCTGGCTGACACCGAAGCACTTGACCCCGGTGAGGTTAACACTGATCCAAAACACCCTAATAGGATTGCTCTGAACAAATCCATACAAATTCAAACTATCGATTTCTCCGGCCGGATCCGGACTACCCCATCTCTGCAACCACGGCACGTAATACCTGAACCCATAATAATAAAGACCCGTCGCATCCCGCTCCTTGCCCGAATACCGCACCGTCTTGTAACCCGCTTCAACTTCACTTCGCCCGGCAAACCAGGCCGTACCGCCATACGGGTGATAACTTTCCTGGCTGATCACACCCGCGTCGCTATCCAGTTCCAGACAACTGGCCCCAGGTGATCGGTCAGGCCGTAGCGATACTGGTCGTTGGCGATCCCGGCTGGAGGCGCTGTTTCCCAGTGCAATATTTGCATGGCGCTGCGTCCGGCCTGGACACGGATCACATGCAGCACTTCGCCGGAAGCCTCGCGGGAGGTTGGCGGGTGTTGAAGCATCCCCTGCGCTCAATACCCAAAGCCTGGGATCCCACTGCGCAACCAAACGCGCCATTGCATCATAGGCACTGAGGTTGACCCGCTCTTCGGCTTCTGTCGTCTCGACAGAGCGACAAAAGTCGACCCGGCGGATATCCAGCCCCGAGGGTCGACGACCGTCAAGACCGGCGTGTGCTGATGAATGTCGCTATTCACCTGCGGTGCTCTTTTTTCCTGGCTCGCCTCTGCACTTCTCGGTACAGGGCAGCCAGACAGGCATTGGGCGAGACGATGGCATTCCTCGGACACAGGCGGCTGGGGACCTTGGTCATTGTCGGTCTCCTGATGACGCTGCCTGACTTGCCGAGGACTCTTCCAACGTATCGTTCTCATCCTCGGCAATGCTGTACCACCCCAGGTAACGCTGGCGCCGCCAATACCCCATCGCCGTGACCGTCAGGGTCGGGCGCCCAAGAGGATCGTAGAACTGCTGGTCGCAATGACCGAAGCGGCGGAACGATTCGTCGTTGATGTAGCGATGGCCATCGGCGAAGTACGGCCTATAGACGCGCACGGCCAGGCCCTTGTTGTTGTATTCGACCCGCTCGCTGACCCGCCAGCGCTCAGCCGCTGGCGCGGTCACCGGTTGGTCGCCCTCCAGCACCAGGCTGCCGTCGTCGGCGATCTGGTAGGCGATGCCTGGCTCGACCTTCTGCTTGGTCTGCAATGCCCGGCCGAAACCGTCCCAGCACTGCACCACAATGCGGATCTTTCGCTCGGGGTTATCGGGTGGTTCCGGATAGCGGTCGGCTTGCAGGACCACTGCATGTACCGGTTCACGACGCAGCATCCAGCTGAAGGCATCGCGAAAGCACGCGCTGGCCGCGCCCTGCAACGCAGCATCCGGGTCGGCAATGGCTTGATCAGGCAAACGGACTACGGGTTGATAGTCATCCAGTGGCTCGAAACCCACCTCCACACCACGCTCGGTGCCATGGAAGCTGCTGGCTAATAGTTCGCCGAAGCCATCAAAACGGGCCTCCTGGACATTCTGATTCGGGTCGACGATGCGACGAGGCAACACGAACCGGTAGTCCACGTCGGTGACATGGGTGCTGCAATCGTCAGCGGTGGTGATGGCCATCGGAAGGCAATAGTAGGGATCGAAGACGATGTCTGTCGCACCCTGGCGTTCGGTAACACGGGTACGAATCACCCGGTAGAAACCGTCCAGGCCGGCGTAGGTCATGAATCCCTTGCGGGTCGACCACAGTATCCTGTCCGGTTCCTCGGGCAAGAGTGCCTGCATGGGCCGATAACCGAGTCCGGTCAGCTTGTCGGCCAGCTCCTCGGGATCGAGCACGGATTCGTAAGCCCGCAGCGCAGCTTCATCCAGCTCGGCAGACTCCAGGTAATCAGGGAGCGCTTCGAAGCTGGCTTGCCCCACCGGCAAGGTCTGGCCTGTCTGCTGATAACGCTGCACGGACAATTGTGCCAGTACCCGCCTGAAGTCATCCCTGGGCGGCGCATTAAGGCGATCGAACATCGCCTCGAAGGAGATATCTTCGGGTCCCAACATGGTCTTGGACAGTACCAACGCGTTGTCCCGGGACAGGTACGGCAAACCCAGGCGACAGCCCTGCGGATCATCGAGGTGAATAAACCGGGCCCGATGCTCACTCAGGTAGTAGTAACCCTGGGCGTCATCATGGGCGGCTCGCCACCAGGTCCGCTCGTGGGGTTCGCTGAACGGCGGTTCATCGTTGACCGACTTGCGCCGGGCATAATCGACCGTCACTTCGTGGGTCAGCCCGCCATAACGGTCCCACGCCAGGCTGATACGGTGATGACACAGGGGGTCGTCGGGCTGACGCTCATAAGTACAGAGGACGGATTCCAACTCCAGCGGCTGCATCCTGCAATAAGGCTGGTACTCCTCTCTTCCTTGCCACAGGCGTACGGCATAACGATGCTGCCGTATGGAATAGGGGCTTGTGTGCAGAGGATCGCTGGCGTCCGGGCCGAAGACCTCGACACGCAGCGGCAGGCCAGCCAGGGCGTAAGCCATGTCATGCCGTGTCATCTCGTCCGGCTGGCTGATAATGACATCGGGTGCGTCGCCTTGCGGCGCCAGCAACAACGCCGCCCCCAGGGCCGGAGCTGCACTGTCCGAACGATCATAGTCCGGGCCCGAAAGGTCCGGCAGACGGCCGGTGTGGAACCAGATCTTGCGCAGCACAGGCGCGGTAAAGCCGGTGCGCTGCCGTTCATCGCCGGTCACTTCGCTATCGGTCTGCTGCACCAGCCCGAAGCCGCGGAACTCACGCTCCTGACCGTCGTAGAACCCCTGGCGATACTCGAAGCGCTGGGTCAGTCGATTGCCTGTGATCTCATCAAGCTGGACCTGCTCGACAGCCACCGGCATCGGAAATGGCACATAACTGGTGGGCTCCATACCAGCCGCCATCAACACCTGCTTTTCATCCAGCCACTCCTGGGCCGAACTGCGGTAAGTCACCTGGCCCATTGCGCCCATGTTGTTATTGGTCTGCTGCAGCAGATACGGCTTGGCCTGGACAAAATCGCAGCGCCAATGCTGCGGCTTCATATGCGGGACGGTCAGTACCAGGCTGGAACAGCCAAGCCCTTGAAGATCGGCAACGCTGACCTGGCACAAGCGGTCATAGCGCACGCCCGCAGGCCAGGGCAGGATTCGCGGCGAGCTCTCGAAGCCCATGCCGGCGCGATTCATGAAGATCTCGGCATGCTCGCTGGTCAAGTAGATCAAGTCCGCCGCGCCGGAGCCATCCAGGTCCGCCAGCAACACTCGCGCAGCCTCGAAGGACGCCTCGGCATAAGGCAGGCTTGCAAGGCGAAATCCCGGATCGAATCGGCCATGACCACGATTGGGCCAGCAGACGATCTCGTTGTGGCGAATGCGCACCAGGTGCTGCTGACCGCTGCCCAACACATCGCTGAAGGCCACCAGTTCGGTCTGCGCCTGACTCAGCAGGGGAAGACGATCGTTGGGAGCGGACTCAATGTAGTGCGGCGCTTCCCGCCCAATGGCGAACCCTGCCTGCCGACGGCTGGCATACAAACGCACGCTACGTGGGCCGATCAGTGCCAGGTCAGAAAGGCCGCTCCCCATCAGGTCGGCCAGTTGACTTTGCGGGTGGAAAAACTCACGGGGGAACGCCTCGAAAGTGATGAACTTCGACCAACTGCGGTCCGGGTTCAGGGTAAAGAAACCGCTGACCGCGGGTTGTGCCATGACCCAATCCAGGCGGCCGTCGCCGGTGAGGTCCATCAAGGACTGGCGCACCGCTTTACGACTGTCCATCACCGGGATGCCTTCCAGCCGGCGCCATGAATCGTAGCCCACGTCATCGGCGCTTTTCGCAGGCTCGCCGCGTAGCGGTTCGCGGTAGTACCAGGCCTTGTCACTGCGATACAGCACGCCTGGAATGCCTTCGCCATAGAAGTCGACGAACTGGTATTGCTGACCGTCGTTCAAGCCGGGCATGGCCTCGAACGCTTCATAACGACTGTCGTCGTGGGAGAACGGTGAATAGCTGAACTCAACCGGCGGGCGGGACTCGAGACGCCCCTGTTCATCCAGCCCCTGGAGGTGTGCAGCAGCCAGCAGGTTGTAGCCCAGTGCAGTGACCTGGTATTCGAACAGCAAACGTTGGACCAGCAACGGTTCGCTGCCCAACGGCTCGAAGCGATGGAACATCAGGACCTGCCGACAAAGACGCAGGTTGCCCAACAGGAAACCATAACCATAGGTCGCGAAAGGATCGCTGCGTACCGGCCATACGCCGCTCGCCTCATAGGCTGGAATAGCGTCGGGCGCCGTGCTGCGCTCGCCGTAATCAAAGATCAGATCGAAGTGCCATTGCGCCTGTTCCAACTGATCGGGCGCCCAATGGTAAAGATGCTCGAAAGCCTCCGCATTGCCATAGCGCACGCGACTCAGATAGCACTGCGCCCGAAAATCCCGCGGTGTGTCTTCGGGCATTCCGGCGTGATCTTCACCGGCGTATTCGTAGAGGATATGTTCGCCGTGGGCGTTCAGGCTTTCCTCCAGCAGCCACTCGCCGACACGCAGGTGGTCCTCCAGGTCGGTGCTGCGCGAAGAGCTGTTGATACCGTACAGATGCAGGCTGCCATCGGCCCCGTGGACAAGCCAGAATCCCGGAAAGTCATCCACCGAGCGCCAATGCTCGATGCGCTCGAACGAGCCCTCGATGCGGGGAAAATAACGCGCCACCTGATAGTCGGTTCCAAGGTCCAGGCCACGGTAACTGCGCACCGGTGTCCGGATGATGTCGCCGGCATCGTCGCGCTCTGCCAACCAGACAGTGCCATCAGGTCCGAGCATCACATCGTCGTCGGTGTAATCCGGTACCCCTTTGCTGGTTCGCCGCGCCACGCAACCCAACGACAACACCCAGCCGAGTCCGAACAGGCTGTTGCCTACGCTGCTGCCATAGCTGAGCGTCAAAGGAGGAGCGAAACCCCGTCCGGGAGAGATGGGTAACGGCAGGTCAAAGGACGCCTTGCCGCTGGGACCGACATCCCTCCAGCCTTTGCCGATGCTCTGGATCGCACCGCCCCCCTTGGGCAATGAAGGAGGCGTCACGCTGACACTTTCCGGTTGGTCCATCGCCTGGCTCCGAGCGGATCTGCTGGGAGCAATGTGGGCGTAATCCGCCAGGGCATCTACTGTCAGCTTTCACAGTTTTTTAGTGCTTAACGAAATAAAATCAAAGTGAGCTCAACTCATTTCTCTCCCGAATGGATAGGCCGATACGTCGGCGTCCCTCAAAATTCCGTGTCGCCCACCGGCACCTTCAACCCATCCAGCCACCACGCGGCGAAGCTGAACACATCGGGGGCCTTGAGGATCGTGAAGTGATTGCCCTGCCCGTGCCACACCGTCAGGTTGGCGACCAGGCGGCGCCAGCCTTCGATCGTCGCCGCCTGCTCGCGCTGGTTACCCGACTCATCCAGCGCCGGATCATCCACCACTGCCAGCCGTACGGGTCCGGCGTAGGCTTGTTGCGGTTGATAGGGGGTGCGCAACGCTACGGCAAAGGTCCGTACCGGCCCGTGCATCGCTTGGGGTGAGGATCGTTCGGACAACACCCCGGCACGTACCATTCCGTCGTGCAGCAGACGCAGTTGCGTGACATCGTCTGCCTCAGCGAAGGCCAGCGGGTCAATGCCCAGAGACTTGCCACAGGACAGTTGCAGCGCGTCGATCAGCCTTTGCAACGCAGCGGTGGTGGTATAGGCCTTTCCTGCCAGGCCATCGTCGCCGGGCACCTCGCTGTCAATCAGAGTCAGGGAGGCGACCTCTCGTCCGCCGGAGTGCAGCCGGGCCGCCATGGCGTACGCCACCCAACCTCCAAACGAATGCCCGATCAAATGGACAGGGCCCGCCGGGTACAGTTGCTCGATGGCGCGGACATAACACGCCGCAGCCGCTTCCACCCGGCTATGGGGCACCGCCATGTCGTCGAGGCCACGGGGCTGCAGGCCAAAGATCGGCCATTCGGGCCCCAGGGCCTCGGTCAGATGAATGAACCCCGTGGCGCCGTCACCCGCCCCGGGCACGCAGAAAATCGGCGTATGCCCGAGGTGTCCGCTCTGGATGGTCAAGAGTGGTTGATACATCTGGGGTGGCGGGGGCGCCGCCTCTTGTAATGCCTGGTTGATGGCATGGCCCAGATGCTGAATATGAGGGGACTTCATCATGCTCTGGTGATCGCCCGGTACGTCTATGCAACGCACCCGGTCCGACGACAACTCCTCGACCCAACCCAGCGACGGGCTCAACTGCGCCATCTCGGCGCGGCGCTCCTGAGCACGGAACAGATGCACGGGTTGGTGAATCGGATTGATCCGGTAATGGGTCAATGCATGCCCGTGGGCGACCTCGCGGTCCAGGTAATGCCAGATGTCGGCAGACGTCGCTGCGGCCAACTCGGGTTCCAGCAACTGCTGTTCGCGGCAGCGCTTGAGCAGATCCTCGAAATCCATACGCGCCATCTCGGCCTCGAGACGCGCCAAATGGGCCAACTCCGCCTGTTCGCCTGCACCCTGCGTCGTCCAGTGGGCCCTGCAGTGCAACAGCAACTGGCGCTGATGGACTTGTTCGTCACGCCAATATGCCGGGGGCTGGCCCGCCAGACGCGGCACATAGCTGTCGATCAGTCCGACAAACGCGACGGTTTCATCCATTCCCAGCAACTGCTGGGCGACTTCATAAGCCAGCACGCCACCGAACGACCAGCCTGCCAGGCGATAAGGTCCATGAGGTTGTACCGTTTGGATAAGGCCTACCAACCGCGCGGCCAGGCACTCCATGGTGCGCAGCAACGGTTGGCCCGATGTGATGCCGGGCAAGCCGTAGATCGGGAACTCACCACCGATGTGCATGCCCAGGGCCGGGAAATACAGGTCCCTGCCGCTGAACTCATGCACCAGGAACAAGGGTGTACCCCGCCCTGAGGCGCGCACGGTGATCAATCCGTCCGTCTGCTCAACGGCGCCACTGCGCCGGCTCAGCAACTCGCAGACGGACTCGACGCTGGCATGCTGGAAGAGCTCGGCCAGAGAAATGTCCAGATCCTCACTGCGCATCAGGTTGACCAGTCGGACCGCCAGCAGGGAATGCCCGCCCAGCTCGAAGAAGTTGTCATGGCGCCCTACACGTTCCAGCTGCAGCACCTCGGCCCACAGTCCGGCAACGCTGGCCTCCAGTGCATTAGCCGGGGCCTGATAGGCCTGGCTGGGCGAGGCTTCCCACGTGGGGTCGGGCAGCGCCCGGCGATCCACCTTGCCATTGTTGTTCAACGGCATCGCGTCCAGCCGCACCCACGCCGAAGGCACCATGTAGTCCGGCAGCCGCGCTTGCAGATAGGAGCGCAGCGCCGCACTGTCCAGTGTCTCGTCATGCACGGTGAAATAGGCCACCAGACGCATCGATGCCTGCGCTTCTTGCCGTGCCACGACCACGGCCTCCTTGATCCCTTCACAGCCGAGGAGACGGTGTTCGATTTCACCCAGTTCAATGCGAAAACCACGGATTTTCACCTGATCGTCATTACGCCCCAGGCATTCAAGCTGTCCCGACGCAAGCCAGCGCACCAGGTCGCCCGTGCGGTACATCTTCGCCGCGGGTGCAGCACTGAACGGGTCGTCGAGGAATTTTTCGGCTGTGAGCTCCGGCCGGTTCAGATACCCCAACGCCACCCCCAGGCCGCCGATGTACAGCTCGCCGGTCACGCCGGTCGGTACCGGTTGCAGGTGCGCATCGAGTACATAGACCCGGGTGTTACCGATGGGTCTGCCAATCGGCACGCTGTCGGCGTACTCCGCCACGTTGCGCACTTCGAAGGTAGCGGCATAGGTGGTGGTTTCGGTCGGGCCGTAGCAATGCACCAGACGCAATGCGGGCGCCTCGGCCAACAATCGGCGGAAAGCCGCCGGGTCACTGCGCTCGCCACCACATAGCAGGATGCGCAAGCCCTTGAGCGCTTGCGGGATCAATTGTACGTACTGGTTGAACAGAGCGGTGGTCACGAACAGGATCGTCGCTCCGCTTCGACTCAACTCATCGCCGAAAGCGACCGGGTCGAGCAATGTCTCATGGTCGATGACGACCACCTGGCCGCCATTGAGCAACGGCCCCCAAACGTCCATGGTACTGGCATCGAACGCGGGGTTGGAGGCGAATGCCACGCGATCCCTGGCATTGAAATCGGCGTAGCCGTTATTCAGCACCAATCGGCCGACGGCCCGGTGCGGCACTACCACGCCCTTGGGGACACCGGTGGAACCGGAGGTGTACATGATGTACACCGGTGACTCGGAGAACTGCAGCAACTGCGGGTCATGTGCCGGTTGATCTTCAAGGACCAGGGTGTCGAGGTCGATCCGCGGCACCGTATCGGATGCCGCCTCGCTGCGACGAGAGAGTAACGCCACCGCACGGCAGTCCTGCAGCATGAACGCTAGCCGTTCGGACGGAGCATTGATATCCAGCGGCACATAGGCCGCCGCACACTTGCTCACCGCCAGCTGCGCGATCAGTAGGTCCAGGGAGCGTGGCAGCAGGATCGCCACATGATCGCCAGGCTGCACGCCGTGTCCGATCAGATAGTGAGCCAGCCGATTGGCCCGGGCGTTCAGTTCGCCGTAGCTCAGCGACTGCGTCCCGTGCGCCGCCGCCACGACCTGGGGATGATCCGCCGCACGCAGTTCGAACAAACGGTGCACCGTCAGGGCTTGCGGGTATTCATGATCGGTGGCGTTGAACCCGACCAGCAGTGTGTGCCGCTCCTGGTCGTCCAGCAGCGGCACCTGTTCCAGCGCCGCCTGATCGTTATCGACCATCGCCTGCAACAACCGCTCGAAGTAACCAACGTACCGCCGCACCGTCGATTCATCGAACAGCGCCGTGGCGTACTCCAGCGAACCGCCAATGCCACCCTGCCCTTCACTGAGTGTCAGTGTCAGGTCGAACTTGGCGAAGTGGCTCGGCTGTGCCACGGGCTCCAGCGTCAGGTCCCCCAGAGCCAGGGCCGGGCCATCGCTGCTGCGCCAGTTAAGCATGGTCTGAAACAATGGGCTGTGAGCCAGGCTGCGCACCGGCCGGGTGATTTCCACGACTTGCTCGAACGGCAAGTCTTGATGGGCCTGGGCCTCCAGGATGCGCGCCTTGACCCGCGCCAGGAATGCCCCGACGTCCTGCCCTGCGGACGTTTCGATACGCAGCGCCAGGGTATTCACGAACAATCCGATCAACCCTTCGACTTCGGCCCGGGTGCGGTTGGCCACCGGCGAACCGATCACCACTTCGCTCTGCCCCGACAGCCGAGCAAGCAACAACGCCCAGGCACTCAGCATCACCATGTACAAGGTCACGCCATGCCGTTGGCACAACACCTTGAGCCCGGCACTGAGGCGCTCAGGCAGCCAGACCTCGACGGTACTGCCGGCGTAGTCCATTTGCGCAGGTCGTGGACGATCGGTCGGCAGCATCAGCAGGGCCGGTGCGCCATCCAACGCCTGTTGCCAATACGCGCTCTGCTGACGCAAGACTTCACCGCTCAACCAGCGTCGCTGCCACACGGCGTAGTCGGTGTACTGCAACGTCAAGGGTGGCAGCGGATCGGCTTCGCCACGGCTGAAAGCCTGATACAACGCCATCAGCTCGCGAGTCAGTACGCCCATTGACCAGCCGTCAGCGATGATGTGATGCAGGGTCAGCAACAGCACATGATGGTCATCGGCCATGCGTACCAGACGCCCACGGATCAGCGGATCGTCCTGCAAGTCGAAAGGAATCGACGCCTCGCCCTGGACCAGGGCCTGCAAGGTTTCATCGGCCTGCGGATGACCACGCAGGTCTTCAACCCGCAACAGCAGCCCCGCCTCGACCGGCGCGATCAGCACCAGCGCCTCGTCGTTGAGACGGGTGAAGCGGCTGCGCAGGGTGTCATGACGCGCGACGATCCGCGCCAGCGCCCGTTGCAGGGCATCGTCATCGAGCCGACCGCGCAAGCGCAGGCCGATGGGGATGTTGTACGCGGTGTTGGCGCCCTCCATCTGCGCCAGGAACCACAGGCGTTGCTGGGCAAACGACAACGGCAACGATGCCTCACCTGACACTGGGACAATGGTCGGTTGCGAGCTCCGCGCGGCATCGGCCAGCACCTGCGCAACCGCACCAAGCTGCGGGTTGGCAAACAGCTCGCCCAAGGCCAGCTCGACGCCCAGCCGCTGCCGGACCTGAGACACCATGCGCATCGCCAGCAGCGAGTGCCCGCCCAGTTCGAAGAAATGATCCTGACGCCCGACCCGTTCAACTTGCAGCAACTCGCTCCAGATCTGCGCCAGGCAGCTTTCCAACTCGCCCTCGGGCGCCACGTATTGGCGGGTGAAGAACGCGGTAATATCGGGTTTGGGCAAGGCCTTGCGGTCAACCTTGCCATTGGCGGTCAGCGGCAGCGCGTCGAGCCTGACGAACGCCGTCGGTACCATGTATTCCGGTAAGCGGATCTGCAATTGCGCACGCAACTCATCCATCGGTCGCACGTCGACTCGCGCCTGCTCGGTGAAGTAAGCCACCAGCCGTGGCTGTCCGGGTTGATCTTCACGGACCAGCAACACCGTTTCCCGGATGTCCGGTAGTTGATTGAGGCAGTTCTCGATCTCTCCGAGTTCGATGCGTACCCCCCGGATCTTGACCTGGTCGTCGTTACGCCCCAGATATTCCAGGCTACCGTCGGCGCGCCAGCGCGCCAGGTCGCCGGTGCGGTACATCCGCGGGTGCGGCGTCGTGTCGAACGGGTCCTGCAGAAAACGCTCGGCGGTCAGTTCCGGTCGATTCAGGTAACCCCGGGCAACACCGGCACCGCCGATATAGAGCTCCCCCGGGACGCCGACGGGCACTGGGCGACGTTGTTCGTCCAGCACATAAACCCTGGCGTTGCTCACCGGCCTGCCGATGTGCAAGGCATCGCCCGCCTCGACCTTCCCTGAGGTGGCGACCACCGTGGCCTCGGTCGGACCATAGTTGTTGATCACATCGAATGACTGGTTGCGTGGGAACTGGCGCAAGCGGTCGCCACCGATCAATAACGTGCGCAAGGTCGGGTGCCCGAGGTTCTGGCTGAAGGCGTATTCGGCAATCGGCGTGGGCAGGAAACTCACGTCCAGTGGTTGCGCGCGCCACCAGTCAAGCAGCGCGTCGAGGTTCTCGTTGCCGTCCCGGGGCGGCGCCAGGTGCAAGGTCGCGCCGACGCACAGGGCCGGCCAGATCTCCCAGGCCATGGCGTCGAAGCCGAACCCGGCAAGGCATGAAGTGTGACGACCGGCACACAGATCGAACGCCTCGCAATGCCAGTCCAGCAGATTCGACAGCGTGCGGTGTTCGACCATCACGCCCTTGGGCAATCCGGTAGAGCCCGACGTGTAGATCACGTAAGCCAGGTGCTCGGGCGTCAAGTCGCCGACCTGAGGGTCGCAAGCCAGGCTGAGCGGCCAACTGCGTCGATCCAGATCGATCACCGGCACGGCCTGAGCCGGCAAGCGCTCACGCAAGTCAGGCTGGACCAGGATCGCCACCGGGGCGCTGTCACTGAGCAGATACCCCAGGCGCTCGGTCGGATGGGCTGGATCCACCGGCACATAAGCGGCGCCGGCCTTGAGGATCGCCAGCAACCCGATCAATGTATCGAGCCCACGGCGCGCGACAATCGCCACGCGATCATCGGGCCTCACGCCCAGAGCACGCAGATGATGGGCCAGTGCATTGGCGTGCAGATTCAGTTCGGCATAGGTCAGTTGGTCGCCCAGGAAAACCGCCGCCACGGCCTCGGGCCTCGCGGCCACCTGCGCCTCGAAGCGCTGATGGACCGTCAGCCCACGCGGGTAATCCGCCTGGGTGGCGTTGAAACCGACCAGCAGTTGATCCCGCTCGGTCTGCGACAGGACCGGCAGTTGATCGATCGGCGTATCCGGCGCCTGTTCCAGGGCCACGGACAGATGCTCCAGCGCACACTGCAGATAGGCGCAGATCCGCCGCGCCCCGACGTCGCCGCTCGCCAGCAGCGTCAGGCTGAAGGCCTCACCCAGGTCGTCGACGCTCATGGTCAGTGGATAGTTGGTGCGCTCTTCGGCCCGCAAGACCTCGATACCGTCCCAGGCCGCCAACGTTTCTGCATTCGTCGTGGAGGCACTGTGTCGATAATTGAGCAAGGCACTGAACAGCGGCGTTGGCGCCACCACACCGCTGCAGCGCTGGGCCAGGGCCAGCGGCGCATGCTCATGCCGCATCAGCGTGCTCAAACGGGAATGAGTCGCCATGACGGCCGCACGCACATCCCGCGCGCCCATATCCACCCGCAACGGTAGAGTGTTGATGAACAGGCCCAGCGCCCGATCCCCCGCTTCGGCACCTTGCATGCGGCCCATCAACACGGTGCCGAACACCACCTGCGACTGACCGGTCAGCACGCCCAACACCCGGGCCCAACCCAGGTGAAACAGGCTGGCGGCGCTGACACCAAGCTGCCGCGCCTGGGTCCGCAAGCGTTGGCTCAATGGCAGGCCGAGCGGCAGACTGAACTCTTCAATGCCCGTGCCATCGCCCTGCACGTCCTGCAAGCCAAACGGTAACGTCGGTTCTTCGATATCACCGAGCATGTCGCAAAAGAACGCTTCGTGCTCCACCTCGCCGATGCCCAACCGCGCCTGAGCGACATAGTTGCGAAATGGCACCGGGCGCCCCAACTGCGCACCGCGCCCCGACAGACAAGCCTGCATTTCCTGGCTGACCACTGCCAGTGCATTGTGATCGAGGGCCAGGTGATGGAACAGCAGGATCGCAACAATGCGCTGACCACTCTCGTCCCAGGCATGTACCAGATGTAACAGCGGTGCCCGGGTCACGTCGAGACGGAACCGCCGGGCGTCGAAGCGCTCATGCAACTGCGCGAGCGCATCGCCTGCGCCGACATCCAGGGCCACCCCCTCCAGAGGCAACTGTACCTTGCGCAGCACCACTTGCAACGGCGTATCCAGGCCTTCCCACAACACGGCGGTGCGCAGAATGTCGTGACGATCGATCACCGTCTGCAGGGCCTGAACAAACGCCTGGAAACGCTCGGCATCGGCAAATGCAAATTGTCCCTGGTTGACATAAGGATCGCCCTGCCCGGCGCTGATGTGATGGTAAAGAATGCCTTCCTGCAAGGGCGTCAAGGGATAGATGTCCTGTACATTGGCCGCGCCACCGGGGATGCCTGCGACCAGACGGTCCAGAGTGCCCTGGTCCAGCTCGGCCAGGGGCAGCATCGCCGGGATGATCCGCGTGGTACCGGGAACAATTCCGTTGACAGGCACGTCGGCACGTCCGGTCTCGACCCGTGCGTTTCGCGTCATGGCGGCAAAAGCAGCCAGGGTCGGCTGTTCGAACAAGGTGCTGACATCCGCCGCCAGCCCCTCCTGATGCAAGCGCCCGATCAGGCTGACGGCCAGCAGGGAGTGCCCGCCCAGCTCGAAGAAGTGATCGTGACGGCCGACACGTTCTACGTTGAGGGTCTCGGCCCACAACCGGGCCAGATTGATTTCGGTTTCACCGACAGGGGCTTCATAGCCGCGTGTGATGACCGATGTCAGATCCGGTGACGGCAATGCCTTGCGGTCGAGTTTGCCATTGGGGCTCAGCGGCAGCGCGTCGAGGCGCACGTAGGCCAGCGGCACCATGTGACCCGGCAGGTGTGCCAGCAGGTAGGTGCGCAGCGCCTCAAGGTCGATCGCCTGCCCTGGCAAACAGGGGGTGAACCAGGCCACCAAGCGCTTGTCCCCCGGCACGTCTTCACGGACCAGTACCACCGCCTCGTTCACCGTCTCGTGCTGGACAAGCCGGGCTTCGATCTCCCCCAGCTCGATGCGCAAGCCGCGGATCTTCACCTGATCGTCGTTACGCCCCAGGTATTGCAGGGTACCGTCCGGCAGCCAGCGGCCGATGTCGCCAGTCTTGTACAGGCGCGCATCGGCCCGCTCGCTGAACGGGTCGTCAATGAAGCGTTCGGCGCTCAGTTGCGGCAGGTTGAGGTAACCGCGCGCCACTCCGACACCGCCGATATGTATCTCGCCGGGCACGCCCAGCGGCAGCAACTGACCGTGGCTGTCCAGCACATGCAACTGCATGTTGCGGATTGGCCGGCCAATAGGAATCGATCGGTTCCGATAGGTGTCCAGGTCGTTGTCGACAGTGTGCCAGGCGACCACGTCACTGCACTCGGTCGGCCCATAGCTGTTGATGACCACCGGCCGTGGCAGCGGCAGCTTCTCCAGCATGGAGAGCTGGATCGGCTCGCCGCCCAGGACCACCCGCCTCAGGCAAGTCAGCGCGTCCTGCCGGTCGGCATCCACCAACGCATGGAAGGCGCTGGGGGACATGTTGAGGTGGGTGATACCCGCCTCGGCGATTTGCGCAACGATGGCACCGGGATCGAAGGGCTCTGCGGCAAGGTGTAACGAGGCACCGACCATCAATGGCGCGAGGATGTTTTTCTGAGTCAGGTCGAAGTTATAGGACGAGGCCAGCAACACCGCATCGCCGGCGTGGAAGCCCAGGTCATCGAGGTACCAGTCCAGCAGGTTTCGCAGACCGCGGTGCTCGACCATCACACCTTTGGGCCGTCCCGTGGAGCCGGAGGTGTAGATCACATAGGCCAGATGGGCCGGCGTCAGGTCTGCCACTGGCGGGTTGTGGGCCGGTTCGGTCTGCCAGACGCCGGCGTCCAGGTCGATCAATGGCACCGGCCCGTGGGACAGGAGTTCCCTGGTAGCGGCTTGCGTCAGCACCGCGATCGGTGCGCTGTTTTCCAACATGTAGGTCAGCCGGTCCTCCGGATAGGCGGGGTCCAACGGTACATACCCTCCGCCAGCCTTGAGCACTGCCAGCAGGCCGACCACCATGTCCGCGCTGCGCTCGACACAGATCGCCACCCGTGAGTCCGGCTGCACACCCCGCTTGCGCAGGTAATGGGCCAGACGATTGGCCCGCTCGTTGAGCTCGCGATAGCTCAATGACTGGTGACCCTGCACCACCGCAACGTCATCCGGCGTGCGCTGCACCTGGGCCTCGAACTGCTGGTGGATGGCCGGGGCCTGCGGCTCGATGGCGTCAGCGCGACAGAATTCGTCCAGCAACTTGCGGCGCTCGCTTTGCGGCAGGATCGTCACCCGGTGCAGGGGAGCATCCGGTGCTTGCTCCAACATCCCGACCAGACTCTCCAATGTCTGTTGCACATAACCGCAGAGGCGTTGTGCACCGATGTGCGCCAAGGTCACGATGGTGAAGCTGAACGCCTCGCCCTGATCGTCGACATTCAATGCCAGCGGGTAGTTGGTGCGCTCCTCGCCGCTGAGCATCTGGATACCGCTCCAGGCCGACGACGCCCCGGTCGAGTTCTGTACGCGGGTATGGCGGTAGTTGAGCAAGGCGCTGAACAATGGCGCCGGCGCTTGCACGCCGCTGCAACGCTGGACCAGTGCCAGCGAGGCGTACTCATGCCCCAGCAAAGCGGTCAACTGCGCGTGGGTCGCCTTGACCCCGGCGCGCGCGCCCTGCTCGCCCAGGCTCACGCGCAACGGCAGGGTATTGATGAACAGGCCCAACGCCCGGTCGGCACCCTCGCCGCCCTGCATCCGCCCCACCAGCACTGTGCCGAACACCACGTCGTCTTTGCCGGACACTTTGCCCAATACCAGGGCCCAGACCAAGTGATACAGGCTCGCCGCGCTCACGCCCAACTGACGCGCCTGCGCCCGAAGTCGACGGCTCAGGTGCGCATCGACGTTCTGGCGAACCTCTTCGATGCCGCTGCCGTCGCCCTGCACGTCCTGCAAGCCGAACGGCAAGGTCGGTTCGTCGATATCGCCGAGCATGTCGCGGAAGAACGCCTCGTGCTCCTGCTCGCTGCTGCCCATTCGCGTCTGCGCGACATAGTTCCGGTAAGGCACCGGCACGGGCAACGCCTGGCAAGGCCCCGACAAAATGACCTGCATTTCATCGCGCACCACCTCAAGGGCGGCGTGATCCAGGACGATGTGATGAAACAACAGTATTGCCGCGACCCGCCCTTCACCCGGTCCTCGAGCGTATATCAGACGAATCAACGGGGCCTGGGCAAGATCAAGGCGATAATCGCTTGCGCCTGGACGCGCCTGCAACTGATCGAAAACCGAGCCCGCCGCCGTTTCGGACACCCGCTCCTGCACCGCCAGAGTGGCCTCGCGCCAGACGACCTGCACCGGCGCGCCCAGGCCTTGCCAGAGCACGGCGGTACGCAGAATGTCATGCCTCGCCATGACCTGTCGCAACGCGTCGGCGAAGGCCTCTACTCGCTCGACGCTGTCGAAAATCAGCCGTGATTGCAGCAGATACGGATCTCCCGTTTCCGCGCTCAAATGGTGATAAAGAATCCCCTCCTGCAACGGCGCCAGCGGGTAGATATCCTGCACATTCGCCGCTCCGCCCGGCACCGTGGCGACGATACGGTCGATGGCTTCCTGATCCAACTGGACCAGCGGCAGCATGTCCGGCGTGATGCGGGTGCACTCGGCGGGGATCCGGTTGGCCGGCACCTCGACTTCACGACCGCTGCCCACCGCCGTCGCCAGCGCCGCCAGGGTCGGTTGACTGAACAGCCGTCGCACGTCAGCGCTCAAGCCGATCTGGCGCATGCGCTCGATCAGGCTCACCGCCAGCAACGAGTGCCCGCCCAGTTCGAAGAAATTGTCGTGACGACCGACCTGCTCGACCTTCAGCACATCCGCCCAGATCCGCGCCAGGGCGATTTCGACAGGGCCTTGCGGTGCCGCGTATTCAGCACTCGGCCAAGCGCTTTGATCCGGCTCGGGCAAGGCTTTGCGGTCAAGCTTGCCGTTGGCGGTCAGGGGCAAGGCCTCCAGCCGCACATACGCCGCTGGCACCAGGACGTCCGGCAAGCGGGCTTGCAGATGAACCCGCAGGTCCTCGATCACCACCGGACTGCGCTCGGTGAACCACGCCAGCAGACGCTCGTCACGCACCAGCACCACCGCGTCCTGCACCCCGTCATGGCTCAGCAACGCCGCTTCGACTTCGCCCAGCTCGACCCGCACGCCGCGCAGTTTCACCTGGTCGTCGTTGCGCCCCAGGTACTCGAGCGTGCCGTCGGCCAGCCAGCGGGCCAGGTCGCCGGTGCGGTACATCCGCGCCTGAGGTGCTTCGCTGAACGGGTCATCGAGGAAGCGCTCGACGCTCAGTTCCGGCCGGTTCAGATACCCCCGCGCCACACCCGCGCCGCCCACGTACAGCTCACCGGCCACGCCCACCGGCACCGGATGCCGGTGGGCATCCAGCAGGTAAACCCTGGCGTTGGCGATAGGCCGGCCGATGTGCAACACCTGCCCGGCTTCGACCCGGCCAGAGGTGGTCACCACCGTGGCTTCGGTCGGTCCATAGTTGTTGATGACGTCGAAGGTCGGGTTGCTCGGCAACTGCCGCAACCGGTCGCCGCCGATCAGCAGCGTACGCAAGGTCGGGTGGTGCAGCCCCCGACTGAAGGCGTATTCGGCCACCGGCGTCGGCAGGAACGCCACCTGCAACGGTTGCGCCTGCCACCAGCCCAGCAGTTCATCCAGGTGTTCATTACCGATCGTGGACGGCGGCAGATGCAGCGTTGCGCCGACACACAAGGCCGGCCAGACTTCCCAGGCCATGGCATCGAAGCCGAACCCGGCGACGCTGGCGGTGTGGCTGCCGGCGCGTAAGTCAAAGGCCGCGGCGTGCCAGTGCACCAGGTTTTCCAGGGTCCGATGTTCCACCATCACCCCTTTGGGCTGGCCGGTGGAGCCGGAGGTGTAGATCACGTAGGCCAGGTGCGCCGGCGTCAGGCCGGGCCTTTGCGGGTTGCTGTCGGGCAGGTGCTGCCAGTCAGCACTGTCCAGATCCACCACCGGCACGGCACCCAACAGGTCCCGGGTCGAGGCCTGCGCGAGCACCGCCAGCGGCGCGCTGTCTTGCAGCAGGTAGGCAATGCGTTCCGCAGGGTAAGCTGGATCCACCGGCACATAGCCGGCCCCGGCCTTGAGAATCGCCAGCAACCCGACCAGCATCTGCGGGCCGCGCTGGACACAGATCGCCACGCGGTCGTCCGCTTGCACGCCCAGGCCGATCAGGTGATGGGCCAGGCGATTGGCCCTGGCATTGAGCTCAGCGTACGTCAGCCGCTGCTCACCGGCCTGTACCGCGATAATCTCTGGCAGGCGGCGCGCCTGTTCTTCGAATCGGACGTGGATTGTCTGTGCCTGGCCGTACTCGACAGCAGAGGCATTGAAACCGCAGAGCAACAGCTGCTGCGCCTGTTCCGACAGGATCGACAGCTGATTCAACGGCTGTTCCGGTGCTGTCTCCAGTGCCGCCACCAAGTTTTCCAGAGTCGTCTGTAACAAATCGATGACCCGCTGCGCACCGACAGTGACACGGGACAATACCGTCGCCTTGAATCCGTCCTCCAAGTCGTCGACGCTCAAGGTCAGCGGGTAATTGGTGCGTCCCTCGAAGGTGAGAATTTCGATGCCTTGCCAGACCTGCCCGAGCGCTTGCCGCGCATGACGGGTGCCATGCCGATAATTGAGCAGCGCGCTGAACAACGGCTGCGGCGCCGCTACGCCACTGCAGCGCTGGGCCAACGCCAGGGAAGCGTGTTCGTGTCCGAGCAGGGCCGTCAGCCGCCGGTGGGTTCCTTGGATGGCCTCACGTGCCGGCTGTGCGTCCACATCCACCCGCAACGGCAGCGTATTGATGAATACCCCCGGTGTCCGGTCGGCTCCCTCGCCGCCCTGCATCCGACCCAACAGCACCGTGCCGAATACCACCTGCTCCTGGCCGGACGTCGCCGCCAGCAGTTGTGCCCACGCCAGATGGAACAGGCTTGCCGCGCTCACCCCAAGTCCGCGCGCCTGGGCTCGCAGGCGCCAGCTCAAGCCATCCGGCAGGGCCAACGACGACATTTCGATATCGTGCCCCTCACTTTGTACGTCTTGCAAACCGAACGGCAAGGTCGGTTCATCGATCCCGCCGAGCATCTCGCGGAAGAACGCCTCGTGTTCCTCGGCACCGGCACCCAGCCGGGCCTGTGCCACATAGTTGCGGTACGGCATCGGGGCCGGCAAGGAATCGGCCTGGCCGAGCAGGCAGGCCTGCATCTCCTCAAGCACCACCGTCAACGCCGTGTTATCCAGGACGATATGGTGGAACAGCAAGATCGCGACCACTCGCTGCCGTGCCGGGTCCTCGGCGTACACCAGGCGCAACAGTGGGGCCTGAGCCAGATCGAGACGGTAATGGCGTGCGTCGAAACGGGCCCGCAGTTGATCAGGAACGTCGCCGTCGGCCGGGTCGACCACCACTGGCTGCACGGTTAACTCCGCATGGCGCCACACCACTTGCTGCGGGCTTGGGAGGTCTTCCCAGACCACACTCGTGCGCAAGATGTCATGGCGAGAGATGACCTGCTGCAAGGCATCGGCGAAGGTGTGCAAGCGCTCGACACTGTCGAAAGCCATGCCGGATTGCAGCAGGTAGGGATCCCCCGACTCCGCACTCAAATGGTGATAAAGAATCCCCTCCTGCAACGGCGCCAGCGGGTAGATATCCTGCACATTCGCCGCTCCGCCCGGCACCGTGGCGACGATACGGTCGATGGCTTCCTGATCCAACTGGACCAGCGGCAGCATGTCCGGCGTGATGCGGGTGCACTCGGCGGGGATGCGGTTGGCCGGCACCTCGACTTCACGACCGCTGCCCACCGCCGTCGCCAGCGCCGCCAGGGTCGGTTGACTGAACAGCCGTCGCACGTCAGCGCTCAAGCCGATCTGGCGCATGCGCTCGATCAGGCTCACCGCCAGCAACGAGTGCCCGCCTAGTTCGAAGAAATTGTCGTGACGGCCGACCTGCTCGACCTTCAGCACATCCGCCCAGATCCGCGCCAGGGCGATTTCGACAGGGCCTTGCGGTGCCGCGTATTCAGCACTCGGCCAAGCGCTTTGATCCGGCTCGGGCAAGGCTTTGCGGTCAAGCTTGCCGTTGGCGGTCAGGGGCAAGGCCTCCAGCCGCACATACGCCGCTGGCACCAGGACGTCCGGCAAGCGGGCTTGCAGATGA
>NZ_LHVL01000012.1:0-262002 GCF_001269775.1 Pseudomonas sp. Pf153 | reverse complement strand
CGTTGGTTACATCTTTGATTTCTCGCGGAGTAACTTGTGATGCTGATAATCTGTTGACTAGCAGTCTGACTCCACAAGCACCCACACGAATTGCTTGATTCAGTTGTTAAAGAGCGGTGGGCTGAGGCTTTCGTCTCAACCGAGGCGCGCATTCTACAGCGCCCCGTGTATCTGTCAAGCGATTATTTTCGAAGTTTTCAAAATTTCTTTTTCAACTTCAACCACTTGCGCTTTCGATCTCTCGTTAGCGGGAGGCGAATTCTACAGCGTTAGTCGCTGCTGTCAACACCTCTTTTTTACCGCTTTCGACCGAGAAGATCGAACCGTCGACTGAGCCAAAAACCTGCTCCGCTGACTCCTTCCGTGCTTCGATGACCTGAAGCCCTGCATCGCCGAAAAATACTTAACTCATTGAATCTCAAGGAGTTTTCCGTTTCGACTGCGCCGGAAGTGGGGCGAATTATAGAGACTCAGAATCTGCCGTCAACCCTTAATTTTACTTTTCTATCCGTTCACGACGATCACCGGACAAAACCACTGCGTATATAGACGTGGAAACAACAAATGCGCAATATATTGCTCAACCCATTCCCTACGTTAGCTGGATGACGCTTTTTAATGACTTCCCCACATCGCAGCCTGGCATTCACCGTCTACCCGGTTGCATTGCTACTGATCGCCATGGCATCAATCCAGTCCGGAGCCTCTCTCGCAAAAAGCATGTTTCCGATAATAGGCGCCCAAGGCACTACGACCCTTCGGCTTATTTTTGCCAGCATCATCATGCTATTGCTGTTACGCCCGTGGCGCGCCAAGCTCACGGCCCAATCCCTGCGTACCGTGGTCGTTTATGGGATGGCTCTGGGCGGCATGAATTTTCTCTTTTATATGTCGGTCCGCACGACTCCCCTGGGCATCGCCGTGGCATTGGAATTTACCGGCCCCCTGGCGGTGGCGATCTATACCTCACGACGGGCAATCGACTTTCTCTGGATTGCCTTGGCAGTGATTGGCCTGTTCCTGCTGATACCCACCGGAGCCACCAGCACGGGTATCGACCTGGTCGGGGCCGGTTATGCGTTGGGGGCAGGTGTCTGCTGGGCACTTTATATCCTGTTCGGTCAAAAGGCCGGAGCGGACCACGGCGTACAGACAGCCGCATTGGGCGTAGTGATCGCCGCACTGTTCATAGCCCCCTTCGGCATCATCCATGCAGGGACCGCACTGTTGACACCAAGCCTGATTCCGGTCGCCATTGGCGTTGCCATTCTGTCCACGGCCCTGCCCTACACCCTCGAAATGATTGCCCTGACTCGTTTGCCAGCTCGCACTTTTGGCACGTTGATGAGCATCGAGCCCGCTGTGGCGGCCCTGTCGGGATTCATATTTCTCCAGGAGTATCTGTCGTTCCCTCAATGGGCCGCCATTGCCTGCATTATTCTCGCATCGGTCGGCGCAACGCTGACCATGAACAACACGGTTAAGCCCGTCGTCGCGGCGGATTGAAGCAGCATTTCATGAAAGTCTGGTATTTGCCGCGCATTTAGGCCATGTTTAGGCATGTAACCCAATGTCAGTCATGGATTTTTTCATACAGGACGTCATGAACGCTTCAAGCGCAAGCGAACACAGCCGTACGTGGACAGCAGATGCACGACGGCATAAGGACGGGAATGAAACGAATTTTGATATTGATCGCCATACTTGCAGTTGCAGGATGCGCGGCGACCACCAAGAGTGAAGTCAAACGCGGCAAAAAAGGCTTGCACATCAACTGCTCCGGTCTGTCCTCGTCCTGGGAGCAGTGCTTCGCCAGCGCCGCAAACTCATGCGCCCCCAAGAATTACAAAATCATCGCCAAGTCAGGCGATGCGGTCGAAGAGCCGGGGGACTATCCTTTCGGTCTCAACCCTGCCGGCTATACCAGCCGCAGCATGATCGTCATCTGCAAATAAACAGCGGTTTTCAATCAATCCGTTGCTCTGCCATTCGACGGCTTATCTCCTCCTGGCTGGATTGAAGGACGTTACGCTGGATCTCCGGCGCGACCAACATGCGGGCCACGACCAGTGCGCCAACGCATTGCGACAGAATCGCCCAGGCCAGACTGTCACTTCCCAGTATCTGCGCCCAGCCCTCATGCAAACGGCAGATCCACGTTTGCGCCGTCTCTCGCACCTGTACATCCGAACGAGCGATCTCAGCGCCAAGCACCGGCAGCACGCACCCGATTTCAGGTTGCTGGACATGTTCCATGCTCAGGTACTGCTGGAGACAACGCTCCAATCTGGCCGAATCCAGGACATGATCACCGCTCAGGCGCTCCAGACTCTGGGTCAACTCCCTCTCGACGATGACTTTGAAAAGTTCATCCTTTGAAGAAAAATGACTGTAGAACGCCCCGCCGCTCAACCCGATCGCTTTCATCAGCCCATCGACGCCCACCGTTGAAAATCCGGATTTCTTGGCGGAGACGGCACTGCTGGCCAACAGTTTTTCGCGGGTTTCCATTTTGTGACTGGCTGAATAACGCATACATCCTGCTCCTGATCGCTCACCTTGACGCACACCCGACCTTAGCATAACGTCCGTTCAGCTAACGATCGTTTACCAATGAGGCTGATCATGGATAACAAGAAGGTCGTACTGGTTGTTGGCGCGGGAGATGCCACGGGTGGCGCGATTGCCAGGCGTTTCGCGAAGCAGGGATTTGTAGCCTGCGTCACCCGCCGTAGCGTCGACAAGCTCGCACCATTGGTCGAGGCGATACGCGACCAGGGCGGCGAAGCCCACGGCTTTGCCTGTGATGCGCGCAAGGAAGACGATGTGATCGCCCTGGTAGAACAGATCGAAAGCCAGATCGGCCCCATCGAAGCGTTCGTATTCAACATCGGCGCCAACGTGCCCTGCAGCATTCTTGAAGAAACCGCCCGTAAATATTTCAAGATCTGGGAGATGGCTTGTTTCTCCGGTTTCCTCAATGCCCGGGAGGTGGCCAAACGCATGGTCAAGCGCCAGCGAGGAACCATTCTGTTCACCGGAGCGACAGCGGGTCTACGGGGAGCCTCGGGGTTCGCTGCCTTCGCAGGTGCCAAACACGGCATCCGCGCGCTGGCCCAGAGCATGGCCCGTGAGTTGGGCCCCATGAACATCCATGTAGCTCATGTGGTGGTGGACGGCGCCATCGACACCGACTTCATCCGCGATAACTTCCCGCAAAAGTATGCAACCAAGGATCAAGACGGCATCCTCGACCCTGAACACATCGCCGAGAACTACTGGTACCTGCACACACAACCGCGCGATGCCTGGACCTTCGAGTTGGACCTGCGTCCCTGGAATGAACGCTGGTAAAGCCATCCCTCGATAACAACAAGAGAGCAATGACCATGAGCAAATCGGTGGAGTTCTTCTTCGATATTGGCAGCCCGGCGACTTATCTGGCCTACACACAGCTGTCCACGCTCTGTGCGGACGCCGACAGCGTACTGATCTATCGCCCTATGCTGCTGGGAGGTGTTTTCAAGGCGACAGGCAACGCATCACCGGTAACCGTGCCAGCCAAAGGCGCCCACATGGCCAAGGACCTGGATCGCTTCGCCAAGCGTTACGGCGTCGAATTCAGGCTCAATCCGTACTTCCCGATCAACACGCTTTCATTGATGCGAGCCATAACCGGCATGCAACTGCGTCATCCAGAACGGTTCGAAGCGTTCATCGATTGCCTGTTTCGCGCCCTATGGGTCGACGCCCGCAACCTCAGCGATCCGGCGACTGTGGCAGCCGTCCTGGATGAGAACGGTTTCGACCCTCGATATGTGCTGGCGTTGACCGCAGACGAGCCAATCAAGGAAGCCCTCAAGACAACCACTGAAGAGGCCATCGCAAGGGGCGTATTCGGCGCCCCCAGCATGTTCGTCGGAGACGAGTTGTTCTTTGGCCAGGATCGGTTGGACTTCGTCCGTGAAGCCCTCAGCTGATCCGGACGTCAGATCGCCATCGTTCGTGTGTTCAACCATTGCAGCGCATCACCTTCCAGCAACGGGCTCAGGCGACGCTGAACCTCGGCGTGATAGGCATTGAGCCACCCCCTTTCATCCTGGGTCAGCAACGAGGGTTCCAGGCAGCGCGTGTCTATCGGGCACAAGGTCAAGGTTTCGAATTCAAGGAATTCGCCGAACTCGCTGCTGCCTGCTTCACGATTCAATGCCAGGTTCTCGATACGAACACCCCAGCGTCCCGGACGATAGGTCCCCGGTTCGATCGACGTAATCATGCCCGGCTGCATGGCTGTTTGCGGCGTGGGAGCCGCCTGGTAGGCAATGACCTGCGGACCTTCATGGACGTTCAGGAAATAACCGACACCGTGACCGGTACCGTGCCCGTAATCCACTTGCTCCGCCCAGATCGGTGCCCGTGCGATGGCGTCCAGCAGCGGCGATAGAATGCCCCGAGGGAATCGGGCCCTGGACAACGCAATGACCCCCTTGAGCACGCGGGTGCAGTCACGTTTCTGCTCAGCGTTGGGCGTTCCGACCGGTACCATGCGAGTGATATCGGTGGTGCCGCCAAGGTATTGGCCACCTGAATCGATCAACAACAAGCCATCGCCTTCGATGACCGCATGGGCTTCTTCCGTGGCGTGATAGTGCGGCATTGCGCCATTGGCGTTGAACGCGGCGATGGTATTGAAACTCAGGGAAACGAAATCCGGACGCCGTTTGCGTGCCGCCGTCAGGTATTCATCGATGGTCAGTTCGGTGATGCGTTCACGGCCCCAGGCACCTTCCAGCCAGGCGAAAAATTCACAGAGCGCCGCTCCATCCTGTTCCATGGCCCGACGGATGTGCTCGGCGTCGGCCGGGCTCTTGCGAGACTTGGCCAGCGTCGTGGGGTTGAGCCCTTCCACCAGTTTCACGTCATTGTGCAGATTGTCCAGTAAGCCGACCGTGACGCGGGCCGGGTCGACCAGCAGGCTCGCGCCGCCTGGAATCTCCCGTAGACCGCTGCCCGCTTCGCTGTAATCCCGCAGGGAGACACCCTCTTGTTCGAGTGTCGCGCGCAATGCACCGTCAACCTTGTCCAGTGCCACGAACAAGGTCGCCTGCTGCTGGCTGATCAAGGCAAAGGAGACGAACACGGGGTTGAACGACACATCGGCGCCACGCAGGTTGAACAGCCAGGCGATATCGTCCAGGGTGGCGATGAAATGCCAGTCGGCACCACGCTCCTTGAGGGATTCACGCAATCTGGCGAGTTTCTCGATCCGGCTGACGGTCGCCTGAGGCGGCAGATGCGCGTAGACCGGCTGACTGGGCAGGGATGGACGGTCGGTCCAGACTTCGTCGAGCAGGTCGATGTCAGTACGCAGCCGTGCACCACGTTCTTGAAGTTTACTGCCCAGCGTTCGAGCCGACGCCACGGCCATTACCGCACCATCGACCGCAACCACTGCTCCTTCAGGGGTCTGCTCCGCAAGCCAGTCCAAGGGACCGGGCTGGCCTGGAATGAGCTTGACCAGTTCGATCCCACTGCCCTCCAGCTCATGGGTAGCCTGTTCCCAGTAACGACTGTCGGCCCAGACCCCGGCGAAATCCCCCGTCACGATCAAGGTGCCGACCGAACCGTGGAACCCCGACAGCCATTGCCGACCTTGCCAATAGCCGGGCAGGTATTCCGACAGATGCGGATCGGCCGACGGCACCAACAACGCATGGATGCCTTCGCGGCTCATCAATTCACGGATTCGGGCCAGGCGTTGGGGAACCAGTCCATGGGTCAAAGGCTCGGTACTCATCGTTTCTCCTGTTCATCATTATTGTTCGGTGCCGGACGTCCGGCTTATGAGGTGGTGGCCCAGAATGCAGGCGCGGCGGCACAGGCTGCCTCGATCAACTGCACGGCTTCGTCGATGTCCTGCTCACGGGTGAAGCGTCCCAGACTCAAGCGAATGGTCCGCCCGGCCGCACGCGCATCGTGCCCCAGGGCCAGCAGCACGTGGGATGGCGTGTTGTTCGCCGAATTGCAGGCAGACGTGGCGGAAAATGCAAGCGAAGTGCCCAACGCAACCGGGTTGAATTCACCTTCGTAAAAAGTCAGGCTCAGCGTGTGCGGAATACGCTGGGTCGCGCTGCCGTTGACCCGCACGCCAGGAAGGGCAAGCAGCGGTTCGAGCAAACGATTGCGCAATCGAGCGATTTTGTCGAGCTCATCGTCGATTGCCTGAGCCGCCAGTTCGAAGGCAGCCCCCATGGCAGCGATCTGGTGGGTGGCAAGCGTGCCGGAACGAAGGCCGCCCTCGTGTCCACCGCCATGGATCTGCGCCGCCAGACGCGGCCGGGCGCGCTCGCCGACGTAGAGCGCACCGATCCCTTTGGGACCATAGACCTTGTGAGCAGAAAACGACATCAGGTCCACCGGCCACCGGTCAAGGTCGATTCTTACCTTGCCGGCTCCCTGGGCCGCATCCACATGAAACAGTGCGCCGTGCCCACGCACGACCTCACCGATGGCGGCGACGTCAGTGAGTGTGCCCAGCTCATTGTTCACCAGCATCAGCGACACCAGGAATGTGTCTTCGCGCAATGCCTCGCGCACCGCTTGCGGATCGATCAGACCATCGGCGTCCGGCGCCAGCCGGGTCACCGCGACGCCGCTTTCTTCAAGCTGTCGGACTGTATCGAGCACCGCCTTATGCTCGATCAGACTGGTGATGACATGTCCCGGGGACGCACCGCGCGCCTGGGCCACGCCCTTGAGGGCCAGGTTGTTGGACTCGGTGGCGCCGGAAGTCCATATGATCTGCTCCGACTGCGCCCCGACCAATTGCGCCACCTGCCGGCGCGCATGCTCCACCGAGCGGCGGGCGTGCTGGCCGAAAGCATGGGAGCTGGAAGCCGGGTTGCCGAAGTTACCGTCGAAGCCCAGGCATTCAACCATGACCTGGATGACTCGTTCGTCCACCGGTGTGGTGGCGGCATAATCGAAATATAAAGGACGTTTATTCATGGGAAACTCGCAGAGCCTGTTCCGGGACCGGGCGCCCTCGTTGGGTTCAAGACTAGCTATACCCGATCGAAGACCTTAAAGAAGTGAGACTTCGTTTAAAAGTGCGTAGGAACGCTCCTGAACAGCGAGCTTAGCAGGCATCCGGCCCAAGCTCAGCCCTCAACCGATGCTTTCGAGCAACAACGGGTACAGCGAGGCAACCAGCAACAGTGCCATGCCCCAGTTGAACAGGCGCAGCCAGCGACGATCACGCAACAGGTTGCGCAACAGGCTGCCGCAGATCACCCACACGCTCACACTGGGCAGGTTGATCAGGGCAAACACGGCGGCGATTACCACGACATTGAAAAAGTAGCCCTGGATCGGTGTATAGGTGCTGATGGCTCCGATGGCCATGATCCAGGCCTTCGGGTTGACCCATTGGAATGCCGCCGCGCCCCAATAGCTGATCGGTGCGTGATTCCCTGCCCGGCTGTCCGAGACCGGACCGGAGTGGGCAATCTTCCACGCCAGGTACAGCAGGTATGCCGCGCCGGTATAGCGCAATATCGTGTAGAGCAGCGGATACGTCTGGAACATAGCGCCAAGACCCAGGCCTACCGCCAGCACCAGGGAAAAGAAACCGCAGGTGATGCCCAGCATGTGCGGGATGGTTCGGTTGAACCCGAAATTGACCCCCGAAGCCAGCAACATGGTGTTGTTGGGCCCAGGCGTGATCGAAGTCACAAGGGCAAACAGGGCGAAGCCCAGCAGCAAATCAAGCGAAAGGGTCATGACATGGAGTCCGTCGGGTGGTCAGGGAAAGACCCTACCCCACGTCCCGCTGCAAACCCATGGACAGTTGGGTAAAACTTCAGGCGGTACAGTCTCTCAGCTGGCCCGGCCCGGCAGTTTCTGTACGGTCTGTTCCGCGCTCATCTCGCCACGATCGTCGAAGCTCGAATTTTTCTGCGACGGGCCAAGCAGTTCGGCTTTCTTCGCATGGTATTCATCGAACGACAGCCCCCGGCGATTCAGGGCCTCAAGGGCCAGTTCGCGGGTTTCCTCGGCGGTGTAGGGACGCAGCTCAGGCGATGATGTGGTGCATCCACTCAGTACGGCGGTGACCGACAGCAGCAAAACAGCAACGATGCGATTCATGATGGGTATCCGGTGTTCTGTGGCGATGAACAAAGGCTACCCGTCGGTCCCGTACGGCAGAAATCAACGCTTTCAATAGTAGGTATTGCCCCTTCGCATCGGCCGTTGCGCTTAATCGACCAGCTGACAATTCAACGCGTTGTCCAGGCTGCGCTCGATATTGCGTACTACATGGAACGAACCGAACGTCACGGTTCGGACCCGATGTACCTGGACCAACTGCCAGAAATCCTGTTCGCCCCTTTCAAAACACTGAAACGCCGCTTCGCCCGCTTCTCGGGTTCGCCATTGCAGGTAATTGAGTACACGCCTGCCGTCCTCGCTGGCCTGGATACTGGCACTCAGGAAACCCTGGTGATCCCGGGCCAGGCGCTCGGTCTGGTCCGACAGAGCATCGATCAAGGCCTGCTGCCATTGCGGTTCGATGTCGAATTCGATCAGTTGGGTAAAGCTGCGATTGTTCCCAGGCAATTGCATGACGACTCCTCGATACGTGTGAGACGAATCTTGCGATCCAAAAGCGTGCAGGGTAAAACCTCCAGTTAACTCAAGGTCAAGCAGTGATTCGTCATGACCCGGATCGATATTCACAAAGCGCTCACCGTTGGCCAGGTGGCCGCCCGCAGCGGCGTGGCAGTCACCGCCTTGCATTTCTATGAAGCCAAGGGACTGATCAAAAGCACTCGCAACCAGGGCAACCAAAGACGTTATCCCAGAGAAGTGTTACGGCGCGTGGCGTTGATAAAGGTTGCCCAGCGCCTCGGCATTCCCCTGGCGGAAATCGGTCAGGCGTTGGGAGCCCTGCCCGACGACCGTGCCCCAACGGCCGCCGACTGGAAGATCCTGTCAGAGCAATGGAGCCGCGACCTGGACGAACGCATCAACCAATTGATGGCACTGCGTGACCGGCTCAATGGCTGCATCGGCTGCGGGTGTCTGTCGATGGAAGCGTGCCCGCTGCGAAACCAGGGCGATGCACTGAGCAAGCGCGGGCCGGGCGCACATCTGCTGGACGTAACATAAGACGTTCGTCGGGGCATGGGTCGGTCCCAGGCGGCTGTCCTATAGTGGTTGTTCGCACATCGACGAAGCCTCTCTTCGCCGGACAGAACAAGGAGAAAATGTCATGGCCGTCAAAGCCATCCCCGAAGGTTTCCATAGCATCACGCCTTACCTGGGCATCAAGGAAGCGGCACAAGCCATCGATTTCTACAAAAAAGCCTTCAACGCCACCGAAGTCATGCGCCTGACCACGCCTGACGGAGGCATCGGTCATGCCGAACTGCGGATCGGCGGCAGTCCGATCATGCTCGGCACGCCGTGCGATGAGGGGCCTCTGCGCAACCCGGACCAATCACCCTCGGTGGGCCTGCACCTCTATGTCGAAGACGTGGACCGTATGTTTGCCCAGGCGATTGCCGCCGGTGGCACGGTCATCTCCGAGGTCAAGGATCAGTTTTACGGCGATCGCACCGGATCCTTGAAGGATCCCTATGGACATGTGTGGTTTCTGGCGACTCACAAGGAGGACCTGACCCAGGAGCAGATCGAACAGCGGGCCAGGGAGATGTTCCAGCAAGGCTGATTCGGTATGGGAGCGAGCCCTGCTCGCGATAGTCTGCCTGAACCGGGGATGTTGGATGTGCACCGGTCATCGCGAGCAGGCTTGGCTCCCACAGGATTTCGCCCACGCTGTAAATACGAAACATTTTCTTTCATCTTTCTCTTCGGGATTTCCCGTGCTCGTTCGTCTTAATTAGATGCAGCAGGCCGCGTCGGCAAAAGCCACGGGCTGCTTTTCATGGTTTCTGGTATTGCGAAGCCCGTAATACGGAGCCTTTCATCGAATCAAGACGTTCAATCATGTCGAAGAAGTCCCGTTCCAAACTCTGGTTCCTGGTCCATAGCTGGTTGGCATTGCCCATCTGGTTTTTCGTGCTCATCGTCTGCGTCACCGGCACATTGGCGGTGGTCAGCCAGGAAATCGTCTGGCTGGTGAACCCCGATATGCGCGCCAGCAAACCCTCCGACGATGCTCAACGGCTCAGCTACGACCAGGTCGTTGCCGCCATCAGGCAAGCCCAGCCACAGACGCAGGTGCTCAGCATTGCCCGTCCGGACGAGTCGCATTTCGCCCTGGAGGTCAAGGTGACGTATCCCGATGGGCGTCCCGACACGGTCTATGTCAACCCCTATACCGGCATCGTCCAGGGCTCGGCGCCAGTGTTCAACTTCAGGGCGTTCACCCGCGCCCTGCATGGATGGTGGCTGGTGCCGTTCACCAACGGTTACAGTTGGGGCTGGTATCTGGTCTCGTTCCTGGGGCTGCCTTTGCTGGCTTCGCTGGTGACCGGATTGGTGGTCTACAAGCGCTTCTGGAAAGGCTTCTTCCATCCGACCTTGCGCTTTCGCCACGGAGCGCGGATTTTCTGGGGGGATTTTCACCGCCTCAGCGGTATCTGGTCGATCTGGTTCATCGCGGTCATCTCCATTACCGGCACCTGGTTCCTGATCCAGGCCGTGTTGGGCGATAACCACATTTCCATTTCCAGCGCCCCGGTACTGCCGGCGGTATCCCGTGAAAGCGTGCCCCTGTCGACCGATGGCCTGCCGCCTCCCCAATTGAGCCTTGACCGGGCCGTTGACATCGCCCGACAGCAAATACCAGGATTGGAAGCGAGCTTCATCAGCCTGCCCGGCAACGCCTACAGCCATTTGGAAATCGGTGGGCGCGGTTGGTACCCGCTGATGTACCAGACAGCCACGATCCATCCCTATACCGCAGAGGTGGCCGCCTCGCGACTGCTGTCGGACCGCACGGCGCTGGAGTTTGTCACCGAATCCATGCGCCCCTTGCACACCGGGGATTTCGGTGGCTTGTGGGTCAAACTCATCTGGTTCTTCTTCGGTTTGATCCTCAGCATGATGGTCCTCAGCGGGCTGCTGATCTGGACCAAACGCACGGCCCTGGCCACTGCCAACGCCTTCAAGCGCAGCCATAAGGCCCCGCGGGTGCCTCAAGCCGCCCGGTCACTACCGCCGTCCATCCACCATGAATCACCGGAGGGCAACCTGTGAGCCAGTCCACCGTGGCGACACCCTCACCTTCACGCCTGAGCCTCTTCTGGCAAAAGTGGCGTTTTCACCTCAACGTGCTGTTGCTGCTGATTCCCTTGGGCTTCATGCCCAAGTACTTCTCGGAAGCGGCATTGTTTCGCGGCGACGCCGGGCTTGGCGAACGGGAGGTCGGCGAAATTCAGGTCGGGCCGTGGAGCGTGCGACTGGCCGAATTTCGCGACGAAGCCCCGCGGGCCGATGGCCCGGCCGGGCACCTGAAGCAATTCAACGCAGCCCTTTGCCAACGTTGTATCAGCCAGGTCAAGGCCACCTACCTGCGCATCGGCAAGCCCCGCAGCCTGCGAGCCGCTGGAGTGATTTTCTTCGGCTCGCCCTATCGCATGGGCGCCTGGTTGCCGGTGCCGCAGAAAACCCAGCCCGACGCCGAACTGTGGCTCACCCTCGAAGGCTGGGACGGCTCGATGCACCAGGCCTCCATTCCCCTGAGCCAGGCTTCTCCGGCCACCATCGCCTGGCTGAAGACCCACGGAACCCAACCATGACCCACAACACCTCTATCCGCAGCCTGGCGCTGCTCCTGTGCGTCGGTTTCAGCGCCGGCGTCCAGGCTCACAATCCGATGTGCGAATGCAAGGCCATCGATGCCGAGCAGATCCAGTGCACCGGCGGCTTTTCCGACGGCAGCGGCGCCCCCGGGGTGACCCTGGACGTGATCGGCTACGACGAAACCATCCTGGTGCCCGGCAAGCTCGGCGCCGACTCGAAGCTGACCTTCAAAAAACCGGACACCGAGTTCTACGTACTCTTCGACGCCGGCCCCGGCCATGTGGTGGAAATCGACCAAGCCGACATCGAGGCCCCATGAACAACCCCACCACACAAGTTATCCGTCCCGCCGGCGCGGGCCATGAAACCCTCTACGTGTTACTGCTGTGCCTGTTTATTGTCCTGATGGCCGGCTCGGTCGTGGCCTTGCACGGGGAAACACGGGACGCCAGTCACCTCGCCGCCCACCAGCTCGACGCTCGCCGCGACCTCAGCGCCGCCGAGCAAGGCATCTATGCCGATTTGCGGGTGACGCTGGACGAGATCCGATTGCTGCGCGAAGAACAGCAAGCTCTGCCCACTCCCCAGACCCTGGCCGAAGAAGGCTTCGCTCCGTTTGCCCAGGACGCCAGTTCCGTCAGCCGGGGCGGCCATGTCTGGCACCAGGTGAAGGACAGTGCCTACTTCGGTGCGAGTGCCCAACCCACCGTTGCCGGTTCGTTCCTGATGCGTATCAGCGAAGCGTCCGACGCTGCGCCAGACATCTGGCTCACTCGTAACAAAAACGTCGCGGTGCCAGGCACGCTGGACGACGCCGGGTTGTCCGCCGCCGGCTGGCAACAGATCGTTGCGCAGTTCGACGCCGGCGTCACGCGCCAACACCGACATTGATCCCCTGCCCTCCTTTTGAGAGAAGACCGTTTGCCCATGTCCATCGCATCTCAACGCCGGCCCTTGCTTCGCCTGCTGCTGGCCGGTCTGCTGGCCTGCCTGCTTACCCCTCTTGCGCACGCCGAAACGACCAAGCGCCTGCGCATCGGCATTACCCTGCATCCTTATTACAGCTACGTCGCCAATATCGTCGGTGACAAGGCCGACGTGGTGCCGTTGATCCCTGCCGGCTTCAACCCTCATGCCTATGAACCACGCGCCGAGGACATCAAGCGCATCAGCGGCCTGGATGTGGTTGTGCTCAATGGCGTGGGCCATGATGACTTCGCCGACCGCATGATCGCCGCCAGCGAAACCCCGGACGTGAAGGTGATCGAGGCCAACGAGAACGTTCCGTTGCTGGCCGCCACCGGTACCGCCGCCCGCGGCGCGGGCAAAGTAGTCAATCCCCACACGTTCCTGTCCATCAGTGCCTCTATCGCCCAGGTCAACAACATTGCCCGGGAGTTGGGCAAGCTCGACCCTGTCAACGCCCAGGCCTACACCCAGAACGCCCGTGCGTACGGCAAGCGTCTGCGGCAGATGCGCGCCGCCGCCCTGGCGAAGCTGACCCAGGCGCCCAACGCTGAACTGCGGGTCGCCACGGTCCATGCCGCCTACGATTACCTGCTGCGTGAGTTCGGTCTGGAGGTAACCGCCGTGGTAGAGCCGGCCCACGGCATCGAACCGAGCCCCAGTCAGTTGAAGAAAACCATCGATCAACTGCGGGAACTGGACGTGAAGGTGATCTTCTCGGAGATGGATTTCCCATCGACCTACGTTGAAACCATCCAGCGTGAATCGGGCGTCAAGCTGTACCCGCTCTCACACATTTCCTACGGAGACTACAGCGCCGGGAAGTATGAAAAGGAAATGGCGGGCAATCTCGACACGGTGGTGCGGGCAATCCAGGAGTCCGGCGCATGACCGTCCAGGAAACACTCCCCCTGAAACACATCGGTCCCCTGATCGAATACGCCGACGTCAGCCTGAACCTGGGCCGCACGAACATTCTCGACACTGTGGCCTTTCAGGTGCAGGCCGGCAGCGTCCACGCCCTGGTCGGCCCCAACGGCGGAGGAAAGAGTTCGTTGATCAAGACGTTGCTGGGGCAGATGCCCCATCAGGGACGCCTGAGTCTGCAATGGCCAGGCGAACCCGGCGTCATCGGCTACGTGCCCCAGGCGCTGGAGTTCGATCGTGGCCTGCCCATGACGGTGGACGACTTCATGGCGGCGATGTGTCAACGCAAGCCCGCTTTTCTCGGCTTGAGCAAGCATTATTCCGACGCCATCGGCCAGGCACTGGAACGAGTCGGCATGCAGGACAAACGCAAGCGCCGCATGGGCGCGCTCTCCGGTGGGGAGCGCCAGCGGGTCTTATTGGCCCAGGGGCTTATTCCCGCACCGCAACTGCTCGTGCTCGACGAACCCATGTCGGCGCTGGACGAGGCCGGTATCCAGGTTTTCGAGCGGTTGCTGCTGGACTGGCGCCAGGCGGGCATCACCGTGCTATGGATCGAACACGACCTGGAAGCCGTCGGCCGCCTGGCGGATCGTGTCACCGGGTTGAATCGCCGGGTGCTGTTCGACGGCCCGCCACGCCAGGCACTCTCCCCTGAACGCTTGCTATCGCTGTTTTCCACCCATCCACGGACACACGGGAGCGCCGCCTGATGAGTTACGAAGCCTTTCGTCTGACGGTCCAGGGTTGGGCCTCGTCCGGCTACCTGCCCGAGGCGCTGGCCTACGGTTTCGTGGTCAATGCGTTGCTCGCCGGGCTATTGATCGGCCCGGTGCTGGGCGGCCTCGGTACACTGGTGGTGGTCAAGCGCTTCGCGTTTTTCTCCGAGGCCGTGGGCCATGCTGCGTTGACCGGCGTGGCAATCGGTATTCTGCTGGGCGAACCCTATACCGGCCCTTACGGCAGTCTGTTCGGCTATTGCCTGCTGTTCGGCATCCTGCTCAATTACCTGCGCAACCGCACCGGCCTGGCACCTGACACATTGATCGGGGTGTTCCTTTCAGTGTCCCTGGCCCTGGGCGCCAGCCTCCTGCTGATCCTGGCGGGCAAGATCAACGTGCATATCCTGGAGAACGTGCTGTTCGGCTCGGTGCTGACCGTCAACGGCAACGACCTGCTGGTACTGGCGGTGGTCGGCTCACTGGTGATGGCGCTGGCGTTGCCGCTGTACAACCGCATCATGTTGGCCAGTTTCAACCCGCAACTGGCCGCGGTGCGCGGGGTGGCGGTCAAGTCCCTGGATTATCTGTTCGTGGTGCTGGTGACCTTGATCACCGTGGCGGCGGTCAAGGTCATCGGCGCGATCCTGGTAGGGGCCCTGCTGGTGATCCCGGCAGCGGCGGCGCGTCTGCTCAGCCAGTCGTTGAAGGGCTTTTTCTGGTGTTCGGTGCTGATTGCGACCGCCAGCACCTTGTGCGGGATTCTCGCGCCGATTGTCTTCGACCTGCCAATCCCGTCCGGTGCCGCGATCATCCTGGTGGCCGGCATCGCGTTCGCCCTGGCCGCCATCGCTCGCGGCGTCGTCCCCAGCCTCAAAGGGAACCTTGGATAAATGATTTCTTCATTGCGACAACTGACCGTGGCCGTGGCCCTGTGTGGCCTGTTCACCACCCCGTCCTTCGCCGCCGACAGTCCCCGGCCGATACACCTGCTGGCCTCGTTGCCGGTCACTTACGGATTGAGCGAAGCACTACTCAAGGGCACCGACGTCAGCCTGGAGCGAGCCGCGCCCGCCAACCTGCCCGGCTCCCGCCAGAGCGCTTACTTCAGCGGTCGCGGCGCACCCGAGCTCAGCAAGCTGGCCAGTAACGCCGACGCGGTGATCGGCCTGCGCTCGCTATGGCCGGACGATCCGCTGTACCCCATGGCCCGGCGCAGCAATATCCGCATCGTCGAAATCGACGGCGCCCGTCCGGTGGACGGCGCCCTGCCCGGTATCGCCGTGCAGCCGGGCATGGCCGACGGCCTGGCGAGCCAGCCATGGATGGCCAGCCATAACCTGGGGCGGATGGCCGACGTGATCGCCGCCGACCTGGTGCGCCTGGCCCCGACCGCAAAACCCAAAATCGACACCAATCTGGCGGCGCTCAAGCAACGCCTGCTCAAGCTCAGCGCCGACAGCGAAAAACAACTCGCCACGGCCGACAACCTGAGCGTTGTCAGCCTGAGCGAGCATTTCGGTTACTTGATCAGCGGACTCAATCTGGAGGGGATCAGCACCGACGCCCGGCCCGACGCCGAATGGACACCTGAAGCCCTCAAGCAATTGACCGCCACCTTAAAAGACCATGACGTTGCGCTGGTGCTGCACCATCGCCAGCCCTCGGATGCTCTGAAAGCAGCCATCACCGAAAGCGGCAGCCGGTTGCTGGTGCTGAGCACCGATACGGCCGACCCGGTGGCTGAATTGGAGAACAATGTTAAGCAAGTCGTCGCCGCACTGACCGGCGCCTGAAACACGCCCCCGGTGGGAGCGAGCCTGCTCGCGATGAGGCCAGCACATCCAGCATCATCGCCAACTGACACACCGCTATCGCGAGCAGGCTCGCTCCCACAGGTTTTGATTGTGGATGTTCAGAAGTTCAGCTCAGGACATCCCCAGGCACCCGCACGACCCCTTCCATCAACACTCGCGCACTGCGGCTCATGATGGCTTTGTTCACGGTCCATTCGCCATTGACCTGGCTGGCCTCGGCACCGACGCGCAGGGTGCCGGACGGGTGGCCGAAGCGCACGGCGTTGCGCTCGGTGCCGCCGGCTGCCTGGTTCACCAGAGTGCCGGAAATCGCCGCCGCCGTGCCGATGGCAACCGCCGCCGTGCCCATCATGGCGTGGTGCAACTTGCCCATGGACAGCGCCCGCACCAGCAGGTCGATATCACCTGCCGCTACGGCTTTACCGCTGGAAGACACATAGTCCGCCGGCGGTGCGACAAACGCCACTTTCGGCGTGTGCTGGCGCTGGGCAGCTTCGTCGAGGTGCTTGATCAGCCCCATGCGCAAGGCCCCGTGGGCGCGGATGGTTTCGAACATCGCCAGCACCTTGGGATCGCCATTGATGGCGCCCTGTAGTTCGGTGCCGGTATAGCCGATGTCTCGGGCATTGATGAAGATGGTCGGGATCCCGGCGTTGATCAACGTCGCCTTGAGCGTGCCGACACCGGGCACGTCCAGGTCGTCCACCAGGTTGCCGGTGGGGAACATCGAACCGCCACCACCCTCCTCGTCAGCAGCCGGATCCATGAACTCCAGTTGCACTTCAGCCGCCGGAAAGGTGACGCCATCGAGTTCGAAATCGCCAGTTTCCTGCACCGCGCCGTCGGTGATCGGCACATGGGCGATGATGGTCTTGCCGATGTTGGCCTGCCAGATCCGCACCACCGCAACGCCGTTCTGCGGGATGCGACTGGCGTCCACCAGGCCGCTGCCGATGGCGAACGAACCCACCGCCGCCGACAGGTTGCCGCAGTTGCCGCTCCAGTCCACGAACGGTTTGTCGATGGACACCTGGCCGAACAGGTAATCGACGTCATGGTCGGCCCGGGTGCTCTTGGACAGGATCACGGTCTTGCTGGTACTGGACGTCGCGCCGCCCATGCCGTCGATCTGCTTTTCATACGGATCGGGGCTGCCGATCACCCGAAGCAACAAGGCATCCCGCGCCGGCCCGGGGACACGGGCGGCTTCGGGCAGGTCCTGCAGGCTGAAGAACACGCCTTTACTGGTGCCGCCACGCATATAGGTGGCGGGGATTCTGATTTGAGGGGCGTGAGCCATGGTGCGCCTACTCCTGAGTACTGAAACGAGATTTCAAACGGCCGCCGATTCGAGGAAGTCCTGGGCGAAGCGCTGCAACACGCCGCCGGCTTCGTAGATCGACACTTCCTCGGCCGTGTCGAGGCGGCAGGTCACCGGCACTTCGACGCGCTCGCCGTTCTTGCGAGTGATCACCAGGGTCAGCGTCGTACGCGGCGTCCGCTCGCCGATCACGTCATAGATTTCAGTGCCGTCGATACCCAGGGTCTTGCGATTGGTGCCAGGCAGGAATTCCAGCGGCAACACGCCCATGCCCACCAGGTTGGTGCGGTGGATGCGCTCGAAGCCTTCGGCGGCAATCGCTTCCACACCGGCCAGGCGTACGCCCTTGGCCGCCCAATCACGGGACGAGCCCTGGCCGTAGTCGGCGCCGGCAATGATGATCAGCGGCTGCTTGCGTTCCATGTAGGTTTCAATGGCTTCCCACATGCGCATGACCTTGCCTTCCGGCTCGACCCGCGCCAGCGAGCCCTGCTTGACCTTGCCGTTTTCCTGGACCATTTCGTTGAACAGTTTCGGGTTGGCGAAGGTGGCACGTTGGGCGGTCAGGTGGTCGCCCCGGTGCGTGGCGTAGGAGTTGAAGTCCTCTTCCGGCAGGCCCATTTTCGCCAGATACTCGCCCGCGGCGCTGTCCGGCATGATGGCGTTGGACGGTGACAGGTGATCCGTGGTGATGTTATCCGGCAGCACCGCCAATGGGCGCATGCCCTTGAGCGGTCGGGCGCCGGCCAGCGCGCCTTCCCAATACGGAGGGCGACGAATGTAGGTGCTTTGCGGGCGCCAGTCGTACAGCGGCGTGACTTTCGGCCCTGTGTCCTCCTGGATGGCGAACATCGGGATGTACACCTGACGGAACTGCTCCGGTTTCACCGAGGCCTTCACCACCGCTTCGATTTCCTCGTCACTCGGCCAGATGTCCTTGAGTCGGATTTCCCGGCCATCCACCACGCCCAACACGTCCTTCTCGATGTCGAAGCGGATGGTCCCGGCAATGGCGTAGGCCACGACCAATGGCGGCGAAGCGAGGAACGCCTGCTTGGCGTACGGGTGGATGCGTCCGTCGAAGTTGCGGTTACCCGACAGCACGGCGGTGGCGTACAAGTCGCGGTCGATGATTTCCTGCTGGATCACCGGGTCCAGTGCGCCGGACATGCCGTTACAGGTGGTGCAGGCAAATGCCACCACGCCAAAACCCAGCTTCTCCAGTTCCGGCGTCAGGCCGGCTTCGTCCAGGTACAGCGCCACGGTTTTCGAACCCGGTGCCAGGGACGACTTGACCCACGGCTTGCGGGTCAGGCCCAGGCGATTGGCATTGCGCGCCAGCAGGCCGGCGGCGATCACGTTGCGCGGGTTGCTGGTGTTGGTGCAACTGGTGATGGCAGCGATGATCACGGCGCCGTCAGGCATTTGCCCCGGCACCTCGTCCCACTGACCGGAGATCCCCTTGGCGGCCAGATCCGAAACCGCAACACGGGCATGGGGGTTGCTCGGGCCGGCCATGTTGCGCACCACCGAGGACAGATCGAACGTCAGGCCACGCTCATATTGCGCGCCTTGAAGGCTGTCGGCCCACAGGCCCACCTGCCTGGCGTAGGTTTCCACCAACTGCACCTGGGCGTCTTCGCGGCCGGTGAGCTTCAGGTAGTCGATAGTCTGCTGGTCAATATGGAACATCGCCGCCGTAGCGCCATATTCAGGGGCCATGTTGGAGATGGTCGCGCGGTCGCCCAGGGTCAGGGCGCGGGCGCCTTCGCCAAAGAACTCCAACCAGGCGCCAACGACTTTTTGCTTGCGCAGGAACTCCGTCAGCGCCAGCACCATATCGGTGGCGGTGATGCCCGCTTGCAGCTTGCCCGTCAGCTCGACGCCGATGATCTCCGGCAGACGCATCCACGAGGCGCGGCCCAGCATCACGCTTTCGGCTTCCAGACCACCGACACCGATGGCGATCACGCCCAAGGCATCAACATGGGGGGTGTGACTGTCGGTACCGACGCAGGTATCGGGGAACGCCACGCCGTCCCGTTGCTGAATCACCGGCGACATTTTTTCCAGGTTGATCTGGTGCATGATCCCGTTACCCGGCGGAATCACGTCGACGTTCTTGAAGGCTTTCTTGGTCCAGTTGATGAAGTGAAAACGGTCTTCGTTGCGCCGGTCTTCGATGGCGCGGTTCTTGGCAAACGCCTGGGGGTCGAAGCCGCCGCTTTCCACCGCCAGCGAGTGGTCGACGATCAGTTGGGTCGGCACCACGGGATTGACCTGCGCCGGATCGCCGCCCTGCCGGGCGATGGCATCACGCAGACCGGCGAGGTCTACCAGGGCGGTCTGACCGAGGATGTCATGGCACACCACCCGGGCCGGGAACCACGGAAAGTCCAGGTCACGCTTGCGCTCGATCAGTTGCAACAGCGATTCGTTCAGCGTGGCCGGGTCGCAGCGACGCACCAGGTTCTCCGCCAGTACGCGGGAGGTGTACGGCAGGCTGTCATAGGCACCAGGGCGGATGGCCTCCACGGCCCCGCGAACGTCGAAATAATCCAGCGAAGTGCCGGGCAGCGGTATACGAAATTCTGTGTTCATCGTCAGGACTCGGTCACGGTGGTTTCAGAGGGGCGGCGCAGCGACTGAAGTGAACTCGGTCCCCTGTGGGAGCGGGCTTGCTCGCGAAGGCGGTGTATCAGTCGGCATCGATGTTGGATGTCAGTTCGCATTCGCGAGCAAGCCCGCTCCCACAAGGGGTTTCAGATTCCGTCAGTTGCAGCGTCAGCGCCCCCCCAGCTCAGCGTTGTTCGATTGGCACGAACTTGCGCTGTTCGACGCCGGTGTATTCGGCGCTCGGGCGGATGATGCGGTTGTTGGCGCGTTGTTCGAACACATGGGCGGCCCAGCCGGTCAGGCGCGAGCAGACGAAGATCGGCGTAAACAACTTGGTCGGGATGCCCATGAAGTGGTACGCCGAAGCATGGTAGAAGTCGGCGTTGGGGAACAGTTTCTTCTGTTCCCACATGGTCTTGTCGATGGCTTCGGACACCGGGAACAGGACGGTGTCGCCCACTTCCTCGGCGAGTTTTTTCGACCAGCCCTTGATCACCTCGTTGCGCGGGTCGTTGTCCTTATAGATCGCGTGGCCGAAGCCCATGATCTTGTCCTTGCGCTCAAGCATGCCCAGCGTGCCCTTGATCGCCGCTTCCGGCGAGTCGAAACGTTCGATCATTTCCATTGCCGCTTCGTTGGCGCCACCGTGCAGCGGGCCGCGCAGCGAACCGATGGCGGCGGTGATGCAGGAGAACAGATCCGACAGGGTCGAGGCGCAAACCCGGGCGGTGAAGGTCGAGGCGTTGAATTCGTGCTCTGCGTAAAGAATCAGGGACACGTTCATGACCTTGACGTGCAAGTCGCTCGGCTTCTTGCCGTGCAGCAGGTGCAGGAAGTGGCCGCCGATGGATGGCTCGTCGGTCACGCATTCGATGCGCTGGCCTTCGTGGCTGAAGCGATACCAGTAGCACATGATCGCTGGGAACGCGGCGAGCAGGCGGTCGGTCTTGTCACGCTGCTGGGAGAAGTCCTGCTCCGGCTCCAGGTTACCCAGGAACGAGCAGCCGGTGCGCATGACGTCCATCGGATGGGCGTCGGCGGGAATTCGCTCCAGCACCTCTTTCAGGGCTTGTGGCAAGTCACGCAGTTGACGCAGCTTGCCGATGTAGGAGTCCAATTGCGCCCGTGTCGGCAGTTCGCCATACAGCAGCAGGTACGCCACTTCTTCGAATTGCGCGTCAGCCGCCAACTCACGAACGTCGTAGCCGCGATAGGTCAGGCCGGCACCGGACTGGCCCACGGTGGATAATGCGGTCTGCCCGGCCACCTGGCCGCGGAGCCCGGCGCCACTGAGTACTTTTGCTTCGGCCATTTGCTGTCTCCAGTTCTTGAATTTGTAGGGAATCGGCAAGTTGTAGAGGCGTGCCTTATTTCTTTGCGGCGAACAACGCATCGAGCTTCTGCTCGAAGGTGTGGTAGTCGATACGATCGTAGAGCTCCATGCGCGTCTGCATGGTGTCGATGACGTGCTGTTGCGTGCCGTCGCGGCGGATCGCGGTGTAGACGTTCTCGGCCGCCTTGTTCATGGCGCGGAACGCCGACAACGGGTACAGGACGAGGGACACATCGGCGCCGGCGAGCTGCTCGGTGGTGTACAGCGGTGTCGCGCCGAATTCAGTGATGTTGGCGAGGATCGGCGCCTTTACGCGACTGGCGAACAGCTTGTACATCTCAAGCTCGGTAATGGCTTCGGGGAAAATCATGTCGGCGCCGGCCTCGATGCACGCGGCGGCGCGGTCCAGGGCGGAGTCCAGCCCCTCCACGGCCAAAGCATCGGTGCGCGCCATGATCACGAAACTGTCGTCGGTACGGGCATCGACAGCGGCCTTGATGCGGTCGACCATCTCCTGCTGCGAGACGATTTCCTTGTTCGGACGATGGCCGCAACGCTTGGCGCCCACCTGGTCTTCGATATGGATGGCCGCCGCGCCGAATTTGATCATCGACTTGACAGTGCGGGCCACGTTGAACGCCGAGGAGCCGAAACCGGTGTCCACGTCCACCAGCAGGGGCAGATCGCAGACGTCAGTGATCCGCCGCACATCGGTCAGCACGTCATCCAGGCCGGTGATGCCCAGGTCCGGCACGCCGAGGGAGCCGGCTGCAACGCCGCCGCCCGACAGGTAAATCGCCTTGAAACCGGCGCGCTTGGCCAGCAACGCATGGTTGGCGTTGATGGTGCCCACCACTTGCAGCGGATGCTCGTTGGCGACCGCATCGCGGAATCGCTGACCTGGCGTGCTGTTGCTGGAACTCATGACTCACCTCGTTCAGTGGTGGCGCTGTCCTGGTAATGACGCGCGATGTTGCGTTTGGAAGCGCCGATGTGCCGGCGCATCAATAATTCGGCCAGTTCGCCGTCACGGTCGGCGATGGCATCGAGAATCCGGTGGTGCTCGGCAAAAGCCTGGCGTGGACGGTTGGGCGTGGTGGAAAACTGGATGCGGTACATGCGCACCAGTTGATACAGCTCGCCGCAGAGCATCTGGGTCAAGGTGCGGTTGCCGCTGCCCTGGATGATCCGGTAGTGGAAGTCGAAATCGCCTTCCTGCTGGTAGTAGCCGACCCCGGCCTGGAACGCAGCGTCGCGCTCGTGGGTTTCCAGGACTCGGCGCAGCTCGTCGATTTCTTCCAGAGTCATGCGCTCGGCCGCCAGACGACAGGCCATGCCCTCCAGGGACTCTCGGATCTCGTAGAGTTCCAGCAATTCCGCGTGATTGAGCGACACCACCCGAGCACCGACATGGGGTACACGTACCAGAAGGCGCTGGCCTTCCAGACGATGGATTGCCTCGCGCAGCGGACCGCGGCTAATGCCGTAGGTGCGAGCCAGCTCGGGTTCGGAAATCTTGCTGCCGGGGGCAATTTCCCCTTTGACGATAGCCGCCTGGATACGCCGGAAGACGTTCTCGGAAAGTGTCTCCGAGTCGTCCTGAACCATCGCCGGTGATTCGAGCTGGTCAAGCATATTGTCGACACCTTAAATATCAATGAAGCAAAAACTAACCAACTGACAGATAAACGTCAAAGAAAAAATGTAGATTGTCGACAATCTTCTGATGACCGCTGATAAGTGACCCACTGCAAAGGGCACCTCGTAGCCTCCGGCCAGCGGTGGCGTCAGAAAACCACCGTGCTAGAATGCCGCCGCTGTTTACTGCTCTTCTATCAATAGAGAAGGCTACCCAAGGAGCTTGTGCAGCAATGCCAGGGCCTGAACCGATAAACGGAACGCCGTGCACCAGGATCTATGACACTCAAGCCCTTACCTGCTGTTCTTTGTTTCATGTGCCTGCCCGTTTTTGCCGCGGCGGGTGAGAAAACCGTGTACGGCCTCAACGAATATGCCGCCCTGCAGGGTATCGACCTGGAGGTCGCCGCCAAGCTCGATACCGGCGCCAAGACCGCTTCGCTCAGTGCTCGAGACATCAAGCGTTTCAAACGCAATGGCGAATCCTGGGTGCGTTTCTACCTCGCTATCGACGCTGCTCATTCGCACCCCATCGAACGTCCCCTGGCCCGGGTCAGCAAGATTAAGCGCCGCGCAGGTGACTACGACCCGGAAGAAGGCAAGAAATACACGGCCCGGCCGGTTATCGAACTGGACATCTGCATGGGCTCCGCCTTGCGCAGCATCGAAGTGAACCTGACCGACCGCAGTGCATTCCAATACCCGTTGCTGATCGGCTCCGAAGCGCTCAAGCGCTTCGACGCGCTGGTCGACCCCAGTCTCAAATACGCTGCCGGCAAACCTGCCTGCGCCAATGCCGCTCAAACCGCAGAGTAATTCCAATGCGCTCCCTGACCCTCCATCTGAAAATGCTGATCGCCATCCTGGTGGTGCTGGGCCTGTCCGTGACGGCCTATCAGATTTTCGTGCTCGGCATTCCGGTGACCGAAGACGCTACCGACGACCTGTGGAACATCGACGCCAAGGTCGAGTTCGTGCCCAACGCCAAGGATCCCGTAAAGGTCCAGATGTTCGTGCCACCCCTGAGCCGCGACTATGTGAGCCTCAACGAGAGCTTCATTTCCAACAACTACGGCGTGGCGGTGAACCGGATCGACGGTAACCGCAAGGTGACGTGGTCGGCCCGCCGGGCCAAGGGCAACCAGACGCTGTATTACCGGCTGGTGCTGACCAAGCGCTACAGCGCCGAAAAGACCAAGGTCAAGGGCCCGACCTTCCGCGACAGCATCGCCGTCGAAGGCCCGGAGAAGATTGCCGCCGAAGCCTTGCTGGCGCCGATCCGCCAGCACTCGGCCGACGTGGAAACCTTCATCAGCGAGGCCATCAAGCGGGTCAACAACCTCAACGACGACAACGTCAAACTGCTGCTGGCCGGCGATGTTTCCTCGAGCAACAAGGCGAGGATCGTCGAACTGGTGCTGTCCATTGCCCATGTGCCGGTGGAAAAGGTCCACACCATCCGGCTGGTAGCCGATCAGCCGCAGACACCCGAACTGTGGCTGCGCAGCTTCAACGGCACCGACTGGCTGTACTTCAACCCGGACACCGGCGAACAGGGTCTGCCTACCGACCGCCTGCTGTGGTGGACCGGCGATGAAAACCTGATCACCGTCGATGGCGGCAAGAAAGCCACCGTGACCTTCAGCATGAACAACAGCGAAATGAACGCCATTCGCCTGGCCAAGCTGACGGACGAAAACACCGACGCCAACTTCCTCGAATACTCGCTCTACGGCCTGCCCCTGCAGACCCAGCAGACGTTCATGATCATGGTGATGATCCCGATCGGCGTGCTGGTGATCCTGGTGCTGCGCAACCTGGTCGGCCTGCAGACCCTCGGCACGTTCACCCCCGTGCTGATCGCCCTGGCCTTCCGCGAAACCCAGCTGGGCTTCGGCATCATCCTGTTCACGGTGATCACGACCCTGGGCCTGTCGCTACGTTCCTACCTGGAACACCTCAAATTGCAGATGCTGCCCAGACTGTCGGTGGTATTGACGTTCGTGGTGGTGCTGATCGCCGCCATCAGCCTGTTCAGCCATAAGCTGGGCCTGGAGCGCGGCCTGTCGGTGGCGCTGTTCCCGATGGTGATCCTGACCATGACCATCGAACGCCTGTCCATCACCTGGGAAGAGCGCGGCGCCGGCCATGCGATGAAAGTTGCCATCGGCACGCTGTTCGCCGCGTCCCTGGCGCACCTGATCATGAGCGTGCCGGAGCTGGTCTACTTCGTGTTCACCTTCCCGGCCATCCTGCTGATCCTGGTGGGCTTCATGCTGGCCATGGGTCGCTACCGTGGCTACCGCCTGACCGAGCTGGTGCGGTTCAAGGCCTTCGTCAAGGCAGACTCGTAATGTTCGGGCTCTGGAAGACCTGGAAGGCCCTGGAAGCCCGCGGCATCATGGGCATCAACCGGCGTAACGCCGACTACGTGCTCAAGTACAACAAGCGCAGCCTGTACCCCATCGTGGATGACAAGATCATCACCAAGGAACGGGCCATCGCCGCGGGCATTCATGTGCCGGAGCTGTACGGGATCATTTCCACCGAGAAGGAGATCGAAAAACTCGACTCGATCATCGGCGGGCGCACCGACTTCGTCATCAAGCCGGCCCAAGGCGCGGGCGGCGACGGGATCATTGTGATCGCCGACCGCTTCGAGGGCCGCTATCGCACGGTGTCGGGCAAGATCATCAGCCACGAGGAGATCGAGCATCACATCTCCAGCATCCTCACCGGCCTGTATTCCCTGGGCGGGCACCGCGACCGGGCGCTGATCGAATACCGCGTGGTGCCGGACCAGATTTTCAAAAGCATCAGCTATGAAGGTGTGCCGGACATCCGAATCATCGTGTTGATGGGTTATCCGGTGATGGCGATGTTGCGGTTGCCGACCCGCCAGTCCGGCGGCAAGGCCAACCTGCACCAGGGCGCCATCGGCGTAGGCGTCGATCTCGCCACCGGCCTGACCCTGCGCGGCACCTGGCTGAACAACATCATCACCAAGCACCCCGACACCACCAACGCAGTGGACGGTGTGCAACTGCCCTACTGGGATGGCTTCATGAAACTGGCCGCAGGGTGCTACGAGCTGTGCGGACTGGGCTACATCGGCGTCGACATGGTGCTGGACCAGGAAAAAGGCCCGCTGATCCTGGAGCTGAACGCGCGGCCAGGGCTGAACATCCAGATTGCCAACGACTGCGGCCTGACGTTGCGTACCCATGCGGTGGAGGCCCGCCTGGAAGAACTCAAGGCCCGGGGCGTGGTTGAAACCGTGGAAGAGCGCGTGGCATTTGCCCAAGAGTTGTTCGGGCATATCCCGCCGGTTGAAGGGTGACTTCTTTAACCTGTCCTGACGGCTGATACATAACCTGTGGGAGGGGATTTATCCCCTCCTACAGGGTCAAGCAGAGCTATTTCAGTCACCGGACGTACCCATCTCCGACATCCCTCTAGGAGCAAATCCTACAGGGGATTACAATCGCCCCCCCGCCTGAACGGCTGATTCGCCCCGCCCATGCCAACCTGCTCCGTACATGCTTTACCCTACCGCGCCAACCCTGCCGAGTACTTTGCGGCGATTCGCCATGCCCCAGGCAGCGTGCTGCTCGACAGCGGCCGTCCGAGTGCCGAGCGCGGACGTTATGACTTGCTCAGCGCCTGGCCGCTGGCGCAACTGGCGGTGTTACCGGACGAAAACGGCGCCCTGTTCCTGCAGCGCTTGCGCAGCCACCTGACAAAACTCGGGCAGGCGGCATTACCCGATACGCTGCAATTGCCCTTCGCTGGCGGCGTGATCGGCTACTTGAGTTATGACTTCGGCCGACACCTCGAAACCTTGCCGTCCCACGCCAAGGATGATTTACAACTACCTGACGCGCGTTTCGGCGTGTACGACTGGGCGCTGGTCACTGACCACCAGGTCGGCACCAGCCAACTGGTGTTTCATCCCCATTGCGGTGAAAGCGAACGCGAGCGCCTGATCGAGCTGTTCAGCCAACCGATCCCGGCGGCAGAGGTCACCTTCAAACTGGAAAGCCCCATGGCCCCCGACCTGAGCGCCGATGAATATCGACAGGCACTCGAACGGATCCAGGCCTATATCCAGGCGGGAGACTGTTATCAGGTCAACTTTGCCCAGCGCTTCCGCGCACCGTGCCGGGGCGATGCCTGGGCCGCCTACCAGGCGCTGCGTACCGCCTGCCCGACGCCGTTTTCCGGTTTCCAGAGCCTGCCCTACGGCGGCGCGGTGCTTAGCCTGTCTCCGGAACGCTTCGTCAAAGTCAGCGCCGGCCAGGTGGAAACCCGGCCGATCAAAGGCACCCGCCCCCGCGGCACCACGCCCGCCGAAGATGCGGCCCATGCCGCCGAGCTGCTGGCCAGCCCCAAGGACCGGGCGGAAAACCTGATGATCGTCGACCTGCTGCGCAACGACCTGGGCCGCACTTGCCGCATCGGCTCGGTACGGGTGCCGGAGCTGTTCAGTCTGGAAAGCTACCCGAACGTCCACCATCTGGTCAGCAGCGTGACCGGCGAACTGGCCGTGGGTAAAGACGCCCTTGACCTGATCGCCGGCAGCTTCCCCGGCGGCTCGATCACCGGCGCTCCGAAGATCCGCGCCATGCAAATCATCGATGAACTGGAACCGACCCGACGCGCACTGTATTGCGGATCGTTGTTATACCTGGACGTGCGCGGGGAGATGGACAGTTCCATTGCCATCCGCAGTCTGCTGGTCAAGGATGGACAGGTGTGTTGCTGGGGCGGTGGCGGGATTGTCGCGGATTCGGACTGGCAGGCGGAATATCAGGAATCAATCACTAAAGTGAAGGTGTTGCTGGAAACATTACAGAATTTGTAACCGGCCCCTGCTCGCGATAGCGGTCTGTCAGCAAAATCCATGGTGACTGAACTACCGCTATCGCGAGCAGGCTCGCTCCCACAAAGGTAGTGGTTACAGGCTAAGGGTGCGGTTCGACGCCTTGATAAACTCCTGCTTCAACTCGGCAAAGCTATGCACCGCCGGGAATTGCGGGAACTCACGGATCACATTCTCTGGGGCATGGAACAGAATCCCGGCATCGGCCTCGCCGAGCATCGTGGTGTCATTGTAGGAATCCCCCGCCGCGATCACCTGATAATACAAGCTCTTGAAGGCCAGGACCGACTGCCGCTTGGGATCTTTCTGACGCAATTGATAACCGGTCACCCGCCCGCTGTCGTCGGTAATCAGACGATGGCAGAGCAATGTCGGGAAGCCCAACTGGCGCATCAGCGGCTGGGAGAATTCGTAGAACGTGTCAGATAGGATGACCACCTGGAAACGCTCGCGCAGCCAGTCGACGAATTCGCTGGCGCCTTCCAGGGGCTTGAGCGTGGCGATGACTTCCTGGATGTCGGAGAGCTTGAGGCCATGCTCATCGAGGATGCGCAAGCGTTGCTTCATCAGCACGTCGTAGTCGGGAATGTCCCGGGTGGTCGCCCTGAGCGACTCAATACCGGTTTTTTCGGCGAAGGCGATCCAGATCTCCGGGACCAGCACACCTTCGAGGTCGAGACAGGCAATTTCCACAAGACACTCCCACTTATTCTGATGTTTATCGGTTGAGCGAACAAAGCCCTGCCGACTCTAGCCATTCGTCCGACCCCACGCAACGCACAGGGACGCGCCAGCTCCGACAGCTTTTGTTACCATCAGCCCCATATAGAGCGCCCAGCGCCACCGACCTGTAGGAAACCGCCCTGATGAGCCCATCGTTTGACGTCGTGGAACTCGCCACGACCTATGCCAACAAGTCTCCACAAGACATTCTCAAGCTGGCCTTCGCCGAATTCGGTGATGATTTGTGGATATCCTTCAGCGGCGCCGAGGACGTGGTGCTGGTGGACATGGCCTGGAAGCTGAACAAGAACGTCAAGGTGTTCAGCCTCGACACCGGTCGCCTGCATCCGGAAACCTATCGATTCATCGACCAGGTGCGCGAGCATTACAAGATCGATATCGAACTGGTCTCGCCGGACCATACGAAACTGGATCCGTTCGTGAAGGAAAAAGGCCTGTTCAGTTTCTACAAGGACGGCCATGGGGAATGCTGCGGTATCCGCAAGATCGAGCCGCTGCGGCGCAAACTGTCCGATGTCCGCGCCTGGGCCACCGGCCAGCGCCGCGACCAGAGCCCTGGCACCCGCAGTCAAGTGGCGGTACTGGAAATCGACACGGCGTTTTCCACACCGGAGCGCACCCTGTACAAATTCAACCCGCTGTCGCAGATGACCAGCGAGGAAGTCTGGGGCTATATCCGCATGCTGGAGCTGCCTTACAACAGCCTGCACGAACGCGGCTTCATCAGCATCGGCTGCGAACCCTGCACCCGCCCGGTACTGCCAAACCAGCACGAGCGCGAAGGTCGCTGGTGGTGGGAAGAAGCCACGCAGAAGGAATGCGGGCTGCACGCCGGCAACATCATTAGCAAGTCCAAGGTCTGAAACACCGTAACAAGCATTCCTGTACACAAAAATGTCACCCAAGGTGGCATTTTTTGTGTGCAACTTCTCATAACCGCACCAAAAAGTTACACCTCTGGCCTCCCTCCGCTCCGCTACCGTCCTCACGCACGTCTCACGAAAAATAAATACCTGTTCAAACGGTCAATTTAAAGCCACTTACTTTCAATTACTTAGCTCACGAAGATAACTAATCGAAATGAGCGCTTCGGCTTTTAGATCCTCGATCTGGCATAAAAATGGCTTAAGTCGACAAGTGTTTTGTATACAAATTGAACAATAAATACACACACTTTAGATCCGCAAGCCTGAAGCGCCCTATCCCGTACAGGCTGCAGATGCCCCGTAACCAAGGATGCTCGCCTGCCGCGACGAAGATTGCCGAGCCACGGGCTCATGCACAGTCATCGCGGCCCCCGAGAATCAGGAGCCTGCCGGAATGCGTACAAGTCTCTCCAATAACATCGCGCTGGATCTACCCTCCTCTACTATCGCCCCGAATACCAAGCCCCCCGCTCCACTGACCCTGAGTCCCAGGCTGCATAACAGAGACCTGGCACCGACCAAGGCCGAAGGACGGCGCTGGGGTCGCTACAGTATCTTTGCCCTGTGGACCAACGACGTACACAACATCGCCAACTACTCCTTTGCCATCGGTCTGTATGCGCTGGGTCTGGGTGGCTGGCAGATCCTCTTGTCCCTGGGCATCGGTGCCGCGCTGGTGTATGGCTTCATGAACCTGTCCGGCTACATGGGGCAAAAAACCGGCGTGCCGTTCCCTGTGATCAGCCGGATCAGTTTCGGTATCCACGGAGCGCAGATTCCTGCATTGATCCGGGCGATCATTGCCATCGCCTGGTTCGGTATCCAGACCTACCTGGCGTCCGTGGTGTTCCGGGTGCTGCTGACGGCCATCCACCCAGGCTTCGCCGAATATGACCACAATTCGATCCTCGGCCTGTCGAGCCTGGGCTGGGTGTGTTTCGTGGCGATCTGGTTCGTGCAGTTGGTGATCCTGGCCTACGGCATGGAAATGGTGCGCCGCTATGAAGGTTTTGCCGGTCCAGTGATCCTCGTCACTGTCGCGGCCCTGGCCGGTTGGATGTACAGCCAGGCCGGCGCGACCATTGCCTGGTCGATACGCGACCCACTGACCGGGGGAGAAATGTGGCGCAACATCTTTGCCGGTGGTGCGCTGTGGCTGGCGATCTACGGCACGCTGGTGCTCAATTTCTGCGATTTCGCACGCTCCTCACCGTGCCGACGGACCATTATCGTCGGCAATTTCTGGGGTCTGCCGGTGAACATTCTGCTATTCGCCGGGATCACCGTCCTGCTGTGCGGTGCGCAGTTCCAGATCAACGGACAGATCATCGAGAGCCCGACTCAAGTCATCGCTTCGATCCCCAATACCTTTTTCCTGGTGCTCGGCTGCCTGGCGTTCCTGATCGTCACCGTGGCGGTGAACATCATGGCAAACTTCGTTGCCCCGGCGTTCGTGCTCAGTAACCTGGCGCCCAAATACCTGACCTTCCGCCGGGCCGGGCTGATCAGCGCCGCCATCGCCGTGCTGATTCTGCCGTGGAACCTCTACAACAGCCCTTTGGTAATCGTTTATTTCCTGTCCGGCCTGGGTGCGCTGCTCGGGCCACTGTATGGCGTGATCATGGTCGACTACTGGCTCGTCCGCAAAGGCCGGATCAATGTGCCACAGTTGTACAGCGAAGACCCCAACGGCGCGTACTACTACAGCAATGGCGTCAATCTGCGTGCAGTGGCGGCGTTCATCCCGGCGGCGCTGATTGCCATTGTCCTGGCGCTGGTACCCGGCTTCGACAGCATTTCACCGTTCTCTTGGTTGATTGGCGCCGGGATTGCTGGACTGCTTTACCTGATCATCGCCAAACGCCAGCCGTACTACGAAGACGTCAGCGGTGAGTCCATCGCTGTGGACAGCGTCAGTCATTGATTCGAAAGGAAAAGCTCATGCGAATTCTCGTGGTCAACGTCAACACCACCGACTCCATCACCCAGGCCATTGCCCGCCAGGCCCAGGCCGTGGCTGCACCGGGAACAGAGATTGTCGGACTCACCCCGCATTTCGGTGCAGATTCCATCGAAGGCAATTTCGAAAGTTACCTGGCCGCCATCGCGGTGATGGACCGGGTCATGTCCTACGACCAGCCATTCGACGCGGTGATCCAGGCCGGCTACGGCGAGCATGGCCGTGAAGGTTTGCAGGAGTTGCTGAACGTGCCGGTGGTGGATATCACCGATGCCGGCGCCAGCACCGCGATGTTCCTTGGCCATGCATATTCGGTGGTCACCACCCTGGACCGCACCGTGCCGCTGATCGAAGACCGTCTCAAGCTGTCCGGCCTGTTCGACCGCTGCGCCTCGGTACGGGCCAGTGGCCTGGCGGTGCTGGAGCTGGAGCAAGACCCACCGCGGGCAGTCGAAGCGATCGTGCAGCAGGCGGAACTGGCGGTGAGCCAGGACAAGGCCGAAGTCATCTGCCTGGGTTGCGGCGGCATGGCCGGGCTCGACGAACGGATCCGCCAGCGCACCGGAGTGCCGGTGGTGGATGGGGTGACCGCAGCGGTGACCATTGCCGAGTCTCTGGTGCGGCTGGGGTTGTCGACTTCCAAGGTGCGCACGTATGCGACACCGCGCCCCAAGACCATCATTGGTTGGCCGGGGCGGTTCGGGCGGTAAGACCGCATTGCCCTTATCGCGAGCAGGCTCGCTCCCACCCTGTTTTGTGGTGACTGCAATGTCAGTCACTACAGTCCCTGTGGGAGCGAGCCCGCTCGCGATGGGCCCACCTCGGTCCTGAGCCAGCCTACCTCACACCGCCCTGAACCGCTCTCCCCACCCCTGCTCGGCAAACTGTTCAATGATGAAGTCCACAAACGCCCGGGTCTTGCCCGGCAGCAATTTGTGCTCGGCGTAATAGATGGAGATGTTGCCATCGTCGACGTACCAATCCGGCAACACCCGCTGCAACGCCCCTGATTCCAGGTAAGGAACGGCCACCGGCATGCTCACCAGCCCTATGCCCAGCCCTTGGGCGGCGGCTGCACAGTCGGCTTCCGAGTCACTCATGGTCATGCGTGCCTTGAGCATCAGCGGGCTGTGTTGTCCTGTCCGGCTGGTCAGTTGCCACGAACGGATCCGCCCGGTTTGAGGCGAACGAATCAGAATGCCCTGGTGATGCGCCAGGTCGTCCGGCTCGCGCAGCGCGGCATGATTGTGCAAATAGTCCCGGGAGGCGACCAGGACCCGGTGAGCCACGGACAGCTTGCGCGCCACCACTCCCTGGGGCAGTTCAAAGCCGCCGCCGATGGCCGCATCGAAACCTTGGCCGATCAGGTCTACCTGACGATTGTCGAAATGCCAGTCCGGATTGATCGCCGGGTAACGCTGCAAAAACGCGCCCAGCAACGGCACGATGTACAGCCGGCCAAATGCCGTGCCCATGCTCACCTTCAATGTACCCGCCGGCTGACCGCCGGCGCTGGCCAGGTTGGCAACGGCGTTCTGGATGGTATTGAGACTGCCGCTCACCTCCTCCAGAAACAACTGACCGGCCTCGGTCAGTGTCAGGCGGCGAGTGCTACGCTGGAACAGGCGTACACCCAGCCGCGCTTCCAGCTTGGCTACACTTTTGCCCACGGCTGCCGGGGTGATGCTCAGGCGGCGTGCCGCTTCGGCAAAGCTACCGACTTCGGCGCTGCGCACAAAGCATTCGATACTGCTGAAAGTCTCCATAGCCGCCATTCTAAACTTTTGGTTTACACAGACTATATCAGTGACGGTCTACACAAGGTGCGGGCCGATCCGGATACTCCCCCCATCACCGTGGCATCTCGCCCCGGCATCCTTTGGAGAACACTATGAGCACGCAAACACTGAATGGAAAAGTCGCCTTGATCCAGGGCGGCTCCCGCGGCATCGGCGCCGCCATCGTCAAACGCCTGGCCGCGGAAGGCGCCGCGGTGGCTTTCACTTATGTCAGCTCCGCCGCCAAGTCCGAAGAATTGCAGAACAGCATCACCGCAGCCGGTGGCAAGGCCCTGGCAATCAAGGCCGACAGCGCCGACGCCGAGGCCATTCGCAACGCCGTCAGGGCCACCGTCGAAGCCTTCGGCGGTCTGGACATCCTGGTCAACAACGCCGGTATCCTGGCCATGGCCCCACTGGATGAGTTCAAACTGGAAGATTTCGACCAGACCCTGGCCGTCAACGTGCGCAGCGTGTTCATCGCCACCCAAGAGGCTGCACGCCACATGACCGAAGGCGGTCGGGTAATCAACATCGGCAGCACCAACGCCGACCGCATGCCCTTCGCCGGCGGCGCCACCTACGCCATGAGCAAATCTGCCCTGGTGGGCCTGACCAAAGGCCTGGCCCGCGACCTGGGCCCGCGTGGCATTACCGTCAACAACGTTCAGCCAGGCCCGGTGGACACCGACATGAACCCGGCGGACAGCGATTTCGCCGAAAGCCTGATGTCGCTGATGGCCATCGGACGCTATGGCAAAGTTGATGAAATCGCTAGTTTCGTCGCCTACCTGGCAGGCCCGGAAGCGGCCTATATTACCGGTGCGAGCTTGACTATCGACGGCGGTTTCGGCGCCTGATCGCTCCCCATGAAAAACGCCGGCCAGGGTTTCAACCGTGGCCGGCGTTTTTTGCCTCATGCCCTCAAGCCCACTCCAGTTCCGGCAAACCGCACAAGGCCGGTTGGAACAGCTTCAGCGAACGAATGATCCCGTCGGCATGGGCGTATTTTTCGTCGGCCATGGCCGAGTCCGGGACAGCGATGGCGGTCATGCCCGCCGCTTTCGCGGCCGTGACGCCAAATGGCGAATCCTCGAACACCAGGCAATCACGGGGAGCGACCCCCAGGCGACGGGCCGCGGTGAGAAAAATATCCGGCGCCGGTTTCGCCGCGCCCACTTCCGGATCATCCGCAGTGACGATGAAATCGAACAACGCGAACCAGTCCCGGTGCAAAGTGGTTTTCAGCTTGAACGTGTGACTCGACGAACTGGTACCCACCGCAATGGGAATGTCATGGGCCTTGAGATGCCGTACCAGTTCCTCGGCGCCGGGCATCCCCAGGGCATGAGGAAAACGCTCGCGCATCAGGGGTTCCCGGATCACCAGGAACTCCTCGGCAGTGATCGGCAGATCCAGGGCCTGGACCACATAACGGGCCAGATCCCCGGCGCCACGCCCAATGATGTTCTGCTTCACGCTCCAGTCGAAGGTGCGTCCGTAGCGCTCGGCAATAATGGACGTGACCTCGGTGTAGATGCCCTCGGTGTCGAGCAGCAGCCCATCCATGTCGAAAATCACAGCCTTGATCGGGCCAAACTCTTTGTGCGGTGCATTCATCGCATCTGATCCGTTATCAACACAACATTCCAGGGGATGGCTCAGGTGCGGCCAGGTGGGGTGTCTGCCTTAAAGGATTCAGCAGAATAACGAGGGGGGCGTGGAACAGGCAACGAAAAATCTTACAAGCCCGAGAAAGGAGCCTGTAGGAGCTGAATTGTCTTCATCCTGCTCCTACAGGATTAGTCGTTGTGATTGATTTATTGGCTCGAACCGCTGGAGCCACCCGAGCTGCCACCACTGTCGCTGGTGCCCGTGCCACCTCCACTGCTTGCGCCGCCACCCACGGAGCTACCGCCGCTCGTGGACCCGCTTCCCGTGCCGGGGCTGGTACTGCTGCCGCTGGCATCGCCGCCGTTCCCCCCGCTGACAGATCCCGGAGGCAAGGCGTTACCGTTGGCGCCGGACGTCGAGCCGGCATCCATCTGCGTAGAGGGCGGCATCCCGCCTTTGTCCACGGGCGCGTTGTCATCGGAGGACTGTGCGAAAACCGCCAGTGAACTGGCTGAAAGAATCCCGGCAAGTGTCAGCGCGGTCATGTGTGACTTCATCATGGTGAGTCTCCTTTTCAAGTTACCTACCTGATGTGTGGCCCTCATAACGGGTCAATGGTGCCCCGCAAGCGACAGGCGGCCTGGTCTTCAGCTGGGTTGGCCGGAAGCGTCGTCACCGGCGATATCCGGATCGTCCGGACTCGCCTCAATGTCCTCATCTTCGTTCGGTACCTGCTCTACGCCGGCGTCGTCATCAGGCGGTCGCTGGTCGCGCCCCAGGGAGTCGGTGGGCGATGGCAGCGGGTATTCCGGGGTTTCATCGTCGTCGGGAATAGGTGGGGCGGCGGTCATGACAAATCTCCTGAGGCGCACTACCCGGCCTCAATCGTAGGATTCTTCTTCAAGCTCGGCGTCTTCGTCGTCGATCAGAGGCACCTGGGCGTCATCCATCAAGGAACCAGGGTCTTCATTGCCCGGATCATTGACGAAAGGGACACCCGACGGGCCTTTTTCTTCCTGGCCTTCGGTTTCCGGCGTCATGGCACACCTCGTGATTGCAAATGGATGTATGGATTCGAGGCGGGAGCGAGATAAACGTTCCGGACAAATCCCGGGAAAAGAAAACCCGGCACGTGGCCGGGTCCTCTCATCCAGACATCACCTCAGCGATGCTTTCTTTTGTGCTTGTGCTTCTTGCCGGAATGACCGTCGTTGTCGTTGGACAGGTTGCTGCCCAATGCACCACCGGCCGCGCCGCCGAGGCCTGCGCCAATGGTAGAACCGGTGGAGCCGCCCAGGCGGTTGCCGATAATCGAACCACCGGCCGACCCCAGGCCGCCGCCGATGGCAGCTTCCGTACGGCTGCCCTTGCGAGCCCCTACCGCACTGCCGGCGGCACCGCCGACACCGGCGCCGATCGCGGCGCCCGTACTGCCGCCCATCTGCTGGCCGACCACATTACCCAATACCCCGCCAAGGCCACCGCCGATCGCGGCGGTACCATCGCCAGCCGCCATCGCGCCTTGAGCAACCAGAAGCCCAAGCACCAGGGTGGACAAAGTCAAACGCATGATAAAAACCTCAAGAATGCCGCATCGGGAGAGATGGCCGATGCGCGCGGGCGCGAGTTTACGCCAAACGGCTCAGCCATGCCGGTTGGACAACGAACGCGAGGGTAGTTTTATGACAGACAAAAAAAAGCCCGCTGGGGAAACGGGCAGGTACTGCTTTCTAACGGATGAGCTCAGGCTACGTGTGCGCGTGTGAAAGAAACGTGAAAGAAACGTCGATAAAAAAAGATGAAGAATAGTTACCCGATGGTCGATGCTGCCAGCGCCCTAACCCTTGGAAAGCACTTGCAAAAAGCCCCGTCCGCTGACGGGGCTGCGACTGATCCTATTTCCTGGCCGGCACCCTGGGCAGGAATTTGGCTCTTTCCCCTCGTTGCACTTTCGGCACCTTGGTCCTGATGGATTTGATCGGCTCGTCGCCAAAGTCGGCCCGATAGGCCGACTGACCACACTGCAACCCTTCATTGATCGGATAAACAGCTCCAATATCCTCGCTGTACGGTGTTCCCATTGCCTTCCCCTTTACGTCGAGACCGAGACCGGCAACAACCGATTGCCTGAAAATATCGATCCTCAGGCTTTGAGACTAGCCGGTCATCAACAGACCGCCTGTCCTATCCGCGCTTGACCGACGAATGGAAGCCACTGTTTCAAAAGGGAAACACTCAATCTGTGCGCATTATCGTCCGGCTCAGCACCCGGGAAACCTGATCGGCCGAGTAGGGCTTGGACAAGAACTCGAAACCTTCATGGCCACTGTGTGCCAGTTCCTCGCTGTAGCCGGACGTCAACACCACTGGCAGGTCCTCGCGACGTCGACGCAGCTCCTTGGCCAGCGCGATACCGCTGATACCCGGCATGACGACATCGGAAAATACCGCATCGAAGGCCATGGCATCCGGGCCGACCAGATCCAGTGCCTCCTCGGCGTTGGTAGCCCAGGCGGTTTCGTAACCCAGGTCCTGCAGGATCTGGTTGGCAAACCGCCCCACTTCCACATTGTCTTCCACGATCAATACGCGCCGCCTGCCCTTGTCCAGAATCAGGCGGGTGGTTTCTTCCTCCACCGGTCGCTGCACCCTTTCGGCCTCGACTTCCGGAAGGTACAAGGTGAATACCGTGCCTTGGCCGACAACGGTCGAAACATCGACGTTGCCGCCGGATTGCTTGGCAAAGCCGAACACTTGGGACAGGCCCAACCCCGTGCCCTTACCCACTTCCTTGGTGGTGAAGAAGGGCTCGAAGATGTGCTCAAGGAATTCAGACGCAATACCCGTACCGGTGTCTGCCAGGGCCACGGCGACAAAAGCCTGCCCGGATCCTGCATGACCACGGATCGGCGGCATGCCTGCACCGCATTTGAGCCGAAGCCACAGCGTGCCCTGACCACTCATGGCATCGCGTGCGTTCAACGCCATGTTGATCAGGGCCGTTTCGAACTGGCTCAGGTCCGCCCGGATGTAACAGGGCCGGTCGCACAGCTCGACCTTGACCTGCATCCGTGCCCCCGTGATGGTTTCCAGCATGTCTCCCAGGCTCTGCACTTGCTTGCCCACATCGATCACTTGCGGTTTCAAGGGCTGACGCCGGGCGAACGCCAGCAGTTGGCTGGTCAATTTGGCAGCGCGCTCCACCGTATCGGAAACCGCGCTCATGTAGCGCTGGCGACGTTCATCGGACAGATTGGGCATGCGCAGGAAATCGACAGAAGAACGAATGATGGTCAGCAGGTTATTGAAGTCATGGGCCACACCGCCCGTGAGCTGGCCAATAGCTTCGAGCTTCTGCGACTGGCGAAGCGCGGCTTCGGTCTGCTTCAGCCGCGTGGTACGCTCCTCGACCCGTTCCTCCAGCGTCGCGTTCAGTTCGGCCAGGGCCGCCAGCCCCTTGCGCACGGCCGCGTCGGCACGGGCTCGCTCAATGTGGGCCCAGGATCGCTCGGTGACTTCCATCAGCAGCGCCAGATCGTTCGAAGACCAGACCCGGGGCGTTCTATCATGGATCGCCATTAAAGCGGTCAATCGCCCGTTCTTGATCAGCGGGACGCAAATGGTGGCGGCGATACCGATCGATTGGAACGCCGCCGCTTCGTTCGGCGCCAGTTCCGCCAGATTGTCGTTGATCACCAGCGGTTTGCCGGCCCGCAGGTTGGCGACCGCCAGCCGACCGAAATCGGCCAGTCGGTAATGCCCGACGATGCTGGGCGAGCCCGCCCGGGCCCAGTCGCCACGAATCGTGAAGGCATCCTCGTCTTCCTCCATGTCCGCATACGCGCAATTGGACAGATTCAAGTGCGCCGCCAGGATGCGCGTGGTCGTTGCCATGATGGCCTGCGGATCGGTGGCGTTGGCCACCGCACTGCCAATGGCATCGAGAACGGCCAGGCGTTGGGTCATGAATACGGTCGACGTGGTCTCGGTGACGGTGTCAAGCATGCCCACGACATTGCCGTACTGATCACGGATGGGGCTGTAGCAGAAAGTGAAATAGGCCTGCTCAGGGCCGCCGCCCCGCTCGACGACCAAGGGGAAATTCTCGATATAGGTCGCTTGCCCATCGAATGCACCCTGCACGATCGGACCGATCTCGCTCCATGCTTCCTGCCAGATCTCGTCGAACCGACGGCCCAGCGCATCGGGTTTGTTGCCGAGGATCGCCATGAAGGCATCGTTGTACAGGGTAATCAGATCCGGCCCCCATACGATGGCCTTGGGAAAATGGGAGGCAAGGCTCAGCGCCACGGTGGTCTTCAGCACATCCGGCCATTGCTCCAACGGCCCGATGGAAGTGCTGGCCCAATCATAGCGACGTACCTGTGCGGCCATTTCTCCATAGCTTTGCAGCCAGTCTGTCATTGCGTTCGATCCCTCTCAGCCGCCCAACATCATCGAAGCGAAGTGCTTGTGTCCTTAAGCCGGGGCTTATTATCCCGCGCCGCGAAGGAATGTGCGATTGGATTGTGGAATTCGTGAGGATGCAAATGGGGGCATAAGCCTGGGACCGGGCGATGAGGCTACGGTCATTTCCTACAAATCTTTGGGAATCGCCTTTCCGGTCTATCCCTGGAATCACGAAGCCCTGACTGAGTCAGGGCCTTTGATTCACAGCCAGCCAAAACCGTTCGCCTTCATCCCGGCCAACCCAAAGTAGCGGCTGACCTCGCCACCGCAGGCATACCAGAAGGCACCGACATACAGGCCAAGGCCAGTGGTGATGCCGATTTTCTCGACGACTTTTTCCAAAAAGTGCACGCGACTCGCGGTGGCCGGCACCAGCACGGGAGCGCGACCTTGAGAATCGCCCGCACGAAGTAATAGCGGGAATCCAGCAACGCCGAACGATGCCAATGAACCTGATTACCACCGAGAAATTTCCAGAACGAACAGCCCACCACTTCCCCAATTACGCAAGCGGATGTGGCTTCGGACAGTGACCTGAACGAATTGCTATCCTGTCCCGAACGATCGATGGATCTGCTCCGGAGGACAACGTGAAAAACCTAGACCGCGCAAAACAGCCGTCGATAGCGGTTTCAGATCATCAAGGAACATAAGATGCTCATTATCTTCAGCGGTCTTCCGGGTACTGGAAAAACGACTATCGCAAGTGACCTTGCCGCCACAGTTGGCGCTGTGTATCTGCGAATCGATACGATCGAGCAGGCCATCCGGAACGAGGGGGTACTGGCTCATGGAGTGGGACGCAGCGGTTATCGGGTCGCCAACGAGCTGGCTCGGGGTAATCTGCGCATCGGCAGCACGGTCATCGTCGATTGCGTAAATCCTGTAGCCGAAAGCCGCGAGGCGTGGAGCACAATCGCCAGACAGTCAGGTGTTGAGCTAGTGGATATCCAAGTGATCTGTTCGGATAAGCAGGAACACCAACGGCGGGTAGAAACCAGGCAGATCGATATTCCCGGGCTGACTCCGCCAAGCTGGCAGTCAGTCCAGAATCATGAATATGAAGCTTGGGATCACGCGCCGTTCAGCATAGACACAGCCCTGGTATCTTCAACGGAAGCAGTTGCCATGATCATGGGGCGTTTTTTTCGTGCCTACGCTCAATGATCCGTCTTGCCGTGGCTGACTTGATACATTCCTGACGCGGCCTTGCGCTCGAGCCAATCCTCCCGCTTCATTTCCCAGATTTCCTTGAGCATCGGCCCACAAACGAAATCCCCCTGCCCCGTCGCAATCAGGCGCATGCCTTCGCGCTCCGACACCCTGCGCGATGCCTGGTTGCCCACGGCCTTGGGTACCTGCATGACGGGGCGTCCCAGGGTTTCGAACCAATAGGCGTTGATGGCCTCGCAGGCTTCGCGCATGTAGCCGTTTCCCTGCCATTGAGGGGCGAGCCAGAAGCCTCGGTTGTTGCCGGGCTGGTCGTACAGGCTGATACTTCCCACGCTGTGCGCCGGTTCTTCGCACCTGCGAATCATCCAATGCCATTCACGGCCCGCTTCTATGGCGGGGAGCGCGTGGTCGCGGATGTAGGTCAGCGCGCCGTCGTCCGGATAGGGCCAAGGCACGCGGCTGTCGAGATAGCGCACCACGTCCCAGTGAGGAAATAACTGCTGGATAGCCGGTGCGTCGTTCAGCTGCAGGGGCGTGAGGATGAGGCGCCGAGTCTGGAGCACGGGGATGGTGTCCACGATAAAGTTCCTTTTTACTTCTCAGGCTTGGTAAACCCGTTCATCCATCGCTTCAGTGGTGACTGGCATGATATCCCACGTTTATTTAGGTATACGCGACTTCGATCGTGCCTTCGCCTTTTATTCAAAGATAATGGCTGACTTGGGCCTCACGTTGAAATTCTGCGAGGCGAGCAAGGCTTGGGCCGGTTGGGTCGCGCCAGCCTCTCCCCGCCCGATCTTCGTCATAGGCACGCCGTTTGACGGCAACGCCAGTGAGCCGGGCAACGGACAGATGGTAGCTCTACTCGCGCCCAACCGAGAGGCTGTCAGGAAAACCCACGCTACAGCGTTGGCTTCCGGGGCCACCTGTGAAGGCCCTCCAGGGTTAAGACCCCACTATCACCCCGATTATTACGGTGCCTACTTTCGAGACCTTGACGGCAACAAACTGTGCGTTTGCTGTCATGATCCTGAAGCAGCCTAGTGGCGCTCAATGGAATCGGGGCTCTCAGGGAAACGATATGAAAAAACAAGCCGCCTGTCTTGTGCCGTTCGCTTTGGCACTCTTGGTCCTGTGCGATCCCCTACAAGCAGCCACCTGGCAAATCTGCCGTCTGGAACTGCACATTACCGACGTACTTAAACGGCCTTTCCCACAACTACAAGCCAAGGTCCTGACGGCAAGTCCGAAGTCGACCACGGTGGAGTGCCCAAAGGAAGGGACGACACTCACGTTCACGCCGGAAACGGCCGACTACCAGGCCACGCTTCCCCGTCGGCAATGGCCCAGGAAGGGGCAGTCGGTGCGGGTCGACTACCGCTACCTGGACGGTATCTGCAAAGGCGATGGCAACAGTCATGCCTGTCGTATCGAGCACTACCCGTTCGGACGCTAGGTATACGAAACCTAAGCCCTCAACCCGTCACACACCCCTGGGGCACCTTCCCGGCAAAGCTGTCCACCAGACTGGCCACCACCATTTCTCCCATGCGCGTGCGGGTCTGCAACGTTGCGCTGGCGCGATGGGGTTGCAGGACGACATGTTCATTGCCAAACAACGCTTCGGGAACGTTCGGTTCGTCGACGAACACATCCAGCGCCGCGCCGGCGATGTCTCCGGCGTTCAGTGCTGCGACCAGATCGGTCTCGTTGACCAGCTTGCCCCGGGCCACGTTGATCAGATAGCCGCCCTTCCCCAGGGCTTGCAGCACTTGGGCGTCGATGATCGCTTCGGCCTTGTCGGCGGCAGCGGCGAGAATCAGTGCATCACTCTCGCTCGCCAGTTGCTTGAGATCGGCAACGAACCGGTGGCTCACGTCATTCATGGGTTGCAGGTCGGTATAGCTGATGGCGCATCCGAACGCGGCGGCGCGGATCGCCACTGCGCGACCGACGCGGCCCATGCCGACGATGCCGATGCGCATGCCCGACACCTGACGGGCCAATGGCAGCGGCGCCAACGGTGTCGGGCTTTGAGGCCATTGGCCGGAGCGTACGTAGCGATCACCGGTGCACAAGCCACGGCACACAGCGATCAATAATCCGATGGCCAGGTCGGCGACGTCCTCGGTCAATGCACCAATGGTGGCAGTGACACGAATGCCACGATCCCTGGCGTAGGCCAGGTCCACTGCGTCGGTGCCTACGCCGTTGACCGCGACCACCTCCAGTCCGGGCAGTTGTGCCATGAGCGCCTGGCTGATACCGGTGTGCCCGCCGGTGATCACACCGCGAATGTTGGCGCCATGTTCCTGCACATAGGCGGTTTTGTCAGCCTGTTCGAAATAACGCCGAATGGTAAACAGCTCGTTGAGCCGGGTATTGATTTCAGGGATCAGGATCGGGCTGAGCTGCAAGACTTCTGGCTTCATGGGGACCTCGCGTAGCGAATAAAAACGCCGGCTCAACCGCGGCCGGCAAAGGGCATGGCGGTGGCCATGACGGTCATGTTCAGAACGTTGGCCGACAGCGGCAGGCTGGCGATGTAGCGCACCGCGTCAGCCACATGACTGACGTCGAACATCGGTTCCACCGCGACGGTGCCGTTGGCCTGGCGCACGCCTTTGGTCATGCGCACCGACATCTCCGTCAGGGCGTTGCCGATGTCGATCTGGCTGCAGGCGATGTTGAATTCGCGGCCATCCAGGGCCAGTGATTTGGTCAGCCCCAGTACCGCGTGTTTGCTGGCGGTATAGGCACTGCTGAAGGGTCGTGGCGTATGAGCGGAAATCGAACCGTTGTTGATGATGCGTCCGCCTTGGGGTTGTTGCCGGCGCATCAGCCCGAACGCGCCACGGGCGCAGAGGAAAACCCCGTTGAGGTTGGTGTCGATCACGTTGCGCCATTGTTCGAAAGTCAACTCATCCAGAGGCACAGCCGGGGCGTTGATCCCGGCGTTATTGAACACAACGTCCAGACGTCCGTAGACCTCAGCGATGGTTGCAAACAGCGCATCGACACTGACCGGATCACGCACATCGGTGGGTACCGCCAACGCTTCACGACCCTCGGCGGCGGCCAGTTCGACCAACGCTTGCAAGGGTTCCGGGCGGCGTCCCGCCAACACCAGGGTGAATCCGTCCTGCATCAGCCCCAAGGCTACGGCGCGACCGATGCCGCTGCCGGCACCAGTCACCAGCGCTACTTTCAAGGTGTTGGACATGTGGTGCTTCCTTTCTCAAATCAGTAGGACGATTGCCAGGTTCACGGGCGCGGGCCGACGCGCATTTCCAGTTGACCGATGCCATCGATGCCAGCGGTGACGACATCTCCCGGCAGCAACAGATCGACGCCCGCCGGGCTGCCGGTCATGATCAGGTCACCGGCCCTGAGGGGCACCGATTGGGAAATGCGGCTGATGACTTCGCTGACCGACCAGATCTGGCTGTCGAGACTGTCGCGCTGGCGTTCCTCGCCGTTCACGCTCAACCACAATTCGCCTTGCGGATGCCCGGCTTGCGCCACCGGCACAATGGCGGTCATTGGCGCGGCGCCATCGAACACTTTGGCGCCCTCCCATGCCAGGCCGTTGCGCTTGGCCATGCGCTGGACATCACGTCGCGTCAGATCAAGGCCCACCGCGTAGCCCCACACATAGGCCAGGGCCTGGCTTTCAGGAATGTGAGCACCGCCCTCGCCGATGGCGACGACCAGCTCGATTTCGTGAACGAATTCCTCCGTCACGGACGGATAAGCCATCTCACCCACCGCCTCTATCACGCTGCTCGCCGGCTTCATGAAGAACACTGGCGGTTGTCGGGACTGGCCTTGAGTGTCTGGCCAAGGGTAATTGCGGCCGACGCAAAATACCCGGCCCACGGGAAACCGCTGGGGGCTGCCGGCTACCGGCAAGGTCACGGGCAGGTCGGGCGTAAAGACGTACTCGGGCATGTTCATTCTGATTAAAGTCCTGATGGAAGGATCAGCGTACGGCGGCTGTCTGTTGCGAAGTTGGACGAAAGCCGCCTCGTATTGGAGAAATCGGTTGTCTTGACTCAGCGAACCTTGAGTTCGATGCGATAGAGGCGACCGAGCAGCAATGAGTAAGACAAGGTGCCGATCAGCGCGACACCGCCGATGAACCAGAAGGCCAAGGCAAACGAGCCGGTCTTGTGGACGATCGCGCCGATCACGATGGGGGTGACAATGCCGCCGATATTGGCGGCCAGGCTGGTGATCCCGCCGGTCAACCCGATCAGTTCCTTGGGCGCCACTTCCGACACCGCCGCCCAGGAAGACGACGCAATACCCTGGGCGAAGAAGGCAATCGTCAGCACGGCGATGCAGATCGCGTTCGAATCGGTGAAGTTCACCAAGACGATGGACATGCCCAGCATAGAGCCCACCACCAGCGGCAGCTTGCGGGCGAAAGACAGCGAGTAGCCTCGACGGATCAGCAAATCGGAAACGATCCCCGCCAGCAGAATGCCCACCGTCGCGCCCACGAATGGCATCACCGCAAAGATTCCGGCCTTGATCGTCGTCAGTTGACGCTCTTCGATGAGGTACGTCGGGAACCAGGTGAGAAAGAAATACAGCGCCGAGGTGCTGGCGAATTTGCCGATGCAGATCGCCCAGACCTGCCGATAGCTGAACAGTTCGGCAATCTGTCGCCAGTTGAAGCGGGTGCGTTCCTGACTGCTCTTGACCAGTCCGCCCCCGGCCTCGATGTACTTCAGCTCTTCCTTGCTGACTTTCTTGCAGTTCATCGGGTCGCGATACAGGAACAGCCAGGCCACGCCAAAAACGATACCGAGGGCGCCCGTGCTGTAGAACACATGACGCCAGTCGAAAGTAGTCGCCAGCCAGAGCAACGCACCGGTAAACAGTGCGGTGCCCAAGTACTGGCCGCAGACGTAGATGCTACTGGCCATGCCCCGCTCCCGCGCCGGGAACCACACTGTGACCGCCCGACTGTTGGCCGGAAACGCCGGTGCCTCCATGGCGCCCACGGCCAGACGCAGGCCGAACAGTGAAGCGAATCCCGTGGCGAAGCCCTGGCACACGGTGACTGTCGACCAACTGATCAGCGACACCCCATAGGTAACCCGAGACCCGAAGCGGTCGGCGATGAATCCGGCGGGCACCAATGCAATGGCGTAGGTCCAGGCAAAAGCAGAAAAGATCAGGCCCATTTCAATCTTGTCCAGGCCCAGGTCCTTGGCCAGGAATGGCGCCGCAATCGAGATGTTCACCCGATCGATGTAGTTGATGATCGTCGCGATCAGCAGCAGCGACAGCATGAACCAGCGCCGACGGGACGGTAGCCTGATCGACGCCGCGGTATCTCGGGCGCGGGCCAGCGCTGGCGATGCGCCAGCGCGGGAAGTTTGTGAACTCGACATGGATAAGCCCTCGTTATTGTTAGAAAAATCGAGAGCCCGACAGTGGTCGTACAACCAAACAAAATCAACGAAGGTGTTAGATCATTTTTTACCTTTGCCACCGCGAGTGAAAAACCTGTCCAAAAAGCAAAAGCCAGTGAAAACTTTCAGGGAGGCGCCGAAAACCTACTAACCGATTGTTTTTAAAACAAAAATTATTTGAGAGTATTTTTTGAATTTTGGACAGCGCCTCTTTCCCTTGTTTGAAAATAAATTTCTCCCTTAGCCACGTCATCGTACGACTCCTTGAAAATCACATGACAGCCCCGTCACAATCAACGCCTCCCTCCGTACCAGTCGAGGTTCCCCAGGAGATGTCATCACCGAGCCAGGTCCCCACCTATTTCATGCAACAACGCAGCGAACTGACGGACTTCTACATCCGCGACAAAAAGGGCCGGCGAGCCGAAACCAGTCCCCATCGTCACGAATATTTCCAGATCCAGATCAACCTCGGCGGCGACACCGTGCAACATATCGGCAACGTCCAGCGCCCATTTCCCCGTAACACACTGGCTTTCATCCTGCCCCATCGCGTGCATGTGATTCCGCATCCGGCGGACAGCAGCTTCATCGTGATCAACTTTTCCCAGACCTTCCTGTTGCCGCATCTGCAATGCGACCCGATGGACCTGGAGGAAGTCTCGATTCTCCTGGCCCCCGAGTTATCGCCGTTCCGTTTCCAGGAGCACCTGGATTTCATTCTGGACCAGGAGGATTTCAGTAAGGTCTGCGGGTTGATCGAGCAAATGCGCGTGCTGGATGAAAACCGTCAATTCGGCACCCGGGAAATGCTCAAGGGTTTGCTGCTGCAACTGATCGGCAGCGTCTGTGCCTTGTATGCCGAGCCGCTCAAGCGATTGGCCGAAGAAAACGCCGCCGAAATCAGCCGGCGCGATGCGTTGGGCAGGATGTCCGAATACCTGCGCAAGAACATCGCCGACCCCGATCTCAACCTGATAAAGGTCGCCGCCGCGACTTACCTGTCGCCCACTTACCTGACCCATTGGTTGCGCAAGGAAATCGGCAAGACCTTCACCGAACTGGTGCTTGAGCGCAGGATGCATGCGGCGCGAAATTACTTGCTCAACGGCACCCGCCCGGTGGGCGAAGTGGCGAGGTTGTGCGGGTTCGCCGACGAAGCTTATTTTTCCAGGCGCTTTCGCCAGATACATGGCCTGCCGCCAGGGCAGTTCAGGCGCCAGCAGCTCAACCCGGACACACCGCAGTCGGCGTTGAATACCTGAGCGGCGCCGCACCTACGACGTTTCACACGTCGATTGCCCCTCGAAGGTAAAAAAAAACGGCTCGTTATCCAACGAGCCGTTTCATGTACTTCCCTGCAAATCAACGCAGGATCAACACCGCCGCTACAGCGATCACAACTACAACGCCAAACACCATGCGTGCGATCCAGGGTGCCGTGAGCCAGACTCCGGTAACCCCGGCAATCTGACCGACGTTTTTCTCCGTCAGCCGGAAACTTGGTTCCCGGAAAGGGTTGCCACAATGTGGGCAGGCGTAGGCCTTGTCAGAGATCCGGGAAGCGCATTCAGGGCAATCGATCAGACTCATTGTGCGTCCTCTGAGGAGTTGAATTTCTGGCCTTCGAAAGACCATGCCTGACAGCTTTCGTTCTGAATCGCCAACGCATTGAACACGAAACGCCTGGGTCGCCTGTCAGACAACGGGGATATGGGTATTGATACTGTCGAACTTCTTGTATTTCCAACTGAACCCGTCTCGTTGCACGGGTGCGAAACTCTTGAACCAATCCACCCAGTTACTGGCGGATGGCATCCACCAGCCCTTGACGGTATTTCCCCAGTGCGCAAGGCCGAGCTCGGAAATCAGGTAATGACTATGGCTGACACAGTTCTGATACTGAGTGTTCGCCAAAGGAAGGTTTGGCCAGAAAGCGTCGTAAGTGGTCTTGGTCTTTTTCAGCTTGGCTGCAAGGGCCCTGTACTTCTTCACGAACTGCTTGTTGACACCGATATAGTAAACGTAAGTCGTAGAGCTCCCCGTGGTACGGGCCCAGTCCATTTCCCCAAGACTCCCTGTATTGAACTCCCAGCCGTCCTCACTGATACCTGTCAGCGTGATGTTCTCGCCTACGATCAGGAAAGTCGTGGCATGCCCATCCTCGACAAGCTTTCCAAGGGTCTTCTTCCAGGCGCCCAGGCTGAAGGGGCTGAATCCTTTCCCTACACCGCTCCATGTAAGTATTGAATAACAAATGCCGAAAATGCCCGCCGCGCCGCTGATCTTTTCCAGACTGGCCACTAAATGAGTTCCTTTTCTTTTGGTCATTCCATGACTCCCCGGCTTACTTTTCGGTGCGACCGGTGGGATTTTGCTGGTCAAGGCAAGGCTAGGACATGATATGAGCCCATGCCAGCCTCCTCGCAGAGAAAGGCCGCTATCGGGTTGGCTTCACGCGAACCATGAGATCGTTCAGCACAAAAGTATCCAGAAACGCCTTCACGTCGATAACCTGCCCATCCTTGAACGTCATATGCCAAAGATAGGTGTTGTTATAGGGCTTGCGATCCAGTGCTGTCGCTTCCCCACGCCATAGCACCACCACGACATCGTCATCGGCCACGATACTTTCGACGGTTGGGTAAATGGGTGTCGCCAGCCGGGCGCTGATGGGACGTACGGCGCGCTCCATCAAATCGACCTTACTGCCATACACGGCGGAAACGGGGCTGGATCCGGCGACAGTCCACGTCGCATCAGGCGCCAGCAAATCGAAAACGGTGCCCCTGCCGTGCTGCCAATCCGCGAACGCCTGGCGCACCCGATGTGCATTGGCTTCCTGGCTGGCGGTTTGCGAAGCCAACGCCGCGCCCGTTGAAAGTACCAGGCACACCGCAAGCGCTTTAAGGCGCACCGCTGGACTCATCCAAATGAACATGATGTTTTCTCCCGGCGATTAAGCTGATAAGACTCTCTTCAGGAAAACCTTAACCCTATGTACCGGGATGCTTTTGCTCGATACTGCCGTGGGGTTGCACGATGCTGTTTGAGCGGTCACGTTCACTCAATGTCGAGACGAAATGTTCATGGAACGCCAGTGCAGCCAGGTTCTTGTCCTTGGCCTCCAGCATGATGTCGAAGCGGTCCAGAAATTTGAGGGCATAATCGTTCGTCCAACGATTCCACATCCGGGCGCTGTGACCATATAGATCACGCTTGGAAACCACCTTGAGCAACGCCTCCATTTCCAATTTGTGCTCGGCGTCAAAGCCCAGGTCCTGGAGGCGCTCCGGCGGCTGTGAGTAATGCATGGTGGGCCGCACACCGCGCCAACTATCGATAATGCGTTCGACCCGTTGCGCATCCGGGGCAATGTAGTCGTTTTCGTTGATCCAGCAGTGATGAATATCCAGGACAACCGGCGCCAGATCCGCCAGTTGCAGACAGTCATCCACCCCGTAAGTCTTCTCTTCGTTCTCGAAGGTGATGCAATTGCGCGCCACCTCCGATAACCGTGACCAGACAGAACGGACCCCTTCGCTACCCAGCCGACCGGCTATATGGACATTGCATTTGAAATCCTGGAAGCGACGGCCGTAGCCCATCATCCTGATCATGTCGGCGTGGTACTCGAATTCGGCGATGCTGTTCTCGACCACTGTCGGCTTGTCCGAACCCAACACGCAATACTGGCCGGGATGAAACGACAGGCGAACATCCGCGGCGCGTGCTGATAGACCAATCGCGGCGAAGCGTTCCTCCAGCAGGCTCTGGATCATGCGGTCCTGATAAAAACCGCGCACCTTTTCGTGGCTGTAGAAAGGCAACAGGTCGCTGCTCAATCGAAGCATGCGCAACGAGGGTGGCAGCTCGGCCACATAGGCAATCAAGCGCATCTGGGCTTCGAGGTTGTGGACCACGATGTCGACCAACCTGTCGCGGGCCACCTGCGGCGCGACCCCATCCATCCAACGCAGCGTGGTGGTGCGGGGGTTGAAGGGGCTTTCGATTGTCTTCAGTTCGCTCGCCGACAGGCCTTGCGCGGGATGTCGGTATTGGCAAGCGAAACCGATACGGGGATGAGGCATGGGACGTCCTGGCCATTGGGGATCCTGTTGGCGATAGACATCCCGATTGACCAGTCGTCCCTTTCGATTCGAAGGGTCCGTTCCGCGATCTATTGGGGGACGTGCTTGGACATGGCTGCCTTGAGCGCATCGGAAACCAGGCCGACCAGGATGGGCTTGGCGTTCGACTCCATATAGCGGCCGATCCCGGCCTGCCGCTCCCTGACCTGCGGCGCATATTTTGAAGCGCGACCTTCGGAGGCAAGCGATGACAGTTCTTCCCTGGAGAACGACCTCTCATAAGCTGCTGCAAGGCTTTCATCCCATTTGGGTTGATATTTCGGCAGCAACGCATTGATCTCGTCGGACACCGCGCTGTTTGCACTCGCATTCCCCAGCTTTTGAGCGATCATTGCGTAAGTGGTAGTGCTTTTCGCGGTCAGGAGCGCAAGGGAAGAGAGCTTCTTGCCCAGTCCGGTTTGAGCAACGAGGGCGCGGGCGTCATCCAGGGAGGAAGGCCCGGCGCAGGCGGGGTTCGAGAACGCAATGAGCGTACTCAGCGCGATTGCGCTGCACAAAATCCTTTTCATCTTTCATATCCAATTACGGGAAAGCAGTCGGGCTCTAGCTTAGTTTCATCCGGAGGGCGGTGCCAGAGGGGATTCAGCGCTGGAGTGAGCTGGCGACCAGGACCGAAGAACGCTCCGCTTGAACAGCTTGAATCCCACGCTGTTCCCATATCCACGTTTTTCACGACGCCAAAAACCACAAACCCCCGACTTTCTCCAGGAAAATCAGGGGTTTGTGCTTGCAGAATTTGGCGGTGAAGGAGAGATTCGAACTCTCGATACAGTTTCCTGTATACACACTTTCCAGGCGTGCTCCTTAAGCCACTCGGACACTTCACCGTGTCTCGGCAAACTGTTCAGTCTGTCGAGGCGCGCTAATGTAGTCGAAAGGCTTTCCGATGGCAAAGGTTTTTTTCAGAATTTTCATGCGGTTAAAGGGATCGGGGTTCCAAACAGGCTGGCGCATGGCAAACCGGACAATCTTCGGGTACGTCAGCGCACTGTTCTTTAACGGGGGGCGCGGCCGGGCGGGCGGTTCGGGGCGTTTGCGGTGCCGGAGGGCTGACCGGTGAGTCAGTCATAGCGCTTTACCGGACCTGCGACGGTGGGTAACGTCTGCGTCACTTCTCTTACAAGGAATAGCGCCATGAGCGATCTGATTGCCTACCACCTAGAGGATGGTATCGCGACCCTGACCTTGAACAACGGCAAGGTCAACGCCATTTCGCCGGATGTGATTACTGCGTTTAACGCTGCGCTGGACCAGGCTACGGCAGACCGTGCGGTGGTGATCATTACCGGGCAGCCAGGGATTCTATCCGGCGGTTACGATCTCAAAGTCATGACCGCCGGCCCCAAGGAAGCGGTGAGTCTGGTCACTGCCGGTTCGACCCTGGCCCGTCGCCTGTTGTCCCACCCCTTCCCCGTCGTTGTCGCCTGCCCGGGGCACGCGGTGGCCAAGGGTGCATTCCTGTTGCTCTCGGCGGATTACCGCATTGGTGTCGAGGGGCCGTTCACTATCGGCCTGAACGAGGTGCAGATCGGCATGACCATGCACCACGCCGGTATCGAACTGGCCCGTGATCGGTTACGTAAGTCGGCCTTCCATCGCTCGGTCATCAATGCCGAGATGTTCGATCCACAGAGCGCCGTGGATGCCGGCTTCCTCGACAAAGTGGTAGCGGCGCAAGAGCTGCAGGGTGCGGCCATGGAGGCGGCGCGTCAGTTGAAGAAGATCAACATGAGCGCCCACAAGAACACCAAGTTGAAAGTCCGCAAGGCGCTGCTGGAAACGCTGGACAGTGCCATTCTGCTGGATCAGGAGCACATGGGTTAACGCCCTGACTGCTCGAAAGAAAGCCCGACCCCAGCGTCGGGTTTTTTATTACATCTCGCGTTTAGAAATCTCTAGCCGCTCTAGCTCGCTTCTTACGCGTAAATTCCAGACATCTCGTTGAAGATCGCCCAATTCCAATGCCCGTAGCGAGAATTGCCGAAAACAGTGCACATTCGTACACTGCGCCACCTTTTGTCCCAGTGGGGCCTGTAGATGTTGTTCGTACTGCGCATGTTGTTGATGGGCCTGCACTTTATCCTGGCGGGTGTACTCGGTCTGGTCCTGGGGTTATGCCGCCCGTTCAATCCGGACAACAGCCGTTTATGCGCGAGGCTGTATGCCTGGCCCGCGATGCGGATTCTGGGCCTGCGGGTCAAGGCCGAGGTCGGAACGCTGGCCAATAAGCCTCCGAGTTGCGTGATCATCGCCAACCATCAGTCCAACTATGACCTGTTCGTGTTCGGCAATGTGGTGCCCCATCGTACGGTGTGTATCGGCAAGAAAAGCCTGAAATGGGTGCCGCTGTTCGGACAGTTGTTCTGGCTGGCGGGGAACGTGTTGATCGATCGTGGCAACGCGATCAAGGCACGTCGGTCGATGCTGACCACCACTCATACACTGCAGCACGAGGAAACGTCCATCTGGGTGTTCCCGGAAGGTACTCGCAATCTAGGTCACGAGTTGCTTGCGTTCAAGAAAGGCGCCTTTCAAATGGCGATCGCCGCCGGAGTGCCAATTGTCCCGGTGTGCGTCAGCAATTACGTCAACCACATGCGCCTCAATCGCTGGCGCAGTGGTGACATTCTCATACGCTCGCTGCCGGTCATTCCCACAGTTGGGCTTAGCATGGAGGACATGCCTCGGCTGATGGCCCAATGTCGCGAGCAAATGCATGAATGCATCGAGTCGATGGATCGACAGGTGCAGAACGCTTGAACCCGCATAACCCGCCCGTATGGCGGGTTTCTTTTTCCTGCGAACTCGATGGATTTTGCTGACTCTCAAGCATCAGGGCACGCTAAGCTGCACACTGCCTGACTGCCAATTCGAAGAAGAAGTGAACCGCCATTATGGGTAGAGTCGTTGCTGCTGCGGTATACAGCGCCGGAAAGAAAGTCACCAACATCACCCTCGACGAGGGCAGCGCCTGGGCTGCCAAACCCGGACATTTCGTGTGGATCGGCCTTGAAGAGCCCAATGCCGAAGAGCTGACCAACCTGCAGCGTCAATTCAACCTGCATGAACTCGCCATCGAAGACGCCATGGAGAAGCACAGCCGCCCGAAGCTGGAGACTTTCGGCGATGCGCTGTTCATCGTGACGTATTCGCCGATACGCAAGGACGGCAAGCTGCAGTTCATCGAGACCCATATCTTCGCCGGCAAGGGTTACATCATCACTGCCCGCAACGGCCATTCGGCTTCCTACGCCCACGTCCGACAGCGCTGTGAGGCACGCCCCCTTCTGCTGGAGCACGGGGAAGATTTCGTGCTCTATGCCATCCTCGATTTCGTGATCGAAAACTACCAGCCAGTGGGCGAAGCCATTCATGCCGAGATCGATGAGCTAGAGCAGTATGTGCTATGCAGCGCCTTGAACGAACGGGATATCCAGAAACTGCATAGCCTGCGCCGGGACGTGCTGCGCCTGCGTCGCTATGCGGCACCGATGGTGGAAATCAGCGAAGAACTGCAAAAGCTGAACTTCCCTTTCATCGACAAAAATATGCGCCCGTACTTCCGCGATGTGCAGATCCATGTCACGCGACAGATGGAAGACCTGACCACCTTGGCGGACATTGCCAGCCAGACCATCGAGGTCGGCGTGCTACTCGAGGCATCACGCCAGAGTGTGGTGCAGCGCAAGTTTGCGGCCTGGGCAGCCATCCTGGCGTTCCCGACGGCGGTGGCGGGGATCTACGGCATGAATTTCGAGGATATGCCGGAGTTGAGCTGGCATTACGGGTATTTCATGGTGCTGGGCGTGATTACGGTGGGATGCACCGCGTTGTGGGCCAGCTTCAAGCGGTCGGGGTGGTTGTAACGCAACGTCATACTGTGGGAGTTTTGTCGCCGCTATCGCGAGCAGGCTCGCTCCCACAGGGGGTTCGCTGCGTATGGGAGAGGGTACGCAGCGTTGGCAAACGGAGGGTCTGTCAGGCCTGCGGTTTGTGTGCCACAAAACGCATCATCCACTCCGCCACCGTCGTGCCGTGGTGTTCCTGTTCAAGGCTCGCAACGCCTTGACTGTAGACCTGCTCGCCCAGATGTTGCTGGCGGATATCCAGCAGCGCCCGGGAATAGTCGTGGATAAACTCGGGATGGCCCTGGAAGCACAGCACCTGATCGTCGATGTGATAGGCCGCGTACGGGCAGAAATCGCTGGAGGCGATGACCGTGGCGTTCTCGGGCAATTGGGTGACCTGGTCCTGATGGCTGATCAGCAAGGTCAGTTCTTCCATCACCGGGCTCATCCACGGCGCCTTGGCCGCCAATTTATAGCGATGGGTGCCCACGCCCCAGCCCTGGGTCGCACGTTCAGCCTTGCCGCCAAGCAGTAGCGCCAGTAATTGATGCCCGAAACAGACGCCCAGCAATTTGTCGCCACGCTTGTAGCGATCCAGCAGGAAGGTCTTGAGCGTCTGGATCCAGGGGTCGGTGCCAAAGGAGTCCGCCTTGCTGCCGGTCACCAGATAGGCGTCGAACTGCTCGTCGTCGCTGGGGTAATGGCCTTGCATCACGTTGTAGACGACGAATTGCGCCTCGATGGGCTGCTGCGAGAACAGGCGCTGGAACATCTGCCCGTAGCCCTGATATTGATCGGCCAATTCCGGACGCAGGATATCGGTCTCCAAGATGCAGATGCGTAGCGACATAAAAAATACCTGACACGGTGATGGGAATATTGCACACCCAGAGCCTGCCTCGAAACACTGCTCCAAGGCAAGCCCTTCCTCACCGTCAGAACAGCTCATGCCTCGCGGCTTTTTCCAACAGCAGGGCCGGCGGAGCGAAACGCTCGCCATATTGCTCGGACAGATACTGGGCGCGGGCAACGAAATCCTTCAGACCGTACTGGTTGATGAACTGCAACGCGCCGCCGGTCCAGGCCGCGAAGCCGATGCCGAAAACCGACCCGACGTTGGCGTCTGCGGTCGAAGCGAGCACACCCTCTTCCATACAGCGCACGGTTTCCAGGGCCTGGATAAACAGCAGACGGTCACGAATGTCCCGCTCGGAGATTTGCCTGCCAACGTTCTCGAAACGGGTCTTGAGGCCCGGCCACAAATGCTTCGGCCCATTGGCCGGATAGTCGTAGAAACCCGCGCCAGCGGCTTTACCAGGACGCTTGTATTCGTTGAGCAGCAGATCGATCACTGCGAATGCCGGGTGGTCGAGCGGTGCTTTTCCTTCCGCTCGCAGGTCCTGGAGGGTTTGGGCGCGGATATGACTCATCAAGCTGAGGGAAACTTCGTCAGAAACCGCCAGGGGGCCGACCGGCATGCCGGCCTTGCGCGCTTCGGTCTCGATCATGGGCGCGCTCACGCCCTCGCCGAGCATGGCGATACCTTCCTGGGTGAAGGTGCCGAATACCCTTGAGGTGAAGAAGCCGCGACTGTCATTGACCACAATCGGCGTCTTGTTGATTTGCAGGACGAAATCGAAACTGCGAGCCAGGGTTTCATCGCTGGTGCAGGTGCCCTTGATAATTTCCACCAGAGGCATTTTTTCCACGGGACTGAAAAAGTGCAGGCCGATGAACTTCGTCGGGTCCGGCACCGCCGTTGCCAGGCCGGTAATGGGCAATGTCGAAGTATTGGAGGCAATGACCGCCTCGCGCCCGACCACTGCCTGGGCGGCGGCCGAGACCCTGGCCTTCAGGCCGCGATCTTCGAACACCGCCTCGATGACCAGGTCGCAACCGGCGAGGTCGGCATCGCTGTCCGTGACATGGACGCGGGCCAGCGTAGCTTCGCACTGTTGCACGGTCATCTCATCGCGGGCGACTTTCCTGTCCAGCAGCGCGACCAAACGGGCCTTGCCCTTCTCCGCCGCACGAAGGTCGACGTCCTTGAGTACCACCTCGATTCCGCCCAGAGCGCAGACACAGGCGATGCCGGCGCCCATCATGCCGGCACCGAGCACACCGACCTTTTTTGTCAGATAGGGCGCGAAGCCCTGTGGGCGCGAACCTCCGGCCTTGATTTGGTTGAGCTGGAACCAGAACGTACCGATCAGGTTCTTCGCCACTTGGCCGGTGGTCAGCTCAGTGAAATAGCGGGTTTCAATCAACTGCGCCGCGTCGAAGTTGACCTGGGCACCTTCCACCGCGGCGCAAAGGATCCTCTCCGGCGCGGGCAGGCATCCCTGGGTTTTGCTGCGCAGGATCGATGGGGCAATCGCCAGCATCTGCGCAATGCCAGGATCGGATGGCGTCCCTCCCGGGATCTTGTATCCCTTCACATCCCAAGGCTGGACCGCGTTCGGGTTGGCAAGAATCCAGGCGCGCGCCTTGGACAGCAACTCGTCACGGTCGGCCGCCAGCTCATCGATCAAGCCTGCCCGCAACGCTTGTCGAGGGTGAACCTTTTTACCCTCGAGCAGGTATGGCAGGGCTTTCTCCAGGCCAAGCAGGCGAACCATCCGCACCACCCCGCCGCCGCCCGGCAGCAGGCCAAGGGTGACCTCCGGCAGCCCGATCTGCAGCGACGGGTCATCCAGCGCCACCCGGTGGTGGCAGGCCAGGCAAATCTCCCAGCCACCACCGAGGGCCGCACCGTTGATGGCGGCCACCACTGGCCTGCCCAACGTTTCCAGCGCACGCAATTGCGCCTTGAGGGCCAGGATCATGTCGTAGAACGCCTTGGCCTCGGCCCTCTGGACCTGGACCAGTTCGTTGAGGTCACCGCCTGCGAAGAAAGTCTTCTTGGCGGAAGTGATGACGACACCCGCTATCAAGTCTCTTTCAGCGTTCAAACGGGCTACGCAGGCCGCCATGGCTTCGCGATACACCGCATTCATGGTGTTGGCGCTCTGGTCCGGCATGTCCAGGGTCAGGACGACGATCCGGTCAGGGCCGGTTTCGTAGCGTATGGCATCGCTCATGAACAACATTCCTCGAAAAAAACATTCCTGAAGTCGGGCTCAGAAGCGCTCGATAACCGTGGCAATGCCCATGCCGCCACCCACACATAAGGTCGCCAGACCATAGCGCAGGCGCCGCGCCTCCAACTCATCGAGCAAGGTGCCGAGAATGGCGCACCCCGTCGCTCCCAAGGGATGCCCCATGGCGATGGAACCACCGTTGACGTTGACGATTGACGGATCGATGGCCATGTCCTTGATGAACTTGAGCACCACCGAGGCAAAAGCTTCGTTGACCTCGAAAAGATCGATGTCCTGGACCCGCAGCCCGGCCTTGGCCAAGGCCTTGCGGGTGGCGGGGGCCGGGCCGGTGAGCATGATGGTCGGGTCGGTACTGGTGACGGCCGTGGCGACGATCCGCGCACGGGGCTGCAGACCCAGGTCGCGTCCCTTGGCTTCAGAACCAATCAGCATCAGCGCCGCGCCATCGACGATTCCCGAACTGTTGCCCGGCGTGTGCACATGGTCGATCCGCTCGACATGGCTGTAGACCCTGAGCGCCGTAGCGTCGAAGCCCATCTGGCCCATGGTCTCGAAACTCGGCCTGAGCATGCCCAGCCCTTCGAGCGTAGAGTCGGCACGGATGAATTCATCATGGTCCAGCAATACGATGCCGTTCTGGTCCCGTACCGCCACCAGGGACCTGTCGAACGAACCGTCGGCCCTGGCCCGAGCAGCATTTTGTTGGGAGCGCAGAGCAAAAGCGTCGACGTCCTCGCGGCTGAAGCCTTCCAAGGTGGCGATCAAGTCCGCACCGATGCCTTGGGGGATGAAGTTCCCTTGCAGGTTGGCTTGTGGGTCCAGCGCCCAGGCGCCACCATCGCTGCCCATGGGCACTCGGGACATGGATTCGACGCCGCCGGCCACCACCAGGTCTTCGAAACCGGAACGCACCTTCATCGCCGCCAGGTTGACCGCTTCCAGACCCGAAGCGCAGAAGCGGTTGAGCTGCATACCCGCCACACTGATATCCCAGCCCGCCACCACGGCGGCGGTCTTGGCGATGTCGGCTCCCTGGTCGCCCACCGGCGTCACACACCCGAGCACGATGTCGTCCACCTGACCGCTGTCGAGCCCCATGCGCTGCTGCAGGGCGCCAAGCAGGCCACTTACCAAATTCACCGGTTTGACGCTGTATAAGGCTCCGTCGGCCTTGCCCTTGCCACGGGGCGTGCGCAACGCATCGAAGATCAAAGCCTGGGTCATGACATCCTCAACCACGGTTGTATGCGATGACCCAACCATAAGCCCAGCGGGGATGAATTCAATGACCCCAGCGCTCAACAGCGTTGACGAGCACGGTCAGACGAACGGTAGCGTGCTATCGGGTTAACCGTTTCAGGAGGCCAAGCTGTCTAGCAAAAGGTCCTTCATACAGATGGCAATAAGCCTCATACCGATTTGATAACTATACGTCAGGATCTGATACGAATTGGATCTAAGCCAAGTCAGCTGTGGCCCCTAATGTAATCCTTGTACAAGAGAGTCGTCGGGTTTTGCCGAGGCGCTTGTCAGACAGGAAGTGCAACGCCAGCCATATGGAGTGACGCAGGCTGGCTCAGGAAATAACAAAAAAGGCGGGTCAGCCATGTTCAAACATTCGAAAGTTCGTCAAGCCGGACTCATTCTCTTCGCCACAACGCTACTGTTGATTCTCCCGAACATCCCCAAGGTGATCGGCTGAATCCATACGCGAGTAGCTGCCTCGATACTGTGTTGCCTCGTTAAAAAAAGCGACGGGCTCGTTGTTAGGGCCACAGTGGCTGTGCCAACCTTTGCGCACCCACTCGACATGGAAGGCGATCCATTGAAGGCTCTTATCATGCTCGGGGCGTTGCTGCTCGGCACGCCCCTGTACGCCGCCCAGCTGACGCTGGAACTGGGCGCGAATACACGCACCTGGCAAACCGAAGAACTGCTCAAGCATCCGCAGGCCCAGACGGTCCGGATCACTGATGATGTTTCCTATAAGAAAGCGATGACCTATCGCGCCGTGCCCTTGACGGCGTTGTTGACCGAAGTGAAACCTGAGGACCATCTGCAAGCCGTGGCGTTGGACGGTTTCGCCGCTGAACTGCCCGCCGCGCCGTTGCTCAACAAGAGCGGCGCGAGAGCCTGGCTGGCGATCGAAGACCCGGCCAACCCCTGGCCTGCGCTGGGTGAGGGCAAGCACAGCGCCGGGCCTTTTTACCTGGTCTGGACAGATCCACAGGCAGGCCATATCAGCCCTGAGCAATGGCCCTACGCAGTGGCGAGCATCAAGCGCCTGTCAGCGGTGGCCGAACGCTTCCCTGCCCTGCTGCCGGCACCTGCGTTGGCCAAGGACGATCCCATCAACAAAGGCTTCGAACTGTTCCAGAAAAACTGCCTGGCATGCCATCGCCTCAATGGCGCGGGTGATGCACAGTTTGGCCCGGATCTGAATATCCCCTTCAACCCCACCGAATACTTTGCAGGGGATTTTCTCAAGCGTTATATCCGCGATCCACAAAGCTTACGTCGCTGGCCCCAGGGAAAAATGCCGGGGTTCTCGGCGAGCGTGCTGCCGGACTCGGAGCTGGATCTGCTGGTCGGGTATCTCAAGCACATGGCGGGACGCAAACAGCCTTCAGGCCAGTAGGCCCAGGTCAGGTTGACACGCCTCCAGGCCGGGCAGGTGCTGCGTTACTGTTGCTGCAAGGTGATCACCGTTGCCGGTGCCACTACCACCTTGGCGCGCATCTGCTCACACCCACCGCCACGACGCAGGCCGCGTATCGGGCAGGCATCCAGGTAATCCAGGCCGACGGCCAGCTTAAGGTGCCGCTCGGGGCGGGCCAGTTGATGGGTCACATCGAAACTGTACCAGGCGCCGTCGAGCCAGGCTTCTGCCCAGGCATGGCTGGTCAGGTGCTCGCTGCCTTCGCTGTAGACGTAGCCCGACACATAGCGCGCCGGTACGCCCAGGCTGCGGGCGCAGGCCAGGAACGCATGAGTGTGGTCCTGGCACACCCCGCTGCGGCTGGCGAATGCCTGGGCTGCGCTGGTCTCGATTTCGGCGGAGCCCGGCGCGTAGGCCATGTGCGCGTTCAGCCCGTGCATCAGATCGATCAACGCCGTACGGTCGCGTCGATGCCCGCATTGCCCGCGAGCGAAGGTGCTCAGGGCCTCGTCCGCTTCGGTCAGGCGGGTGAACCGCAGGAACGGCAGCGCCGACGGGGCCTCGTGCTCGGCCTCGCGCAACGGGTCGATATCGACTTGGCCACGGGCGCCGACAATGACCGTTTCGTGAGGCTCTTCCAGGGTGAGTACATGAAGAATGTTGCCGAAGGGGTCTACCTGGGCCCGTGCGGGTCGAGGCAAATCGAGCTGCCAGCTCAAGACCTGCTGGCGCTCGCTGTCGTGGGGCGTCAGGCGCAGGTATTGGATGCTTGCGCGAACCTGGTTTTCATAGTGATAGGCCGTTTCGTGGCTGATCGAAAGCCTCATATGACCTCCAAGTGAAAACGGCCAACCCAAAAGTCAGCCGTTGTCGGTTGCCAAGCGCGAGATGTCAGGCCTGCAAGCGCCGGATCTCCTGTTTGACGCCCCAACCTTCAATGACGCCTCCCAACGGCTCCACCACCGCTTCGAAGTCTTGCTCGAAGTCGCCAATGTCATCGTAAGTGGCGTACATTACCCGGCTTAATTCCAATGACCACGCACCGTCGTCCCGTGCACTGATCTGTGCATTCAATGACTCACCCCGAAAATGACCCGCCGCCCTGCGCGCCCGCTCCTCATCCGGGAAAATGGCGTAGAACTCGATGGGATGGAATTGTGAGAAATCGAACCCGCCTTCTTTCATGCGGCGCAATACGCGGGTGCTGATGTCTTCTTGATAGGCTGTGCTCATGAAACGTCCTCCTCAAATCGATGGATAGACTTTCCGTCTTCCCGCGCAGGCAACCCGTGGATTGCAAGCAATACGGCATCAACTGACCGTCGGGACACAAGCATGTAGCTGACAAGACCGGACCTTGGCGATCCTTTCGCTGATCTCAAGTGCAGAGTAGCCGCAAGTCATCGCCACTGCCAAGCGGGGCCAGGCCATGACTTCATGAAATCGGTTTAATGCGGATGATTTCGATGGCGTGTTGGGATTTGAGGTTCTTGACCGTCGGCTCCTCGGTGCGCCCTTCCAGATCATTGAGATCCAGCTTGGCGGACACCGGAAGCAGTCTTTCGCGAATCAAATGTGCCGCCTGCTCCATGGTGGGCTCCTGGTCATAGTCGAACTGCTCGGCGATGGCATCGCCGTGGTCATCAACGAAAGTGATTTCCCACTTTTGCATTGCTGTCTCCTCGATCAATTCATGGCCGGGCTTACCTCTATCTCGACATTGGCGGCGGAATAATCGTTCCGCTGAGTCACTGAACGGTACACATGAAAAGACCGCCTCACGGGCGGTCTTCTTCACCAAGCCATGCCGATTACTTTTCGGCGCGCTCTCTCAAGGCTTTCAAGGTGTTGAATGGCGCGTCCACCACGAATTTGTTGGCCAACCAGGACGGTACATCACCACCCGGCTCGGTGTGGACCTGATAGATCACCTCAACCTGATCGGGGCCCTTGGGCGTGAATTTCCAGAAGCCATCGACCCGGGTCACCCGTACAAAACCTTTTTTCTCAGGCAAATAAGTCGGTACGCCCTTGAGGTTCCGGGTCAGGCTGCCATCGGTGCCTTCAACGGTAGTGACCTCCAGCACAGAGTCCCGGGGTGTGACCGGCCACGGCGTGTTGAACTGGGTATAGGTCCAGCTCTTGTCACCTTCATGCTTGATCAGTTCCTGGGTGTTACATTCATGAATCCAGGCACAGGCACCCGGAACGTCTTCCTGAAGGGCGCGCAATTTGGCCAGGGAGGTTTTTATGACGGTCACGCCACGGTAAGCCTTGTATTTGGAACCGGCCACTTCACTGAGGGAAACCTTGATGCCGTCCTGCTCCTTGGCGACTTTCCAGTCTTCGGCCTGGGCGTTTGCCGTCGCCAACAGAACGACCAGACCACACGACACAGCCATACGATGCAGCGAACCCATAGTGTTTTCCTTATTGTTCAAGTCCGTTCGTTAAGTTTCTTCATCATGGCGGATCTTTCAGACCCATCCCCCGTTACGCTGCGGTGACCTGTTCCCACCACCCAAGGAGTCGGATGGCTTCTTCACGGCTGTTGCCGCAGACTTCGATATCGGCCGCAAATCCCGAACACACCGCCGGACGTTCCGGCTGCCCGAAGATCTGGCACAGGTTATCGACTGACAATTGCACGCAACGTTCGCCGGCAGGCTTGCCCTGGGGCATGCCGGGAATCGACGAGCTGATGGAAGGGGCAATGCAACAGGCGCCACAGCCTTCGCGGCATTTCATGACGTCAACATCCTCACGACAGGAAACGGATAAATAACGCAACACAGAGTAACGGCTAAAACGCTCGTTTTAAATTACCGCGGACGCGTTTTTTTGCTCGATGAGGATGACCGGACAGTCAGCGACAGCTCGCCGGAGGTCATTGTTTGAATTCGAAGTCCAACGCGGCCCCTTCGACCTCATTACGTTCCTGATTACGCAACGGCAGCTGCATTTCGTTACTGAGCAGGCGACCATTGAGCTGGAACGGACCGGGCTTCCCTTCGAACATCGACGGCAGCAAGGGCTCACGCTTGGGTAGAGGGACTTTTCCCGGCGGCTCGAGCTCCTCGACCATTTCATGAGGCAGGCTCAGGTCCAGCCTGGCCGGTGGCAAAGGCGTCTTGGCAACTTCCCGGGCCGACTTGGTCTTGGAAGCGATGGGGGGTCGTTTCTTCGTCGTAGACGCTGCTTTTTTGGCCGGAGCCTGTTTCACCGCCGCTGTTTTTTTCGACACCTTTTTCGTGTCGCTGGCGGTCGGTTTCTCCTGCGTCGAAGCAGCCAGGACGCCCTCGGCATGGAAGGCAGTCAACAGGCCGATCAAAATCCAGGCAGCAGGAGCAATGACTTTCATAAATACACTGGCAGTTATGACAGAGAACCACATGCTCGCCCGATATCAGGGCGCTGACAAGCACATCAACTCAATACGCTGATCTTTGAACGATTGCGTAAAGCCTAAAAGAAACCACCGGTCGTTTCCTGGCACAACTGCGTGGCGAGCAGCCCCAACGTCATCAAGGCCCGTTCCGCCTCGCGATTCCAGGGTATGCCACAGTTCAGGCGGATGCAGTGGTTGAACTGCTCGGTGTTACTGAAGATCAACCCCGGCGCAATGCTGATGCCTTGCTGCAGCGCCCGGACATGCAGTTCCTGGGTATTGACCCGCCCCGGCAGGCTGACCCACAGAATGAACCCTCCGGTGGGACGGCTCATCTGCGTGCCCTCGGGAAAATGTTGCTGCACAGCCAACTGGAAGGCACTGAGGTTCTTGCGGTATTCCTGGCGGATGTAGCGAAGGTGGCGGTCATAGCCGCCGTTTTCCAAATAAGCAGCAATCCCCATCTGCGTGACGCTGCAGGCCGAGTGAGTACTGAAGGTCTGGAGCCGCTGGATCTCCTGCTGGAACTTTCCGGCAATCATCCAACCGATGCGTACGCCCGGCGACAAGGTCTTGGAAAAACTCGAACAGTAGATGACCCGGTCCAGCCGGTCGTAAGCCTTGAGTGCCTTGGTACGCCCCTGCTCGAACATCAATTCGCCATAAATGTCGTCCTCGACGATCTGGATGTCGAAGTCCGACGCCAGGCGCAGCAGGTGTTTCTGCCGCTCTTCAGGCATGGTACCGCCAAGGGGGTTGCTCAAGCGGGTGGTCAGCACCAACGCCTTGATCGACCACTGGTTGGCCGCCAGTTGAAGGGCTTCCAGACTCATACCAGTCACCGGGTCGCTCGGAATCTCGATGACCTTGAGGCCCAGCAGATCCGCCAGTTGCAACAAGCCATAGTAGGTGGGTGACTCGGCGGCGATCAGATCCCCTGGCCGGGTCAGGACCCGCAGGGACATTTGCAGCGCATCGACACAGCCGTGGGTGATCACCACTTCAGAGGGGTCGACCACCACACCGGCATCGCGCATGCGGATTGCCACCTGACGACGCAACGGCTCGAAGCCCGGGCTGAACATGTAGCTGAACGCCCGAGGACTGTGAAAGCGCGTAACCTTGGCCAGCTGTTGATGCAGCGCCCGTACAGGCAAGTAATCGACGCTGGGTACCGCGGCCCCCAGTGGAAACACCCCTTCGCGCCGCGATTCGACCAGCACCTGCTGGATGATACTGCTGCGGGTCACCAGACCCGGACGCTCCACACGAGCGATGTCCGGGGTCGACGCCGTGAGCGCGGGCGTCTGGTGCACGTAATAGCCTGATTGTGGGCGCGCCCGGATCAATCCCTGGTCTTCAAGATTGGCATAAGCCTGTAGCACCGTCGCATGGCTGACGTTGAGCTGCGAACTCATCTTGCGCACCGAAGGCACGCGTTCACCGGGCTGGTAAACACCCCGGCGGATGTCTTCGGCCAGTTGCTGTGCAATACGTTGATAGAGCAAGAGATTGGTCATGGCGCAGCACTCGATTTCACGGGCATTTTATTCTTATGAGCAACGATACCGGAACAGTTTAGAAGTGTACTGGGACAGTTGCCAGATTACTCGACAGTACAGTGGAGTGACAGCCCCAACTGTTCTCATGATGCGATCCACAGGCTCAAAAAAACCCGGCGCCATTGCAGGGGCCGGGTTTTCCAGTGACGCAGCCCTCAGCGGGCAGCGCCGAGCTGGCCCTTTTCGTCGGAGAACACGATCTCTACGCGACGGTTTTGCGCCCGGCCACGCTCGGTGGCGTTGACGTCCACCGGGAACTGATCGCCGTAGCCTTCGACCTGGATGCGTTTCTCATCGATCCCCAGGTCCACCAGCACGTCCGCCACCGCCTGTGCGCGGTCACGGGACAACTTCAGATTCTCCTGCTTGCCGCCGGTGCTGTCGGTATAGCCTTCGATGCGCACCACGCGCTTGGGATTGAGCTGCAGGAACTGCACGATCTTGAGCACGAGCCGGTTGGCCGAACTCTTGAGTTCAGCTTCGCCAGTGTCGAACAGGACGTCACCGAGCGTCATCACCAGGCCGCGATCGGTCTGGGTCGTCGCCATTTCCTTGATCTGCTCTTCCAGCCATTTGCCTTGCTGCTGGACGCTGAGCAGCTTGGACTCGCGCAAGGCCAATTGCAGGCGCTGGCGCTCCAGCTCGAGTTTCGTCGCGCGTTCCTCGTTGAGCACCTGATTGCTGTGCTCCCGGGCGATTTCACTGTAGCGCTGGCTGAGGTAAGCGTAATGCAGCACATCTTCGCCAGTGCCCCAGTACGTGGACAGCCGGTCGGCACGGGCCAGCGATTCACCGGCACGTATCACGTCCTTGGGTGCGGCACGTAACACGTTAGAGTCTTCCTTGACCTTCTGGAAGTCGTCGCTGGCTTTTTCCAGCGCTGCCTCGCTGCGTTGCCCCGCACAACCATACAAACTGGCCAACCCCAGCAGGACCAGACCGCCAACGATACGGGAGTGCTTCATTGGGCATCCTCCCTCAGCTGTTTACGCAAGCGTGCGATGCGGGTTTCGAGCACGCTCACTTGCTCCTGGCTCTTGAGGGTCAGCACCTTCGCTTCAGCCAGGCGGGCATCCAGCTCGGCCTGCTCGGCACGCATGCGGGCCTTTTTGTACGACTCATCGGCCATGTTGCCCTTGGCCCTGGCGAACTTTTCTTCGGCCAGTTTCAGCTCGGGCACTTCGTCGGCGGTGGCTCCCACCGCCCGGGCTTGTTCCAGTGCCTGTTCGGTCAGGCGGATCTGTTCATTCGGCGCCGGATCGGCCGCGCAGCCCGCCAGAGCCAGAACGGCCAGGGCAGCGAAAAGAGGTCGAATAATCACAAATATTCCCTACTGTTTTGGGGCACTGACAGATGGCTGCGACTGCATGTTCCAACGCTCGAGATTGCGCTGCAACACAGCCTCAGTCAGGCCGGACGCGGCCAATTCTGTCATCTTTTGCGCCAGCTGTCCGCGTAACCATGGCTCATTGCAGGCGGAGTTATGGGAAACCGCGAGGAACAGACCCGGTTTGTCCACCGGTTGCGCTGTGGCCTGTAGATCATTCGCCATGCCCAGTGTCTGCGCCATCGCCAGGCCCGAATAGCGACCCGCCAGGACATATTCAACCTCTCCCAGCAGCAGTTTCTGAAAGGCCTGGGTTAAGTTGGCGGTACGGGTCAGGGACAATTGCTTCTCTGCAAAAGTGCTGAATCCCTGGGTCATCCGAGCTTTTTCCGACAACGCACCGGGATGCCCGTGAAGGTCCTCTGGGCGATTGACGACCAGTGTCGACCCCTTGCGGGTCCAGACCAAGTAGTCGTTTTCCAACAAGGGCGGATGGACGTAGTCCAGGGAATCAAGTCCGGTCGGGGTCAGCGGAGCATCGGTGAGCAGGTCCATGCGCCCGCTGCGCACCTCCTCCAGCGCCTGGGCACGCTTGCCCGCGTAGAGCAATTCGACCTTGATGCCCAACTCTCCTGCCACTTGTGTCAGCAGGTCGGCACCGGCGCCGATCAAGTGCTTGGGATCCTGGGGATCTTGCCAGAGGTAAGGCGGCGCATCCGGACTGCCGGTGGCGATCAGTCGCTCGCACTTGCCGGCGGCGACAGACACCGAGGGCAGGCATGCCAGTACCCATGACAACGACCAACTGGCCAAATGGCGAAGCTCCATGGCGATGCGCTCCCTTGAAAGCGGACAGTGCGAAAATAAAAAACCCGGCCAAAAGGCCGGGCTCTTTATAAGTGAAGATGCCGGATTAGACCAGCTTCTCCAACTCGGGAACAGCTTCGAACAGGTCCGCTACCAGGCCGTAGTCGGCCACCTGGAAAATCGGCGCCTCTTCATCCTTGTTGATCGCAACGATCACCTTGGAGTCCTTCATACCGGCCAAGTGCTGGATCGCGCCGGAGATACCAACGGCAATGTACAGCTGTGGCGCAACGATCTTGCCGGTCTGGCCGACCTGCATGTCGTTGGGTACGAAACCTGCGTCGACCGCCGCGCGGGAAGCGCCGACAGCAGCGCCCAGCTTGTCGGCCAGGGCGTACAGGTGTTTGAAGTTGTCACCGTTCTGCATGCCGCGGCCGCCGGAAACGACGATCTTGGCAGCGGTCAGTTCAGGACGGTCGGACTTGGCCAGTTCTTCGTTGACGAAACTGGAAATGCCCGCGTCGTGGGCAGCGCCTACGGCCTCAACGGCAGCCGAGCCACCTTCGGCGGCAACCGGGTCGAAACCGGTGGCACGCACGGTGATGACCTTGACCGAAGCGGTCGACTGCACGGTCGCGATGGCGTTACCGGCGTAGATCGGGCGCTTGAAGGTGTCGGCGCTTTCCACCGAGATGATCTCGGAGATCTGGTCGACGTCCAGCGCAGCGGCAACCCGTGGCAGGATGTTCTTGCCGTTGGACGTGGCGGCAGCCAGGATGTGGCTGTAGCCCTTGCCCAGCTCAGCGACCAGCGGCGCAACGTTTTCCGGCAACTGGTGCGCATAGGCGGCGTTGTCAGCGGACAGCACTTTAGCCACGCCAGCGATTTTCGCGGATGCTTCGGCAACGGCGCCAGCGCCCTGCCCGGCCACCAGCACGTGGATGTCGCCACCGATCTTGGCAGCGGCAGCAACGGTGTTCAGCGTGGCTGGAGCCAGCACTTTGTTATCGTGTTCGGCGATTACGAGGATAGTCATGATCAGATCACCTTCGCTTCGTTTTTCAGTTTCTCGACCAGTTCAGCCACCGACTTGACCTTGATACCCGCGCTGCGTGCAGCCGGCGCTTCGACTTTGACGGTCTTGTTGGTGGAAGCGGTGGAAACGCCCAAAGCGTCAGGCGTCAGCACTTCAAGCGGCTTCTTCTTGGCTTTCATGATGTTTGGCAGAGACGCATAGCGCGGCTCGTTCAAACGCAGGTCGGTGGTGACGATGGCCGGCAGCTTCAGGGAAACGGTCTGCGCACCGCCATCGATTTCACGGGTCACGGCAACGCTGTCGCCGGACACTTCGACTTTCGATGCGAAGGTACCCTGACCGTAGCCGCTCAATGCAGCGAGCATCTGGCCGGTCTGGTTGTTGTCGCTGTCGATGGCCTGCTTGCCGAGGATCACCAGCTGTGGCTGTTCCTTATCGATGACGGCCTTGAGCAGCTTGGCCACGGCCAGGGAAGTCAGGTCTTCGGCGGATTCGACGAGGATGGCGCGATCGGCACCCAGCGCCAGCGCGGTGCGCAGTTGCTCCTGGGCAGTGGTCGGACCGATGGAGACAACGACGATCTCAGTCGCCACGCCTTTTTCTTTCAGGCGTACGGCTTCTTCTACGGCGATTTCGCAGAAAGGGTTCATCGACATCTTGACGTTGGCGAGGTCGACGCCGGAGTTGTCCGCCTTGACGCGAACCTTGACGTTATAGTCGACCACTCGTTTGACAGCTACAAGAACCTTCATGGATTCCTCGTTACTCTCCGGTGAATAGAAAGTCGCCTAGGCGAACCTGGCGGTTGATGCTCATGGGCGCAAGGGCACCTCTAAAAACGCCGGCATGAACCACACATGACTTGCTCACGGGAGTGAAGACCGTTCGTCAGTGGTGACCGATGAGTCATTCATTATCGCGGCGTGTAAACTGCGCGTCCGAACCACGCGTTACGTCACTTTGTGCTGCCTTCGCCCTGTCTTTAGAGGTGCTCTTGAAACCAACAGTCAGCCTACGGCGAGCGCAAAACCGCCCGTATCTTGACCGGAACACCTATTCCGGTCAATACGGCAAAATAGCCAGTCATAAGCCGTACGTCAGTGATTTACCGGGCCTCCAGCGATTTCAAACAAACGTTTGTATTGGACCCTGAGAGTGGTGTAGATATAATGCGCCCCCAAGAGAGAATCGCGGGTCATCCATTGTCGCTTTCGTCGCTGCGGTGAAGGAAACAATGGATGCAACGCCAAACCTCCAATTAGAAAAAACCGCTGAGCCTTGAGTAGGAGATAGCCTGTGGAACGCGAATACATGGAATTCGACGTGGTCATCGTCGGTGCCGGCCCCGCTGGCCTGTCTGCCGCTTGCCGACTGAAACAGAAGGCCACCGAAGCCGGTAAGGAAATCAGCGTCTGCGTGGTGGAAAAAGGCTCCGAAGTCGGTGCGCACATCCTCTCCGGCGCCGTGTTCGAACCCCGCGCCCTGAACGAGCTGTTCCCGGACTGGAAAGAACTGGGTGCGCCACTGAACACGCCCGTCAAGCGCGATGACATTTATGTCCTGAGAAACGCCGACACCGCGAGCAAAATCCCTGACTTCTTCGTGCCCAAGACCATGCACAACGAAGGCAACTATATTATTTCCCTGGGCAACCTGTGCCGCTGGCTGGCCCAGCAGGCCGAGAACCTGGGCGTGGAAATCTACCCGGGCTTCGCCGCCCAGGAAGCGCTGTTCGACGAGAACGGCGTGGTCCGCGGGATCATCACCGGCGACCTGGGGGTCGACCGCGAAGGCCATCCGAAAGAAGGCCTGTACACCCCTGGCATGGAATTGCGCGCCAAGTACACGCTGTTCGCCGAAGGCTGCCGTGGCCACATCGGCAAGCAGTTGATCAAGCGTTTCAACCTGGACAGCGAGGCCGACGCCCAGCACTACGGCATCGGCCTGAAGGAAATCTGGGAAATCGACCCGGCCAAGCACCAACCCGGCCTGGTGGTCCACACCGCCGGCTGGCCGCTGGACATCATGGGCACCGAGAACACCGGCGGCTCCTTCCTCTATCACCTGGAAAACAACCAGGTGGTGGTCGGCCTGATCGTCGACCTGTCCTACAGCAACACCTTCCTGTCGCCGTTCGACGAGTTCCAGCGCCTCAAGCACCACCCGGTGCTCAAGCAGTACCTGGAAGGTGGCAAGCGCGTCAGCTACGGGGCCCGTGCCATCTGCAAGGGTGGCCTCAATTCGCTGCCGAAAATGGTGTTCAAGGGCGGCGCACTGATCGGCTGCGACCTCGGCACCCTGAACTTCGCCAAGATCAAGGGCAGCCACACCGCCATGAAGTCCGGCATGCTCGCCGCTGAGTCGGTGGCTGAAGCGCTGTTCGCCGAGAAAGATGGCACTGAAGAGCTGACTACTTACGTTGACGCGTTCAAGAAGAGTTGGCTGCACGAAGAGCTGTTCGCCAGCCGCAACTTCGGCGCCGCGATTCACAAGTACGGCGCCATCATCGGCGGCGGCTTCAACTGGCTCGACCAGAACATCTTCGGCGGCAAGCTGCCGTTCACCCTGCACGACAACAAGCCGGACTATGCCTGCCTCAAGCTGGCGGCCGATTGCAAAAAGATCGACTACCCGAAACCGGACGGCAAGCTCAGCTTCGACAAACTCAGCTCGGTGTTCATCTCCGGTACCAACCATGAAGAAGAACAGCCCTGCCACCTGAAGCTGACCGACCCGAGCATCCCGATCGGCAAGAACCTGCCGCTGTACGACGAACCGGCCCAGCGCTACTGCCCGGCCGGTGTCTACGAAGTGGTAACCCAGGAAGACGGCGAGAAGCGCTTCCAGATCAACGCCCAGAACTGCGTGCACTGCAAGACCTGCGACATCAAGGATCCGGCGCAGAACATTACCTGGGTGACGCCGGAAGGCGCCGGTGGGCCGACTTACCCGAACATGTAAGCCGATTCGCTGAACAACGAGGCTCCCGCAATGGGGGCCTTTTTGTTGCGTGCTATTTCAAGAAACACCGAGTCCGGAATGTGGGAGCGGGCTTGCTCGCGAAGGCGAGATGTCAGTAACAACACGGCTGACTGATAGGCCGCTTTCGCGAGCAAGCCCGCTCCCACAGGGATCTTCAGTGGATCAAGCCGCGCGCTCTTCCCCTGGGCTACGCTCGAAATAACGCTTGTACTCCCGACTGAACTGCGACGAGCTCTGATACCCCACCTGATGCGCCACCTGCGCCACGCCCAACCCTTCGACGAGCAACAACCGTTGCGCCTTCAGCAGACGCAAACGCTTGAGGTACTGCACCGGCGAGAGCAACGTGCTGCGCTTGAAATGCTCATGAAACGTCGACGCGCTCATGTTGGCGCAACTGGCCAATGTCTCGACGTTCAACGGCTCGGTGAAATGCGCATGCAGATGACTCAGGGCCGCGGCAATCCGGGCAAACTGCCCATGCTGTTCCACCAACGCCCGCAATACGTCAGCCTGGGGTCCGCGCAAGGCAACGAACAGCAGCTCCCGCAGCCGCGCCTGGCCCATGACCTGGCACTCCAACGGATCGTGCAAGCACTGCAACAGACGTTCGACACAGCCACGCATGGCGTCATCGAGCTCGGCGCTGGTCATGGACTCCGGCGTCTGGGCTGCCAGGCTTCGTCCCGGCGTCAACCCCATGGCCAGCACCAACTCACCCAACATCGCCCGATCGATCGCAACGGAAATCCCGAGCAGCGGAGCATCGGGCATGGCATAGGTTTCGCACTCGAACGGCACCGGCAACGCCTGGATCAGGTAATGCCCCGCGCCGTATTCCAGCGTGCGAGGCCCCAGGTACGCCAGTTTGCTGCCCTGGGCGATGATGACCAGGCTCGGTTCGTAAAGCTGCGGACCACGGGCAATATCCTGGCTACACCGCAGCACTTGCACGCCAGGCAATCGCGTAGGGATGAAACCGTCACGGTTGGCCAAGGGTTCGATCAGCGAAACCAGCGCCGCGTTGGCATCGAGATGGCGGGTCAACAACATGGGAAAGACTTCACGGAAAAAGGGATAGGAACATCATCGCAGGTCTGGCACTCCATAGGATCAATTCACGGCCAAGGCCGGAGGATTAGGCATGACACCCGTAGGAATCGCCATCGCCCCATGTCGTCACGGCTACCAGAATAGATCGCCTCATTGTTCACTGCTCAGCGAGGTTCATTATGTACACCGCCATCGGATACGCCGCCCAGTCGCCCACCGCCCCCCTCGCCCCCATGAAGTTCGAACGGCGCAGCCCGCAGGCCGACGACGTGGCAATCGACATTCTCTACTGTGGCGTCTGCCACTCCGATATCCACCAGGCCCGCAACGAATGGGGCATCGCTGTTTATCCGCTGATGCCCGGCCACGAAATCGTAGGCAAGGTTACCGCCGTCGGTGCGAATGTTACGCGTTATAAGGTTGGCGACCTGGTGGGCGTCGGCTGTATGGTCGACTCCTGCCGCCAATGCGATGCCTGTCGCGCCGACCTGGAACAATTCTGTTTAGAGGGCATGACCCAGACCTATGCCAGCCCGGATCGTGTCAGCGGCGGGCACACCATGGGCGGTTACTCCAACAGCATCGTGGTCAAGGAGCATTTTGTGCTGCGCATCCCGGCCGCGCTCGACCCGGCCAGCGCCGCTCCGATTCTCTGTGCCGGCATCACCACCTACTCGCCCCTCAAGCACTTTGGCGTAAAAGCCGGCGACAAGGTCGGCGTGTTGGGCATGGGCGGACTGGGCCACATGGGCATCAAGTTCGCCAAGGCCATGGGTGCGGAAGTGACGTTGTTCACCCGCTCGGCCAGCAAGGCCGAAGAAGCCCGTCGCCAGGGCGCCGACCATGTGATCGTGTCCACCGATGCCGAACAGATGGCCGCCGCGGCCGGTCGGTTCAACTACCTGCTGGACACCATTCCGGTGCAGCACGACCTCAACCCGTACCTGAGCACCCTGCGGTTCGACGGTGTGCACATCCTGGTAGGCCTGGTCGAGCCGATCGATCCGCCGGTCCATGCGGCCAATTTGATCATGGGCCGTCGGGTCCTGGCCGGATCGTTGATTGGCGGAATCGCCGAAACCCAGGAAGTGCTGGATTTCTGCGCCGAGCACAACATCAGCTGCGACATCGAGATGCTCGACATCCGTCAGATCAATGAAGCGTACAGCCGCATGATCGCCGGCGACGTCAAATACCGCTTCGTCATCGACATGGCGACCCTCAAGGCCTGAAGCCACACAGGCCACTAATCAGACCTTGGCGCCCAACTCCGCCGACAGCCGGGCCGTGACTCCTTTGACCAGGGGAATCAGCTCGGCCATTTTTTCCAGCGGCATGTAAGGCACGGTGCTGGCAATGCTGATACCCGCAACGATGCGCTTGCCCGCATCGCGGATCGGCGCCGCCACGCAGCGAATCGAGGGTTCGTTGTCTTCCAGGTCGAACGCGTAGCCTCCCGCCACATATTCTCGCATCCGCTGCTGGAACTGCTCCCAGGATTGCTCCTGATGCTGCGGCCAGAACTGATTTTTCCCTGCCGCTGGTTGGCTGATTTCAAACAACCTTTGCCACTGCTCCTCGGTGTCGTCCAACATCAGCGCCTTGCCGATCCCCGTGCGTGCCAACGGCATGCGATGACCTACGCGGGAACGCATCTCCGGACCGTAGCGGCCCGGATTCTTCAACAGGTACAAGACCTCGTCGCCCTCGCGAATCGCCAGATGCACCGTGTCGCCGGTCAGCGCCGACAGCTCATCCAGATACGGCCCCGCCAGGTTTACCAGCGGTAACTCTTCGCGCGCCTGGAAACCCAGCTCGATCAACTTGGGCCCCAGCAGGTAGCCCACTTGCGGCACCACGCGCAGGTAACGTTCGTCCACCAGGCAACTAGCCAGGCGATGTGTGGTGCTACGGGTGGTGCCGATCAGCCGGGCGATCTCCTTCAAGTCCCGCGCACCGCTGGCAACCGCCTGGACCACACCCAGGCCGCGCAGCAATGTCTGGGTGCCTGTAGGCGCTGCGTCCTTGGTGATTTTTGGATCGTCTTGCTGCATATCCGGCCTTCAACAGTGATCGGGGAACGGGCGGCATTATGGTCGCCCGCCCCGTCGGACTACAACTCGATGCGCTCGACCTTACCCACCAGCAGGATGTAAGACAGCGCACCTGCCAATGCCAGTACAGCGATATAGGTGATGGCCGGGGCAAACGAATCGCCGTTGGCCAGGAAACCAATCACAATCGGCGTGGCAATGGCGGCGAGATTACCGATGAAGTTGAACACCCCGCCCGTCAGTCCGAGCAGACGCGCCGGCGCCAAGGTGGACACCAGCGACCAGGTGATCGAAGCCAGCCCATTACCGAAGAACGCCAGCGCCAGGAAAGCGATCACCAGCGGCGTCGATTCGACAAAATTGGCACCGATGATCGACGTGGAGATCAGCAACCCGCCAATGATCGGCAGCTTGCGTGCAAAACCTACGCTGGTGCCACGACGGATCAGCCAGTCGGAAAAGAAACCGGAACACAGCACGCCGACGAACGCCGCGAGAAATGGCAACGACGCGAGCAGACCGGACTTGATGAAATCCATGCCGCGATATTTCACCAGGTAGGTCGGGAACCAGGTCAGGAAAAACCACAGCGTGGAGTTCAGGCAGAACTGGCCCAGGTAGATGCCCCACAATTTGCGCTGGGACAGGACGATGCCCAGGTCGCTCCAGCTGAATTTCGCCTTGGCCTTGGCCGTGTCGGCCTGGATATCCACCAACCCGCCACCTTCGCGGATCAGTTCGATTTCACCCGCGTTGGCCCCTTTGAAATCACGGGGTTCGCGGTACACGGCGTACCAGATCACCGCCCAGAGAATGCCCACCGCGCCGGTTGCCACGAACACCATGTGCCAGCCGAACGCGTGCTGCAGCCAGGCCAGCACAGGCGTCAGGAACGCCAGGCCGACAAACTGCCCGGAGGTGTAGAAGCCGATGGCCGTGGCCCGTTCGCGTTCAGGAAACCAAGTGGTGACCACACGGCTGTTGATCGGATAAGCCGGCGCTTCCAGCGCACCGACCGCCATGCGCAACACGAACAATGCGATGAAACTGGCGGCAAAACCCAGCATTACCGTCGCCACCGACCACAGCAACAGCGCGGCGCTGTAGAGAATGCGCGGCGGCACCCGGTCCACCAGCCAGCCCCCGGGGATCTGCATGGCGGCGTAGGTCCAGCCGAACGCCGAGAAGATCAGCCCGACATGAATCGGATCGATACCCAGGTCGCTGGTCAGCGCGGGGGCGGCGATGGACAGGTTGCTGCGGTCCAGGTAGTTGATCACGACGGTGATGAACAGCAGGACCATGATGAAAAAACGCTTGCGGCTGGGCGTCACCAACGACGCCTGCGCGCTCAAGGTGTGCGCTTGCATGTGAGGTGCCTCTTTTTATATTTGTCGAATGCGGCAAAAGTGGAGCGAGCCTCTGTGGGAGCAAGGCTTGCCCGCGATGAACGATGACGCGGTCCGTCTGGAAAACGCATCGCCTGCATCGCGGGCAAGCCTTGCTCCCACAGGATTCCATGGCTTGCACAGTGTGATCAGGCCTCAATCACCACTCCGCAAAACTGCCATCGGCATGCCGCCAGATCGGATTGCGCCAGCGGTGTCCGACGGCGGCACGCTCGATGACGTACTCCTCGTTGATCTCGATGCCCAGGCCCGGGCCATTAGGGATCTTCACGAAACCTTTTTCGTAATCGAACACCCGCGCATCCTTGACGTAATCCAGCAGGTCGTTGCTCTCGTTGTAGTGAATGCCCAGGCTCTGTTCCTGGATGAACGCGTTGTAGCAGGCCGCGTCCAGTTGCAGGCAAGCCGCCAGGGCGATGGGGCCCAGCGGGCAATGCAATGCCAGCGCCACGTCGTAGGCTTCGGCCATGTTGGCGATCTTGCGGGTTTCGGTGATGCCGCCGGCGTGGGATGCATCAGGCTGGATGATGTCCACGTAGCCTTCGCTGAGCACACGCTTGAAATCCCAACGGGAAAACAACCGCTCACCCAAGGCAATCGGCGTGCTGGTCAGCGGCGCCAGCTCCTTGAGGGCTTCATAGTTTTCGCTGAGCACCGGTTCTTCTATGAACATCAGCTTGTAGGGGTCGAGTTCCTTCATCAGCACCTTGGCCATGGGCTTGTGGACCCGACCGTGGAAGTCCACGCCGATGCCGACGTTCGGTCCCACCGCGTCGCGCACTGCCGCAACGTTGGCGAGGGCCAGGTCGACTTTTTCAAAGGTGTCGAGGAATTGCAGCTCTTCGGTGCCGTTCATCTTCACGGCGGTGAACCCGCGCCCTACCGCCTCTTTCGCGGCGCGGGCGGTGTCTGCCGGACGGTCGCCGCCGATCCAGGAATAGACACGGATCTTGTCCCGCACCTGGCCACCGAGCAAATCACTGACCGACACCCCCAGCGCCTTTCCCTTGATGTCCCACAACGCCTGGTCGATGCCGGCCAGGGCACTCATGTGCACCGCGCCGCCGCGGTAGAAGCCGCCGCGATACAGCACGGTCCAGATGTCCTCGATATTGCGTGGGTCTTTGCCAATCAGGTAGTCAGACAATTCTTCAACGGCAGCCGCCACCGTGTGGGCACGACCTTCGACCACGGGCTCGCCCCAACCGGTCACGCCTTCGTCGGTTTCGACCTTGAGGAAGCACCAGCGCGGCGGAACGATAAAGGTGGTCAGTTTGGTGATTTTCATCTTGTTGTCTCTCTTATTGGATGCAGCGCCGAGCGCCGGAAAAATCTTTAGTTCAGAGCCTTCCACGCGGCCACGTAAGCCTTGGCGCGTACCGCCACTTCATCGGCCGTCAGGCCCGGCTTGAACAACCCGGAACCGAGGCCAAAGCCCTTCACGCCCGCCTCGACGAACGCCGCCATGTTGTCCGGGGTAATCCCACCCACCGGCACCAGCACGGTCCCGGACGGCAATACCGCAAGCCAGGCCTTGACCACCGCCGGGCCCATCTGCTCGGCGGGAAACATCTTCAACACATGGGCGCCTTCGGCCAACGCGGCAAACGCCTCGGTCGGGGTGGCGACGCCCGGGGACAGGTACAACCCCGCTGCTTTGGCCGCGCGCAGTACTTTCGGATCGCTGTGGGGCATGACGATCACCTGACCGCCAGCGGCCTTGACCTGCTCCACCTGCTCCGGCGTCAGCACAGTGCCGGCACCGATCAGGCAATCGGCGGGCAAGGTACTGCGCAGGATGCGGATACTTTCGTACGGCTCGGGGGAATTGAGCGGCACTTCGATGACGCGAAATCCGGCGCTGTAAAGGACTTCGCCGACAGCGGCCGCCTCCTCGGGACGCAAACCGCGAAGAATCGCGATCAGCCCGTTTTGCGCCAGTGCTTGTGTGAGCATGTCAGACCTCCAGTCAAGTTCAGCGATCAAGTAGCCCGGCCGCCAGGGCCAGTTGCCACAAACCACGTTCGGTGGCCTGTTCGGCCAGGGTCACCCGGGCGAAACCGCAGGCGTCGAGGGCCCGCTGATAACGGGCACAGAGTTGAGAGTTGCCGATCAACACCACGGCGGGCAGATGAACGCTGTTGCGTCGTTGACGTTGCACCGCTGCCAGCGCCGTCAGCTCATGGCCGATCAACAGGCCGGAGAGATAGTCCGCTTGGGCGTTCGCGCCAAGTTCACCGGTGAGCCCCAGGCTGCGGGCGCTGAACACGGTGGACAACGGACCGGCCTGACCGTCGGGAGACAAGGCCACCCGCACACCGCGATCGAACGCCTGGCCGTCGAACGCCGCGCCACGCTGTTGAGTGCGTCCGAGAATGCTGTGGTCACTGAGAACGGCGAAGATTTCGCCGGTCATGAAGGTATCGAAATGCACGATGCAGCCGTCGACCACCTCCACCCATTTCGAATGACTGCCGGGCAGGCCGATCAGTACGGCTTCGTTCGGCAAACTGTGCAGCGCGCCAAGCACCTGGGTTTCTTCACCACGCATGACATTGGGCAACCGCGAACGCTGGATCACGCCGGGCACGATGTGCACATCGACACCGCGAAGGCTGCGAACGGTTTGCAGGGAATGTCCGAGGTTGGCGACGTTGGCAGGCGTGCCGCAGTAAGGCGCTTCGCGCCAACCCTGGGCGCTGCCGACCATGCCGCAGGCGATGACAGGCAGGTCCGGCTGTGCGTCCAGCCAGTCGCCACACGCCTCATCGAAGGCCAATTCAAATCCGTCTATGCAGACCTGCCCCGCCACGGTCCGCGGCCCCGAGGGCAACTGCATGATCCCCGACGACAGCGAACGCTGTTCGAGCACTTGGCCTCCGGCGGCGATTTTATAAGCCCGTAGTGAGGTGGTCCCCCAATCGAGCGCGATCAATTGCGCCTGCATCCGCTTCACCTGTTCTGTTTATTGGCAGTGAGTGGAACGGACTATAAACCTTGGTGCAGGAAAATCTCAATATATAAATATCATTCCCATATATTGGGAAAAATCCAGAATCAAATCCCATCGCCAACCTCCAGCGACCCTGTTAAGTTCCTGCCTGGATGTCTTCGCCACTCAGGGAGAAACGTTTATGGGCCAACTGCTGAAAATCCTCGGTCGCACTTCTTCGATCAACGTCAGAAAAGTGCTGTGGACCTGTCAGGAACTGGATATCCCCTACGAACGAGAAGATTGGGGCATTGGCTTCAATTCCACCCATGACCCGGCGTTCCTCGCTCTCAATCCCAACGCCCAGGTGCCGGTGATCATTGATGAAAACGGCGTGCTGTGGGAGTCGAACACCATCTGCCGCTATCTGGCAGGCAAACACGGACGCGGCGATCTGCTGCCCATCGAGCCCGCCGCCCGGGCACGCGTCGAGCAGTGGATGGATTGGCAAGCGACCGAACTCAACCGCTCATGGGGATACCCTTTTTACGCTCTGGCGCGCAAGGACCCGGATTGCCAGGACCCGCAGCGTATCGCCGCCGGCGTCAAGGATTGGAACGAAAAGATGGGTCTGCTTGAACAGCAACTCAGCCGGACCGGCGCCTACGTGGCCGGCGCAGGCTTCTCCCTGGCTGACGTGCTCATCGGCCTGTCCGTGCACCGCTGGCGCCAGACGCCGATGGAGCGGCCCGACTACCCGGCCGTGGCCGCCTATTGCAAACGGCTCGAACAACGACCGGGTTTTGCCGAATACGGCGGGGACGCTTATTCCTGAAGCTCTCAGTTGCCTTGGGCGAAATCCCGCAGCACCTTGCCATCCATCCGATAGCGCACCCACTCCTCCTGGGGCTGCGCGCCGAGGGACTTGTAGAACTCAATGGCCGGGGTGTTCCAGTCCAGCACGCTCCACTCGAAACGACCGCAATCGTTGTCGCAGGCGATCTTCGCCAAGTGCCGCAATAAAGTCTTGCCTGCCCCACCGCCCCGTTGTTCCGGCGTGATGTACAAGTCTTCAAGGTACAGGCAGTTGCTGCCCAGCCAAGTGGAATAGCTGAAGAAAAACACCGCGAAACCGATCGGCACGCCGTCACGCAGGCAAATCAGCCCATGGGCGGTCGCGCCCTCGCTGAACAGACTGCGCTCGATGTCCGCCACACTGGCGATGACTTCGTGACGGGCCTTCTCGTAGTCCGCCAGCTCGGTAATAAAGGCAAGGATTTGCGGCGCATCGCTGGGTTGCGCAGGACGGATCTCGATCGACATGAACGGGCCTTGTAGCCAATTGAAAGCGCCATACTAAGCCGCTATGCGACGCTCGTCACATGCCAATCCATGGGAATGACCGCAACAAGCTCATGTGCTGAAAGCGCCATTCGTCGATCCCGAGGCACCATCGTCATCCCTTCACGGCCCAAGATCAGGCAAGCATCTGAAAAATGGAGGCGACACCATGATCATTTCAAGGCTGACAGCGTTCACATTTGCCGCACTGCTCTCTTCGGTGGCCTTCGCGGCTTCCACCTCCGGTACCGGACCGACCGACCCGGTGCAGGCGCCCAATTCCCCCGCCACCCAGGGTATGCCCAAGCTGAACACGGACGGCACCGGTGGCACCCTGAACAACGGTCAGCCACCCGCCACCGGCACCGATCCCCGTGTGCAGGGTAACGATATGGGTCGCCAGGGCGGCATGAACACGCCGGACTCTACCGCGCCTGATAACGCCGAAACTGGCGTGGGTTCGAAGACCACCACGGGCGGGTCGGGCTCCGAGGGTGGCGCTGCCAGCCAGTAACCCAGGTCACATACTTGAGGAGGACCAGCCCATGCCTCGTGGAAGCAAAGACAAATACACCGCCGAGCAAAAGCGCAAGGCCGAGCACATCGAAGAGAGTTACGAGAAAAAAGGTGTGTCCGAGAACGAAGCCGAAGCGCGGGCCTGGGCGACCGTGAACAAACAGTCCGGCGGCGGCGAACGCTCCGGCGGTTCGGGGAAGAAAAAACCGGCCGCCGAGAAGAAAACCGATCGCAAGGAATCAGCCCGTCGCGCAGCCAAGACCCGCGAAGGTCATCCGCGTACCAGCAAGGCCTCCCACGAAGCCCAGACTGTGGATAACCTGATGAAGGAGGCGCGGGCGAAGAATATTCCCGGCCGGTCGAAAATGCGCAAGCAGGAACTGATCGAGGCCTTGCGCAAGGCCGCGTGATCGCTGGCGCCCTGGCGGCCTCCTTCGCGAGCAGGCTCGCTCCCACAGGGTCTTGTGCCAACAGCAAAACTGAGGTGCAGCACTGATCCACTGTGGGAGCGAGCCTGCTCGCGATGAGGCCCGCCCGATCGACGCAGGCTTCAGCGCTGCTTCATCCGGTCAATCACCACCGCCAGCAGCAGGATCGAGCCACGAATGACGTACTGGTAGAAGGTGTCGATGTTCTTCAGGTTCATCGCGTTCTCGATGATCGCCAGGATCAGCACTCCGGCAATGACATGGCGGATCATGCCGATACCACCGCTCAACGACACGCCGCCCAGCACGCAGGCCGAGATCACCGTCAGTTCGAAGCCCTGGCCGATCATCGGTTGGCCCGACGTCATGCGCGATGCCAGGATCACACCCGCCAGCGCACCGATCACGCCATGCACGGCAAAAATGATGATCTTGGTGCGATCGACGTTCACCCCCGCCAGCAGCGCCGCTTCCTGATTGCCCCCGATGGCCATGGTGTTGCGCCCGTAGGTGGTGTAGTTCAGCAGCCAGCCGAAGAACAGGAAGCAGACGATGGTGATCAGGATAGGCACCGGCACACCGAACAACTGGCCGTTGCCATAGACAAAGAACGACTCCTGGGAAATACCCACCGCCTTACCATTGGCGAAGATATAAGCCAGGCCCCTGACGATCTGCATGGTCGCCAGCGTCGTGATCAGCGCGTTGACCCGCAGCTTGGCAATGACGATGCCGTTGATCAGGCCGACGATCAGGCCCATCACCAGCGCTGCACTGATCCCCAGGAAGACGCTGTTGGTGTCACGCATCACCACCGCCGCGACCACGCCAGCGCAGGCAATCACCGAGCCGACCGAGAGGTCGAAGTGACCGGACGCCAGGCAATACAACATAGTGCAGGCCGCAATACCGGTGGTGGAGATCGCCAGCCCCAGGCCTCGCATGTTCAGCGGGGACAAGAAGTTATCGATCATCAGCGTGCAGAGCACGAAGACCCCGATGGCCGCCAGCAGCATGGCCCAGTCGTCCAGGAAACGCCGCATATCCAGGGGTTTGCGTGCCGTTGGCAGTGCATTGTTTTGAATGGTCATGATTACCTCTCAGTTCGCCGCGTCGGCAACGCGTTGGCGTGGCAGCGCCAGTTGCAGCAGATTGGATTCATTGGCCTGGTCACGCGGCAGTTCGCCACGCATGGCCCCTTCGCAGAGCACCAGGATTCGGTCGGAAATGCCCATCACTTCCATCAGGTCGCTGGACACCACGATCACGGCAATGCCCTCGGCCGCCAGGTTGTGGATGATCTGATAGATCTCGGCCTTGGCCCCGATGTCGATGCCACGGGTCGGCTCGTCCAGCAGCAGGACCTTCATCGGCATCGACAGCCAGCGACCGAGGATCGCTTTTTGCTGATTGCCGCCGGACAGGTACATGATTTTCTGCCCCGCCGTCGGGGTCTTTACCTTCAACGCCTTGATCTGTTTGTCGGCGTTGCCCCGTTCCCAATCGCCGCGCAACAGGCAACCAAAAGTGGAATGAGCGCTGCGGGCGCTGATGTTGATGTTCTCGCCGACGCTGGCCAGCGGCATGATGCCTTCCTTCTTGCGATCCTCCGGGCAGAGCAGCACGCCGGCGGCGATGGCATCCCGGGGCGAGCGCAGCTTCAGTTCCTCACCCTGCAGCAGCAATCGCCCATCGGTCTGACGCTCCAGGCCGCTGAGCAAGCGTAGCAGCTCGGTGCGCCCGGCCCCCACCAGCCCGAACAGTCCAAGGATCTCGCCTTTGTGCACCTGGAAACTGACCGGCTCGCGCAGCCCCGGACCGAGCAACCGATCGACCTGCAACGCGACCTCGCCGCGCTCGCGGGGACGGTAGTCATAGATGTCCTCGATATCGCGGCCGACCATGCATGTCACCAACTGGTCATGGGTCAGTTCGCCCATGTCTTCGAAGGTCCGCACGTAGCGGCCATCCTTGAACACCGTCACCGCGTCGCAGATGCGAAACACCTCTTCCATGCGGTGACTGACGTAAAGCACGACTTTGCCCTCGTCACGCAGGCGCGCGATGATCGCCATCAGGCGGTCGATTTCCCGTGCTGAAAGGCTGCTGGTGGGTTCGTCGAAAGCAATAACGTGGGCGCCCCGGGACAAGGCCTTGGCGATCTCTACCAACTGCCGCTGACCGAGGGACAGACGCCCGACTTTTTCCTGGGGGTCGATCTCATCGGCCAGGCCTTTGAGCAGCGCCAACGCCTGCTGGCGCAGCACGCCGCGATTGACCAGGCCGAAACGAGCCGGCAAATGCCCCAGGAACAGGTTTTCGGCGACGGTCATTTCCGGCACCAAGTGCAATTCCTGGTGGATCACCGCCACACCGCTGGCGATGCTGTCGGCAGTGCATTTGAAGACCATCGTCTGCTCGCCGATCTGCAACTCGCCGCTGCTCGGGATATAGGCACCGCCGAGAATCTTCAACAACGTGGACTTGCCCGCGCCGTTCTCACCCATCAAGGCATGAACCTGCCCCGGATGGGCGACGAAACTGATATTGGCCAGCGCCTGCACACCGGGAAAGGATTTGCCGATCCCGTTGAATCGCAAGCTGCCGCCTATGCTGTATTGCTGTGTCGCTGTCTGCGCTTGCATAACCACCTCGAACTCACAGAGATCAAGCGGCGCCGCCTGCGTGCCCCATCCTACAGACCGCAGAACAGGACACCGGCACCGCTTTTTTGAATCAACCGACCGTCAATTCCACAGGCCGATCTTTTCCAGCTCCTGCTTGAAGTTCTCCCGGGTGATCAGCGTCACCTCGTCCATGGCGGTGTACTTTGGCGGTTCCTTGCCGGTGGTGACCCACTCGAACATCATCTCGGCGGTCTTGTAGCCTTCGATGTGCGGACTAGGCAGCATCGAGCCGAAGAAGCCGCTCTCGGGTTTCTTCAACTCGCCGATGGCGTCGGTGCCGTTGATGCCGATGCCGATCACGTTGGCCGCCTTGAAGCCGGCGGCTTCGGTGGCACGCACGCCGCCCAGCACAGTGTTGTCGTTCATGCCGCCGATGATCAGGTTCTTCGCAGCGCTGGGCAGTTTCACCAATGCGGAGTTGGTGGAGTCCATGCTGCCCGGTACGTCGAGCGTCTTGAGTGCCGAGTAGAGGATGTGGTCCTCCGGCATGCCGGCTTTCTTGAGGGCGTCGACCGAACCGTCGGTGCGTTTCTTGCCGGTGTCCAGTTCGTTGAAGGTGTTGATCACCGCGTAGGTGTCTTTCCAGTCCCAACCGCGTTTCTTCGCCTCAGCGGCCATGGCGGCCCCTTGCTTCTGGCCCACTTCGAATGCGGCCATGCCCAGGTACGGCACATCCTCCATGAACTTGCCGCTGGCATCGACGAAGCGGTCGTCCACCGCGATGACTTTCAAATCATTGAGCTTGGCCTTGGCCATGATGGCCGGGCCCAGGGACACGTCCGGCGGGCAAATGACAAAACCCTTGGCGCCGTTGGCGGCAAGGCTGTCGATGGCCGAGAGAGTCTTCTCGCCGTCAGGCACGGCGATCTTGATGACCTTGAAGCCCTTGTCCTTGCCGGCTTTTTCAGCGAATGCCCATTCAGTCTGGAACCAGGGTTCCTCGGCCTGCTTGACCAGGAAACCGATTTTCACTTCCTCAGCCGCCAGCAGACTGCTACTGAGGCTGAACGCGGTAACCGCCAGGGCGGCGCGACACAGGGAACGAATCCCACGGCGATGATTCATAGCTGACTCCTTGTTTTTTTTATTGAAAGCCAAACGTCCGGTATCTACCCCACCATCGGTGGTACTGCGCAGGCCGGGCGGTCAAAGCGTGTTGCTACAGCATAGATCCAAATAGTCATATCGTATGATGATTGGATGACAGGCACGTTGATGCCTGAAACCCCGGACATTTCAGTCGTGATACATGACCGAACGTCCACCATCGAGGGTGATGCATGAAGCGTTGATGAATGGGGCTTCGTCGCTGGCCAGGAACACGGCCGTCATCGCTACCTCGATCGGCTGGCCGATGCGCCGTGGAGGGTGCAGGTTCATTGCTCGCTGGCGCTCGGCATGAGGGTCGGCGAAGCCGTTCCAGTAATCGATGTTCAGTTGGGTTTCGATATAGCCTGGCGCGATGGCATTCACACGCACGCCCTTGGGTGCGTATTCGATGCCCAGGGCACGAGTCAGCCCCAGCAAACCGTGCTTGGCCACCGGGTAAGGGAAGCAACCGGGAATGATGTGGGACGAATGGGTCGAAGCGATGTTGATGATGCTGCCGGCACCCTGCTCGATCATCTGTGGCAACACAGCTTTGCAGCCATACCAGGCCCCGTCCAGGTCGATGGCGAAGCAGCGTCGCCAATCATCTTCGGTCATTTGCAGCGGGTCACGGAATACATTGACCCCGGCGCAGTTCACCAGCACATCGATGCGGCCATGCAGCTCGACGGCACGACGGGCCATGGCGTGCAGATCCTGCTGGTTCGATACATCGGCTCTCAGTGCCTGCACGTCGGCGCCGCGCTCACGCCAATGCACGGCGACCTTCTCGACTTTTTCAGCCTGGATATCGCTGATCACCAGCCGAGCCTGCTGGGAAGCGAACGCGGCGACGATCGCCTCGCCAATGCCTTGGGCGGCGCCCGTCAGCAGCACGACCTTGTTTTTCAGTCGCTCGCCCTTCGGTGGCTCAGGCACCGGCGGCAAGGAGAGGGGTTCAGCCATGGAAACTTCACCTGCTTTGTTTTTTTTGTAAGTGCGTATCGCTGATGGGACCGACTATAAACCCGACCGCCAAACAATCTCAATATATATATTTACATCCCATATTCTGGGATTTAACCCGCAAACCGTGTACAAGCCACGCCAGGGATATCAACCCGCATGGACAGCACCGCACCGTCCAAAGGGTGTTCCAGCGGGCTTGCCGCGCTGGTGATGTACAACGTCTTGAGATCCTCGCCACCGAACACACAACTGGTGGGGCGACTGACTGGCAGTTCGATGACCCGGTCGACATGGCCATCCGGACTCAACCGCAGCAGGCAGCTGCCATCCCAGCGGGCGTTCCAGATATAGCCCCGGGCGTCCATTGCCGAACCATCCGGGCCGCCGCGCGAGTGAGGACCGAACCAGACCTCGGCTGGCGCCAGGTTGCCATCGGGATGAATGAAGTGCCGGTACAACGTGCCGTCGAGGCTTTCACCGAAATACACCGTGGTCCCGTCGGGAGACCATAACAGCGTGTTGGGGATGCCAAGTCCGCGCAGCAATGGCATGACCCGGCCATCGCCGCCCACGCGAAACAGGCCACCCGAGCGCCGCTCGATGGGCAGGTCTTCGCCGTTTTCGCCAATGTTGTTCTGCATGGTGCCGAGCCAGAGCCGACCCAACGCATCACAACGGGCTTCGTTGGCCCGATTGCCCGGCTGAGGGTCGGCCATGCACAGCAAAGTCAACCGGGGCTCCAGGCCCGGCGATTCCAGGTCCAACCGGTAGACACCACTGCTCAGCGTCACCAGGGCATCCCCGCTCTGCGTCGGGATGAACGCGGAGACGTGCTCGGGCATCTGCCAGATATCCACATTGGCGCCGATCAACCGCAGCGCCTGCTTGCCCGCGATGTCGACCCAATACAATGCCCGGGTCGCCTCGTCCCAGAACGGCCCCTCGCCCAGTTTCGCCCGGTGTTCCGTCACAGCCGTCCACATCATTGAATCCTCCTGTTTCCGGCTTGCCCGGCAGTGTCTGTACGACCGGCCATCAAGTCAGGGTAAAAGCGCTTGATGGCCAGGTCAGCGTTATCGATCAAGGTCATGCAGGCCCAGACACCCCGCGCAGCGTCACGGGCGGCGATGGCTTCGGCGATATCCTTGTGGATGGGTAAGGTCCGGCGCAGTTCATCCGGATCGGCCGCCGACACCTCGAACGACACCGCCAGCAACGCCCCCAAGGCCGGGACCATTTGTTCGATGAATTGATTGTGGCTGGCGGCTAGGATGCATTCGTGGAAATACTGGTCGGCGCGGTTGTAGTCGGCGTCGCTGTCCACGGCCCGCTCCAGCGCATGATAGGCCAGACGGATTGCCTCTATCTGCTGGGCGGTCGCCCGCTCGCAGGCCCAACGCACCGCCATGGGCTCGATGGTGCGACGCAGGTCGAGCAGGTCGTCGACAAAGTTTTCCGGCAGCCCGCTGCGCGATAGCCAACCGACGACCTGTGGATCGAACAGATTCCAGCGTCGCACCGGCAAGACCCGCGTACCGACTTTCGGCCCGACTTCCAGCATGCCCTTGGCCACCAGGGTCTTGATCGCCTCGCGGATGACCGTGCGACTGACCCCCAGTTGCTCCCCCAGGTCCGCCTCGACCTTGATGGTCTGCCCTGGCTTGACCTGGCCGGCGGCGATCCAGCCACCCAGCCAATCGACGGTCGATGCGTGAAAACTGCTGGACATGAAAACCCCGCGGCCACTCTTTATGGGTGGCTCACGCTAATCATCATATGATTGGGTGTCAATCCGAATTTACGCAAAATTGTAGGAGCGGGCTTGCTCGCGCAGACGGTGGGTCAGTCAAATCAACACTTGCTGATCCACCGCCTTCGCGAGCAAGCCCGCTCCCACAGGATTTACGGTTCCAGGCCGATCGGGAAGAACACTCCACCACTCCACACGCCCAACCACCTCTGCCCCTCGATCTCGCGGCTCACCGCCAGCTCCACCAACTGGTAGAACACATTGCGATGAATCAGTGCCTCGAGGTTGGCGCGCACATGTACATAGGGCGCGGGTTCCTGGGTCTGCGGATCGATCACCACTCGCATAGGATGCTCGGGACCGGCCTCGGTGGTTTCATCGACGTGGGTCGTGAAGCGCAATACCTGTCCCTCTCCCTCGCCTTCGACTTCGAGGGTCACGGCTACGAACGGCGCATCGTCGACCCGAATGCCGACTTTTTCCACAGGGGTAATCAGGAAGTAATCATCGCCATCGCGGCGGATGATGGTGGAGAACAGCTTGACCATCGGCTTGCGCCCGATAGGCGTGCCCAGGTAATACCAGGTGCCATCGCGGGCGATGCGCATGTCAATGTCGCCGCAGAAGTCGGGATTCCACAAGTGGACCGGCGGCAGGCCTTTGGTCTTGGGGATCTGCCCCAGCAGGTCATTGGCTTTTTGCGGTCCGCTCATGGTGATTCCTTATGTTTACTCGTTGCTCATCCCCAACAGGCTGCGAGCATATTCACGCAAGGGCGTGGCGATGAGGTCTTGTGGCTGTTTGTCATGCAGCGTCAGCAAACCGCCGCGACTCTTGATACGTGCAGTATCGATCAAATACTGGGTGCTGGTCTCGATCAACATGATCTGAATCACGCTGGTGTCGACCCCCAGACGATCTACCGCCTCTTCATCGAGCCATTCATCAGTATTGCCAATACGGTTGTCAGCCTTGGCGAATCGGGTGTACAGCAGGTAATGCGCACCGGCGGCACGAGCTTCGCCCATGGCCTGGTCAAGTCCTTCGGGCACCCGGGCACGACGAACCATGGGGAAGTATTCGATGAAACCATTGAAAGCTTCTTCGGCCACGACATTGGGACGTGGATAGGCACTGCCCGGCGGAGCGAAGGCGCCTTGGGCAATATAGATGAACGAATCGGGCTGGATACGCAGGTTATTCACACGACGGCTGTCGCTGTGATCCAGCAGACCGGCGTCGCTCATGTGATAACGCACGCCCTCCCCCATGTCGCTGACATTCATGCAGCCACCAAGCGCCATGACGGCCAGCAGCAAAACCAGGCTACGCATCCTACCCTCCAGAAACCGGTGTCGGAAAACCGGCGAATGGTCGTTGGATGCAGCTTTTGCGCCAGCTCGATAGATAAGGGGTTCGCCACAAGGCAAATCAGCCGCCTATGATCTTCATGATGGTGGCCCCACCGGAGAACGCCACTTCCTGCTTGTCTCCCAGAGCCTTGACGAGCAGCCGCTGGATGGCCGGCAATGCCTGATGGCGAGGCTTGTCCAGCAGATCGCCAATGTAGTGGCGATTGCTCGACGACAAGCAACCATGCAACCAGCCCGTAGACGACAACCGCAGCCGTGAGCAGGTGCGACAGAACGGAACGCTCTCGTTGGCAATCACTCCGAAATACCCCATTCCCGGTATTTCATAACGCACCGCCGTGGCATCCACCGGCGCGTTGGCTTGCAGATACTCGTACCGGTCGCCAATCAGGCTCAACAACTGTTGAAGACTGACGAACTGCTGCAAAAAACCATTGGAATCGCTGGCCAGATGGCCCATGCGCATCAACTCGATGAAGCGCAGCTCATAACCCCGTTCGAGGCAGTAATCGAGCAGCGGCATCACCTGGTCCTGGTTCTGCCCGCGCAGCGGCACCATATTCACCTTGATCTTCATCCCCGCCGCCCGAGCCTGTTGCATGCCGTCGAGCACCGTCGCGAGGTCACCGCCACGAGCGATACTGCGAAATGCCGCAGGGTCCAGGGTATCGAGGGAAACGTTGATGCGGCGGATACCGGCTTGCAGCAGCAGCGGCAGTTTTTTCGCCAACAATTGGCCGTTGGTGGTCAGGCTGATGTCCTCCAGACCCATCTGCCCCACTGCCGTCATGAAGTGCTCCAGCTTGGGACTGACCAGCGGCTCACCCCCGGTGATGCGTAGCCGCTCGATGCCGGCAGCTTCGATCAGATAAGCCACGCCACGAGCCATCGCTTCGGCCGACAGTTCATCCTGCGCAGCCACCAGCCGCTTACCGTCAGGTACGCAATAGGTACAGGCGTAGTTGCAGGCGGAAGTCAGGCTGACCCGCAAATTGCGAAAACGCCTGCCCTGACGATCAACGATCATGGATCACTCCGGCGGAAGAAGAGTCGGACGAGCCGAAACTTGACCTAGAATTCAAGTTTTAGCAAGTCCCATGCCTGAGTATATTACTGGGGCACTGCGCCATGTAAGCAGACATGGCGCTATCAGACAGGTGAATGTCAGTGGCTCGGGGCGTCGGTATCGCGCTTGCGCTTGTTGCCCATGCGTACGCCGATGTCCATGAGGAACTGGAAGAAGCCTTCCTGATCTTCCAGCACGTTGCTCCAGAATGGCGAGTGATACAGCGCCACCGCACCGTGCACCAACGCCCAGGCAGCGCAGTAGTGGAAATAAGGCGGCACATCTTCGAGCTTGCCTTCGCTGATCCGCCCCTTGATCAGCAAGGTCAGGCGATCGAAGTTCGAGGCGCGGATCTTGTGCAACTCCTCGACCATTTCCGGCACCTGGTTACCCTTGACGACCTTTTCTTCCAGGCGGTCAAACAAACGGTAGCGCTGCGGATCGCGCATGCGGAACTCGAAGTAGGCCCGGGACAGGGCTTCCTTGTCCTTGTCCACATCCGCCGAATGCAGCAGCTCGTTCAAATCGCGCTCATAGTCGAGCATCAGGCGCAGGTAGATCTCTGCCTTGGACTTGAAGTGTTTATAAATCGTGCCTTTGCCGATACCCACGGCATCCGCAATCATCTCGACGGTGACGCTGTCTTCACCCTGATCGAGGAACAACTTGAGCGCGGTGTCGAGAATTTCCTGCTCGCGGCGACGAAACTCACGGACCTTACGAGGTTCTTTGTGCATAAGAAAAAGGTCTGACAGGTCAAAATTCGAAGCCGGGTATTATGCCTAACTTACGTAAAAATGCACGGATCATCCGTTCCCGGCCACAGTTCTTCACAAAATCGTACGCATCTGTCTCCCCCGCGCCCTGCCCCACCGCGCCGCGCAGGCAAACATTGGCGACATGAGAACTTATCCGAAGCGAGCGTATTCCAAATTTGTTTAAAAACCACCTGGGCCAAACTGGACGCGTCCGCATACTGATCAATACTTGAACTGTCGGCGCGACATCTCCCCCAAGTGACGCGCCGATAAAGGTACCAAAGGACCGCGTGCCTTTGTTTTACTCCTAATGGTCTTAACCCGGATTCACCCCCCAGAACCCGGGTTTTTTTTGTTTGTCATTCAAGCCCGTACCGAACGGACATGAGCCAACGGGAACAGACGCTTGAAGTTTTCCGTCGTCTGCTCGGCGAACCGCCCGTAGGACTCACCGCGCAACATTGCCAGGAACTCCGCCACTTCCCGGACGTACTGCGGCAGGTTCGGTTTACCGCGATACGGGATCGGCGCCAGGTACGGAGAATCGGTTTCCACCAGCAGGCGGTCGGCCGGCACTTTGCTGGCCACATCGCGCAAGGCATCGGCGTTGCGGAACGTGACAATACCGGACAGGGAAATGTAATAACCCATGTCCAGCGCGGCTTTGGCCATTTCCCAATCTTCGGTGAAGCAGTGCAGCACGCCAGCCTGTGGAAGCGCGGCATCGCGTAACAAGTCCAGGGTGTCGGCCCGGGCGCCTCGGGTATGGATAATCACCGGTTTTCCGGTCTGGCGTGCAGCCTCCAGATGCAGCCGGAACGACGCTTGCTGGACCTCGGCGGCCTCCGGTTCGTAGTGATAGTCGAGGCCGGTTTCGCCAATGGCAACTACCCGTGGATGGTCGAGCTCCTGCAACAGCCAGTCCAGTGCCGGCGCGGCGTCGGGCTGGACATCCAGGGGGTGGACACCCACCGAACAATCGACATCCTCATAACGCTCGGCCAGGACCTTGACGTCAGCGGCATTGTCGGCACTGACACCTATACACAGAAAGTGTCCGACGCCGCGCTGACGAGCCGCGTCCAGCGCAGCATCGAGGGAGCCGGCGTGGGCGGTAAGGTCGAGGCGGTCAAGGTGGCAATGGGAATCTACAAGCATAAGGAGTCAGGCTACATCGTGTGGGTAGGACGGTCGGATTTCAGGGTTCCGGCCAGGTGGGTTTCGATTTGGTTGCGGGCAGCGTTGTCGCCCTCGTTGAACTGCACGCCAACGCCGGCGGCTCGATTGCCCTGGGCTCCCTTGGGCGTGAGCCAGATCACCTTGCCGGCGACCGGGATTTTCTCAGGCTCATCCATCAGGCTCAACAGCATGAACACCTCATCGCCCAGGCGATAATGCTTGTTGGTGGGAATGAACAGGCCGCCATTCTTGATAAAGGGCATGTAGGCGGCATACAGCACCGATTTGTCCTTGATGGCCAGGGACAGGATGCCGTTGCGTGGACCGGGACTGACAGGTTCGTTCATGCTGATCTCCGCTTCGATTGAGCTGAGTCTAGACTTTTCGTACAACGCCCAGGAGAACCTCACCGGTTTTCCTTCAGCCGAAGCCTGTCAGTTTCGATCCGGCAGACTCGCCCATTGCACCAACAGGGCTTCAAGCAGAAGCACTCGGTTGAGATTCGCCTTGCTCAGTACCTTCTGACGTTGGGCAAGTATCCAGTCCTGGATGTTCAAGATTTTGTCCCGGCTGCTCTTTTGCGCCAGGTACTGAATCACCTTGCGCATGTCCGCAAGCCCCAGGCCGGACTGATCGTCGGTGAGCTGGTAGCGCAGGATCAGGTTCGACCAATCGCAGAACCAATCGAACAGCAACAGTAGCGGGACGGCGTTCCAGCCCTCGGCCAGTTGCGTGGGGGATTGCTGGTGCTTGAGGAGCTTTTTCACCCCGTCCACCACCAGGGCCCGCTGCTCACGTATACCCTGGGCCTGAAGACTGACGGCGGCCAGGGGCGAACCGGCGGCCAGGGTCAGCAACTCGACCCGCTCATCCTCGGCGCTTTCAGGCAGGGCCTGGGCCAGCCATTGCATGCTCATCGCCTCGCTCGGCAACGGACAGGCCTGCTGCACGCAACGGCTCTTGATGGTCGGCAGCAAGCGACTCGGCTGGTGGCTGACCAGCAACAGCACGGTATCGCCCGACGGCTCTTCAAGGCTCTTGAGCAAAGCGTTGGCCGCATTGATGTTCATCGATTCGACCGGTTCGATCAGCACTACCTTGCGCCCGCCCAGTTGCGCGGTCTGGACCACGAAACTGACCAGATCGCGGACCTGGTCGACCTTGATCGCCTTGTCTGCCTCTTCTGGCTCCAGTACATAATTGTCGGGATGGCTACCAGCCTTGAGTAACAGGCAGGACTTGCACTCACCGCATGCCTCCGAGGCCACGGGGTGCTGGCACAACAGGCTGGCCATCAAACGTTCCGCCAGCGCCCGCTTGCCGATACCGGCCGGGCCATGCAGCAGGTAGGCATGGGCATGCTGGGCACGGCCGGCCAATTGCTGCCATAGCGCGTCCTGCCAGGGGTAGGCTTCAGCCACGGACACGCTCCAGCAGACCTGGCAACAGGTCATTCAGCGACTGCTGAACCCGGGCCAGCGGTTGCGCGGCATCGATCAACAGGTAACGCGATGGATCGGCCTTGGCGCGGCTCAGAAAGGCGTTGCGTACGGCATTGAAGAACGCCTCGCCTTCCAGTTCGAAGCGATCCAGCCGGCCGCGGGCACTGGCGCGGGCCAGGCCGATCTCCACCGGCAGATCGAACACTAGCGTCAGGTCCGGCCTCAGCTCGCGCTGGACAAAATTTTCCAGTGTCGCGATGCGCTCCAGGGACAATCCACGGCCGCCGCCCTGATAGGCATAGGTCGAATCGGTGAAGCGATCGCAGAGCACCACCGCACCGCGAGCCAGTGCCGGACGAATCACCTCGGACAGATGCTGCGCCCGGGCAGCGAACACCAGCAGCAGCTCGGTGTCCGGGTTCATGATTTCGTCCGCCGGGGTCAACAGCACCTCGCGAATCCGCTCCGCCAGCGGCGTACCACCGGGCTCGCGTGTCAAGACGACCTCGATGCCCGCCGCCTGCAGACGTTCGGCCAGGTATTCGCGGTTAGTGCTCTTGCCGGCGCCTTCCGGGCCTTCCAGCGTTATAAACAAGCCAGTCACGGGCAGTCCTTAATCAGAGTCATTGCGGGCTCGGTGGCTCGCTGGCATTCGGCTCGGGGGCCGGCTGCTGCGCAGGTACCTGGGGCACGGCTTCAGGCGCCGTGTCGGGCGATGCGGCGGGGACAGGTGCAGTCTCATCCAGCGTAGCTGGCGCCGGACTGGAGCGATAATCGGCGCGACGCTTGAGCTGATACTCACGCACCGCGTTGTTATGCGCCTCCAGAGTGTCGGAAAACACGTGGCTGCCATCGCCGCGGGCAACGAAGTAAAGACTGCTTCCCGGCGCCGGATTCAATGCGGCATGAATCGCTTCGCGCCCCACCATCGCAATCGGCGTCGGGGGCAAGCCAGGGACCATATAAGTGTTGTATGGGTTCTCTTCTTTCAAATGCGCACGGGTGAGCTTGCCGGTATAGCGTTCGCCCAGACCATAAATCACCGTAGGGTCGGTCTGCAGCAACATACCCATGCGCAGTCGGCGCACAAACACACCGGCAATCTGGCCTCGCTCCTGCGGCACGCCGGTTTCCTTTTCCACGAGCGATGCCATGATCAACGCCTGATAAGGCTGGGTGTAGGGCACATCGGCAGAGCGTTCGGCCCACTCCCTGGCCAGCACTTCTTCCAGCCGGCCATAGGCTTGATTCAGCAGGTCGGCGTCAGAAGTCCCGCGCACGAAACGATAGGTGTCAGGAAAAAAACGCCCTTCGGGAAACACACCGGAATGGCCAAGACGATCCATGACCTCGCTGTCGCTGAGGCCGGTCAGGGTCTGCTGGAGCTTTTCATCCTTGGCCAGCGCCGCACGAACCTGGCGGAAATTCCAGCCTTCCACCAGCGTCACGCTGTACTGCACCACTTCGCCACGCTTCCATACGGCGATCAGCCCGTCCATCGTCATGCCGGGGACCATCCGGTATTCGCCAGCATGCAAGGGCTGACCGGCGAGATTGAAGCGCCAATATACTCTGAGCCAGAACGCGTCCCTGATCAGACCTTCGGCCTCGAGGCGCTTGAGGGTGGCGGTCGGAGTGGTCCCGCTGGGAATATCCAGCAGCTCTTCCTGGGTAATGTTCAGCGGCTGCTGCAGCGCCGAATGAATCTTCCAGGCAGAGGCGCCCCACAACAGCCCTGCCAGAACCAGTCCGGTTTCCAGCAGCAGCAAGAATTTACGTCTCACGAATCAAACATCCAATAACGCGCGGGCAAGGGTCTGCAGTTTACGGGTGAGCGGCCCGGTCGACCAGCGCGCCGAACCGTATGCGCATACCGGCCACACGCCATAAACGCTGTTACAGACAAAAACCTCATCAGCCCGGTACAACTGCTCGAGATCAACATCGGTAATCTGCGTAGCGATGCCTTGGGATTGGGCCTGAAACAACAATTCAGCGCGCATTACCCCGGCCACGCCGCAGCGACTCAGGTCGGGCGTAATCAAGACGCCATTGCACACCAGAAACAGGTTGCTGAACACACCTTCGATCACGCGTCCGGAAGTATCCAGCATCAGCCCTTCGGCATGCTCCGGACCGCCCCATTCAGCGCGGGCCATCACCTGTTCGAGGCGGTTGAGGTGCTTGAGACCGGCAAGCAAAGGCTGCTCGGACAAGCGCGTGGCGCAAGGAAACAGGGAAACACCCTGCTCGGCATGCGCGCCGGGATAAGCGGCCGGGGGGCTGCCTTGCAGGATGCGCCGGGTCGGGGCCGAAGGGGTAGCGGCATAGCCACGCTGGCTATCGCCCCGGGTCACGATCAGCTTCATCACACCTTGCCCCAGCCGTTGCGCATAGGCCTGCAACTCGGCGCTCAATGCAGCCATGTCGACATCGAGCCCCAACCGCTGGCACCCCAGCCCCAGGCGTTGCAGGTGGCGCTCCAGCAGCACGGGTACGCCGGCGCGTACGGCGATGGTTTCAAACAACCCATCGCCATAAGCCAGGCCGCGATCCCTCAGCGACAAAACGTCGGCCGGCTGACCGTCGACCCAGCTATCCATCAACCTGCGAACCGGCGGAACACCAGCGAGCCGTTGGTCCCGCCAAAGCCAAAGGAGTTGGATATCACCACGTCGATGTCCATGCCACGGGCGGTATGCGGTACGAAGTCCAGGTCGCAGCCCTCGTCCGGCTCATCGAGGTTGATGGTCGGCGGCGCGACCTGGCTGTTGATCGCCAGTACGCTGAAGATCGCCTCCACCGCACCTGCAGCTCCCAACAGATGGCCGGTCATGGACTTCGTCGAGCTGACAGCCAGCTTGTAGGCATGCTCACCGAACACAGTCTTGATTGCCTGGGCTTCGGCCAGGTCGCCGGCCGGGGTCGAGGTCCCATGGGCATTGATGTACTGGACCTGATCGGCGTTGACCTTCGCGTCCCGCAGGGCATTGGCAATACAACGGGCAGCACCGGCGCCGTCGGCCGGAGGCGAGGTCATGTGGTAGGCATCGCCACTGGTACCGAAGCCGATAAGTTCGGCATAGATCGTGGCACCACGGGCCTTGGCATGCTCAAGCTCTTCGAGCACCAATGCACCGGAACCGTCGGAGAGCACGAAGCCATCACGGCCCTTGTCCCATGGACGGCTGGCGCGGGTCGGCTCGTCGTTGCGGGTCGACAGCGCACGGGACGCACCAAAGCCCCCCATGCCCAGGCCACACGCCGCCATCTCGGCACCGCCGGCGATCATCACGTCAGCTTCGTCGTACATGATGTTGCGGGCAGCCATGCCGATACAGTGAGTGCCCGTGGTACAGGCCGTGGCAATGGCGTAGTTGGGTCCTTGCACACCCAGATGGATGGACAGGAAACCGGAGATCATGTTGATAATCGAGCCTGGCACGAAGAACGGCGATATCCGCCGCGGACCCGAATCGTGCAATGTACGGCTGGTTTCTTCGATATTGGTCAAACCGCCAATACCTGAGCCCATGGCGACGCCAATACGCTCACGGTTGGCATCGGTGACCTCCAGGCCAGCGTTACGCACCGCCTGGAACCCGGCCGCCAGGCCGTATTGAATGAACAGGTCAAGCTTGCGGGCTTCCTTGACCGACAGGTATTCCTCGACATTGAAACCCTTTACCGAGCCGCCAAAACGGGTGGAATAGGCAGAAAGGTCGGTGTGTTCGATCAGACCAATGCCACTACGGCCAGCCAGAATGCCCTGCCAACTGCTCGGCACATCCGTGCCCAGTGGCGACAACATACCCATACCGGTGACTACGACGCGTCTACGCGACACAGCACTCTCCTTTTTCTAATGACGACTTTGCATCAGGCCTAAAGAAAAAACCGCACGCCGTAATGGCAGTGCGGTTTTTCCATGACAGCTAGCGACGACTAAAAACGATTACGCGTGGTGGGCAGTAACGTAGTCGATGGCAGCTTGTACAGTAGTGATCTTCTCAGCTTCTTCGTCAGGAATCTCGGTCTCGAATTCCTCTTCCAGAGCCATCACCAGCTCAACGGTGTCAAGGGAGTCGGCACCCAGGTCTTCAACGAAGGAAGCAGTGTTGATGACTTCTTCTTCCTTGACGCCCAGTTGCTCGGCAACGATTTTCTTGACGCGCTCTTCGATGGTGCTCATACCTTGTTTTCACTCCTAATGGACAAATTCAGGCAGCTGGCCGGAGGCTAAGTGTATAGAAAGACTTTTCGGTTTTTCAACCGAAAGCTTGCCCCTCGAACCCTGACGGCCCGCCGCCTATAAATAAGTTGCAGCTTTATAACGGATTTTAGACAGCTCGTATGACATTTTTTTGAAGCAATCCGTCACATTTAACTCATATACATCCCGCCGTTCACCGGGATTGTAGCCCCCGTGACGTATGCCGCAGCGTCGGATGCAAGAAAAGCCACCACGGATGCGATTTCTTCAGCCTGCCCCAGACGCCCCAGCGGAATTTGTGTCAACAAGGCTTCACGCTGCGCTTCCGGCAATTCGCGGGTCATGTCGGTATCGATGAAACCCGGGGCTACCGAGTTCACCGTAATCGACCGTGAGCCCACTTCGCGCGCCAGCGCACGGCTGAAACCTTCCAGACCGGCCTTAGCCGAAGCATAGTTTACTTGGCCTGCGTTGCCCATGGCACCCACAACCGAGCCGATGTTGATAATACGACCCCAACGGGCCTTGGTCATGCCGCGCAGAACGCCCTTGGACAGCCGGTACAGGCTGTTCAGGTTGGTATCGATCACGTCGAACCATTCGTCATCTTTCATGCGCATCATCAGATTATCACGGGTGATACCGGCGTTATTGACCAGGATCGCCGGGACACCGAACTGCTCCTGGATAGCTGCCAGCACCGCCGTAACGGACTCATCGCTGGTGACATTCAGCTCAAGACCAGTGCCTTGAATGTCGTTTTCCTTCAGGGTCGCGGCGATACGCTCGGCGCCCGAAGCGGAAGTCGCAGTACCAACGACGATGGCGCCTTGGCGACCCAGTTCCAGAGCAATGGCCTGGCCGATGCCACGACTTGCACCGGTCACCAGTGCAACTTTACCTTGCAGACTCATGCAAGTTTCTCCTGTTCAGGCCTGCGCTGCACGAGCGGCAGCGAAAGCGTCTGGGGTATTGAGGTTGGATGTCGATACGCCTTCGGCGCAGCGTTTGTTCAGACCGGCCAGCACCTTGCCCGGGCCGCACTCGACCAGCTCGGTCGCACCCTTGGCCGCCAGGGTCTGCACCGTTTCGACCCAGCGAACCGGCTTGTAGAGCTGCTCCAGCAAATCGCGCTTGAGGCTTTCGAGGTCCGGCGCCACATTGGCGCTGACGTTCTGTACCACGGGAATCTGCGGAACCTGCCAATCGATGGCGGCAATGGATTCGGCAAAGCGCTCGGCTGCAGGGCGCATCAGCTCACAGTGCGAGGGCACGCTGACCGGCAACGGCATGGCACGCTTGGCCCCAAGCGCCTTGCAGCCCTCGATGGCACGATCGACGGCCGCCTTGGCCCCGGCGATCACTACCTGGCCAGGCGAGTTGAAGTTCACCGCGCTGACCACATCGCCTTGCGCCGCTTCGGCACAGGCCGCCAGCACATCGGCGTCTTCCAGGCCGAGAATCGCAGCCATGCCGCCTTGTCCGGCCGGGACGGCTTCCTGCATCAATTGGCCACGACGCTCCACTAGCTTTACCGCGTCGCCGAGACTCAAGCTGCCGGCTGCCACGAGGGCGCTGTACTCACCCAGGCTATGGCCGGCAACGAACGCAGGGCGCGCACCGCCTTCAGCCAGCCACAGGCGCCAGAGCGCGATCGAGGCCGTCAGGATGGCCGGCTGGGTCTTGTCGGTTTGATTGAGTAGCTCTTCGGGCCCTTGCTGGGTCAGTGCCCACAAGTCATAGCCGAGTGCGTCGGACGCTTCTTTGAATGTTTCGAGGACCAGCGGATATTGCGCGCCCAGTTCGGCCAGCATGCCGAGGGACTGCGAGCCCTGTCCTGGAAAGACGAATGCGAGGGAAGCAGACATGAAAACAAAGCCCCTAATGATCTTGTCGTCAAAAATTGACGCCCCTGGGGGCGCTAGGAAACTGACAATTGGATGGTGGGTTGAACCGACCGGTCACATTTAAGCATTGTCGGACGAAAACGCCTAAGGTAACAAATCTTCGAGGCGACCATGAAGGCGCTCGGGCAGGTTTTCCTGTATTTCGATCACTGCACGGTTGATGGCACTTTGAAAACCCTGCACCCCGGCGGACCCGTGACTCTTGATCACGATGCCCTGCAATCCGAGGAAACTTGCACCGTTATGCCGCGCCGGCGCCAGATCAGCCTGCAGGCGTCGCATCAGGGGCAGCGCCAGGGCACCCACCAGCCGGGAGGCCAGGCTTTGCCGGAACAAGGTCTCGATGCGCTCACTGATCATGATCGCCAGCCCCTCGCTGGACTTGAGCAGGATATTGCCAACGAAGCCGTCGCACACGACCACGTCCGCCTCGCCCCGGTACAAGCCGTCGCCCTCCACAAAGCCGATGTAGTTGATCCCGCGCGCACCCTGCAACAGAGTGGCGGCCAACTTGACTTGCTGGTTGCCCTTGATGTCTTCGGTACCGATGTTCAACAGCGCTACGCGGGGGCGTACGATACCCAGCGTTTCAGCGGCCACCGAGCCCATTACCGCGAATTGAAGCAGATGCTCGGCACTGCAATCGACGTTGGCCCCCAAATCCAGCAACTGACAGAAACCGCGCCGGGTCGGTATTGCCGCAACCATTGCAGGCCTGTCGATCCCCGGAAGCGTCTTGAGCACGTAACGCGACAGCGCCATCAAGGCGCCTGTATTCCCGGCACTCACACAGGCCTGAACCTTGCCATCGCGCAGCAACTCCAGAGCCACTCGCATCGATGCATCGGGCTTGCCCCGCAGCACCTGGGCAGGTTTTTCGTCCATGGCAATGATTTCAGACGCAGGAGTAATCGTCAGGCGCGCACGATCCACAGCCGGCTGGCCGTTGAGCATTTCTTCCAGGAGGGAGGGTTGACCGACAAGGGTCAGGTGCAGCGAGGGCGTAGCATTCAGGCAAGCAAGACTGGCCTGAACAATGCTGCGGGGACCGAAGTCCCCGCCCATTGCGTCAATCGCGATGACTTGAGCGGACAAGGATTACTCGTCAGCGCCCTTGTCGATCACTTTGCGACCACGGTATACGCCTTCTGGCGATACGTGGTGACGCAGGTGAACTTCACCGGTGGTTTTTTCTACAGACAGAGTGCTAGCCTCGAGAGCGTCGTGCGAACGGCGCATGTCACGGGCAGAGCGGGATTTTTTGTTCTGCTGAACAGCCATAATTGATTAACTCCTAAACGTTTGGGTCACGCTTTAACTGCGCCAATACACTGAACGGGTTGGACCGCGTTACCTCGTCCTCGCTCGGCTCGGGCTCATCTGCTCCCGCCGGCTGCTGGCATTCTTCCGGATGATGAGCAGGCACAATGGGCAAGGCGAGCAAAAGCTCATCCTCGATCAGCGCCTGCAGATCCAAAGGATCTTCGCCCAGTTCCAGCACGTCATAGCCTTTCGGCAACGACTGGGTATTCGCACCCTCCTTCACCACGGCGTAACTGCACTCGCTGTGGATCGGCAGGGTGACCAGCTCAAGACAACGCTGGCAAACCATTTTGACTTCAGTGTCGATAAAACTGTGGATCACCACAGATTTACGTTCATCTCGTTCAAAAACGAATTTGGCCTGGACCGTTCCGATATCGTCGGAAAGCGGGTCGCAGAGTCTCTTCAAATCGGCCAGCGGCAGTTCACCTTGAAGGGTGGTGCCACGGTCAGCCAATTTGCGCGGGTCAACGTGAGGTGGAATCGGGTCATTCAACATAGGCGCAGCATTATAGGGATGCACCCGGCCATGTCAAAGGAAATTCAGCCCTGTCCGTCACCGGTGCGCCTCGCTAGAATTCGCCCCTGCCCTTTGGAGATGTCCATGCTGCCTTTATTACTTGCCTCCAGCTCGGCCTATCGCCGGGAATTGCTCGACCGCCTGGGACTACCATTCGTCTGCCGCTCGCCGGATATCGACGAAAGCCAGCACCCAGGCGAACCCGCCGTGGAACTGGTGAAACGCCTGGCCCGGGAGAAAGCCCAGGCACTGGCGGACAGCCATCCAGCCCACCTGATCATCGGATCGGACCAGGTCGCAATACTCGGCGAGCGCATACTGGGCAAGCCCCACACCTTCGAGAAAGCCCGCGAACAACTGCTGGCCGCCAGCGGCACCCAGGTTACATTCCTGACAGGCCTGGCACTGCTCAACAGCCAGACCGGAAATTGTCAGGTCGATTGCGTACCTTTTACCGTCAACATGCGCACACTGGACCCGGAACGCGTCGAACGCTATCTGCGAATCGAACAACCCTATGACTGCGCCGGGAGCTTCAAGGCCGAAGGCCTGGGGGTCAGCCTGTTCGAAAGCACTCATGGCCCGGACGCCACCAGCCTGATCGGCCTGCCGCTGATTCGTCTTGTGGACATGTTACTGGCCGAGGGCGTGCAGATCCCCTGAGCAGGGCGATTGAACACCCCCCTCCCGCAGTGGCTCCTCCCCAGGAGCCCCCCCCCAAAGGGCTCAGCGCAGCGCAGGCCCCTGGAAGCCCATCCACATTGCCAGATGCTCGGCGACGCTCGCGCCCAGCTTCTTCGAGAAGCGGTCGATCGGCGACTCTTCGATGGTGAAATCCACCAACTCCTTCTGGCCAATCACATCCCGCGCCACCGAACTGGCACTGCCCAACCCATCGATCAAACCCAACGACAGTGCCTGCTCTCCGGACCAGACCAGGCCGGAGAACAGCTCTGGATGCTCCTTATCCTTGAGTCGCTCACCCCGCCCTTTCTTGACACTGGCAATGAATTGTTTATGGGTGGTGTCCAGCACACCCTGCCAGAACGCAGTTTCCTCGGGCTTTTGCGGCTGGAATGGATCAAGGAACGATTTGTGCTCGCCGGCGGTGTACACCCTGCGCTCGATACCCAGCTTGTCCAGCGTCTCGACGAAACCATAACCGGCTGCGGTCACACCAATGGACCCCACCAGACTGGCCTTGTCGGCATAGATCTGGTCTGCCGCACTGGCAATGTAATAGGCACCAGAGGCACCAAGATCGGAAATTACCGCATAAACCTTTATTTCCGGGTGCGCCGCACGCAAACGGACGATCTCATCGTAGACATAGCCCGCCTGCACGGGGCTGCCGCCCGGACTGTTGATACGCAGCACCACACCCTTGACTTTCGAATCCTCGAACGCCGCCCGCAAGCTGCCGATGATGTTATCCGCACTGGCAGTCTCCTTGTCGGCAATCATGCCCTCGACATCGATCACCGCGGTATAGGCCGAACCGCCTCCCGGGCTCTTCTTCATCTCGATCGCCTGAATGAACAGCGACAACGCAACAAACAGGTAAATAAAAGTCAGGGATTTGAAGAAAATCCCCCAACGGCGAGCGCGGCGCTGCTCCTGCACCCCGGCCAGCAGGGTCTTCTCCAGCAGCTTCCAACTCTTGTCGTCACCGTTATCAGCGCTTGCCTTGGCCGGTGCCTTCCATTCATCGGTCATACATGCATCCCCAACAGACTTTAATCGGCACCCCGGCACAGCCAGGCGTGCAATTCAGGAAAATGATCGATCGACAGTTGCGGCTCGAACGCCCGTAGCGCCTCGATCGTCTGCGCGCCGTAGCTGACCGCCACCGACCCCATGCGGGCATTACGCGCCATCTGCAGATCGAACGACGAATCCCCCACCATCAGTGCCTGTTCCGGGCGCGCGTCGCAGTGGGCCAGGATCTGTTCGAGCATCAGCGGATGAGGTTTGCTGGCCGTTTCGTCGGCGGCGCGAGTGATATCGAAATAATCCTCCCAACCATGGGCCTTCAACACCCGATCCAAGCCACGACGAGCCTTCCCGGTGGCAACGGCCAGTTGATAGCCCTCCGCCCTCAACACCTGAAGCGTATCCACCACACCCTCGAACAACGGCGAAGGCTCAGCCTCCAGCGCGATGTAATGGTCGGCGTAATGCTGCCGGAAGAGCACCAACTCTTCGTCGCTGATCTCTGGATACAGACTGCGAATCGCTTCCGGCAAGCCGAGACCGATAATGCCCTTTACCGCATAGTCGTCACACCTGGCAAAGCCCGTACGATCGGATGCGGCATGCATCGACTCAACGATCCGACCGATGGAATTGGCCAGAGTGCCGTCCCAATCGAAAATCAGCAGCTTGTAGTCAGGGTGCACTCAACCGCTCCACGGTTCTGGCCCACATTTCATCCACTGGCGCCTGTAACTTCAACTCACCCCCATCGGGCAGCGGCACAGTGAGCATGTAAGCATGGAGGAAAAGACGCTTGCCGCCCAGATTACGGATTTCCCGGGTGAAATCGTCGTCCCCGTATTTGGGGTCACCGGCAATGCAATGCCCGGCGTGCAGTGTATGCACACGAATCTGGTGGGTACGACCGGTGATCGGCTTGGCCTCGATCATGGTGGCGAACTCGCCGAATCGACGCAGCACCTTGAATACGGTCAATGCATCCTTGCCCTCATCATTGACTTCGACCATGCGCTCGCCGGAACGCAGGTTGCTCTTGAGCAGTGGCGCACGCACCTGCTTGATGGACGTCGCCCAGTGACCACGGACCAGCGCCATGTAGCGCTTGTCGACACCATCGCCACGCAACTGCTCGTGCAGGTGGCGCAACATACTGCGCTTTTTGGCGATCATGAGCAGGCCCGAGGTATCGCGATCCAGACGATGGACCAATTCCAACTCCTTGGCATCGGGGCGCAACTGACGAAAGGCTTCGATCACGCCGAAATCCAGGCCGCTACCACCGTGAACCGCAATGCCCGCGGGCTTGTTGATCACGATCAGGGCTTTGTCTTCGTAGATGATCGCAGCCTCAAGGCGTTGCAACAGGCCTTGGGCAACCGGCACCGGCTCATCGCGCTCAGGCACGCGAACCGGCGGCACGCGCACGATATCACCGGCCTGGAGCTTGTATTCGGGCTTGATCCGGCCCTTGTTCACGCGCACCTCACCCTTGCGCAAAATGCGGTAGATCAAGGTCTTGGGCACGCCTTTGAGTCGGGCCAGGAGAAAATTATCGATTCGTTGGCCGGCATATTCCGGCGAGACCTCGAGCAGTTGAACGCCAGGGGTCGAAGGGGCAGTAGTCGTCATGGCGGCGATCATAACAATTTTTTATGGAATTGAAGCACTTAATCATTGCTGCTATAGTCGCGAACGCCGCCAAAAGTGGCTGGACAGCGGACCAGCGATCAAAAACCGGCCCTGACCAACGCAATTCACGAGGACGAGAGGCCGTCCTACGGGGCTTTTGCTACGTATCGGCAGAGTTTGCAGGTGTAACGAGCGCAGGTGACATGAGGCCTGAAATACGCCGCGAAGCAGAGTTTTGACTCGCCTTGCGTGCCACATTCACGGCCAGTTCACAAAGTGCAGTCAGTTGCGAACGACCCCGGGCGAAAGCTTCGGAAACAACGCCTAATTAGCCATGATGCGTGACCTCCCCTTCCGGAGCTCACGGTAAATGCCAACCCGCTGCGGATTCTGCGCGCGGCAGCACCCGAATTATCAGGGATACGTGTAGGGTGGAGATGTACAACCGTCGGACTGTGTAGCACTAGGCTTATATATAGACGCTTCATCTCGTCCACAGGCGCCGGTTGATTCCTCCTCCTGACTGAGTGCTTGAGTACCAGCAAGCAGGACGCGTCCGTCGCGACTCCGCCCTCATCGGGCCGGACTCGCTGGACACTGGAGTGGTCAGCCACTTCCATGACGCACCTGACACCGACCGTGAGAAGTCGTGTGTGCCGAACGCCGTTTCCGGCAGCCCGGAAACCGACGGTACTACATGAAAAGAATGCTGATTAACGCAACTCAACCCGAAGAGTTGCGTGTTGCACTGGTAGACGGCCAGCGCCTCTACGACCTGGATATCGAATCCGGTGCACGCGAGCAGAAGAAGGCCAACATCTATAAAGGCCGGATTACTCGCATCGAACCAAGCCTTGAGGCTGCCTTTGTCGATTTCGGCTCCGAGCGCCACGGCTTCCTGCCCCTCAAAGAAATCTCCCGCGAATACTTCAAGAAGGCCCCCGAAGGTCGCGTCAACATCAAGGACGTCCTGAGCGAAGGCCAGGAAGTCATCGTCCAGGTCGAAAAGGAAGAGCGTGGCAACAAGGGCGCCGCCCTGACCACCTTCATCAGCCTCGCCGGCCGTTACCTGGTCCTGATGCCCAACAACCCGCGTGCCGGTGGCATTTCCCGCCGCATCGAAGGCGAAGAGCGCAACGAACTGCGTGAAGCCCTCAATGGCCTGGTCGCCCCGGCCGACATGGGCCTGATCGTTCGCACCGCCGGCCTGGGCCGCAGCAGCGAAGAAATGCAGTGGGACCTCGACTACCTGCTGCAGCTGTGGACCGCCATCAAGGAAGCTTCGCTGGATCGCTCCGCGCCGTTCCTGATCTACCAGGAAAGCAACGTCATCATCCGCGCCATCCGCGACTACCTGCGCCAGGACATCGGCGAAGTGCTGATCGACAGCGTCGAAGCCCAGGACGAAGCCCTGACCTTCATTCGCCAGGTGATGCCGCAGTACGCCAGCAAGATCAAGCTCTACGAAGACAGCGTCCCGCTGTTCAACCGCTTCCAGATCGAAAGCCAGATCGAGACCGCGTTCCAGCGCGTCGTCGAACTGCCGTCCGGCGGCTCCATCGTCATCGATCCGACCGAAGCCCTGGTGTCCATCGACATCAACTCGGCCCGCGCCACCAAAGGCAGCGACATCGAAGAAACCGCCCTGCAGACCAACCTGGAAGCAGCCGAGGAAATCGCCCGTCAGTTGCGCCTGCGTGACATCGGCGGCCTGATCGTCATCGACTTCATCGACATGACCCCGGCCAAGAACCAGCGCGCCGTGGAAGAAAAGGTCCGTGAATGCCTGGAAGCCGACCGCGCCCGCGTGCAGGTTGGCCGCATCTCGCGTTTCGGCCTGCTGGAGATGTCCCGTCAGCGCCTGCGTCCTTCCCTGGGTGAAAGCAGCGGCATCGTCTGCCCACGCTGCAACGGCACCGGCATCATCCGTGACGTCGAGTCGCTGTCCCTGGCGATCCTGCGCCTGATCGAAGAAGAAGCCCTGAAAGACCGCACCGCCGAAGTCCGTGCCCAGGTGCCGATCCCGGTGGCCGCTTTCCTGCTCAACGAAAAACGCAACTCGATCACCAAGATCGAACTGCGCACCCGGGCCCGCATCGTCATTCTGCCGAACGATCATCTCGAGACGCCGCACTTCGAAGTCCAGCGCCTGCGCGACGACAGCCCGGAAGCCCACACCAACCAGTCCAGCTACGAGATCGCCGCTGCCGCCGCCGAAGTGGAAGACGTCCAGCCGGCCGCCGCCACCCGCACCCTGGTTCGCCAGGAAGCTGCCGTCAAGACCGCTCCGGCCCGTGCAAACGCTCCAGTACCGACCGAAGTCGCCGCACCGGCACCCGCACCGGTCGCTGCGCCTGAACCAAGCTTGTTCAAGGGGCTGGTGAAGTCCCTGGTCAGCCTGTTCGCCACCAAGGAAGAGCCGGCCGCGCCAGTCGCTGTCGCCAAACCTGCAACCGAACGCCCTGCCCGCAACGAAGAGCGTCGCAACGGTCGTCAACAGACCCGTAACCGCAACGGTCGTCGTGATGAGGAGCGCAAGCCTCGTGAAGAACGTGCCCCGCGTGAAGAGCGCGCACCACGTGAGCCACGTGAAGAACGCCAGCCACGCGAGCTTCGTGAAGAAGCACCTGCCGTAGCCCGCGAAGAACGCGCACCACGCCCACCGCGTGAGGAGCGTCAACCACGTGCTCCACGCGAGGATCGCAAGCCACGTGGCGAGCGCGAAGAGCGTGTTCGTGAACTGCGCGAGCCGCTGGATGCCGCCCCTGCCGCTGCCGCTGAAGAGCGTCCGGCTCGCCAGCCTCGCGAAGAACGCGCACCACGTCCTCCGCGTGAAGAGCGTCAGCCACGGGCCGAACAGGCCGCCGCTGCCAGCGAAGACGAAGTACTGAACACCGAGGAGCAGTTGCAGGAAGACGGTCACGACACCGCTGAAGGTGATCGTCCACGCCGCCGCTCCCGTGGCCAGCGTCGTCGCAGCAACCGTCGCGAGCGTCAACGCGATGCCAACGGTAACGTGATCGAAGGTTCGGAAGAGTCCGGCGTCACCGAGGCGCCAAGCGCTGCGGACCTGGCCGCCGGCCTGGCCGTCACTGCCGCGGTAGCCAGCAGCACCGTCAGTGCCCCGGCCGAAGCCCAGGCCAACGAACAGGCCGAACGCGCCACCGCCGCTGTGGAAAACGCGCCAGTGGAAACCCCAGTGGTCGAAGCCACCACGCCAGTCGAAGCCACCGCTTCGCCGGAAGTGGAAGTCGCACCGGTTCGTGAAGCCCAGCCTGAAGCCGAATCCGCCGCCGAACCGGCGCCGGTCGTCGAGCAACCTGTAGTTGCCGTTGAAGCTGAGCCTGTGGTCGAAACGCCGGCCGAGGAAAAAGCACCGGAGCCGGTACGCGAGGAGCAGACCGCGTTCAACTGGAATCCGGAGCCTGCTGCGCCGGCACCGGTTGTCGAACCAGAGCCGACGCCGGAGCCCGTGAAGGCGGTCGAGCCAGCGCCTGTTGTCGAAGCTCCAGCGGTAGCCGAGGTACAGACACCAGTCGCAGTACCTGCACCGGTCAGCGCCCTGACCCCGAACGGTCGTGCGCCGAACGATCCACGTGAAGTGCGTCGTCGCAAACGTGAAGCCGAACGTCTGCAGAAGGAAGCCGAACTGGCCGCCGCTGCTGCCGCCCAGGCACCGGTCGCCGAGCCTGCCCCGGTAGTTGAAGCCGCCGAGGCGCCTCCTGCCCCGGTCGCTGAAACCGCTGCCGAGCCTGCTCCGGCTGAATCGGCGCCTGCGCACGACGAGCCTCAGCATTCCGTGGAAGCTGAAGAAGTTGCACCGCGCCACACCCCGGCCCTGGAAAAAGAGCACGAGCCTAAACCTCACGCCTGATTCCATCGCCCGATAAAAAGCCCCGCCTGGTAACACCCGGCGGGGCTTTTTTATGTCAGTCGGACCGAGTCACCCTCATCGCGAGCAAGCCCGCTCCCACAGAGGACTCGTGTGTATTGCCAGTCCCATAGAGATTCGAGGCGCTTATCAGTTGAAGGTCAACGCTTCGGGTACGTCGACGTCCCAGGTTACACCTGGATCATCCACGCTCATCTCGACCACTTGCGCCCCGGCAAACAACGCCTTAGCGCCGCGATCTCCGGTCAGAGCCATCAACCCGGGACCAAAGGCACGGCCAAAACCCACGGGGTGTCCATACTCACCGGCGAGCATTGGTACACAAATACCCTCTTCACGAATCCCCAATGCCACCCGTTCTATGCTCGATGGCAGAATAAATGGCATATCGCCCAGCAGGATCAGCCAACCATCCTGATCCGGGCAAGCCTGGACCCCAGCCGCGATACTGTCTCCCAGACCCGGCGAGTCCAGCTCGACAATATCGCACCCATAAGCCTGGGCCATGCGAATGGCCTGGGGCCGCCCTTCACGGGTGACTAGCACGCGCTTTGCCAGTGAGGCAGGCACATTCACCAACACGTGCTCGATCACCGAGCGCACGGAGCCATCACGCCCCGCGCAATCGGCCAGCAATTTATCCTTGTCAGGACCTGCAACCTGCCGAAAACGGTTGCCCAATCCGGCCGCCACAATGATCACGCCAATGGAATCGGCCATGTACCCTCCTTGCAGCACATTACAACGGTTTTTTCTGCCGAAGCTCCACGCCGTTCTTGATGGCCACGATTTCGGCCAGCAGCGACAAGGCGATCTCCGCCGGGGTGTGGCTGCCGATGTGCAAGCCGATCGGACCATGCAACCGTTCGATGGCCTGTGCTGACAAGCCTAGCTGAGCCAGATTATCCCGGCGCTTCTGGCTGTTGACCCGCGAACCCAGGGCCCCGACATAGAACGCCTTCGAATCCAGGGCTGTCAGCAGCGCCATGTCGTCCAGGCGCGGATCATGGGTCAAGGCGACAATGGCCGTGCGTTCGTCGGTCTGGATACTCAACACCGCTTCGTCGGGCATCCCTGAGACGAAACGCCCGTGCTGCTCTTCCCAGCCATAGACAAACTCCTTGCGGGGATCACAGATCAGCACTTCGAAATCCAGCAACCGGGCCATTTCCGCCACGTAACGGGACAGTTGCCCGGCGCCGATCAGCAGCAGCCGCCAACGCGGGCCATAAATGGCCCGCAGCGTCTGGCCGTCAAACACCAATGCATCGCTTTTGCTGGCGGGGGCCAGGGTCACGCTGCCGGTGGCGACGTTCAATTCACGTGCGACAATCTCATGGGCTTCGCAACGCTCCAACAGCTCGGCGACCCATTGCGGATCGCCGACCCGCTCTTCGGTCAGGCGCAGGGTGCCGCCGCACGGCAGGCCAAAGCGCGCGGCCTCTTCGCGGGTGACACCGTAGGTGATGAGCTGTACCGGCGGGCCATCCGCCGGGATGCGGCCGTCGTGCAGCCGGGCGATCAAGTCGTCCTCGACACAACCGCCCGACACTGAGCCAATCACCACGCCATCCTCCCGCAGGGCCAGCATTGCTCCCGGCGGTCTCGGCGCGGTGCCCCAGGTCTGGACCACGGTAAACAGCACCACTCGCTGCCCGGCGCGGCGCCATTGGAGCACGCTGCGCAGGACGTTCAGGTCAACGCTGTCCATCAGGCCTTGGCCTGTTGCCAGCCTTGCAGCTGGTAACGTACAGGCAGGTTGCGGATGCGCTTGCCGGTCGCGGCAAATATCGCATTGCACAGGGCAGGCGCAATCGGTGGCACGCCCGGCTCACCGACACCGCCCAACGGCACGTCGCCTGGCGGCGTCACCAGATGCACGGTCACTTCCTTGGGCGCCAGGGACATGCGCGCCACTTCGTACATATGGAAGTTATCCTGCTGCACCTTGCCATCCTTGAAGCTGATCTCTCCCACCATCGCATTGCCCAGGCCCATGACGCAGGCCCCTTCGAACTGAGAACGGATGCGTTCGGGATTGATCTGCGGACCGCAGTCCACCGCGATGTTGGCCTTTTGCACGATCACCGTGCCGTCTTCCCTGACTTCCACTTCGATCGCCGCCGCTACGTAGGTGACGAAGCTGTAATGTACCGCCAGTCCAAGACCACGCCCCTTGGGCAGCTGCTGCCCCCAGCCAGCCGCCTCGGCGACGGTTTCCAGCACCGTGCGGATCCGTGCCGTATCGATGGGATAACGCTCGGGGGATTCACCGTAGTTCCATTCCTCGCTCAAGGTACGGGGATCGATCTTGCGATCCGGTCCCAGCAATTTGAGGTGATACTTCAACGGGTCTTCTCCAGCCTTGTGAGCCAGTTCATCGATGAAACTCTGGATTGCAAAGCCATGGGGAATGTTAGACACCGAGCGGTACCAGCCCACCCGGGTATGGGCAGTCGCTTCGGGGTTTTCCAGGCGCAGGTTGGGAATCGCATAAGCCATGTTGGTAACGCCCATGCCCAGTTCGAACGGCGCTTCGTGGGTCATGTCCGGTGCGAACAGCGCGGTGATGCTGGGGGCCACAGTGCGATGCAGCCAGCCGGACGGCATCCCGTCCCGGCTCAGGCCGGCCTTCAGGTATTCGACCGATACCGTATGGAAATAAGAGTGATGGATGTCATCCTCCCGAGTCCACTGCACCCGGATCGCCTGGCCGGGAAACTCCTTGGCCAGCACGGCCGCTTCGAGGACGAAGTCGGGCTTGGATTTGCGCCCGAAACCGCCGCCCAGCAGTGTGATGTTCACCGTGACTTTCTCGAAGGGGATCCCCAGACGCTCGGCAATGCGCTCACGAGTGACCTGAGGGGCCTGGCTCGGTGCCCAGGCTTCGCACTGGCCATCCTTGAATCGGGCGACGGCGACCATGGGCTCCATCGGCGATTGGGACAGATGCGGCAGATAATACGTCGCTTCCAGGGTCGAGTCGGCCTTCGTCAGCGCGTCGTCTATGTCACCGGTATTGCGTACGACCTTGCCGGGCTTGAGGGCCGCGGCTTCGAGTTCCTTGCGATAGGCACCGGACTCATAGCCGGCATTCGGGCCATCGTCCCATTCGATTTTCAGCGCCTCGCGCCCCTTGATCGCCGCCCAGGTATTCTTCGCCACCACCGCCACGCCACCCAGGGGCTGGAACTCCGAAGGCAACGGCCGGCCTTCGATCTGCACCACCTTGAGCACGCCCGGTACCTTCAGCGCCGCGCTGCTGTCGACGGTCTTGACCTTGCCACCATAGACCGGCGGGCGCGCCACGACGGCGTAGAGCATGCCGTCGAAATGCACGTCGGCGCCGAATACGGCACGACCGTTGACGATGTCCGCGCCGTCGATGGCCCGGCTCGCCTCCTTGCCAATGTAGCGAAACTCCGATGGCTGCTTGAGGCGCAAGCCATCGCGGGCCGGTACCGGCAAGGCACTGGCCGCGGCCGCCAGCTCACCGTAACCCAGTTGTCGACCGGAAGGCTGGTGAACCACATTGTGCAGCTGGGCGCGGCACTCGCCCACCGGAACCTTCCACTGCGCGGCGGCGGCCTGCTCCAGCATGGTCCTGGCGGCGGCCCCGCAGCGACGCATCGGCTCGTACCAATGGCGCATGCTTCGCGAGCCATCGGTGTCCTGGTTGCCGAAGCGCACCTCATCGGCCGGGGCCTGCTGCACCTTCACCCGAGCCCAATCAGCGTCCAGTTCATCGGCCACCACCATGGTCAGGCTGGTGCGCACACCCTGGCCCATTTCCGAGCGGTTGCAGATCACCGTCACAGTGCCATCGCCAGCAATGCTCACGTACACCTTGGGGTCATCGACTGCGCCATGCGGCATGCCCTCGGCGCCAAATTTCTTATCTTCGGCGAAGGCGTCCGGCAGCCCCCAGCTGGCGGCCAGTACCAGCACACCCGTGGCGCTGGCGCCTTTGAGAAAGCCTCGGCGGCTGAGGTTGCTCAGTACGAAATCATCGGGCAAACGGCTCATGCCTTGGCCTCCTTCAGATGCGTGGAAGCCTGCCGGATCGCGGTCTTGATCCGGTTGTAAGTGCCGCAGCGGCAGATATTTCCGACCATGGCTTCTTCGATCTGCTCATCGCTCGGGTTGGGATTACGTTTGAGCAAGGCCGTCGCGGACATGATCTGCCCGCCCTGGCAATAACCGCACTGGGCCACGGCGGTATCGAGCCAGGCCCTCTGGACGACTTGCCCGATCGGGTCGGCATGGAGCTCGTCGATGGTGCTGATGTTCTGCCCTTTCACCGAACCGATCGGCGTGATGCAGCTGCGCGCCGGGGCGCCGTCGATGTGGATGGTGCATGCACCACACAAGCCCATGCCGCAGCCGAATTTGGTGCCGTTATAACCGGCCACATCCCGGATCGCCCACAGCAGCGGCATGTCCTCGGTCACATCCAGTTGATGATCTTTTCCATTGAGTTTCAGGGTAATCATGGGCACGCCCGCATAGTTATCGAGTTATGGGGTCGAGCAATCTGCCGCTTGGGTAACGGTTCGGTTGTCGCAGACTGGCTCAGGCTGATCGGCTCTCTTATGCGGACACGCAGGTGTCTGCACCGGGCCTTCGGGATGCGATGGTCGCATCGTCAGCGAGCTAAATTAACCCAGGATCAAGCAAAACGCCCTGCACAATCCTGCACAAATGAGTGTGGCAGGGATTGTTCAGGGCGTTGTTCAGTTGATCGCGAGCAGACTTTGTTCCATAGGTCGCTCAGCACCCGTGGGCGCAGGCGACGGCAAGGGCAGCCAATCAGTATCGATTAGGCTCCATTTCCAGCTCGACCTGGAAACGTTTGGCAATATCTTTCTGAATGCGCAATGCCAGGTCCAGCAGTTGCGAACCGGTCGCCTCGCCGTAATTGACCAGCACCAATGCCTGCAACTTATGCACACCGGCATCGCCTTCGCGAAAGCCCTTCCAGCCAGCCCGCTCGATCAGCCAGCCGGCGGCCAGTTTCATCTGCCCCTCAGGCTGTGGATAAGCCACCAGGTCGGGATATTGGAGCTTGAGCTGCTCCACTTGCGCGGCCGGCACCAATGGATTCTTGAAGAAACTGCCGGCATTGCCCAGCACGGCAGGGTCCGGCAGTTTTTCGCTGCGAATGCTGCAAATGGCCCGGCCGACATCGGCAGGCGTCGGCTGATCGATGCCTTGCTCGGCCAACCGCTGGCGGACCGGACCGTACTCCAGGTGCAAGTGTGCGACGCGACTCAGGACAAAGCGCACCCTGAGGATCAACCAGCGACCCGCCTGTTGCTTGAACAGACTGTCACGGTAGGCAAAGCGGCACTCTTCAAGGGTGAATGCCCGCAGCTCGCCGGTCTGGCGATCCAGCGCAGTGAGACCGGCGAAGACATCCTTGATCTCGACGCCGTAGGCGCCGATGTTTTGCATCGGCGCAGCCCCCACGGTACCGGGGATCAGGCTGAGGTTTTCCAGCCCCGACCAACCTTGCGCCAGCGTGTGCTGGACAAACGGGTGCCACGGCTCCCCTGCCTCGGCCTCGACCACCACCCGCTCGCCGTCGTCGTCGAGCAGGCGAATCCCCCGGCTGGCCATGCGCAGCACCAGTGCGTCGATGTCGCCGGTCAACAGCAGGTTGCTGCCGCCGCCAATCACCAGCAGTGGAACATCGTGCCCGGCGGCATAGGCCAGCGCCTCGCGGACATCCTCATCGCCCAGGGCGTCGGCGAACAACCGAGCCTTGACGTCGACGCCGAAGCTGTTGAACGGCTTGAGGCTGACGTCACTGCGTATCTGCAAGCTCATAGCCGTCCCTTCAGTTCGATCACCAGACGATCCGTGGCGCGTTCGATCAGGTCGAGCACGTGTTCGAAACCCTGTTCGCCGTCGTAGTACGGGTCCGGCACGTCGTCGAGTTCAGCCTCGTAGCGACGCAGAAACAGGTCCAGTTCGGCCCTGGCATTGGCCGGTTGCAAGGTTTTGAGATGGCGTAGATTGTTGCCGTCCATCGCCAGGATCAGGTCGTAGGCGGCGAAGTCAGCCCGGCTGACCTGCCGCGCGCGTTGGGCCGACAAGTCGTAGCCGCGCCGTAGGGCTGCAGCCTGGCTGCGCTTGTCCGGGGCCTTGCCCACGTGCCAGTCACCGGTACCGGCGGAAGCGACTTCCACCTGCCCGGCCAGCCCGGCCTCGCGCAGTTTGTGCCGCAGGATGCCCTCGGCGGTGGGCGACCGGCAGATATTGCCGAGGCAGACGAACAGAACCCGCATCAGGCCTCCAGCAGGCGACGAACGCGCTCGAGGTCTTCAGGTGTGTCGACTCCGGTCGGCGGTGCGATCAAGGCATCGTCGACGTGGATCCGCACGCCATGCCAGAGCGCACGCAACTGTTCCAGGGATTCAGTGTTTTCCAGCCAGCACGGGCCCCAGTTCACGAAGTCCTGGAGGAAACCGGCGCGGTAGGCATAAATGCCGATGTGGCGGCGATACGGCACCCCATCGGGCATCACGTCGCGACTCTGCGCGAAGGCATCCCGGGCCCAGGGCAACGTCGCACGGCTGAAGGTCAACGCCAGGCCATTGAGGTCACTGACCACCTTGACCACGTTCGGGTTGAACAAGGTCTGGACGTCCTTGATCGGCTCGGCCAGGGTGGCCATGCGCGCTTCGGGGTGGGCCGCCAGGTTGGCCGCGACCTGGTCGATCACGCTGGGCGGGATCATTGGCTCGTCGCCTTGCACGTTGACGACGATGGCATCGGGCTCCAGGCCCAGCTTCGCCGCGACTTCCGCGAGTCGATCAGTACCGGAGTTGTGGTCTTCGCGGGTCAGCACCACTTCGGCGCCGAAGCCGTTGCAGGCCTCGACGATGCGCGCATCATCCGTGGCCACGACCACGCGCCCGGCGCTGCTCTTGCAGGCCTGCTCCCACACATGCTGGATCATCGGTTTGCCGGCAATCGGCAGCAACGGTTTGCCGGGCAGGCGCGTCGAGGCGAAGCGCGACGGAATGACAACAGTAAAAGCCGTGGTCATTTGTCCAGGCGCTCGTCGGTGGTCAGGGTACGGGCTTCGCTTTCCAGCATCACCGGGATGCCGTCGCGAATCGGATACGCAAGACCGGCGCCCTTGCTGATCAGCTCGGTCTTGTCGGCGCTGAGCTTGAGCGGGCCCTTGCAGACCGGGCAGGCCAGAATGTCGAGCAGTTTGGTGTCCATGAGATTCCCCTGGATAAACGTTTTAAGGCAAAAGACGATCCGGCAACAGGCGCATCAACTGCGTATCGAACCAAGCCGCGAAGGCCGGTGATGGCGCGGCATCCACCGCCAGGTACCACCAGTCAGGCGAGGCGAAGGCACGGCATTTGACCGCGTCCTTTTCCGTCATGACCACTGGCAACGAGGGTGTAAAGCTCAAGGCCTGGACGCTGTATTCGGCATGGTCGGCAAACCCGTGCGGTATAGGCCGCCAGTGTAGCGTTTCGAGGGTCTTGAAGAAACGCCGTGGATTGCCGATGCCGGCCACGGCGTGCAAGGCCTGGCCGGGTGGGAAATGATCCAGCGGCCGACGCTCGCCACTGGCCAGGTTCACCAGGGCGGTGGGCCGCAGCTCGAAACCGAAGCCGTCTTCGCGGTCGGCGTTGGCACCGTTGTACAGGACCGCATCGACCGATTGCAGGCGCTCGACCGGCTCGCGCAGTGGCCCGGCCGGCAGGCACCGCCGGTTGCCCAGGCCCCGGGCATCGTCGATCAGCACCAATTCCAGGTCCCTGGCCAGCCGGTAATGCTGCATGCCGTCATCGGACAGGATCAGATCCAGCGCTTCGCTTGCCAGCAGCGCCTGGACCGCGCGGCTGCGATCCGGGTCGATCATCAGCGGCACGCCAGTGCGCTGGACGATCAGCAGCGGCTCGTCACCCGCAATGTCGGCGCCCTGGTCGGCCTGGACCCGCCACGGCAGTTGCGGCGGCTTGGCTCCGTAGCCTCGGCTGACCACACCGACCCGCAGCCCACTGCGCTGGCAATGCTGGATCATCCACAGGATCATCGGCGTCTTGCCGGTGCCGCCCACGGTGATGTTGCCGACCACCACCAAGGGCACCGGCGGTTGGTAAATGGTGCCCTCACCCGCCAGGAAGCGCTCGCGCTTGCCGACCACCACCCGCCGGTACAACCACTCCAGCGGGCGCAACAGCTTCAGGGCCGGGTGACCTTCGTACCACGCGGCGAGCAATCGATCGGACATGGCCATCAGGGTGCCGGCGCCGCCTCGACGGTGGTCATCCGCAGGTGGCTGAAGCCGAGCTTGCCGGCCGCGTCCATGGCGGTGATGACCGATTGATGAGGGGTCTTGCCGTCGGCGCTGATGGACAACGGCAGGTTGGTGTCGCCGCCGGACTCCTTCTGCAGCGCCTCGATCAGGGTTGCCAGATCGCTCTTGGGCAGCAGTTGGTTATTCACCGAAATCGCCCCCTCTGCGCTGATGGTGATTTCCAGGTTTTTCACCTGCTGGTCCTCGGCCGGCGAGCCGCTGACGGCTTGTGGCAGCTCGACCTTGAGCTGGGTCTCCCGGGTAAAGGTGGTGGTGACGACGAAAAACAACAGCAGAATGAACACCACGTCGATCAGCGACGCGAGGTTGATCTCGATGTTTTCCCGTGGTTTGCGGCGGAACTTCACTTCTTGCTCCCGGCCAGGTCCACGTCACGATCGCCCTGTACCACCTCGACCAACTTGATGGCTTCCTGCTCCATGCCGACGACCAATTCATCGACGCGACGTTGCAGGAACCGATGGAAGAACACTGATGGAATGCCCACCATCAGGCCCGCTGCCGTGGTGATCAGAGCCTTGGAGATACCACCTGCCAGGACCGAGGCGTTGGTGCTCATGCCGGAACCGGTGAAGGCGCTGAAGATGTCGATCATGCCCAGTACCGTACCCAGCAACCCCAGCAGCGGAGCCATGGCGGCAATGGTACCCAGAGCATTGATGTAGCGTTCCAGTTCATGAATGACCCGGGCGGCGGCCTCTTCGATGCATTCCTTCATGATCTCGCGACCATGCTTGGAGTTCGCCAGGCCTGCCGCGAGGATTTCCCCCAGGGGCGAACTGGCGCGAAGCTCCTTGAGCTTGTCCTTGTTCAGTTGCTTATCCTTGATCCAGACCCAGACCTGCCCGAGCAGATGCTCCGGGGTCACGCGACTGGCCCGCAGGGTCCACAGGCGTTCGGCAACGATACCCAGTGCCGCGATGGAACTCAGAATGATCGGCAACATCATCCAGCCGCCGGATTTGACCAATTCCCACACAGTGACAGCCCCCTCGAAAAAGTGCGCCACTTTATCATACAGAACCGAGCATGCAGGCTCGGCCCGCCGATAACTGCGTCATGAAGCGACCTGGATCAACACTGGCGTCATGGCCGCGCAGACGGCGGGTCGCGCCAGTAGCGGCGCTGCCCGACCTGGGTAACCGGCGGTTCGAACGCGCCCAGTTGCAGACGAATGGCGCCCTGTTCCGCACTGTCGTAGATTGCCATGCCCAGCCGCTGATACCGGGCCATCACTCGGGGATGGGGATGGCCGAACGCGTTGCCCTGCCCTCTGGAAATCAAGACCGAGTGAGGACTGAGACGCGAGAGCAATGCCATCGACGACGAGCTGCGACTGCCGTGATGAGGTGCGGCCAACCACTGGATCGGGACTGCCAGAGGCCCTTCGAGCAGAGCGCGCTCGGCATGACTATCGATGTCACCGGTCAGCAGCAACCGCTCGCCACCGGCCTCGACCAGCAAGACGCACGACTTCTGATTGCTTTCCAGGGCAGACGACCAACGCCACAACCGGAACCTGACCCCGTCCCATTCCCATTGCTCGTCGTTCTCGCAAGGCTGGGCCTGTAGCGCGGCAGGCAACGCGACAGGGTCGCCGCTGATGACCCGGCTCGCGGGCAACCCATTGAGCACCGACAGGGCGCCGCCGGCATGATCGGCGTCGGCATGACTGATCAACATCAGGTCCAGCCCGCGCACACCCAACTTGCGCAGGGTTGGCAGCACGACACGCGCGCCTGCATCGGCATCGCCAAAGCGCGGCCCTGTGTCATACAGCAAGACATGGCGATGGGTGCGCACCAGCACCGCCAGCCCCTGGCCCACGTCCAACTGCCAGATTTCGGCGCGCCCTGCCGGCACTTCTTGCCGTGGTGCGAACACCATCAGCGACACCATCGGCCAACCCAGCAGGCGCAACGGCACGCCGGAGGGCAGCAACAACAGGAACGCGCCAAGCGCGGCGATACACCAGGCCCATAGAGGGACCGGAACAGGAATCCATGCCGGCATCCCCCCTGCTACCAGTGCCAACCCCTTGAACAACAGCTCAAGCAAACCACCGGCGAGCCACAACAACCCATCGCCGATGAACGGCACCGACAACGATGCCGTGCCAAGGAGCGCCAACGGCAATACCAACAGACTGATCCAGGGCACCGCGACGAGATTCACCAACGGCCCGCTCAGACTGACCGGCAAACCCAATGCCAGCAATAACGGGCACAACCCCACCGCAACCAGCCACTGGGCGCGGGTCCAGGTCTGCCACCACCGCCAAGGGCCGAGGCGCCCGCCGAAGGTAAACATCAGGATCGCGACCGCGGCGAAAGACAACCAGAACCCCGGTCGCAGGCTGGCCAGCGGATCGAACACCAGCACGCCATCGAAAGCCAGCAACCACGCCCACCACGGATCCGGGTGCCGCAAGCGCAGGCGCCACAGCAGCATCAGCCCGAGCATTGCGCAGGCCCGTCGCACCGGCACCTCGAAGCCCGCGAGCAAGCCGTAGCCCAACGCCGCACTGAACGCCAGGCCGCACCCCCAGGGCAACCACGGCAGACGCACCGGCCATACGCCATAACGTGCGGCGCCGGCCACCAGCACGTACACCAGGCCGGCGAGCAAGCCAATGTGTTGCCCGGAAATCACCAGCAAGTGGACGGTACCGGTGTCCTGCAGCACCTGCCAATCGTCACGACTCAAGCCCGCACCGTCGCCCAGGACCAATGCCATCAGCGCGCCGGTGCGTCCCTGGGCATTGACCTGCGCAAGCGCTTGGCGAACCCCGTCGCGCCACGACCCCCGGGCCGATTGCAGGCGATGGCCGTCCTTGATGACACCGGTGGCTCCGATCCCTCGGCTCAACAGCCATGCCTCATAATCGAAACCGTGCGGATTGCGCAGCCCGGCGGGCCGCTTTAGCTTCACCGCCAATCGCCATTGTTCGCCATTGCTGACAGGCGGCCCGCCAAACCAGGCCAGGCGCATCTTCGAGGGCAGCCGGGTGCGCCGTGAACGGATATCGGCCAGCTCGAAACGCACCACACCGTCGCCTTGTTGCGGCAAACCCACGACCCGTCCTTCGACCCACCGGGTTTCGCCATCGAGCGCCGTAGGCAAACGATCATCCAGTGCCCACTGTGCTACCAGGCAGGCCCAGGCCAACCCCAGCAGCCAGAAGCCCAGCGGATAGGTTCGAAACGGCAGAACCATCAACGCCAGAACCGGCATGGCGGCAATCACCCACAAGGGTGGCAATACTGGCAAAAAAAATGGGGCCAACAGCCCCAGTGCAAGCGCGACCATCCCCGTGCGCATAACCCCTTCCTTAAGAGCTTCCCACTCAAGGCATAGTCGGTCAGCGGCACCGTGGCCGTTATCAATTGTCACAAAGTCTGAATCTGCCGCTCTTAGAATCCGGACATACTTGCGGCTTTATTGCCTTGCATCGACCGAGAAGCCTTATGCCCCGGCGCTTATTCAAACGTTACATGCCAGACCCAGCGAGCATTCGGGAACACAAATCCTTACGCTTTCTCGGCACCCTGCTGCACGATCCCAACCTTTGGCACCTCAATCGCCACTCCGTGGCCCGGGCTATGGCCGTCGGTCTGTTCGCCGCGTTCCTGCCCATCCCTCTGCAAATGCTGCTGGCCGCCGCGCTGGCCGTCACGGTACGGGGCAATATTCCCATTGCGGTGAGCCTGGTCTGGCTGACCAATCCCATCACCATGCCGGCGGTGTTTTTCTGCACCTACCAGACCGGTGCCTGGCTGATGGACGTTCCTGCCCGGACCCTGCCCGATGAACTGACCTGGGCATGGATCACCGACCAGTTGTCCACTTTGTGGCGACCGTTCCTGCTGGGCTCGGTGGTGACCGGCCTGGTGCTCGGCGTCCTTGCGTATTTCGTGACCATGAGCTACTGGCGCTGGTGGGTGGCCCGGCAATGGAAAAAGCGCAAGAAAAGACGGCAGTGAAATACAAAAAGGCCTCCCTGATCGGAGGCCTTTTCAATGGGGCAAAGGTAAATGCGCAGCCCGTTATGTCCGCATCCCGCGTCCGCTCACCAGCAACCGGGCGCAACCGATATAGAGCACCACCGTCGCCACCAGCATAAAGGTGATCGCGATGCTGATCCTGATGTCCGAAACCCCGAGGATCCCGTAGCGGAAGGCGTTGACCATGTGCAGCACCGGGTTGGCCAGGGACACGGTCTGCCAGAACGGTGGCAGCAGCGAGATGGAGTAGAACACCCCGCCCAGGTAAGTCAGCGGCGTGAGCACGAACGTGGGAATGATGGAGATGTCATCGAAGTTGCGCGCGAACACGGCATTGATGAAGCCCAGCAGCGAAAAGATCGTCGCGGTGAGCACCACCACCAGTATCGTCACTCCCAAGTGGTGCACCTGCAGATCGGTAAAGAACAACGACAGCAGGGTCACGATCAAGCCCACCGCCAGGCCGCGCAAGACACCGCCCAGGGTAAAGCCGATCAGGATCGTGTGGGGCGAAACCGGTGAGACCATCAGCTCTTCGATGGAACGCTGGAATTTGCTGCCGAAGAAACTCGACACCACGTTGCCGTAGGAGTTGGTGATCACCGACATCATGATCAGACCCGGCACGATGTAATCCATGTACGTGAAGCCACCCATGTCGCCGATCTGCCGGCCGATCAGATTGCCGAAGATCACGAAGTACAAAACCATGGTGATGGCCGGCGGCAGCAACGTCTGCGGCCAGATCCGCATGAAACGCCGAACCTCACGGTAAACGATGGTATTGAGAGCGATGAGGTTGGGTCGGAATTCGGAACTCATACCGCCACCTTCGCCAGGTTTTTCTCCACCAGGGACACGAACAACTCCTCGAGGCGATTGGTCTTGTTGCGCAGGCTTTGCACTTCGATGTTCTGCAGCGCCAGTTGGGTGAACAGCCCGGTAATGCCAACGGTTTTATCCACCTGCACCTCCAGGGTGTGGTGGTCCACCAACCGGGTCGGGTAACCCACCAGCTGAGGAGCTGTCTTCAGATCTCCCTTGATGTCCAGCAGGAAGGTCTCCACATGCAATTGGCTGAGCAACTGGCGCATGCTGGTATTTTCGACGATGGTGCCGTGGTCGATGATGCCGATGTTGCGGCACAACTGTTCGGCCTCTTCCAGGTAATGGGTGGTGAGGATGATCGTGATGCCCTTCTGGTTCAGCTCGGTCAGGAAGGACCACATCGAACGGCGCAGCTCGATGTCCACGCCCGCCGTCGGTTCATCGAGGATCAGCAGACGCGGCTCATGCACCAGGGCCCGGGCGATCATCAAACGCCGCTTCATGCCACCGGACAACGAACGGGACGGCACGTCGCGCTTGTCCCACAGCCCTAACTGGGTCAGGTAGCGCTCGGCACGCTCGTTGGCGATCTTCGGTGGAATGCCGTAGTAACCCGCCTGGGTCACGACGATGTCGAAGGTCTTTTCGAACTGGTTGAAATTGAACTCCTGGGGCACCACGCCGATGGAGCGCTTGAGCGCGGCGGGCTCGCGGTCCAGGTCATGACCAAAGACATTCACCGTGCCGCTGGTTTTGTTCACCAGGGTGGACAGAATGCCGATGGTGGTGGATTTGCCGGCGCCGTTGGGGCCGAGCAAGGCGAAGAAATCACCTTCGGCGACATCCAGATCGATACCACTCAAGGCCTGGAAACCGTTGCCGTAGGTTTTGGTTAGCTGCCGGATGGACAGAGCGGAACTCATATCGGATTTACGCACCAAGAGGGAGGAAACAAATAGATAAGGGCGAGCGGCGAGCAATACAACCACTGGCATTAGGCTCTGTTTGAAAAGTCTTGAGACGAAGGTCAGGCAAGGTGAAAAACGGCGAGGAAGCGGAGTTTACTGGAGTAAATGAGCATTCCGAGCCGGTTTTCAGCGCAGCATGAACGAGTATCGAGGCTTTTCAGACAGAGCCTAGGGAGGCCATGGTGCTTGGCGTCGCCGCACAAGTACAGTCAAGCGTGTCGATAGTAAGTATTAAGTCAACGCAGTCATGACCGCCTTACGGTACGCGGGACGCTGTTGCAATCGCCCGTACCAGGCCTCCAGGTGAGGCAGCCGGGCACGCTCGATGGGCATCTCGAACCAGGCATAGATGAAACTGCCGAGGGGGATGTCACCCATGCCGATTTCATCACCCGAGAGATAGGGTTGCTCGCTCAGCGCCTGGTCCGCCACGGCCAGCACCCCTTCGCAAACCTGGATTGCCGATTTGATGGCGGCCCAGTCCTGCCGCTCGGCAGGCGTGCGCAGGACACCCCAGAACACGGTGCGAAACGGATCGGCAAAGGTGGAAGTGGTCCAGTCCATCCATTTTTCAGCCTGGGCCCTGGCCTGGACATCGGTCGGATACCAGGCCGAACCGGATGCGTGACGAGCCATCAGGTACCGCACGATGGTATTGGATTCCCAAAGCACGAAACCGTCGTCCTCGATCATCGGGACGCGACCATTGGGGTTCTTCGCACGGTACCCGGGCGTGTCCACCACACCGAACGCACCACCGGCGTCGATGGCCTCGAACACCAGTCCCAGTTCCTCGGCGCACCACAACGCCTTGCGCACATTCGATGAATTTTTCCGACCCCAGATCTTCAGCATCACGGCTTCCTCAATGGATAAGTGCCGCAGCAGCATACGCCGGATCAGCCACGACTCAAATCGCCCTGCATATTGCCCAGCAGGGGCGGCAGTCGATCCTGGAACAGGTGCGGATAGCATTTTTCCAGATGCTCGAAAAAGAAGGTTTCGGGCACGTCGGGGAAAGGACCATGGTCGGTGACATATTCCATCGACCGCGCTCCCTGGCGATTGAAAGGATGGAAGATGCTGTCATGACGACCATCGAATTCCAGGGGCGCGACGTCGAACAATTCACACAACCCCTGGTTGAAGGCCGGCGTAGCCTTGACCCAGCGGTCGCTCAGGTACAGCTCGGTATAACCGTGCATCGCGAACACATCGCTGCGCAGCAATTCCAGCAGGCGTGGCGTGGATAGATGATTACGGACGTCCGCCAGGCCAATCCGCGCCGGGATGCCACAGTGACGGGCGCAGGCGGCCAACAACGTCGCCTTGGGCACGCAATAGCTTTCACGACAGGCCAGTGCATGACTGCCACGCAGGGTCGCCGGGTCGCGGCTGAAGGTGTAGGGGTTGTAGCGCACCGCCTCGCGCACGGCGTAATACAGGCTGATCGCCTGCGCCGTCGGATCGCGGTCGGTGCCGCGGTGGGTTTCGGCGAACGCGATGACCGCAGGATGATCGCTGTCGATGAAGCGGCCGGGGTTCAGGTATTGCTGCATGGGAAACCTCTCGCACTGCAACGCCGCTGGCAGGGTCAGGACTTGCTCCTGCACCGGCGCAACGCTACGGCATCAGGGAAACGCTGAGTCTATCCACAGCCCTGATGCAGCGATAACGGCGTTTCGGCCAAACAATGGCGTTTTCTCTCCTTTTCGGCGAACGATTTCCCACGGCTGTTGCCAACCAGACTGGCGTAACGCATGCGAGATTTCCCACGAAACCCATCACATCGCACTGACCGCCGGATTGACCGATGCCGTCTAAGCTCTGGGGGTCGGTCTTGCCTTGGTTCACGGAGGATTAAATATGCTGTTGTTGTGGATACTGGTCCTGGTCGTCGGGATCGCCTGGCTGGCGCATCGGCGCATCGCCCCGCTACCCGTGCTGGGTGTCGTCGCGGTCTACCTGCTGGCCATGGGCATCTTCAGTCCTGCGCCCGGTTGGCTGATGCTGGTCCTGTGGGTGCTGCTCGGCGTCATTGCGGCCCCGCTGCTGCTGCCGGACCTGCGCCGCAGATATTTCAGCGCGCCGATGTTCGACTGGTTCCAGAAAACCCTGCCGCCGATGTCGGAAACCGAACGCGACGCCATCGATGCCGGCACGGTATGGTGGGACGGCGAGCTGTTCAGCGGCCGGCCCGACTGGGACACCTTGCTCGCTTACCCCAAGGTGCAATTGACCGAGGAGGAGCAGGCCTTCCTCGACGGCCCCACCGAAGAACTCTGCGCCATGGTCAGCGATTGGCAGATCGGCCAGGCCATGGACCTGCCGCCCGAAGCCTGGGCCCACATCAAGGAACACGGATTCTTTGCCCTGATCATTCCAAAGGCCTACGGTGGCAAGGGCTTCTCCGCCTATGCCCATTCCCAGGTGGCAATGAAACTGGCGACCCGCAGCGGTGACCTGGCGTCCACCGTCATGGTCCCCAACTCCCTTGGCCCGGCGGAACTGTTACTGCACTACGGCACCGACGAACAACGCGACCATTACCTGCCGCGCCTGGCCCGTGGCGAGGATATCCCGTGCTTTGCCTTGACCGGGCCGCTGGCCGGCTCCGACGCCGGGGCGATGCCCGATACCGGCATCGTCTGCAAGGGACAATGGCAAGGTCAGGAAACCCTCGGCCTGCGTCTGAACTGGGAGAAGCGGTACATCACCCTCGGACCGGTGGCGACTCTCCTCGGCCTCGCATTCAAGGCCTATGACCCCGACCACCTGCTGGGCGACGAAGAAGACCTGGGCATCAGCCTTGCCCTGATTCCCACCGACACTCCCGGCGTCCACATTGGTCGTCGCCACCTGCCCCTCGGCGCGGCATTCATGAACGGACCGAACTGGGGCAAGGATGTGTTCATCCCGCTGGATTTCCTCATCGGCGGCCAGCCCATGCTCGGCAAGGGCTGGATGATGTTGATGAACTGCCTGTCGGTGGGGCGCTCGATTTCCCTGCCGGCCGTGGGGACCGGGGCGGCGAAGTTCACCAGCCTGGTCACCGGCCAGTACACCCAGGTGCGGGAGCAGTTCAACGTACCGTTGTCGGCCTTCGAAGGTATCCAGGAAGCCATGGCGCGTATCGGCGGCAACGCCTGGCTGATGGATGCCGCGCGCATGCTGACCGCCAACGCGGTGGACCTGGGGGAGAAGCCCTCGGTACTCTCGGCCATCCTCAAGTACCACCTGACCGAGCGCGGCCGCGAATGCATCAGCCACGCCATGGATGTGCATGGCGGCAAGGGCATCATCATGGGCCCGAACAATTACCTGGGCCGCAGTTGGCAAGGCGCACCGATCTTCATCACCGTGGAAGGAGCGAACATCCTGTCGCGCAACCTGATGATCTTCGGACAGGGGGCGATCCGTTGCCACCCCTTCGTGCTCAAGGAAATGGCCCTGGCGACCCGCGAGGATAAAGACCAGGCGCTGATCGAGTTCGACCGGTTGCTGCTCAAGCACATCGGTTTCGCTATCAGCAACGCCGCCAGCACCCTGGTGCTGAATCTGGGGCTGGGGCATTTCGAGCGAGCGCCCGGCAACGACCTGAGCCAGGGTTATTTCCGCGCCCTTAATCGACAGTCTGCGGCATTCGCCCTGTTGGCGGACCTGAGCATGATGCTGCTGGGCGGCGAACTCAAACGACGCGAACGCCTGTCGGCGCGCCTGGGCGATGTCTTGAGCCACTTGTACCTGGCCAGTGCCGCGCTCAAGCGGTACCACGACCTCGACTCGCCAGACCACATGGCCCCGCTGTTCACCTGGGCCATGGAAGAAAGCCTGGGCCAGTCGGAGCGTGCGCTGGATGAATTGCTCGGCAACTTCCCTAACCGGGCGCTGGGCTGCCTGTTGCGCTGCGTGGTGTTCCCCTTCGGCCGCCGCCATAAAGGCCCGAGCGACCGATTGGATGCCGAAGTAGCGGCGGTCATCGGTCGACCCAAGGGCGATCCAACCCTGGAGGAGCTGCTGCAAGGTTGCTACCGCCCTCAATCCGCAGACGATCCGGTGGGCGCTCTGCAGCATGCCGTCGACCTGCTGTCGGCCGCCCGACCGACGCAGAAGAAAATCCACACGGCGCTCAAGCAGGACCAGCTCAACCCGGCCCCAGGCGAACCTCTTATCGAGGCGGCCCTCGAAGCCGGCGTGCTGCAGGCCGGCGAAGCCGAGGCCCTGAGAGCGGCCGAAGCGGCACGACGCAAGGTCATCGATGTGGATGATTTCGACAAGGAGGCGCTGACACTCGCCGAGGCCAGAGTCCGCTGATCACGCCGACCGGCACCACCATGTAAAAACGGGCGCAGTGGCTTTATACTCCTGCGCCCGTTTTGCTCTTGAGGACTTATCTCGTGTCCAATGTCGTTGCCGATCACCTTGTCTTGCTTGACCATTTGCGCAGCATCCTGGTCGCCGTGGGTGAGGCCGAACAGGTTCCCGAAGAAAGCCATGCCTTGTTCCTGGAGCGCTTCGATGAACTGCGGGCCCAATTGCCCGTCGATCCGATCGAAAGCCAATACCTCGGCCAGGACCTGCTGTGCCAGGTGATCGTTCGTTATCCACAGGTCGCTCACCTCGTGCCTCGCGACCTGCTGTGGTACTTCGGCGGTGATTGCCTGCACTACATGCCCGACGAAGAAATCAGCCTGTACCAGGCATTGGAAGAGCGCCGTTTCGAAGCCGAACAGAATGACGAACCGTTCGACTGGAACCAGGAAAAACAATTGCTTGCGCTGTCGGATCAGGACAGTAAGCACTGACCGAGAGCCGTTCTTGAAAAGGCCCGCACGGTAATCCGGCGGGCCTTTTCATTGAACGATCACCATCGATGTCCCGGTGTTTCATTTGCTGCTGGTGATCTCCCCTCCAGAATCCTGGTCAAAAAATTCCGGAATCGGATAGTTGAAGCTGTTGAGCCAGCGCCGCATGGCCAATTCACGCTCGGTGGCAGAGACGGTTTGAAGATTGGTAGAAGCCACTACCCCGCGAATCTGCAATTGCATCCAGCTTTCGGTGCCTTGTTGCGCGGCCGAAGAAGGCCCTGGCTCGATTGCCCAGGCGGAAGTGGACAAACATGCGATGCAGACGATCAAAAACTGTTTCGTATTCATCTCTCGAACTCCTCGTAACGCTCTACTTGATCGCGCCGGATGAGGCATCGACTACCTCGGTCAGATGGCCTGTCTGTGTCATTCCCACCTTATTGGCAGTCCCCCTGATCCGCTCCGCGCGGGCCTGGGCTTCTGCCACTTGCGCAGGGCTCAGCCTGGCCATGCTCGCGAGCTCGGCAGCTTGCTTCCAGTTATCCTGGTAGATCAGCAGCGTCACCATATTGAGGGCGGCCAGGGAGTCCGCTTGCCTGAGTTCCATGGCGGTCATGAACTGAAAACGCGCTTCGGGGATCTTGCGCTGATTGAGGTAGACGACGCCCAGGTCGTTGCGGATTTTGGCTTCGGTAGGGGCCATTTTCACCGCACGTTCGAGATGCTCGGTGGCGGCGGCGTTATCGTTCTTCGCGGCGGCCAACTGACCGAGGCCATGTTCGCCATCCGCTGCCAGACAAGTCCCCAGCAGACTTTTGTACAGCGGCTCAGCGTCGTTGCGCCCCATCAGCCGCAGCACACGCGCCTTGCGCAGGCGAACCTGGACCAGGTCTTCAGGCAGGCCTTCAAGGTTCGCCAGGCTGGCGTACAAACGACCGTCGTTGGCCATGTCATCCGCCAGGTTCAACGCCAGCTCCTGGTCGGAGCCGGGTTTGGCGCAACTGGCCGTGCGGGGTGCCACACCGTTACTGGCACAGCCGGCAAGGACCAGGGCCGCCGTTATCGCGATCACTGCTTTCATGACATGCCCTCCGACGACAGATTGACTTCCCGCCTCCCGGCCCATCGAACGCCGGCTCATTGGGAAAGCCCGCTACGGTTGTCGAACTCGCCATGTTCAAGGAAGTACATGCGATAGAAGTTCGGGTCATAGTTGCGCAGCTGTTCGCCCGGCAACGTCGGCAATTGCGCGTCGGCGGCCAGGGGCTGAACCAGGTGCGGCGTGACAATCATCAGCAGTTCCCGCTCTTCGCGATCGATGGCGTGATCGCGAAAGAACGCGCCGAGAACCGGAATATCACCCAGGCCTGGAAACTTGTTCACCTGGGAAGCATTTCGCGTACTGATCAGACCGCTGATGACGAAGCTTTCGCCGTCTGCCAGGGCGATACTGGTATCGGTGCGGCGCACCGTGAGCGCAGGAACCAGCGTACCGGCAATGTTCACGGCGTTGGTGAAATCCAACTCACTGACTTCGGGCGCGACCTTCAAAGCGATGCGGTTTTTGCCAATGACGGTCGGCGTCAGGGTCAGGCGGATACCGAACTCCTTGTACTCGATGGACACGTTATCACTGCCGGCGCTGGGTACCGGAATGGGCACTTCACCGCCCGCCAGGAAGCTTGCGCTCTGGCCACTCAAGGCCACCAGGCTCGGCCGCGCCAGGGTGTAGGCAAAGCCGCTGCCCTCCAGCGCATTGATCATCAACAGGGTCTGGCCGGTGGCGAAGGACAGGTTGAACATGTCGTTATTGACCGGCAACGCCGGCCGGACCACCCCCCCGATGGTGGGCAGGGTCCGCGGCGCACCGAACTGGAAGTTGCCGCGACTGCCGAAAATCGATGTCGAGGCTTCCTTGAGCTTGGTCCGGCTGACCTCGACGAACCGGATGTCGGTCTGTACCTGGGCGAGCAGCATCGGGTCTTCGGAAGGCAACATCGCGGCGCTGGTAAGCGCTTCGGTGGCACTGCCCTTGACGAAAATCATGCTCTGGCGAGGGGTCTTCGAACACGCCGTCCAGACCATCAGACTGGTGGCGCCCGGGGCGATGCCCGTGAGGATGAAGGCATCGCTGCCACTGGGCTGCACGTCGGCGATTTTTGGGTCACCCACGGCCAGCTTTGTCACGGGGGCCAGGATACGCAGCTCATTCTGGTGCCCCTGGCCGACCTCAAAGGTCGCCGGCAAGCTGTCCAGCTGCGAACAGTTACCTGCTGCGGCCTGCGCCGCATCCAGGCCGAGGCCCATCCAAAACAGGCCATGGACAAGGTGTTTCAACGCAGACGCGGTACGATAGCTCATAAAATGATCCTCGACAGACTGGCCGTCCCTAGGCTTGAAAAATGCCTCGGATCATTTTATGGAGCCCGGGCTGCTCCTCCCTTCTCACCTGCTGCTTCGGTACCTCGGCAACGGGCCTCATCGCAGGACGTAGCGACGATCGACCGTGCCGACTGAACGACAGGCGTCTTGCATGACGCGACTTTCATAACGCCTTCAAGCACCTGGAACCGCCCAGGTTCGAGCAGAAGACGGGTCTCGACAGCTCGCTTGAAAAGCGACTGACCTGTCACGTGCCCGCTTCTTTTTGACGGTAGTTCAAGCATGGCAAAGCGCCACAACCGAAACAAAAAAACGTCTGAAAAGTGGCGCGAGCAAGAATCTCGACGAAGAAGGCGTCAATAAACCGACTTACTCACACTTTTCAGCATCGTGAAACCCCGTCATTGGTCGCACGAGACGCCTGTTTCAAACGCACCACTCACTACAACGCTCACATATTCCCGAACGCCCTGAACACCCCGATCATCGCGGGCCCAATGGCAACCAGGAAAAAACTCGGCCACAGGCAGAAGATGAGCGGAAAAATCAGCTTGGTACCGATTTTTGCCCCCATTTCTTCGGCGGCCTGGGTACGCCGGTCGCGGAACTCATCGGCGTAGATGCGCAGGGTGTCAGCCACGCTGGTACCGAAGCGGATGCTCTGGGCCAACAGGCTGACCAGGCCCTGGATGTCCTCCAGGCCGGTGCGCAGCGCCAAGTATCGCAGTGCCTCGGTGCTTGTGATGCCAGCGCGGATCTGTGCATTGACGAGGGCCAGTTCCTCAGCCAGTTCGACCTGGCTCACCGCCATTTCCTCGGCGACCCTTTCGATGGTCGTGGGCAGGGCCAGGCCCGACTCGACACACACCACCATCAGGTCCAGGGCATCCGGAAACGCGGCCCGCAACCGACTTTGTCGCGCCTGCTTGCGCCTGCCGACGTAGAGCGCTGGCAGTAGCCATCCGATCCCTACCACCACGATCACGCCCAGCAAACCGACGATCACGGATGCCTTGACCAACGGCAGCAGCAACAGCGCCAGGCCGAGCAGTAACAGCGGCAGCATCAGACGCACGGCCCAATACATTTGCACCGCCGACGCGGAGCGATAACCGGCGTGCGTCAACAAGGTCTGGGTGGCGGATGTCTGGGCCGGGTCGGTCGAGGCAAAGCGCTGGCCGACCCGCTCCAACAGCAGTTGCAGGTTACCGGGCGACTCATGCCCGGCCGCGCCCCCCGAGTAACCGCGCTTGATCAGGGCCAGGCGCCGCTGGACCGGGTCCTGCAGCCCCAGCACCAGCAGCATCAATGCGACCACCGCCAGTACCGCACTGAAGCCGACCGCCGCGATAAACAACAGCCGCGCCGCCTCCTCGCTCCCGGTAAACCGACTGAACAACCCGAGCAGATAATCCATGACTGATACCCCATGGCAATACAGCGTTCAAACCTGGATCCGGATGATTTTTCGTATCCAGAAAATCCCGATCAACATGGCGCAGAAGGCCCCGATGATCAGCTTGTGACCAGTGGGATCGTTGATCAGCACGGGCATATAGCTGGGGCTTGTGAGCACGATGGCAATCGCCAGCACGAAAGGGATCGCCACCAGTACCCAAGCCGACATGCGCCCTTCGGCCGACAACGTCCTGATCTTGCGCTGAAAGCGGAAACGCCCACGGATCAACCGGCTCAGTCGTTCCAGCACCTCGGTCAGGTTACCGCCGGTTTCACGGTGGATCAGGATCGAGGTCACCAGCATCATCACCGTCATGCTTGGCATGCGTTCGAGCAGACCCAGCATGGCCCGGCGCACGTCGTTGCCATAGTTGATGTCGGCGAACGTCAGGCCGAACTCCTGGGCCACCGGCCCCTTGTGCTCATCGGCCACCAGACGCAGGGTCTCGTTGAATGGATGGCCGGCGCGCAAGGCCCGGCACATGGCGTCCAGCGCATCCGGCAACCCTTCTTCGAACGCGGCAAATCGCTTGCTGCGGTCGCGCATGATCTTCAATACCGGTAACCAGAACAGCGCGAAGGCCGCCAGCAAGGCCGTCCACCAGGGGGATGAAACCGTCCACACCAACCCGGCCGCCGCGGCGCCAAGGACCAGACCGAGCAGCATCACCCGATAAGCACGGTATTCATGACCGGCCTGCTCGATGATCTGGGTCAGGTTGGCCATGAACGGTAATTGCTCAAGGCGCGCTTCCAGAGGGGACAACCGCGTCAGGTACTTTTGCCGCAACACCGTCTGCATGTTGGGCAAATGGTTGGCTTTTTCCAGCACATGCAAGCGCCCGCGAATGCGCTTGCGCATCTTGCCGGCTTCGCCGAACACCGGTACCACCACGCCCTGCGACAGCAGGAAGACCGCGATGAACACCATACCCAGGAAAATCAGAATGAACTCGGAAGGAATGTCTTTCATGACGGCCGGGCCTCCATCCATTCAGGGCGGAACAGGGTCAGCGGCAACTCGATGCCGCGCTTGGCCAACACATCGCGGAACGCTGGAATCATGCCGCTGGGCCGGTACTCGCCGAGCACCTCGCCGTGCTCGCCGATACCCTGGCGAGCAAAGCAGAAGATTTCGGTCATGGTGATGACCTCCCCTTCCATGCCGTTGATCTCCTGAATACTCACCACGCGTCGCTTGCCATCTTCTTGACGCTCCAGCTGGATCACCACATCGATGGCCGAGGCAATTTGTTGACGCATGGCCTTGATCGGGAATGTCGCACCGGTCATCGAAACCATGTTCTCGATCCGGCCTAACGCATCCCGTGCGGTGTTGGCGTGGATCGTGGTCAGGGAACCGTCGTGACCGGTGTTCATGGCCGTGAGCATGTCCAGCGCTTCGGCACCGCGCACCTCGCCGATGACGATGCGATCAGGGCGCATCCGCAAGCTGTTGCGCACCAGCTCCCGCTGGCTGACCTCGCCGCGCCCTTCGATGTTCGAAGGCCGTGTTTCGAGGCGTACCACATGCGGTTGCTGCAGCTGCAATTCGGCGGAGTCTTCGATAGTGACGATGCGTTCGTTATGCGGAATGAAGCTGGACAACACGTTGAGCATGGTGGTCTTGCCGCTGCCGGTCCCGCCGGAAATCAGCACATTCAGGCGCCCGCGCACGATGGCCTTGAGCAACAGGGCAATGGCCGAGGTCATGGTGCCCACCTGGATCAGGCTGTCGGTGTTGAGCAGGTCCACGGCGAAGCGCCGGATCGACATGCTCGGACCGTCGATGGCCAGCGGCGGGATGATCGCATTGACCCGCGACCCGTCCTTGAGCCGGGCATCCACCAGTGGCGAGGACTCGTCAATACGCCGACCCAGGCTGGAAACGATGCGGTCAATGATATTCAGCAGATGCTGGTCGTCGCGGAAACGCACGTCGGTGCGTTGCAGTTTGCCGAAACGCTCGACGTACACCGAGGCAAACCCGTTGACCAGAATGTCGGACACACTGTGGTCGGCCAGCAACGGTTCCAGTGGCCCCAGGCCCAGCACCTCGTCGGTGATCTGCTTGATGATGAGTTGGCGACCGGCGGAACTCACCGGCGCCGAATGTTCATCGAGCAGTCGCTGACAGATCTCGCGAATCTGCCGCGTGGCCTCGGCCTGTTCGAGTGCATCGAGCAGGGACAAGTCCATGACCTTGAGCAATTGCTGGTAGATCTTTTCCCGCCACTCGGCTTCCACCGGGGTTACCTGGCTGCGGGTTTCGTAGAGCACATCCGGGACGGGCTGCTCCCAGGCCATCAGTTCATCGGTCGAGTCCGGCAGGCTATCGCCCAGCTGGGTCGAAGCTGCGGGCTTACCGGACTGTTTGCGCAAGCGGTTGCGGAAGTCGCTGATCATGGGTCATCCCCCGAAGAAACGGTTGAAGGCGCGTTTGAGCAGGCCTTTGTCCGAGGCCATCTGGTGACCGACCAGGTCTTCGGTCAGATCGCGCAGGGCAACGGTGATGGCCGCCCTCGGCGCGTGCAGCCCCAACGGCACGCCAGTGTTCTGACTCTGGCTGACCAGGTTGAAGTCATTGGGTAAGCGGGACAGGTTGGCACAGCGCAAGGCCTCGCCGATGTCCTTGAGACTGACCGTCGCGGCCTTGTCATAGCGATTGACCACGATCTGCAACTGGTCCCCGCGTACGCCCAAGTCTTCGCGCAGGATCCGCACCAGGGCGCAGGCGTCGCGCAGGTGGCTGACGCTCTGTTGCACCACCACGTAGACGCGGTCCACCTGTTCGAGCACGGAGCCGGTGAGGTGGTCGATCTGCCGCGGCAGGTCCACCACCACCCAGTCGTAGCTGGCGCGGGCCAGTTGCAACAGGCTGTCGAGCTGTTCAGGCTGGGCGTCCTGGGGCAGGCACAATTCGCCGGCCCGGCCACCCAGCACGTGCAGGGTCGGGCTGAAGTGGCTGCAGAAACCCCGGAGCGCGATGGTGTCCATGTCGTCGATCTGCTGCAGCACTTCCAGATGGCTGTGGGATTGCGCCACATCCAGGTAGTGGGTAACGCTGCCGAATTGCAGGTCCATGTCCAACAGCAAGGTATTGCCCGCCCGAGCGCTGAGCTGCTGGGCGAGGTTGCAGGCCACCAGGGTTCCGCCGGAGCCGCCCTTGGCACTGATCACGGCGACCAGCTTGCCCTCGGCACCATTGCCAAGGCGCACTTCGGCCACCAAGCGATTGAGGGCCGCCACCAATTCCGGCTCGGCGATAGGCTCGGGCAACACATCGCGAGCACCGGCCTGCATCGCCAGGCGCATGCCCTCCCGGTCGCCCATCAAGCCGCACACCAGCATCGGCGGACGCTCATGGGCCGGACGCTGGAGCAATGCCGCCAATTCTTCACGCCACAGGTGGCTGACCCGCAACAGCAACAAGTCGGGCATGCGTTCCAAGCCGTAAAGCGGATCGACATGGCCGTTGCTCACCAGGCGCGTACTCACCTCCAGGCACGGCATGCGCTGGCAGACGCATTGCAGATCGCGCAGGGACGCGGCATCACGGCTGCTGATCAGAAGCCGCAGCCCGGCTTTGCCGGTGGCGGTCGAGAGCGGATTTTCCCTGGTATTCAGCATGGTGTGATCTCCGCAGAATCGGAATGACGCCCGAGACTTTCGCGTGGCAAGGTCGCCCGGAACGCGGGCAAGGTAATGGGCACGCCCAGGCCGGGAATGAACAGGTTGAACACGTAGTTCTGCACGCTTAACCGGACGTAGCGGATCGCCCGGAAGCCGTTGGCGCCGGACGTATCGGCCGGGTTGGCGACCACGGCGCCATTGGCATCCAGGTAAGTCAGCGTCAGGTTCGAGGTGGCCAGGCTGCTGATGAGTTGGCTGTTCCCCGCATCGGTCGCCGCATTGAAGATGGCCCGGCGCAACACCACCGGATCGCTGATGTCGCACACTGCCGCCAATCGAGCGCCGCGCCGGGCGGCTTCGTCCAGGGCGTTGGCGGTGAAGTACAACCGGCCCATTTCCACCACGCCGAACAGCAGGACGAACACCAGCAGGCCTACGAAGGAGAACTCCACGATGTAAGTGCCGCCCATGTGCTTCATGTTTATCTGCCTGTTCATCACAGCACCCTCATGACCGTTGTCGCGACCAGCGGTATGCCCAATGACATGGCGCTGCCAAAGAAACCCGGAATCGATCCGGTACAGTTGCCTGCGCCGATCACTGGACAAAAGGAGTAGGTAATGGTGACGCGCACGTGATCGCTGCCCACGGCGGCGACTTCCACTTGGGCCGTCGTCAACCCAGACACCACGGGACTGCCGACTGCGCTGGGCACGCCGTACACCGCAACGTTTTTCGTCTGGGTCTGCAACGTACTGCTCAGGGCGATGCCACCCAGGGTAGAGTTCCAGGCCTGGGCGGCCACAAAGCGATCGGCGTCCCGGCTGGCCTGCAACAGCACGTTGTACTGGTAGAGCATGCGACCGAACTCACCAAAGGCCAGCAACAGCAACAGCATCAGCGGCAACACCAGGGTGAACTCCACCAGCGCCACGCCGCGCTGGGCCTGGGGCGGATTGAACTGGGCAAGTCTCATGACGCCTCCTACGAGTCGGTGCTCGGCGTGCCGCTGCCATTGAGGTAGGTTTTGTAGAGCTGGATGATCTGCGGCCCGACATCAGTGGACGGTGTTGGCCCCGGTACGCCATCTCCCTCGCACTCCTGCACGAACTGGCCGAAGACCAGGGAGTCCGAGCCTCCGCCGTCGACCGGCTGCACGACGAAGTAGCAACCGAACCCCAGCACCGGAATCGAGGTGGAACCCCCTTGCTTGCCGGTGCAGTTGCCGATCACGATCTTCAGCATCCGGCGCTCGAACACCCCGTTGCTTTCACAGCCGCTGCCGCTGCCGGCCACACAGGCGGCGACCTGGGCCCGCCAGTCGTTGTAGTCCTGTATCGCTTCACCACCCGCCGAGAGATCGCCGTTGCTCGCGGTAACGGGTTGGTTTTTGTATTTGGCCTGGGCGAGCGCATCGTCATAGGTCATCGCCGGATTGCTCGACGAGGTCACCAGGTCCGGTGGATAGTCGGAGGCGCTGACGGGGCCGTTGTAGATACCGAAGCGCGTGTTCAAGCCCTGGGATGTGGGGCCGGCCTTGTTGCCGGGAGCCGTCTGGACGTTGTCGCCCACACTGCGGCAGACCGAACCACCACCGGCCAGGTCTTCCCGGACCGTACTGCCGCCGGATCCGAAATCGAGCAACTGGAAGTTTCCCGGCCCGATGGGCGAGGTATTCCCTGCCGCCGTCTTCAGGACCTCCAGGTCACCAAAGTGATAGCCCCAGAAATTACCTGCGGCCGGGTCGTACTGGGCGGGGTCGCCACACACCATCAGCGGCGCCAGATCGCAGGGCGAGGTAGGACTGGGACCTGCGGTAGCGATGGCCGCCACCCTTTTATTGCCCAAGCCGGCGCTGCCCATCGTCTGGATGAAACTCCAGAAAAAGCCGTTCAGTTGATAACTCGACACCGACACCCGCACGTATTTGGCATCCGCGGGCCCGGGATAGGAGAAAGGGCCATAGACGCTGCTGGCCAGTTCCACCACGGCAAACGCACCCGGGTTGTCGGCCACCGCGGTCGATAGCTCGGCATTGCCCGAGGCGTTGGCGTTTTTCGTCAGCGTGTCGAGGGCCGCCGCTCGGGTCGAGCTGGCCATGTTGAGGCCGCCGGTGACCTGACTCAGGGTCTTGGCCCCGCTCAAAGCCGCGGCATCCACCGCGTTCTGCAAGCGGCTTTTGTTGAGCAGCATGTGGCCGCCATCCAGGGCCAATGCCGCTACCATGGAAATCGCCACCAGCGCGATCACCATCAAAACACTTACCGCCCCTCCCTGGCGTTGCCGAATATTGGGATTCATCGTCACGCCCTCGCTGACTGCCTTGAGGATCGTCATCGCCTGCAAGCCAGGCGATGTTTTGCACCGCTCAACGCAGGTTGATCACCTTGCTTTCAACCCCGCGAATCACCGTGACCGCCGCGCTGTCCGGCGCCTTGACGATGCGCTGCACCACGGGTTTGGGTGCCGGAGCGGCCGCTACCACGACCGGTGCGGGAGCCGGTGGCGCAACGGCCACGGCTTTTTTCTCCAGGTTCAAGGGGTTGCGCAGGGCCAGCTGGAGCTTGCCTTCGGTCTGGGCGGTAACCAGCGCTTCCGCTTCGACAGCCGTCATTTCCAGCGTCACGGCCCGCACCACCACCGGTTGGGTCTTGTCGGTCCCCGCCGTCTGGTCGACCGCCAGTACGCGAAGGTTTTCCAGGATGGTCCGCGACACCGCGTTGTTGCTGCCGGCGCTGGTGGTCTTGGTCGCCAGCACATCGACCCGGTTACCTGGCAACAGGAAGCCGCCGACGCCGACCACGTCATCCACCCGAACCGAGACGGCACGCTTGTCTGGCGCAATCAGCGAAGCCAGGGTGCTGCCTCCCAGATGCTCGCTCAGGCGCGCCCCCCGTAGAATGTCGCCGCGCAGGATGTCGAACGTGGCGATCTTGCCCACGGCCTTTTCGCTGGAATCCAGGGCATCGTCCGGGATTGTGTCCATGGGCATGCGCACGGTCGTGACCTGCTGGGCCTCGACCATCTGACCGAAGGGAATTTCCACCGTGGCGACCACCACGCTTCGAAGGTGATCATCGGGGGTCGCATTGAGTCGCGCGCTCAGCCAGGAGTCAGCCATCCATGCGGCACCGAGGCCCATTACCAGGGAAACGCCTATCAGTGGAAGCGTACGAGAGCTCATGTCGGTATCTCCGGATCAAAGAAAGTCGAGCTGAACGAAGTAGTTGTGCCAGGCCCATTCCAGCTCCTGGGGCGACAACGGCCCGGCACCGCCCAGGTAGCGCTGTCGATCGAGCGCCATGTTCAACAAGTCGCGAGGGTGGCACGGCACCAGCGGCATGCCTTCGCCGCCATAAAGGCGCTGCAGCACATAGCGCACCAGCAGCGGGTCGTAGGGAATGCCCAGGCGCTCGCATTCCTGGCGCCAGATGCGTTCGTATTCCTCAGGCTTGAGGTAACCGAACTGCACCTTGTAGCCGATGCGACGCAAGAAGGCTTCGTCGGCCAGCTCCAGGGGATTGAGGTTGGTGGAGAACACCAGGATCAGGTCGAACGGCAACTCGCAATGCCGGCCGCCCCCCAGGTTGATGAAATCGCGCTTCTCTTCCATGGGCACGATCCAGCGGTTGAGCAATTCGGCCGGGGCCATGCGCTGGCGCCCCAAGTCATCGATGATGAACAGGCCGTTGCTGGCTTTGAGCTGCAACGCGGCCTGGTATTGACGGGTAAACGGGTCGTAGCGCACGTCCAGTTGCTCCATGCTCAGCTCGCCGCCAGTGATCACAATGGGCCGCTTGCAGCACAGCAACCGGCGGTCGATGCCTTCGTTGAGCATCAGGTTGTTCGACGGGTTGTTATCGTCCAGGCGCTGGTGCACCTGCGGATCGTAGATTTCGATCACCGACTCGTTGATGACGATGGCATGGGGCACCCAGATCGCTTCGGCGAACAGGCGGATCAACCGGCTGCTGACGTAAGTCTTGCCGGTGCCCGCCGGCCCATAAATCATGATGGCCCGGCCGGAGTTCAACGCCACGCCCAACTGGTCGAGCATGCCTTGGGTCAGTACCAGGCCGGACAGGGCCTGTTGCATGTCGTTGGCAGTGATTCGACCATGGTGGATGGTCTGAATCTTGATCAGGGATCGATAAGTGCTCACCGGGAACGGTGCCGCACCGATGTAACCGCTACGGGCCAGGGCATCGCGGGCGGAACTGCGACCGCGCTCGGTCAGGCCATAACGCAGTGTCTGTACATTCGCCTGGCCGATCTGGCCGAGCACTTCGACACGACCGTCCTTGCGCAGGAACGCCAGGACCTCTTCCAGCACCGCACCGGTCAGGGCCAGGCGCTCCACCAGTCTTGACATGTCCAGCACGCCAGCATCATGCAGATGCTTGCACACCAGTTCACCCAGGAAGCTGTCGGTCAGACCGGTGTCGCGAATCGTGCACGGCTGAGGTGCCAGGCGTTGCACGGCCTCCCTTTCGCTGGGGTAGGCATCGCTATCGTTGATGACGTGCATGACTAGACTCCCCAGCCACCGGCAACCAGTTGCCAGTAGACGCTGTTCAAGGTGCCGATCAGGATCGCAATCGAATAGGGAAAGGGTTTGCCGGCCACTTCATCGGCCGTGGGCGCCAGATAAGACTGGGCGCGGACAATCAGCCAGTAACGCCCGAGGGTCTGAAGCAGTTGGCCGCGGGCCAGGACGATCAGGAAACCGCACACGCCGCCGGCGATCAGGCTGAACAAGGCCGCCCACAATGCGTAATGGAAGGGCAGGAAGCTGCCGACCATGGTCATCAGCTTGACGTCCCCGGCCGCCATACCGCCCACTGCGTACATGGGCAAAAACAAACCGAAGCAGATCAGCATGCCCAGCAGGCTGTCGCCCAGCCCGCCGATGCCGGCTGTATAGACCTGGCTGGTCAGTCCAAGGGCAAGCCCCAACAGGACAAGCATGTTGGGTATGCGGTGGCGAAGCAGATCGCTTGCCACCGCTACGCCCAAAAGTCCCAGCAGTAGTACCGTCGACACCAGCAATTCCATGGACATGGCGCGTCTCCCGGTTGCGGTTATCGTCAGCAGGCGACGTTGCCATTGACGGCCTGGCACAGCGCACGGATCTTGGTATCCACAGCGCCGCCCAACAGTACGAAGGCCGCGGCCACCGCCACGGTGATCAAACCACCCGCCACCGCATATTCAACGATGGTCAGGCCCTCTTCGTCCTTCAAGAACTTACGGATGGAAGTTCTGAGTGTGTGCAGAGTCATTTTATTTACCTCAACTTCATAAGTTGTATGGCGAATAACTGGTGGTCGGGGACAACGCGAAGTCCGTTTGAATAAGTGGGTTGTACTCACAGCAAAAGAGTCGCAAGCGCTATTCCATGACAGTTGCCGTGTCCCCCATTTCAAGTGTTGCGATCAGCAGGCAACGTTGCCGTTGACGGCCTGGCACAGAGCACGGATCTTCGTGTTCACGGCGCCGCCCAGAAGAACGAAGGCCGCGGCAACCAATACCGTGATCAACCCACCGGCCACTGCGTATTCCACAATGGTCAGTCCATCTTCATCTTTGGCGAACTTCATTACCGAAGCCTTGATAGTTTGAAGAGTCATTTCGCACACCTCATCGGGGTTGTTTAAAAGGCAGTACATTGCGAACTGCCTGATGCAACCCTAGTCAGGGGGGCGGTATAGCCGTTAGGAGGATTTTGCACATCGCTAGGATTTTTTTGCGCAAAGACTGCGGGGCAAAGCTCAATCAGGTATCGCGATGAGAAAGAGGTTTCTTATAGAAATTTATTCGGCGCGGTGATAGCACATTGGCAATACTTCCGGCTAAAGGACAGGAAGAACCACTGAGTACGCACATGACGTCGAATCTGACCGGTAAGCCAAGGTTATTGTGGTTCGATCTGACCCGCGATCGCTCCACACAGGAACTCATCACCCAGTTCGAGACCACGTGTATCTGCACGGTGGCAAAAAATGCCGCGCTGCCCACCGGGGAACAGGTCGACATGATCTGCATCCATTTTGACAGGCCAGACACGCCGGGCTTGAGGCGCCTGCTGGAGATCAAGCGCACCGTGCCTGCTATCCCGATCACCATGTTCACCGTACAGCACTCCGAAGAACTGGCGGTCTGGGCCATGCGTTCCAGCGTCTGGGAATACATGGTGCTTCCCCTGTCAGCCACAGAAAGAAAGCGCTACCTGGCCGCCGTGGTGCAGTTATGCGAGTTGCGGCGCAATAACGGCAGCCGTGGCAAGACTTCGCTGATTGACCACGCGCCCATCTTGCCGGACAGCATCCGCCTGACCTCAGGACACCAGAAACACCAGGCGCTCAGCCACATCATGCTGTACATCGACCAGCATTTTCGCGAAAGCATTGATCAACGGGACCTGGCCAAGCGTTGCGGCATGACCACATTTCGCTTCAGTCGACTGTTCAAGGAGGCCAACGGACTGGGCTTCACCGACTACGTGCTGAACAAACGCATGAGCTTTGCCAAGGATCTGCTGGATAACAGCGAGATGCCCATCACCAGCATCGGCTACGAGGCCGGTTTTAAGGATCCGTCCTACTTCGCCCGCGCTTTCAAGCAATTCGCCAACTGCACACCCAGCGAATACCGTTTGGCGCGTCATATGCGAACAGCGATCGCCATCCAGCCCTCGCCGGAAGAAACCAGCGTCGAGGCGCTTGAGAATCTGGTCCATAGCCTGGAGGACTGAACGCTTTTTCACAGGCATAAAAAAACGCCGCTCATTGAGCGGCGTTTTTTGAATTTGGAGCGGGAAACGAGACTCGAACTCGCGACCCCGACCTTGGCAAGGTCGTGCTCTACCAACTGAGCTATTCCCGCAAATGGCGTCCCCTAGGGGACTCGAACCCCTGTTACCGCCGTGAAAGGGCGGTGTCCTAGGCCACTAGACGAAGGGGACACGCTGCCCGGAACACATTGGTGTGTGTTCCAGTGCCCAGACCCGCATCCGAAGATATCGTTTCTGGTTTCACTCAACCCTGCCCTGAAGCAAGATTGTTTAAAATTGGAGCGGGAAACGAGACTCGAACTCGCGACCCCGACCTTGGCAAGGTCGTGCTCTACCAACTGAGCTATTCCCGCATTGGCGTCCCCTAGGGGACTCGAACCCCTGTTACCGCCGTGAAAGGGCGGTGTCCTAGGCCACTAGACGAAGGGGACACACGTACAACATTCACTGCTTATCGCGTTTGGCTGAGTGCTTTACGCTGTAAGTGGCGCGCATTCTATGGATGGTTGGGCAGGTCGTCAACCCCCAGATATAAATTTATTTAAATCAATGACTTCCCCCGGTTTGAAGGCCTATTCGGACATTTTGCCCGTCCAGTCTCTGACGCCTATATTCCGGCGCCCGCCAAGACGCTATAGTCGCGCCGGACAAATAGTGGCAATGTGCATCCAGTTCGCGGGCGCCCTGTAACGGCATGACGCCCGTCTAATGTCGTCTTGCGGGCCTATGCGCTTAAAAGCCAAGCCACTACACTGAAGTATGCGAACCCTATAAAAGAGGTCTTACCGGTGACACCACTCATGATCACCCTGCTCGTCGTAGCCGGGATCGCACTGTTGATCGCCATTGGTTACATGAACCACGTGGCAGAGAACAACAAGCTGGAAAAGGCCCGCACCAAGGTTGAACTCAACGACCGCCTGCGTCGTTGCGGCGAACTCACCGAAACCTTTCCTGGCCAATTGATGACGCCGGCCCTGAAGCTGTTGATCACCCGTCTGGAGATCAACGTTTGCCAGCGCTTGCTGAATATGGAGAAGAGCAATGCCGCGGTAAAGGCGCGCCTGGACGAACTCAACGCGCTGGCCGCCCAAGGCGAATCGATCCCGGTGAACAATCCACCGGCGCCCATCCTGACAGAAGCCAAGGCCAAGGACGTGCGTTTTTTGCTCGAAGCCCTGCATGGCCAGATTACCCGGGCCGCCCAGGACGGTTTCCTGCCCCCCAACGAAGCCAAGCGCTGGATTCGTGAAGTACGGCATATCCTGGTCCTGCTGCACATCGAATTCTTCAACAATCTCGGTCAACAGGCCCTGCAACAGGAACAACCCGGGCAGGCGCGCCTGGCGTTCGAGCGCGGCGTGCAGTACCTGCGCAAACAGCAGGAACCCCAGGTCTACGCCGAACAATTGGCCTATCTTGAAAAACTTCTGGAGCGCGCCAATGCCATGGTCCTGGCCAGCACCAAGGCAGCCGAAGACGAAGTCAACCAGTTGTCCGCCGGGCTCAAGGAAGTCGAAGAGGAATCGGAGTGGAAGAAGAAAAGGGTCTACGACTGAGTGACCCGGTACACCCGAAGGCCCTGAGGGAGCAAAGCTTGCTCGCGATAGGGGCGCCTCGAGTCCCGAGGGCCCCCACGCTCTTCATCGCGGAGCCTTCTTCCTACAGGCTTACAATTTGAAATGCCCTACCATCCCCTTCAACTCAACGCCTAACTGCGCCAGTTCAATGCTGGACGCGGCGTTGCCCTGCATCGCCAGGGACGACTGATCGGCGCTGGCGCGGATGCTGGTGACACTGCGATTGATCTCCTCGGCGACCGAACTCTGCTGCTCGGCTGCTGCCGCAATCTGCTGGTTCATCTGTTGGATCAACGACACCGCTGTCGCGATGCTGCCCAACGCGCTTTCGGTCTGTAGCGCATCGCTGACCGCCATCTTCACCAGCTCGCCACTGCTCTGAATCTGTTGTACGGACGTCTGGGCTGCCGCACGCAAGGCGCTGACCAGTCGTTCGATTTCCTCGGTGGACTGTTGCGTGCGCCGTGCCAGGGCGCGTACCTCATCGGCCACTACCGCGAATCCCCTCCCCTGTTCGCCAGCCCGTGCCGCCTCGATGGCCGCGTTGAGCGCCAGCAGGTTGGTTTGCTCGGCCACGCTCTTGATCACACTCAACACTGTGCCAATGTTCTGGATTTCAGCGCTGAGGCTTTCGATGCTGGAGCTGGCCGAAGTGGCCGAATCGGCCAATTGCTCAATGCGCACCATGCTCTGGCGTACCACCTGCTGGCCGCTTTCGACCTTGTCATCGGCGGTCTGGGCCGCCTGGGCCGCTTCTTCGGCATTGCGCGCCACATCGTGCACCGTGGCGGTCATCTGGTTCATGGCCGTGGCGACTTGCTCGGTTTCCTCTTTCTGGCTGCTGACTTCCAGGTTGGTCTGTTCGGTCACGGCCGAGAGGGACTGGGCGGAATTGGCCAATTGTTCGATCCCGGCCTGCAAGCCGCTGACAATGCTGCTCAGTCCGGCCCCCATCTGCTGCATCGCCAGCATTAACTGACCGATTTCATCCCGACGCGTCACCTCGATCGTTGCGCTCAAGTCGCCCGAGGCGATCTGCTGAGCCACGCGGATGACACTGCGCAGCGGTGCAACGATCAGACGAGTGATGACCCAGGCCGCGATCAACCCCACCAGCAAGGCCAGGGCCGACGAACCGACAATCAGCAAGGAGTTTTTCTTCAGTTCCGCCTGCATGGCACCGTCTTCGGCGTTGTAGGCCTGGTTGACCCGTTCCACGACTTGGTCGGCGCGTTCATGCAATTGCCGGTAGACAATCTTTTCCTTGGCCAACAGGCCGGTGTAGTCGGCAAGTTGCTGCTTGAATCCGGCAATATGCCCAGCCACTTCGTTGAGCACGGTCTGGTAACCCGCATCCTTGACGGCGGTCTTGAGCACTTCGGCCTGCTTCATGGCCTGCTCGGCCTGTTCGATGTCGCCTTGCCCTGCTTCTTCATTGCCTTTGCGGCTCTGGTCGAGGCGCACCCGCGCTTCGTTCATGGCCTGCAGCATCAACCGTGACACTTCGCTGACCTGGTTGGCCTGTTCGATGAACTCGGCCCCCTCCTTGCCTTCGGAATCTTTCAAGGTATAGGCGCCATCATCCGCCAGGCCTGCTTGCAGCACATCCAGGTTATTGGCGACGCTGGAAACCGACCAACTGGCCATTTCCAACGCCAGTTCCTTGCTCTGGTTCAATTCGACAAATTCATCGAACGCCTTGCGATAAGCCGCCAAGGCCTGTTCGACGTCATTCATCACCGGCACGTTGGCAGTCGATTTCGCCTCGAGTTCGTTGGCCAGGGCAAGCAGCCCGTCGACACCCTGGCGCAGGGCATCGACGGTCTTGGGGTCGGAGCGCAAGGCATATTCCTGCTCCAGCAACCGGACCTTGAGCAGTTCGCTGTTAAGGGCCGACATCTGTTTCAAACCACCGAAGCGCTGGCTGATGGTTTGCAGGGACCAGACACCGATGGCCGCCACCACAGCAGTGAGCAACAGAACCAGGACAAACCCGATCCCCAATTTCTTTGCCATACCCAGGTTGGCAAAACGTCCTTGCACGGCCGAAATCATTGCGCTCAGTCCTCTGCCAGTGTGTGTGATCGCAGATTCGCAATCAGACACCCTTCAACACAAGATGCCGGCGTCGGAATAATGGCAAAAAGCTACAGCCCCGTCGTTTTCAGAACACTGGAGGTCGATCCAAAGCCGTTGCCCGGAAGAACGCCAGTGCCCTGGGATCCCGGGCATAGGCCACATTGATCCGTAGCCAGTCGCTTTCGGCGCCTGAAGGGCTGAACGCCGTACGCGATGACAACAGTACGCCGAACCGCTTGGCCAGGCGCTGTAAGCCAGCGTAGTCGCACAAGGGCGGACGCGCCCAGATGAACAGTCCTCCCGCCGGCTTGCCGAAGACTGTCCAGTCGGCATCTTCCAGCACCTGCAGCACCGCCGCCATGTCGACATTCAGACGTTGCCGTTGACGCTGGGTCAGTTTGCGATAGGCACCATTGGCCAACAGGCTGGCCACAACCGATTCACAGAACCGCGAACCGCCCATGCTGGTGATCCCCTTGACCTCGCTCAGTCGCTCGATGACATCGGGCCCGGCCACCACAAAACCTACCCGCAACGAACTGCTCAGGGTTTTCGAAAAACTGCCAACGTAAAGAACATCCGCATCCAGCGCTGCCAGCCGAGTCCGCGCGGTGCCCTGGAAGTCAGCGTAGACATCGTCTTCGACTACCAGCATGGCGTGCTTCCTTGCCAGTTGAAGCAACCGCTGGGCCACAGCCGGCGCCAGGCTGCTTCCGGTCGGGTTATGGCAGGCACTGTTGACGAACAGGGCGCTGGGCCGGTGACTGGCCAACAGCGCTTGCAGCGCATCGACATCCGGGCCTCGCGGCGTCCTGGGTAACTCAATCATGTCGATGCGGTGAAGCCTGAGTAACTCGAACAGGCTCGAATAACCGGGACTTTCCACCACGACACAGCATCCCGGCCGAAGCAGAGTCCGCACGATCAGGTCCAGCCCATGGGTCGCCCCCGTCGTGGTCAGGATCCGGCTTACGTCGGCATCGATATTGAGCTGCCTCAAACGCCTGGACAGTTGCTCGCGCAATGCGGGCAGCCCCAACGGCGTGCTGTAGTTGAACAGCCCCGCCATGTCGGTGCGGGTCACCTGACGGATCGCATAACCCAGGTCATCGCTTTCGCGCCAGCGCTCGGGCAGCCCGCCCGCGCCCAGTTGCAGCTCCCACTGTGCGTCGTCTACGCGGCCGACCTGGATGAACGGCGCCTCGTCCGGCCAGTCGCCGGATGCGGACCCGGCCAGAGGTGGTGGAGCCACGAAAAAGCTTGAGCCATGACGGGACGCCAATATGCCCTGGGCAACCAGGCGCTCACAGGCTTCATTCACACTGGACTGGCTGAGCAGGTTATCCCGTGCCAGTTGCCGAATGGAGGGCAGGCGCGTCCCCGGTTGCACCGCATCCTGTCGAATCCAGCCGGTCAGTGCGTCGACAATTTGCTGCACGACAGGCACCAGGGCCTGTCGGTCGATTCTCAATTCCATGAGTAACCAAGCTCCTAAGCGTTTGTTTTATTTCTGGAAACAGTTTGCTTTTAGGGAAACAGTTAAGCACAGGGTGCTCGGAAAGGAGGTACGACAACGCCGCCAAAATCGCTGAATCTCATCCTTTGAAACACATTGGCGGGACATTGGAGAAGTTTTCCATCTTTCAAGAAAAAAGCCCGCAACCAGTGCGGGCTTCTTCCTACAAGCTTGCTTCAAAAAGCCGTAACGCCGCCGTCCACCGCCAACGAATGACCGGTGGTGAATGCCGCGCCGTCACTGCACAGATACAACACGGCGCAGGCGATTTCCTCGACCTTGCCGATACGTCCTACGGGATGCATGGCGTTGGCGAATTCGCCCTTTTTCGGGTCAGCTTCATAGGCACGACGGAACATGTCCGTGTCGATCACCGCCGGACAGACCGCATTCACGCGGACTCCCTTCTTGGCGTATTCGATGGCAGCGGATTTGGTCAGGCCGATCACAGCGTGCTTGGAAGCCGCATAAATGCTCATTTTCGGCGCCGCGCCCAGGCCGGCCACCGAGGCGGTATTGACGATGGCGCCACCGCCCTGGGCCAGCAGCAACGGCAATTGGTATTTCATGCACAACCAGACGCCTTTGACATTGACGCCCATGATCGCGTCGAACTCATCGAGCGTACCGTCGGCCAGCTTGCCCTTCTCGATTTCGATCCCGGCATTGTTGAAGGCGTAATCGAGGCGACCGTACGTATTGATCACTTCACTCATCAGGTTTTGCACTTCGCTTTCCTGGGTCACATCGCAGCGCACGAATACCGCCTCGCCGCCCGCGTCCAGAATCGACCGCACCGTGTCTTCGCCACCAGCCCTGTCCAGATCGGCCGCCACCACTTTCAACCCTTGCGCCGCGAACGCCTGGGCAGTGGCGCGGCCAATGCCTGCGGCGGCGCCCGTGACTACGACGACCTGTCCGGAAAACGTCATGCTCATTGTCTGTTCCTCGAAGGATGCGGGATCAGGCCAGTGTAGCCACAGCCTTGCGGCACACGGCAGCACTATCCAGGTGCCGGTTGGGTGTTCATGGGTAGCAGTGATAACAGGCCGGGCGGCGATATCACTGCGTTGGATCGGCGTGCATTCGCTGTGTCAGCAAACCTTGCGACAAATCCTTCAAGGGTCTATCAACAAGGCTTCATTCATCTTGAGTGCCAGCCATGACTGCCCAGAACAATCGACAGTTCCTGCTCGCCAAACGCCCGGTAGGCGCCGCGACCCGTGAGACGTTTACTTATCAGCAAGTGCCGGTCGGCGAACCGGGGCCCGGCCAGATTCTGGTCAAGAACGAATATCTGTCCCTGGACCCGGCCATGCGCGGCTGGATGAACGAGGGCAAGTCCTACATTGCTCCGGTCGGCATTGGTGAGGTGATGCGTGCCCTGGGCGTGGGCCAGGTGATTGCCTCGAACAACCCGGCATTTGCAGTCGGGGATTACGTCAACGGCGCCTTGGGCGTGCAGGACTATTTCCTGGGGGAGCCAAGAGGCTTCTACAAGGTCGATCCGAAACTGGCACCGCTGCCACGTTATCTGTCCGCACTGGGCATGACCGGCATGACCGCCTACTTTGCCTTGCTGGACGTCGGTGCCCCCAAGGCCGGCGAAACGGTGGTGCTGTCGGGTGCCGCCGGCGCCGTGGGCAGCGTCGCCGGGCAGATCGCCAAAATCAAAGGCTGCCGGGTGGTGGGCATCGCCGGTGGTGCCGACAAATGCAGATTCCTGATCGATGAGCTGGGGTTCGACGGTGCCATCGACTACAAGAGCGAAGATGTCCATGCCGGACTCAAGCGCGAATGCCCCAACGGCGTGGATGTGTATTTCGACAATGTCGGGGGCGATATTCTGGATGCGGTACTCAGCCGCCTGAACCTCAAGGCCCGCGTCGTTATCTGCGGCGCCATCAGCCAGTACAACAACAAGGAAGCCGTAAAAGGCCCGGCCAACTACTTGTCGCTGCTGGTGAACCGGGCGCGCATGGAAGGCTTCGTGGTCATGGACTACGCCGCGCGGTTCGCCGCTGCGGGACAGGAAATGGCCGACTGGATGGCCAAGGGGCAGCTCAAAAGCAAGGAAGACATCGTCGAGGGGCTGGAGACATTCCCCGAGACGCTGACCAAGTTGTTCAGCGGGGAAAACTTCGGAAAGCTCGTGCTCAAGGTCTGACGCAGAACACTTGTAGGAGCGGGCTTGCTCGCTCCTACAAGGGAACGTCAGTGTTCGATCAGGCCAGTTCGGCCACCACCGCCGCCAATGCCTTGGCGGGGTCGGCGGCCTGGCTGATGGGGCGGCCGATCACCAGGTAATCGGAGCCGGCGTCCAGGGCCTGGCGCGGGGTCAGGATGCGGCGCTGATCGTCCTGGGCGCTGCCTGCCGGACGGATTCCCGGGGTCACCAGTTGCAAGGACGGGTGCGCCGCCTTCAGGGCCTGGGCTTCCTGGGCCGAACAGACCAGGCCATCCAGCCCCGCCTTCTGCGCCAGCGCCGCCAGGCGCAGTACCTGCTCCTGGGGCTCGATGTCCAGGCCGATGCCCGCCAGGTCCTCGCGCTCCATGCTGGTCAAAACCGTCACACCGATCAACAGCGGTTTCGGACCGCTGCGCTGATCCAGTACGTCACGGCAGGCAGCCATCATGCGCAAGCCGCCGGAGCAGTGCACATTGACCATCCACACACCCATCTCCGCGGCAGCCTTGACGGCCATGGCGGTGGTATTGGGAATGTCGTGGAATTTCAGGTCCAGGAACACTTCGAACCCCTTGTCACGCAGGGTGCCGACAATCTCCGAAGCGCAGCTGGTGAACAGCTCCTTGCCAACCTTGACCCGGCAGAGGCTGGGGTCCAGCTGGTCGGCCAGCTTCAGGGCGGCGTCACGGGTAGGGAAATCCAGGGCGACGATGATGGGCGTCTGGCAGGCGGACATGAGCGGGCTCTCAGGCAAGTCGAAATCGGCGCGCATTGTAGCGGAACCAACGCCCCTGCGGGACCCGATGATCGGTAAATCTCATCGCGCCTGGCTCTTGCTCCAGTCCGTCAACAGGCTGTATGCCACGGCCAACAAGGTCGGGCCGATGAACAGTCCGATGAAGCCGAACGCGATCAACCCGCCGAACACCCCCAGCAACACGATGACCAACGGCAGGTTCCCGCCGCGGCTGATCAGGTAAGGCTTGAGCACGTTGTCCACGCCGCTGATGATGAACGTACCCCAGATGCCCAGGAATACCGCCATCCCGTATTCGCCCTTCCACACCAACCAGGCCGTGGCAGGAATCCAGACCAGCGGAGGCCCCATGGGGATCAGGCTGAGCAGGAAGGTGACGATCCCCAGCACCAGGGCACCCGGTACCCCGGCAATCAGGAAGCCGATCAGCGCCAGTACGGCCTGGGCCGCGGCGGTGCCGATCACACCGTTGACCACCCGCTGTACCGTACCGGCCACCAGCTCGATGTAGTAACCGGCACGGTCACCGATCAGGCGCTCCAGCAAACCGTGGACAAACGCCGCCAGTCGCGGGCCGTCACGGTAGAAAAAGAACACGAACACGATGCTCAGGGTCAGTTCGAGGATACCGCCGCCGATCTGCTTGCTGCGGGCCAGCAGCCAGTTGCCGACTTGTCCCAGGTACGGCTTGATGGACACCATCATTGCCGCGCCCTGCTGATCGATGCTGTTCCAGATCGCCGTCAGCCGCCCGCCCACCAGCGGCAAGCCGGCCAGCCATTGCGGCGCGTCCGGCAGCCCGTCGACCTGCACGTCCCGGATGAATGCCGTCGCGTCGCGCACATGGTCGGCCAGGTTGGAACCCAGCCATACCAGCGGGACTGCCACCAGCAACATCCAGCCAAGGGTGAGCAGTCCCGCCGCCAGGGATTCGCGTCCATTGAGCCAGCGGGTCAACAGGCGCATCAGCGGCCAACTGGCGAACGCCAGCACCGCGCCCCAGAACAGCGCCGACCAGAACGGCGCCATCACCCAGAGGCTTGCACCGAACAACACCAGGAGCAGGATCTGCACCAACAGCCGATCGTTATTGAGCATGTAGGGTCTCGGAAAAAGAACAGGGTCGAGGCAACGGCAAGCAGCCCGTTGCCCGAAACAGCTTATCGCAGCAGCTCAAGGTGCAGGCCCGCGGTATCGCCACCGGCGGCCTCCATCCGCGCCGCTCGCACCCCCTGGCTCGCCAGCGCCTCTCGCCAGGCCTCGGCCTTGGGTCCCGAGAGGCTGACCCGCAGGCCAGTGTCCAGGTTCAACGCCCGGGCCAGCAAGCGCAGCCAGGCTTCGTCCGGATCGCCAACCAGGCGCGGCAAGTCCAGCACACCGGTGTCCTTGAGCTGGCGCAACAACGTGGCAGACGTCGGTAGGAGGTCGCCCAGGGGAGCGCTCGCCTCGAACTGCTCGACGTGCAGATAAGCCTTGCGATTACCGCGGGTGATCCCGTACAGCGCGATCAGCGTGTTGTCCGTCGGCGGCGCAAGGCGCAGCAGCAGGTAAGCCTGACCGTTGTCGGCACCGTAGAGTTTGGCATTACCGAACACATCGTTGGCCCAAAGGCTGCTTTCGCCGCAATCGCGGGCCTGGCACCAGAACAGCAATTCGGCGCCCTGTTTCTGCAACGCTTCGCGAGCGGCGGTGAACCCTTGGGTGGCGGAATGTTCCGGCGGCAACTCGTAAGTGACCGACGTGGTGTTGCCACGGGCATCGACCTGACCGTCGAAACGTAACTGGCCACTGATCTTGCGGATCGCGCCCAGGGGGTAGATCCGCTCCTGATCCTGGCCTTGCCGGTAATCGACGATCTGCGCATCGGGCAGGCGCGGCACGCGCGCAAGATCCTGGCTACCGGGCACATCGGCGGCGAACGCGTTCTGGCCCAGCCAGGCCAGCGCCAGCAGTGCGAATGATGGGATGGATGATTTCATTGGATCGACTTGGCCCGGATTACTTGCACAAGACCGGCGTCGGCCGTGGGCCGCGAGGCGGGTAAACAGAGATCTGTCATGGTTGTCTCCCTTTCAACTCGCCCAGCCTCGACAGTTGCCCGTCGCAAGTCAAGAAACGGTGAAAAACCGATTGAAACAGTCTGCTACAAGCGCCGCACCGGATTCATCGTTCAAATGCAAATGATGGCCGCCAGGCAACTGCCCATGACTGAAGGGTAGACGTTCCAGCAACTCGGGATGGCGGACGAGCATGCCTTCCGCCGCCACGATCAGGTGGGCCGGGCAACCGACCCGCGTTACGAAGGTCATGGCCTGCTCGTTGGTCAGGCGCAGCGGCGACGGCAGCATCAGGCGATTGTCGGTGCGCCAGGTGTACCCGCCGGGCACCGGCATCAGACCGCGCTGGGCCAGCAGCTCGGCCGCCTCGCGGCTCACGGCTACCAGCCCTTTCATGCGGGCTTCGATGGCGCGGTCGAGGGTCTTGTAGACCGGTTTGGTTTTTTTCAGCAAATCCAACTGCGCCTGTAGCGCCATGCCCATGCGTTCGGCTGCGTTATCGCCCGGGGCGGTAGGGGGAATCACACCGTCGATCAGCCCAAGGTGCGTCACCCGCTCCGGCAATGACCCGGCCAGCACCAGCGACACGACGGCGCCCAGGGAATGCCCCAGCAGGGCGAAACGCTGCAAGCCCAGTTGTTCGGCGACCTGCAGCACATCATGGGCATAGTCCCACAAGGCGTAACCGGCACCGGGCGGGCGATGCCCCGAATGACCGTGGCCGGCCATGTCCAGGGCAATGATGCGCAAGCCTTCGAGCCGGGGAGCCAGGCGTGCGAAGCTGTTGGCATTGTCGAGCCAGCCGTGCAAGGCGATCACCGGCCGCCCGTCTTCCGGTCCGAACAGGTGGGCGGCCAGCTCGATGTGAGGCAGGCTCAGGCGCACTTCCTCGACTGTATTCATGCACTGCGCCCCTCCCAGCGCTGGAACAGATCTTTGAGCAGGTTCGCCGTGTCCAGGGGACGTTCCAGGGGAAACATATGCCCGCCGGGCATGCTCAGGGCCTCGCCACGGGGCATGCGCCCCACCGTGCGAGTGTGATGACGCATCACCACGCGACTCTGGCGACCGCGCACCACCGCCAACGGTACCTTGAGCTTGCGGGGCCGACCAGGGCTGGTGTGGGGCACGCCGCGATAAATGCTGATCTCCGTGGCCGGGTCGAAACGCAGTCGCAGCCGGTCGCCGACCGGTTGGAGACCATGTTGCAAGTAAGCGTCGAAACAATCCGGATCGAAGCCACGGAACAGTGTCTTGCCGGAAAAATACTGCCGGGCCGAATCCAGATCCGCGAATTCCTCGCGTCGCCCCAGGGTGCGGCCGGCCGGCGTCAGGCGGTCGATGAAGCCCAGGCGCTTGGCGGCCAGGATCACCCACTGATCGGCGCGGGTCAGCACCGGCGAATCGAGCATGACCACGCCGCGATACAACTGGGGACAACGCAACGCGGCATGCAGGTGCAGCACCCCACCGAGGGAATGACCGACACCCCACACCGGCTGCGGTTGCTGTTCCAAATGATGAATGAGCTCGTCCACCAGATTGTGCCAATTGTCGTCGACCGGAAAACGCGGGTCATGGCCATGGGTTTCCAGATACGTCACCTGGAACTGCGGCGCCAGCGCGGCAAACAGTTTGCCGTAGGTGGCCGAAGGGAAACCATTGGCGTGGGCGAAGAATATGTGTTGCGGCATGACGGCCAATCCATCGAGGAAACTGGAGCCGATTGTCCGCACAACCCTGCGGGGCGGCAATGACCGTAAATGACAGGAATGATGACAGTCGGGATTGAACGATGGGGCAGCCGGGTTTTCAAACTGAGCAAGGTCGATGTGGCGAGGGGATAAATCCCCTCGCCACAAGGTCCCGCATTCTACGATCCAGACCTCAACGCGCCGGCGGCTGCTCGCCCAGCGGCACCACGGCCATGGTCAACCGTGACACGCAGTTGACCTTGCCTTCATCGTTGGTCAGGCGGATATCCCAGACCTGGGTGGTGCGCCCCAGGTGGATCATCCGGGCCGTGGCCGTCACCCGGCCGCTGCGCACGCCACGCAAATGGTTGGCGTTGATCTCCAGGCCCACGCAATAGTATTTGCTGGTATCCACGCACAGATAGGCCGCCATGGATCCGACCGTTTCAGCAAGTACCACCGAAGCCCCGCCATGCAACAGGCCGAACGGCTGGTGGGTGCGGTGATCGACGACCATGCTGGCGGTCAGGGACTCGTCGTCGAACGATTCGAAACGAATGTCCAGCACCTCGCTGATGGTGTTCTTACCGGCGGCGTTCAGTTGCTCGATGTTGGGGGTGGTGCGCCACAGACTCATCGTTGCCTTTCCTTCATGTTGTTATTTGCGCAGGATTCAATATCTGTAGGAGCAAGGCTTGCCCGCGATGCTGGCGCCGCGGTGGATCAGGGCTGTGGGTGTCGATGCCATCGCGGGCAAGCCTTGCTCCCACAGGTGCGTTTTTTCAGTCAGGGGTGCTTGATGCCCTTGAGCGTCATCGCGCCGGCCAGCGGCAGGTCGCCTTCCAACTCCGCCAACCCAGCTGTGTGCACCTGCTCAGGTTGTTGCAGATGACCGTGCTGCGCCAGGTCAAGCAGGCTGCCCACCAGCGGGTTATGACTGACCAGCAGCACATTATCCCGGTCCCTGAGGTGTTCCAGGACGGTTTGCGGCGGGGTTTGCGGGGTGAGCCAGTCAACCGTGAGCAGTTCCGGTTCGAAACCCAGCACCTCTCGCACCAGTTGCGCGGTTTGCTGGGCACGCACGTAGGGGCTGGCATAAATCGCGGTCAACGGTCGCCCGATCAGCTCGGCGGCGCTGCGCAACACTTCTTCGCGACCGTGAGCGGTCAGCGCCCGCTCGGGATCGGGACGGGAGCCGTGAGGCTCGGCCTCACCATGGCGCAATACCCATACGTTCATAGCTTAGGCTCCTCGTCCCGGACCGGATGCGGAGCCGGCGCCACGGCATGCGGCGCTTCCCCTTCCGGCGCACGCGGGGTCGGCCAATCCGCAAACGGCCAGGGCTTCTGGTCACTGTGGAAGGTGCCGAATCGACCGATCTGAGCCAGGAACTGACTCAGGCTGTCGCCGAAGTTCATCAGGCCGGCGCTGGGTGCGCCGTAAATCAATCGATAAATCAATTGCACAAGTACCACGGCGCCGAGGATGAATTGCGCCACCTGCCAGACCAACAGGTAGATGATCATCCACAACACGCGTAACAGAATGGACTCGTATTGGGCTTCGCCCTTGGGATCGTTCATGGTTCGCTCCTGTCCTGTATCGCAGAGGCTCAGTTGAAGCCGCTGGTGGAAATGAAATCGACATCGGTCTTCGGTTCGCCGCGCATCAACAGTTCGATGACCTGCTCCAGCGTGCGCCCTTCGAACAGGATCGCATGCAACCCGGCGACCAGCGGCATGTAAACCCCCGTCTCCTGGGACTTGGCCTTGAGCACCTTGAGGGTATTGACCCCTTCGGCCACTTCTCCCAACCGGGAGACGGCCTCGTCCAGGCTCAGGCCCTGGCCAAGGGCGAAACCGACCTGGTAGTTACGACTCTTGGGCGACGAACAAGTCACGATCAGGTCGCCCACGCCGGCCAGCCCGAGGAAGGTCATCGGGTTGGCGCCCTGGCTGACGGCAAAACGGGTCATTTCCGCCAGCGCCCGGGTGATCAGCATGCTCTTGGTGTTTTCCCCCATCCCCAGCGCCACCGCCATGCCGGCGATGATGGCATAGACGTTCTTCAACGCCCCGCCCAGCTCCACACCGAAACGGTCGGCGCTGGCATAAACCCGGAAGGTGCGACCGTGAAGGGCTGCCTGGACCCGCTGGCACAGTTCTTCGTCTTCGCTGGCCACCACGGTGGCGGTCAAGGCGTGCTCGGCGATTTCCCGCGCCAGGTTCGGCCCGGAGATAACCCCGATCCGCGCCTTGGGCGCGATGTCTTCGAGGATCTCGCTCATCAGCTTGAACGTCTGGGCCTCGATACCCTTGGTCAAGCTGACCAGCAGTTTGCCGCTCAAGCGCTCGGCATGGGGCGCCAGCACCGAACGCAAGGCGCTGGATGGCAAGGCGACGAAAAACAGATCACTGCCGTCGAGTGTCGCCTGCAGGTCGGTCACGGGCTCCACTTCCGGGCGGATCTTGATGCCCTTGAGGTAACGCGGGTTCTCGCGATTGACCCGAATGGCCTCGGCCTGCTCGGGGTCTCGCATCCATTGGCGTACAGCGTGGCCGTTTTCGGCCAGCAGATTGGCCACGGCGGTACCGAAACTTCCGCCCCCCAGAACCGCAATCGGGCGCTGTTCAGTCATATGCAATCCGTTCATCCATACCAAGTGGCGATGCCGGGCATTATACGGAGCGGCCGAAAGCCGACCAGCCCTCTGTGATGACCCGCAGTTGTAGGAAGCTGACCACCAATTGCTAGGAAAATGCTATCAACTCAACTGGAAAAGTCGCTCAGCTCAGTTAACATGCCTGCCATCCGTCTGCTACCCAAAGGCTATGCCGTGTCCGTTGGCCCCTTTCGCCCAGGTTCGTCGCTGCTATTGGCGCTGCTCATCAGCCCGCCTGTATGGGCCGACGACTTGTTTGTCGACAGCCAGCCCCTGCCTCAAGTCTTGACCGCGACGCGACTCAAGCAATCGCCGGCAGCGGTGCCGGGCAGTATGACCGTGCTGGACAGCGAGTTGATCAAGGCCAGTGGCGCCCGGGACATCAGCGAACTGTTGCGCCTGGTGCCGGGCATGATGGTCGGCAACCTGAGCGGCAACCAGCCCACCGTGAACTACCACGGCACCAACGCCAGCGAAGCCCGTCGCATGCAGGTGTTGATCGATGGCCGCTCGGTGTACCGCGCCGGCCTGGCCACGGTGGACTGGAGCGACATTCCGGTGGCCATGGAAGACATCGAGCGGATCGAAGTCTTCCGCGGCCCCAACACCGTCAGCTACGGTGCCAACGCGCTGATGGCGGTGGTCAATATCATCACCCGCGCCCCGGCCGACAGCCACGGCACCCGGCTGAAAATGACCCGGGGCCAACGGGGTATCAGCGACTGGTACGCCAGCCAGGGCAGCGGCTGGGATGGCGGTGACATGCGGCTCTCGCTGTCCGGCCAGGAAGACGATGGCTTTGACAGCAACCGCAACGGCGCCGACTACCGCGACAGTCGACGCTTGAACCGCTTCAACCTGTCGGTCAGCCAGACCCTCGACGAGCAGCAGAGCATCGACTGGCAGTTGAACGCCAAGGACGGGACCAACCAGCGGCCCTACACCTACAAGCCAGTATTTGCCGGGATCACGGCCGCTGGGGATAACTCCGACGTCATTGCCAAGGATTATGCCGGTTCGCTGCGCTGGAACCTGGACCTGGACCCCGACCACAGCCTTTATGTACAAGGCTCGTTCCAGCATTGGGATCGCCAGCAAACCTGGCGTGCCTGTGATGCCGAGGTGTCCTTCAGTCCACAGTTGACCGATCTCTGGCAGCTCAACCCCAACTACGCCGAGAAACTGGCGCGCAACATGCCCACCTACACCAATACCGGTGCACCGCCCGGTACGGCGCAGGAACAGGCGCTGGCCAACCAGGTGCTCGATCAGTGGCGCAACGGTGCATCGCGGACGTTGTGCGGCGATATTGATCAGAGTGCCCGGGAATCGCGCTACGACCTGGAAATCCAGGACACGTTGAGCCTGTCCGACAGCCTGAGACTGGTCACCGGGGCGAATTATCGCTACGACCGGGCCGACTCCGAGACCTATTTCAACGGCACCCTGGACGACACCACCTGGCGGCTGTTCGGCCAGTTCGAGTGGCGAGCCACCGAGCACTGGCTGCTGCAGGGCGGCGCCATGTTCGAAGACACCCGCCTGACCGGCAGTTCGCTGACGCCGCGAGTGGCGGTCAACTACCTGATCACGCCACGCCATGGCCTGCGGGCGGTTTACTCCGAGGCGGTGCGCTCACCGGACATGTTTGAGAACAACGTCAACTGGAGTTACCAGGTCACCAACCTGCAGCCCGGCGCCTTCGGCCGCAACAGCGCCCGATACTTCGTCCAGACCCGTGGTCCGGGGAACCTCGACCAGGAGCACATGCGTTCCCGGGAACTGGGCTATAACGGTTACTTCATGGATTTGGGCCTGTCGGTCGACGTAAGGCTGTTCCACGACGAAATCACCGGCATGATCAGCGAACCGCTGCGCAACAACCAGTACATCGCCAGCAACTCCAATGAATCGCAATTTTCCGGGGCCGAAACCCAGCTCGATTGGCGCCTGACCAACGCCGACCGCCTGCGACTGACCTATGCCTATGTCGATGCGCAGGCCAGCAACCCCCTCGACGAACAACTGACCGCCCGCAACAGCGGATCTGCCGGCTGGCTGCGGGACTGGGGCCAGGGTTGGAACAGCTCGGTGTTCTATTACGCCGCCGATGCCCTCAACGGTTATCGCTTCGAACGGGTCGACACCCGCCTCGCCCGCCGCATCCCGTTGGGCAAGGCCAACCTGGAACTGGCGGGAGTCCTGCAAGAACGCCTGGACAATCAGCCCACCACTTTCGTCGATAACCGCTACGACTCCCGACACGTCCTTTATTTCAGCGCGGAGTTGTCCTTCTAGATGTTCCGGGGCCGATCTCCCTCCAGGCCATTTTCCGGCCGCCTGCCGCTGGCCCTGTGCCTGGTGCTCGCCGGCTGGTTGGCGGTGATCGAGGCCCGGGCCGCCGAGATCCTGCTCACGGGCGCCCAGGACAGCCCCGGAGTGCAATCCTTCACCCAGGCCTTGAAAGCCCTGCGTCCGGACGACACAGTGCGGTTCACTCCGCTGGCAAACCTGCCGGCGCCGGACAAGTTGCCCGCTGACACCCGATTGGTCCTGCTGGATTTACCCAGCCTCGATTGGCGCCTGCAAGCCCATCAAGGACCGGCCACGCTGGTGCTGCGGATCAGCCGCCTGCAAGCGCGGGATCGCCTGGGTGAAACGACGCCCTCTCAGCTGAGCCTGCTGTGGAGCGATCCTCCCGTGGGGCGACAATTGCGGCTGATTCGCTCGGTTCTCCCGCAGGTGCGCAGAGTCGGCGTGCTGTATGACGGCCACAGTGAGTTTCTGCTCAAGGAAATCCGCCAGGTCGCGGCACCGTTGGGCTTGGAGATCGTGACCGAACGCTGGAACGACACCAATGACAGCCGCCCCTTGCAGGACCTGCTGGGCCAGAGCGATGTGTTGCTGGGCCTCGATGATCCCGACCTATACAACCCCAAGACCGTGAAGAACCTGCTGCTCAGCAGCTATGCCAGGCAGCGCGCGTTGATCGGGCCAAGCGCGGCCTTCGTCAAGGCCGGTAGCCTGGTCAGTACCTACAGCGACCAGGAAGACTGGCTGGCGATTCTCGACGAGTTGCTTGACCGTCCCGCCTCCAGTTGGCCGCGCACCTTGTATCCGCCCCGCTTCAAAGTCTTGAGTAACCGCCAGGTTGCACGTTCCCTGGGGATCGAACCGATCGATACCGAATCCGTCGCTTCGCAGTTGGCCGAAGGAGAACAACGTCCATGACCTTGCGTCGCCGTTGGGATATCAATACCCGCACCCAGCTCATCTCCCTCGGCCCGGCATTGCTGCTGACCGTGTTGTTGATCAGTTTCTTTACCTTCGTGCGGATCCAGGACTTGCGCCAGGAACTCAATCACACCGGCCAACTGATCGCCAACCAACTGGCCCCGGCCACGGAATACGGCGTAATCTCCGGCAACAACGAGGTGCTGGAAAGTCTGCTCACCGCCACCCTGGCCACGCCCCACGTGCGCTTCCTGGAAGTTCAGGACGCCACGGACCGGGTGTTGGTGTATGTCGAACAGCCGGCGCAGAACCGCAGCCATTCCCAGCAAATCGAAGTCTTCCAGGCGCCGGTGCGCCTGCAACGCATCGCCCTGAACAATGATTTCCTGCAAGGCAACAATCCGACCGTCGAGACGTCCGGCGAAGATTACCTGGGCCGGGTGGTCGTCGGCATGTCCAGCGACGCCTTCAGCCAACGGCAACAGGAGATTCTGCTAAAGGCCGCGATCCTGGCGCTGTTTGCCTTGCTCTTCACTTTTCTGGTGGCGCGCCGCCTGGCTTCGAACCTGTCCCGGCCGATCCGCGACATCGGCGATGCGGTCAAGGCCATCCAGCAGGGCGACTACAGCAAGCCCCTGCCCATCGTCGACGACGCCGAACTCGGGGCCTTGTCGCGGCATATCAACAACCTGGCCGACGGGCTGGAGCAAGCCAGCCGGGAACAGCACCAGGCCATGGCACAGTTGATCAAGACCCGCGAAGAAGCGGAAAAGGCCAACAGCGCCAAGTCCGAATTCCTGGCGATGATGAGCCATGAACTGCGTACCCCCATGAACGGTGTGCTGGGCATGCTGCAACTGCTGGAAACCACCCGGATGACCGAGGAGCAGCACGAGTACACGGCGCTGGCTTCGGAATCCACCGAACACCTGTTGAAGGTGATCAACGACATCCTCGATTTCTCGCGCATCGAACGCTCGGCCCTGGAGCTGGAGCACATCCCGTTCAACCTGGCGGAACTGGTGAGCAGTTGTGCGCAGTCCTTCCAGCACAGCGCCGCACAACGCAAACTGGGCCTGGACCTGCTGATTCCCGACGACATGCATGCCCTGCGGGTACAAGGCGATCCGACGCGGATCAGGCAGATTCTGGTGAACCTGATCGGCAACGCGCTGAAGTTCACCGAGCAAGGTCGCGTTACCGTGCAATGCCAGTGGCAGGCCCTGGATCACGAACTGCTGTGGTTTACCTGCGCAGTACGCGACAGCGGCATTGGCATTCCGGCCGAAAGCCTGGAACGCATGTTCGACGCCTTCCAGCAGGCGGACAGCTCCATCTCCCGACGCTACGGCGGCACCGGCCTGGGCCTGCCCATTGCCAGGACTCTGGCCGAACGCATGGGCGGTACCCTGCGGGCGCAGAGCGAAGAAGGCCAGGGTTCGGTGTTTACCCTGGAGATTCCCCTGGCGTTGTCTACGCAGAGCCCACCGGTCCTGGCGCCTCGATTGCCTGGCGACAAGGGAGACGGCGAAGGCCGTCATGTGCTGCTGGTGGAGGACAATCCGGTCAACCAGACCGTGATCGAAGCCATGTTGCGCAGCCTGGGCTTCACCGTGAGCATCGCTTCCGACGGCGCCCAGGCCATACGCAGCGCCGAAAGCCTGATGTTCGACTTGATTCTCATGGACTGCAGGCTACCCCTGGTCGATGGCTACGAGGCCACGCGACAGATACGCCAGCTGCCGGGCTGCGGCACGGTGCCCATCGTCGCGTTGACGGCCAACGCGCTACAAGGCGACCGCGAAGCCTGTCTGACGGCAGGCATGAACGATTACCTTGCAAAACCCTTCAAAAGAACTGATCTGCAGCAAATTATGCAGCGTTGGGTGCATTAGTAACCCATGTGGCTGGCGTGGAAAGCGAAAGTGCGGCAGTCTTAGGCACCCGACGAGCCTCGACTGGGGGCTTGAATTAATATTTCAGTGCACAGGTGTTCATTCATTTGCCTCTGCGCTGTGACTTTCACTACAACGCAATAGTCTATGGGTAGGCTGCCGATTCGAGGCATGAACGCTTCGATCGGCCGGGAAGATTCGCCCCACCCTGCCGCATGGGATTATTGAGGAGCTCGCATGACCAAACAAAACGCCTTTACCCGGGAAGATCTGCTGCGCTGCAGTCGCGGTGAGCTGTTCGGCCCAGGTAACGCGCAACTGCCCGCCCCGAACATGCTGATGGTGGACCGTATCACCCATATCAGCGAAGAGGGCGGCAAGTACGGCAAAGGTGAATTGGTCGCCGAGCTGGATATCACTCCGGACCTGTGGTTCTTCGCCTGCCATTTCGAAGGCGATCCGGTGATGCCGGGCTGCCTGGGCCTGGATGCCATGTGGCAGCTGGTCGGTTTTTTCCTCGGCTGGCAGGGTCTGCCGGGCCGCGGTCGCGCCCTGGGTTCGGGCGAAGTGAAGTTCTTCGGTCAGGTCCTGCCGACCGCGAAGAAAATCACCTATAACATCCATATCAAACGCGTCCTCAAGGGCAAGCTGAACATGGCCATCGCCGATGGTTCGGTGGCTGTCGACGGTCGCGAGATCTACACCGCCGAAGGCCTTCGGGTTGGCGTTTTCACCTCCACTGACAACTTCTAAGGGTTATCCGCATGCGCCGCGTCGTTATCACTGGTCTGGGCATCGTTTCTTGCCTGGGCAATGACAAAGAGACCGTCTCCGCTAACCTGCGTGCAAGTCGCCCGGGCATCCGGTTCAACCCGGAATACGCCGAAATGGGTCTGCGTAGCCAGGTTTCCGGCTCCATTGACCTCAACCTCGAAGAGCTGATCGACCGCAAGATCTACCGTTTCGTCGGCCATGCAGCGGCTTACGCCTACCTGGCCATGAAGGATGCCATCGCTGACTCGGGCCTGACCGAAGAGCAGGTTTCCAACCCGCGCACCGGCCTGATTGCCGGTTCCGGCGGTGCTTCGACCCTGAACCAGATGGAAGCGCTGGACATCCTGCGGGAAAAAGGCGTCAAGCGCGTCGGCCCTTATCGCGTCACCCGGACCATGAGCAGCACCGTTTCCGCCTGCCTGGCCACGCCTTTCAAGATCAAGGGCCTGAACTACTCCATCGCTTCGGCCTGCGCCACCAGTGCACACTGCATCGGTACCGCCATGGAACAGATCCAGATGGGCAAGCAGGACATCGTCTTTGCCGGCGGCGGCGAAGAAGAACACTGGAGCCAGTCGTTCCTGTTCGATGCCATGGGCGCCCTGTCCAGCAAGCGCAACGACACTCCCGAGAAAGCCTCCCGTGCCTACGATGCCGACCGTGACGGTTTCGTCATCGCCGGTGGCGGTGGCATGGTGGTGGTCGAGGAATTGGAACACGCCTTGGCCCGCGGTGCGAAAATCTACGCCGAAATCGTTGGCTACGGCGCCACGTCCGACGGCTACGACATGGTGGCCCCGAGCGGCGAAGGTGCTATTCGTTGCATGCAGATGGCCATGTCCACCGTCGATACCCCAATCGACTACCTGAACACCCACGGCACCTCGACTCCGGTCGGTGACGTTGCGGAAATGAAAGGCGTGCGTGAAGTGTTCGGCGACAAGGCCCCGGCCATCAGCTCCACCAAGAGCCTGTCGGGTCACTCGCTGGGCGCCGCCGGCGTTCACGAAGCGATCTACTGCATGCTGATGATGGAAGGCAACTTCATCGCCGGCTCGGCCAACATCGACGAGCTGGATCCGGAAGTGGCCGACCTGCCGATCCTGACCAAGACCCGTGAAGACACCAAGATCGACACCGTGATGAGTAACAGCTTCGGCTTCGGTGGCACCAACGCCACCCTGGTACTCAAGCGCTGGCAGGGCAAGTAAGCCCCGCTGCTTCGTCATTAAAAACGCCCCGACTGGTTCGGGGCGTTTTTTTATGCCTGTTGAATGCACCGCCCCCCCTGTGGGAAGGGGTGTATTCACAGCATGGATGTTCACCACTGATTCCCTGTGGGAGCGGGCTTGCTCGCGAAAGCGGTGCATCCGCTACAAATATGCTGACTGACACTCCGTCTTCGCGGGCAAGCCCGCTCCCACGCTGTAATCGACGTTGGATGGGGAATCAGCGCACCACAAAGCGCTGCTGCGTCAGCAACCGATCCCCCTGGAACACCATGAATCGCCATTCGCCCGGCACCACTTCATGGCTCTCGGTGAATTCATAAGCCATCACATCCTGAGGCGCACCGGGCACCAGTTTCTGGGTGACTTCGAATTTGTCATGGAGCACCCCATCGGCGGTACGAATGCCCGGGGTGAAATACAGCAGAGTCAACGGCTGGTCATCGGCCACCTTGCCGACCAACTGATAGCGCATGCCGAACTTGGTGCCCAGCTTCGCCGGTACGCTTTCGGTCTGGCGAATGGGTTCGTTGCTGCGCCGCAACACCCGCTCTCCCGATTGCAGCTCGGCTTGCGTCCCTTCAAAAACGCCATATTCCACCGGGCCTTCGACACGGACTTCGGCCTGAGCCAGGCCACAGGTCAACAACAGCGCCAACAGTGCGCTTGAACGGCTGAATTGCATGGTGCGCTCCTTGATTGAGATGAGCGCGAGGGTATGACGCGGGCGTGACAGACTGATGACAAAGCGGCGTTTGCCTGCGGGAGCAAAGCTTGCTCGCGATGCAGGTTCAAGCCTGCTACCTGTTCATCGTGGGCAAGCCTTGCTCCCACACAACACCGCCAGGAAATTATCGCGCGCCACCTTCTTGGCCACCTCTTCCGGCAGGGCATCCAAAAACGGATCGAAGCCGTGCAGCTCGTGGCCAAGTTTCTTGAAGCGACCGACCACATCCGACCCCACCATGAAGCGCTCCGGGAAGCGCTCCACCAACTCGACCCACTCCTGCCGGGGCTTGCCCGCCTCATCCAGCAAATACGGCGTAAGCAGGCTCCAGGACAGGTCAATGTACAAGTTCGGGTAAGCCTCCAGCATCCGACTCAGTGTTGGCAACAGGAAATCCAGCCGGGTCTGGTGCCGATGGATCTCCATGCTGGTGCCGGCATGAGCCCAGATGAACCGCGTGTGGGGATGGTTACGCAACGGCTCTTCGACTTCCGGCAAATAAAGTGGATTTTTCTCTCGCTTGGAGGTGATGTTGGAATGCAACATCACCGGCAGGTCGTTCTCCGCCGCCAAGTGGTAGATACGGGTCATCGCCTCGTTGTTGGCCCTCGGGGTATCGCCCGACGTCAGCGCGGTCAGATCATCATGCCGAGTGAACACCTCTCCGATGCCCTGCCACAACCCGGGATACAGATCGAGCATGCGCTGAATGTGGGCGGCGGAGTTCTTGTCGTTGGGGTTGAAGCCCGACAGGAAAGGATGGAAGTGCTTGCGTTGTTCAGGCGTCAGCTTGTTCACCGCCGCCGCGACGATCACATCGGTGGCGCTGTACCAATAGGCATCCGCATCATCACCGGCGTAATACCGTGGCCGCTTGGGCTCGTCTTCATGCCATTTCTTGGCCACCGGAATGCCGGAAATCATGACGTGCTCGATGCGATTGTCAGCCATCGCCTTGAGCAGCTCAGGCATCCCGGCAGTTTCCTGGAAGAAATCGACATAGTGGAGGTGCGCATCGCTGTAGGCATATTCGCGGGCCATGGCAGCAACGCTGAAAACCACCAGCAGCCAGGCAATGATCAGACGGATCAACGGGTAATCTCCACAGGCCATGAGCAGCATAGACCCCACGCTTCCCGCCCGGGTTCAAGTCGCTTGTGCCATCACCGGCGGCACCGGGTTATGCTCACCGCCTCCGTTGCTCAATCTGGAAGACACCATGACCACGCCCCTGACCGTTCGCCCCCGTGCAGAAGATGTCGAAGGCCAGCCGATTCTCCGCCCTCTGCCGTCCGCCAAGTGCCGCAGCGTGGGACCTTTCGTGTTTTTCGACCACATGCTGCAAACCACCTACCCGGCCGGTAAAGGCATGAATATCCGCCAACACCCCCACATCGGGCTGTCCACCCTTACCTACCTGTTCGAAGGCACACTCCAGCACAAGGACAGCCTCGGTTCCGATCAGGTGGTACAGGCCGGAGACGTCAGTTGGATGACCGCAGGCAGCGCCATTGCCCATGTGGAACGCACACCCGAGGCACTGTTGAGCAGTGATTTCGTCATGCACGGCTTGCAAGTCTGGCTGGCCTCGCCCAAATCCCATGAAGAAGGACCGGGGCACTACAGCCATCATCCGGCCCGCACCTTGCCGGTCAGCGACACTTTGGGGATCCGTATCCGCATGATCGCCGGGTCAGGCTTCTGCCTGGAATCGCCGGTACCGGTGTTGTCTCCTACGCTGTATGCCGAATTGAACCTGCAGACCGCGACGACTCTGCTGATTCCCACCGAGCATGAAGAACGGGCACTGTATGTGTTGAGTGGTGAAGCGAAACTGGAGGGAGAGCCGGTGGAACCCCATTCGCTGTTGATACTGCCGGCCGGGAAGGAAATGACATTGTGTGCCGAGAGCGATTGCCATGCCGTGCTGTTCGGAGGCGCGCCGTTGGACGGGCCGCGGCGGATGAACTGGAATTTTGTCTCCAGCGACCCGGCCCGGATCGACGAAGCCCGTCGACGCTGGGCGGCCGGCGATTGGCCGACCGTGCCGGGGGAAAGCGAGCGGATCGAGTTGCCCTGATTCTACAAATCCTGTGGGAGCAAAGCCTGTGGGAGCAAAGCTTGCTCGCGATAGCGCCCGACCGGTCAGCATATCGTTGACTGCCCTGCCCTCATCGCGAGCAAGCTTTGCTCCCACAGATGTATGCCTTGGCTACTCCTCCACAGGTGTATGCCTTGGCTAATCTGGCATCCCCCGGACGACTCAGTCCTTGAACACCTCATCCAGCAAGTTATGCATTGACCTGAACGCCCTGTTGGCGACCTTGGCGTTGTACATCATCTTGCCCGGCACATTGGCTTGTGGATCGGTGAACGAATGCACCGCCCCGCCGTAGCTGAGCAATTGCCAATCCACCCCGGCGGCATTCATTTCGTCTTCGAACGCCGGCAGTTGTTCCTTGGGCACCAAAGGATCGGACGCACCATGCATCACCAGCACCGAGCCCTGGATGTTGCGCGCATCCGCAGGATCCGGCGTATCCAGGGTGCCATGAAACGAAATGGCAGCCTTTAGCGGCGCGCCTGTACGGGCCAGCTCCAGAGCACAGCAACCGCCGAAGCAGAAGCCGAACGTGGCGAGCTTCGACGCATCGACCGGCGCCTCGTCCTGGCTTTGCAATTGTTCGAGCGCGGCCTGCATGCGCTTGCGCAGCATGGCCCGATCATTCTTGAGCGGCATCATTGCCGCCCCCGCTTCATCGGCGTTGGTCGGCCGTACCGTCTGCCCATACAGATCGGCAATCAATACCACGTACCCGTTGGCGGCCACCGACTTGGCGATCTCCTCGGCCCCCGCCCCTACACCCATCCAGTTCGGTGCCATCAACAGGCCCGGACGCGGCCCCTGCTGGTTGATGTCGAAGGCCAGACGGCTTTCATAACGTTGACCTTCGATCTGATAGACCAGTGAGCGAACCGTGATCTGACTCATGACAGACTCCCTTTCAATCGAACACCTGAAATGAAAAAACCCGCCGAAGCGGGTTTTTCCTGCACTTGATTAAGCTGACAGTTCCACCAACAGCTTGTTCAGACGGCGAACATAAGCCGCCGGATCCTTCAAGCTGTCGCCAGCAGCCAGGGCCGCCTGGTCGAACAGGATGTGCGACAGATCGCCAAAACGCTCTTCGCTCTGTTCGTTGTCCAGCTTCTCCAGCAGCGGGTGAGCCGGGTTGAATTCGAAGATCGGCTTGGAGTCCGGGACTTTCTGGCCGCTGGCTTCGAGAATCTGACGCATCTGCAGGCCGAGGTCCTGTTCACCGATAGCCAGGATCGCCGGAGAGTCGGTCAGGCGGTGGGATACGCGCACTTCGCTGACTGCATCGCCCAAGGCCGTCTTGATCCGCTCGACCAGGCCTTCCTTGCTCTTGGCGATCTCTTCGGCGGCTTTCTTGTCTTCTTCCGAATCCAGGTTGCCAAGGTCCAGGTCGCCACGGGCCACGTCGACGAAGCTCTTGCCATCGAACTCGTTGAGGTAGCTCATCAGCCACTCGTCGATGCGGTCGGTCAGCAGCAACACTTCGATGCCTTTCTTGCGGAAGACCTCCAGGTGCGGGCTGTTCTTGACCTGGGCATAGGTCTCGCCGGTGAGGTAGTAAATCTTGTCCTGGCCTTCCTTGGCGCGGGCCAGGTAATCGGCCAGGCCGACGATCTGTTCGCCATCGTCGCCCTGGGTCGAGGCAAAACGCAGCAGGCCGGCAATTTTTTCCTTGTTGGCGAAGTCCTCGGCCGGACCTTCCTTCATTACCTGACCGAAGTTCTTCCAGAAGCTCTTGTACTGTTCGGGCTCGTTCTTCGCCAGTTTCTCCAGCATATCCAGCACACGCTTGGTCAGCGCCGACTTCATGGAGTCGATGATCGGGTCTTTCTGCAGGATTTCCCGCGAGACGTTCAGGGACAGGTCGTTGGAGTCCACCACGCCCTTGATGAAGCGCAGATAGAGCGGCAGGAACGATTCTGCCTGGTCCATCACGAATACACGTTGCACGTACAGCTTCAGGCCGCGAGGTGCTTCGCGCTGGTACAAATCGAACGGTGCGCGGGCCGGTACGTACAGCAACGAGTTGTATTCCAGCTTGCCTTCGACCTTGTTGTGGCTCCAGCTCAGCGGGTTCTCGTAATCGTGGGCGATGTGTTTGTAGAACTCCTGGTATTCCTCATCCTTCACCTCGGTGCGTGGGCGAGTCCACAGGGCACTGGCGCGGTTGACGGTTTCCCATTCCACTTCAGGCTTTTCTTCGCCCTCGGCAGCGGTGACCTGCTTCGGCAACTCGATTGGCAGCGCGATGTGGTCGGAGTATTTCTTGATGATGTTGCGCAAGCGCCAGCCATCGGCGAATTCGTCTTCGCCGGACTTGAGGTGCAGCACGATGCGGGTACCACGATCGGCCTTGTCGAGGGTGGCAACCTCGAACTCGCCTTCGCCCTTGGACGACCAGTGCACGCCTTCGCTCGCGGCGAGACCGGCGCGGCGGCTGAAGACTTCGACATGATCGGCCACGATGAACGCGGAATAGAAGCCGACGCCGAATTGACCGATCAGGTGGGAGTCTTTTTTCTGGTCACCCGTCAGGTTCTTCATGAAGTCGGCAGTGCCGGATTTGGCGATCGTGCCCAGGTGAGTGATCACCTCTTCGCGGCTCATGCCGATGCCGTTGTCTTCCAGGGTGATGGTTTTCGCGTCCTTGTCGAAGCTCACGCGGATTTTCAGCTCAGCGCCGCCTTCCAGCAATTCTGGCTTGGACAGGGCTTCGAAACGTAATTTGTCGACAGCGTCGGAGGCGTTCGAGATCAGCTCGCGAAGGAAAATTTCCTTGTTCGAATACAGCGAGTGAATCATCAGGTGCAGCAGTTGCTTTACCTCGGTCTGGAAGCCCAGGGTTTCCTTTTGAGTTTCCACGCTCATTGTCATCAAACTCCAAGTGGATGGTGGTGTCCGCCTCGCTGAGTCGGCGGCGGGATGACCTCAAGGTGGGGGCGCCCCCGATAATTTCAAGGGCGGGTCGGCTTTGCGGGCTCCTGGATCTTGAAATGCGCCCGCGCGGTCGCGATGGGCTCAGCCGCGTCGTCCTGCCAGGCCGTGATAGCCACGTTGGCCACCCGTCGTCCCTGGCGCCAGACCTGGCACTTGGCATAGGTGTCGCGAAACTGCCCGGCGCGCAGGTAATCCAGGGAAAAATCGATGATTTTCGGCACACCCGGCGTGCGGGTGACGATCAGCAGATGAATGGCCGCCGACAGCTCCATGAAACCGGCAATGACACCGCCATGGATCGCAGGCAATAAAGGGTTACCAATGTTTTCCGGGCTGGCCGGCAGGCGAAACAGCAGCTCATCGCCCTGTCGGGTGCATTCGGCGCCGATCAACTGTGCATAAGGGATCGAGGCCATCAATAGCCCATAGTCGCCTTGCTCGCAGGCTTGGCGCAATTGTTCGCGAATAAGATCAGTCATGACTTGCCCGCCCCGGCCCTGCCGAGCCCCCTGGCATGCTGGCCCAAGCGCATGAATGTACCCACCACATGGGCGATGGGCTGTTCGGGGTCGTCTTGATAGGCAAAACCCCGCGTGAAAATCACGTCCGGCGTGACCCGATAACACTGGGCGAAGCCGTAGACGTCCTTGTCTGGCGCGGCGGCATGCATGTAATCGATACGCAGGTCGAGGGTCGGACAGACCTCGAACTCAGGCAGCACGCACAGGGTCGACATGCCGCACGCGGTATCCATCAAGGACGTCAATGCTCCACCATGGATGATGCCCGTGAGGGGGTTGCCGACAATTCGGGGGCTGAAAGGCAGCACCAGCGTCAGCCCTTCATTGCTGGCGCTGTGCAACTTCAGGCCCAGCGCCTGACAATGCCGAAGCGCGGATAAAAAACGGGTCGCACGCTCAAAAATGGGGTTTTCAGCCATTCGATAAAAACGCCTGTAAGGGACCAAAGCCGCTAACGAGGTAGATCCGATAAAGTTCCATGCCAGAACAAAGTTATATATCTGTAGCAAATGAGGAACTTAACCCAAGGGGTATGGCTCAAAAGGCCAGTAGTTATTTCCATAAGGAGAAACACCCCATGCGTAAGACTTTAGCTGTTGCCTTGATGTTGGCCGCCTCCCTCGGTCTCGCTGCCTGCGATAAAAAATCCGAAGACAAAGCTCAAGATGCCGCACAACATTCTGAGCAAGCTCAGGAAAAAATGAACGAAGCACAGGGTAAAGTAAACGACGCGGCGAAAGAAAACGCCGAAGCTGCCAAAGATCAGGCGGAAGCGAACAAAGCCGCCACGCAGGAACAAGCCCCTGCCACCCCGCCGGCTACCGCACCTAAAACCAACTGATCCGGTTTTAGCGGCGAAAGAAAACCCGCCTGGTGCGGGTTTTCTTTTGCCTGCGATTCGGCATAGGCCAATCGCTCAGGCCACGTCCTTGGCAACTTCGGCGGGTGGCGCTTCAGTCGGGGTGTAGACCATCACCTCCAACACATCGGAATGAAATTCCCGACGGTAAAGCACGAATACCACACCTGCACTCATCAACATGAATAACCAGGGGCTGACGAACCACACCAACATGGACATGCCGAAATAATAAGAACGCAGGCCAAAGTTGAACTGGTTGGCCGCCATCGAGATAACCCGCGCCGCTCGCAACGCAAAGGCCTTGCGCTCCTGCTCCGACACATGTCGCTCACCAATCATCGGCGCCGATCCCACCAGGACCGCCGCGAAGTTGTATTGACGCATGCACCAACTGAAGGTGAAGAACGCATAGACAAACACCAGGGCCAGACACAACAACTTGACTTCCGCCAACCCTTGGGAAGCCTGCTGCACCAGCGGCAGGTCCGCCAGCAACGACACCGCCCGATCCGACGCCCCCAGAACCGTCAGAATACCGGCCAGGATGATCAGCGTGCTGGATGCGAAGAACGAGGCATTGCGCTCCAGGTTGCCAATCACGCTGGCATCGGCGATACGGTTCTCGCGCAGCAGCATCCGGCGCATCCAGTCTTCCCGATACAGATGCATCACACTGGCCAGGCAAGCCGTGTCACGGGCCTTCCACGTGGCATAACGGGTATAACCGCCCCAGCAGACGATGAACCAGACGGCGGCGAGAAGATGAGTCAGATTGGCTTGGATGAATGACATTCGATACCTTGTATGACGTGAACATAGAGCAGCTTGCGGTGAACCCTTGTGGGAGCGGACTTGCTCGCGAATGCGTTGTGTCAGGCACATATTTGTCGCTGACACTCCGTATTCGCGAGCAAGCCCGCTCTCACAGGTTCTGCGTAAACCTTTCAGAACACTGCTTCGACGTTAACTCACAAAAAAAGACACCGCATCCAAAAAAAATGCCCCGTATCGATTGATACGAGGCATTTCAGTGTTACCGATAAAGCTTAAGCCAACGCTTCGCTGCGCTTGCCCAACAGGCGATCACACAGCACGGCGACTGCCAGGGTCATCACCGACGGCACCAGCCACGCCAGGCCTTGCTCGCTCAATGGCAAGTGAGCCAATTGCGTCGGCATCCAATCCGCCAGCCCGGCTCCCTTGAGGGCGTCGACCAGGCCGAACAGCAGCGACACCAGCATTACCGGGCCAACGATGCGACCCTGCTCGTGCCAGAAGTCCTTGCAGAAACTCAGGGCCACCAGAGCGATGCAGGGTGGGTAGATTGCGGTCAGGACCGGGATCGAGAACGCGATCAGTTTGGTCAGGCCCAGGTTGGACACCAGCAGCGAAAACGCTGCCAGGATCACGACCAGGGTCTTGTAGGACAGGGGCAGGACGCGGCTGAAATATTCCGCGCAGGCGCAGGTCAGGCCGACAGCGGTCACCAGGCAAGCCAGGGAGATCAGCACGGCCAGGAAACCGCTGCCCAGGCCACCAAACGTATGTTGTACATAGGCATGCAGAACCGCGGCGCCATTCGTCGCGCCCATGGCCACTTCGTGGCTGCCCGAGCCCAGGCGGAACAGGCTGACGTAGACCAATGCCAGGCCCACTCCGGCGATCAGCCCGGCAATGATGGCGTAGCGGGTGATCAGGGTCGGCGACTCGACGCCCCGGGAACGGATCGCGTTCACAATGACGATACCGAATACCAGCGCCCCCAGGGTGTCCATGGTCAGGTAACCATTGATGAACCCTTGGGAGAACGGCGCCGCCACGTACTCCGGCGTTGCCACGCCGATATCGCCGGCGGGCAAGGCAAACGCGGCGATACCCAGCACGGCCAGGGCGATGATTTTCAGCGGCGCGAGGAAGCGTCCGACCGTGTCGAGCAGCCGGCCCGGATAAAGCGAGATGAAAAATACCACCAGGAAATACACGGCGCTGTAGAGAAACAGCGCCAGCGGGCTTTCACCGGTCAGCGGCGCCAGGCCGACTTCGAACGAGACGGTGGCGGTACGTGGCGTGGCGAACAGCGGGCCGACAGCGAGGTAGCAGACCGCCGCCAGCAGGCCACCGGCGATCTTGCCGATGGGGCTGCTCAAGGCATCCATCGCCCCACCGACCTTGGCCAGCGCAACGACGGTAATGACCGGCAATCCGACGGCGGTGATCAGGAAGCCCAACGCCGCCATCCAGACATGAGGCCCGGACTGCAAACCGACGATAGGCGGGAAGATGATGTTACCGGCCCCGACGAACAGGGCAAAGGTCATGAAACCAAGCGCCAGGATGTCCTGGCCTTTCAACACTTTCATTAAGGAAACCACACTACTGAATCGGAATTTAGAGAGGGATTTCCCTTATGGGTGAGGGAAATGCTGTCGGTCCGTATAAGACCGACCCGTTTAGCGCGCCGCTTCCTTGTGAGCTGCGAGCGCAAAAATGGACGCTAGCCTAACGAATTTGAGCGACAAACGCACTGTTAAGGGGCGAAGTATCCGATACACGACATTTCCGTGTCGCGTTTTTGCATGTAAAGGACGACTCCTATGACAGCGTCAATACTTGTGGGAGCGGGCTTGCTCGCGAATGCGGAATGTCAGCGACAAATATGTGCCTGACACGCCCCATTCGCGAGCAAGCCCGCTCCCACATTGGATCTGTACTTCCCATGATTCGAAAACGACAAAGGCCACCCGAAGGTGGCCTTTGTTGCTGGAACGAAAAGGTCAGCCGAAGCTTACTTCTTCATTTCCCAGCCAGTCAGCTCGGCCAGGGCCTTGCCGATGTCTGCCAGCGAACGCACGGTTTTCACGCCTGCGTCTTGCAGTGCGGCGAATTTCTCGTCTGCAGTGCCTTTGCCGCCAGAGATGATTGCGCCAGCATGGCCCATGCGCTTGCCCGGAGGAGCAGTCACACCTGCGATGTAGGAAACAACCGGCTTGGTCACGTTGGCCTTGATGAAGGCTGCGGCTTCTTCTTCAGCGGAACCGCCGATCTCACCGATCATCACGATCGCTTCGGTCTTCGGGTCTTCCTGGAACAGCTTCAGGATGTCGATGAAGTTGGAGCCCGGGATCGGGTCACCACCGATGCCGACGCAGGTGGACTGACCGAAACCGGCGTCAGTGGTCTGCTTCACGGCTTCGTAAGTCAGGGTGCCGGAACGGGAAACGATACCGACTTTGCCTGGCAAGTGAATGTGACCTGGCATGATGCCGATCTTGCACTCGCCTGGGGTGATCACGCCTGGGCAGTTAGGGCCGATCAGGGTGATACCCAGCTCGTCGCACTTGACCTTGGCTTCCAGCATGTCGATGGTCGGGATGCCTTCGGTGATGCACACGATCAGCTTGATGCCGCCGAACGCCGCTTCCAGGATGGAGTCCTTGCAGAAAGGAGCCGGAACGTAGATTACGCTGGCGGTAGCGCCAGTGGCAGCAACAGCGTCCTTGACGGTGTTGAAGACAGGTAGGCCCAGGTGCTCGGTGCCGCCTTTGCCCGGAGTTACGCCGCCAACCATCTGGGTGCCGTACTCGATGGCTTGCTGGGTGTGGAAACTACCTTGCGAACCGGTAATACCCTGGCAGATAACCTTGGTGTCTTTATTGATCAGGACGCTCATTATTTGCCCTCCGCAGCTTTGACGACTTGTTGAGCAGCGTCGGTCAGGCTGGTAGCAGCGATGATGTTCAAACCGCTTTCTGCCAGTACTTTAGCGCCCAGCTCAGCGTTGTTGCCTTCGAGGCGAACAACAACCGGGATTTTCACGCCGACTTCTTTCACGGCGCCGATGATGCCTTCGGCAATCATGTCGCAACGAACGATGCCGCCGAAGATGTTGACCAGCACTGCAGCGACATTGGTGTCGGACAGGATGATCTTGAACGCTTCGGTTACGCGTTCCTTGGTAGCACCGCCGCCCACGTCGAGGAAGTTGGCTGGCTTGCCGCCGTGCAGGTTGACGATGTCCATGGTACCCATGGCCAGGCCGGCACCGTTGACCATGCAGCCGATGTTACCTTCCAGGGCCACGTAGTTCAGTTCGAACTTGGCAGCGTGCGCTTCGCGCGGATCGTCCTGGGACGGATCGTGGAAAGTCTTCAGCTTAGGCTGACGGTACATGGCGTTGGCGTCGATGTTGATCTTGGCATCGAGGCAGTGCAGGTCGCCGTCGGCCTTGATCACCAGCGGGTTCACTTCCAGCAGCGCCAGGTCATGGTCCTGGAACAGCTTGGCCAGACCTACGAAGATCTTGGCGAACTGAGTGACCTGCTTGCCTTCCAGGCCCAGCTGGAATGCCAGCTCGCGACCCTGGAATGGCTGAGCGCCAACCAGTGGATCGATAGTGGCTTTCAGAATTTTTTCTGGAGTGTCGTGAGCGATTTTCTCGATGTCCACGCCACCTTCGGTGGAAGCCATGAACACGATGCGGCGGCTCGAACGGTCGACGACAGCGCCCAGGTACAGCTCTTTAGCGATATCAGTGCACGATTCAACCAGGATTTTGGTGACCGGCTGACCGTTGGCGTCAGTCTGGTAGGTCACCAGACGCTTGCCCAGCCACTGCTGTGCGAAGGCTTTGGCGTCTTCTTTGCTGCGAACCAGCTTTACGCCGCCCGCTTTACCGCGACCACCGGCGTGAACCTGGGCTTTGACAACCCACTCGCTGCCGCCGATTTTGTCGCAAGCTTCTGCTGCCGCTTCCGGGGTGTCTACCGCGTAGCCTGTGGATACTGGCAGGCCGTACTCAGCGAACAGCTGCTTACCCTGATACTCGTGAAGATTCATGCTTATTACCGTCTTCGTTAGGTACTGCGCATTCGGTGCTGCACCAGTTTAGTGCCGCACCACCTGTGACTGCTGCTTGCGTAGCCTTCCGGTGAACCGGCAGAGCTACGCAAGACTGCGTCCAGCGGACATTCCGCGGTGAGTCTTGCTCGCAAGGCTCACGACGGGCCGAACCGCCGTGGTTTCTTATTATCGGTTAACGCTTCTTGCGGTTGGCCACGTGGATGGCGCCGCCATTTACGGCCAGGGCCGCTTCGTGCAAGGCTTCGGACAGGGTCGGATGGGAGAAGACCATCATGCCCAGGTCTTCAGCGCTGGTGCCGAATTCCATAGCGATCGCGCCTTGCTGTACCAGCTCGGCAGCGCTCGGGCCGATGACGTGAACGCCCAACACGCGATCCGTCTTGGCATCGGCGATGACTTTCACGAAACCGCCGGTATCGTTGGCTGCCATGGCACGGCCACTGGCGGCGAACGGGAAGGTGCCGACGTTAACCTCGACGCCCTCGCCTTTCAAGGTCTGCTCGGTTTTACCGACCCATGCGATTTCCGGGTGGGTGTAGATAACCGATGGGATCAGGTCGTAGTTCATCTGGGCCTTGTGGCCCTTGATACGCTCGACGACCATGATGCCTTCTTCGGAGGCCTTGTGGGCCAGCATCATGCCGCGAACCACGTCACCGATGGCGTAGACGCCCGGTACGTCGGTGGCGCAATGATCGTCGACCGCGATGAAACCACGCTCATCGATCACTACGCCGCAATCGGAAGCCAGCAGGTCGGTGGTCACCGGACGACGGCCGACCGCGACGATCAGCTTGTCGAACGTGATAGTCTGTTCGCCATTGGCGTCGGTGTAGTTGACCACGACTTCTTCGCCGTTGACCTTGGAACCGGTCACGCGAGCGCCCAGCTTGATGTCCAGGCCTTGCTTGGTCAGGGTCTTCAGCGCTTCCTTGGAAACCGCGGTGTCGGCGGCCATCAGGAAGGTGTCGAGGGCTTCGAGCACGGTCACTTGCGCACCCAGGCGCGACCATACCGAACCCAGCTCGAGGCCGATCACACCGGCGCCGATCACGCCCAGGCGTTTCGGCACGGACTGGAATTCCAGGGCGCCGGTGGAGTCGACGATCACTTTCTGATCGACTGGCGCCGGTGGGATGTCGATCGGACGCGAACCCGGGGCCAGGATGACGTTCTCGGCTTCGATCACTTCAACCGAGCCGTCGGGCTTGGTCACTTCGACTTTCTTGCCCAGCAGCAGCTTGCCGTGGCCCTGGATCGAGGTCACGCCGTTGGCCTTGAACAGGGTAGCAACGCCGCCAGTCAGGTTCTTGACGATGCCAGCCTTGCGGCCAACCATCGCGGCGACGTCCATCTTGACTTCGCCGGTGGAAATGCCATGGACGTTGAAGCTTTCTTTCGCTTCCTTGTATTTCCAGGAGCTGTCCAGCAGCGCCTTGGAAGGAATGCAACCGACGTTCAGGCAAGTACCGCCCAGGGCTTGCTTGCCCTCGCTGTCGGTGTATTTCTCGATGCAGGCAGTGGTCAGGCCAAGTTGCGCAGCCTTGATGGCCGCTACATAGCCACCAGGGCCCGCACCAATCACTACCACGTCGAATTTCTGAGTCATGAGTCATTCCTTTTCGAATCAAACCGAACGGCCACTTGTGGTGACCGTCGTGGGACGAAACCGGTTGTTTCAGCAAGGGGCCGGTCAACCGACCGGCCCTCGCAGTGAAATCAGATATCCAGCAGCAGGCGAGCCGGATCTTCAAGCAGGTTCTTGATGGTCACCAGGAACGTCACGGCTTCTTTACCGTCGATCAGACGGTGATCGTAGGACAGTGCCAGGTACATCATCGGACGAATCACGACTTGACCGTTGATTGCCATCGGACGCTGGATGATGTTGTGCATCCCCAGGATCGCCGCTTGTGGCGGGTTGACGATCGGGGTCGACATCATCGAACCGAATGTACCACCGTTGGTGATGGTGAACGTACCGCCGGTCATCTCTTCGATGGACAGTTTACCGTCACGGGCTTTCTTGCCGAAGGTGGCGATGCCGCCTTCGATTTCGGCCAGGCTCATCAGCTCGGCGTTGCGCAGTACCGGAACCACCAGGCCACGGTCGCTGGAAACAGCCACACCGATGTCGGCATAACCGTGGTAGACGATGTCGGAACCATCGATCGACGCGTTGACCGCCGGGAAGCGTTTCAGCGCTTCGGTGGCAGCCTTGACGAAGAACGACATGAAGCCCAGGCGTACGCCGTTGTGGCTCTTCTCGAACAGGTCCTTGTACTTCGAACGCAGTGCCATGACTTCAGTCATGTCGACTTCGTTGAAGGTGGTCAGCATCGCCATGTTCGACTGGGCTTCGACCAGACGCTCGGCAACCTTGGCACGCAGGCGGGTCATCGGAACGCGTTTTTCAACGCGATCACCGGCAGCGAACACCGGAGCGGCGGCCGCTGGCGCGGCAGGCTTGGACGGCGCGGCGGCTGGAGCGGCTTTCTTGGCGGCCACAGCGGCAACCACGTCTTCCTTGGTCACACGACCACCCTTGCCGGTGCCGGCAACGGAAGCGATGTTGATGCCATTCTCTTCAGCGATCTTGCGGGCAGCAGGCGCAGCAACCGGATCGTCTTCGCCATCGGCAGCTGGAGCAGCAGCCTGGGCAGCAGCAGGAGCAGCAGCGGCGGCGGCCGGAGCAGCGGCAGCAGCACCGCCTTCAACGAGGATACCCAGCAATTCGTCCGACAGGACGGTGTCGCCTTCGCCCTTTTTGATTTCGCTCAAAACACCGTCAGCGGTCGCCAGCACTTCCAATACAACCTTGTCGGTCTCGATGTCGACGATCAGTTCGTCACGCTTGACGGCGTCACCCGGTTGCTTGTGCCAGGTGGCAACGGTGCCATCGGCAACCGATTCCGGGAAAGTGGGGGCTTTGATCTCGATAGCCATTATCTTGGGTTCCTTAAATTCGGTTTCAGGTGCGCGAAGGCGTTAAACGGTAAACGCGTCTTGCAGCAGTTGTTCCTGCTGCTCGGCGTGCATCGATGCGTAACCACATGCAGGTGCAGCAGAAGCCTCACGGCCCGCGTATTCGAGTACGAGCGACTTGTTGAGGTAGCTGATGCTGCGACGCAGGTGATGTTGGCTGCAGTACCACGCGCCCTGGTTCATCGGCTCTTCCTGACACCAGACAGCCGCTTTGGCATTGGTGTAAGGCGCCAGGACTTCCTTCAGGTCGTCCTCAGGGAATGGGTACAACTGCTCGATACGCACGATGGCGATATCTTCACGGCCTTCTGCACGGCGTTTTTCAAGCAGGTCGTAGTAGACCTTGCCGCTGCACAGAACAATGCGCTCGACCTTTTTCGGGTCCAGGGCATCGATTTCCGGGATAACGGTCTGGAACGAACCGTCGGCCAGGTCTTCGAGCGTCGAAACGGCCAGCTTGTGGCGCAGCAGCGACTTCGGCGTCAGGACGACCAGAGGCTTGCGCAGCGGACGAATCACCTGGCGGCGCAGCAAGTGGTAGATCTGTGCCGGCGTGGTTGGCATGCACACCTGGATGTTGTGCTCGGCGCACAATTGCAGGTAACGCTCCAGACGCGCCGAGGAGTGCTCGGGACCCTGACCTTCATAGCCGTGCGGCAGCAGCATGGTCAGGCCGCAGAGACGACCCCACTTGTGCTCGCCACTGGTAATGAACTGGTCGATCACGACCTGTGCACCGTTGGCGAAGTCACCGAACTGGGCTTCCCAGATCACCAGCGCGTTCGGCGTGGTGGTCGAGTAACCGTATTCGAATGCCAGTACGGCCTCTTCCGACAGGAAGGAGTCGTACAGGTCGAACAACGGCTGGCCCTTGTACAGGTTCTTCAGCGGAATGTAGGTGCTGGCATCTTTCTGGTTGTGCAGGACGGCGTGACGGTGCGAGAACGTACCGCGGCCGATGTCCTGGCCAGTCATGCGGATCGGGTGACCTTCGAACGCCAGGGTCGCGTACGCCATGGTTTCGGCATAGCCCCAGTTGATCGGCAGGCCACCGGCTTGCATCTTCTGACGGTCTTCGTAGATCTTCGCGACCTGGCGCTGGACCACGAAACCTTCCGGAATTTCCAGCAGCTTGGCGGACAATTCCTGCAAGGTCTTGAGGTCGAAACGCGTGTCGTGACGTGCCGTCCAGGCGTGACCCAGGTATGGGCGCCAGTCCACGAACAGCTCTTTGTTCGGCTCCTTGACCAGGCTTTTCACAACGTGCAGGCCGTTGTCCAGCGCGTTGCGGTATTCGTCGACCTTGGCCTGGACGCGCTCGGCATCCATTACACCGTCCTGGATCAGGCGATCGGCATACAACTCGCGGGTGGTGCGCTGCTTGGTGATCTGCTGGTACATCAGCGGCTGGGTGCCGCTTGGCTCGTCCGCTTCGTTGTGGCCGCGACGACGGTAGCAGACCAGGTCGATCACCACGTCACGCTTGAACTGCATGCGGTAGTCGATGGCCAGCTGGGTCACGAACAGCACGGCTTCCGGATCATCACCATTCACATGGAGGATCGGCGCCTGGATCATTTTTGCGACGTCGGTGGCGTACTCGGTGGAACGCGAGTCCAGCGGGTTGCTGATGGTGAAACCGACCTGGTTGTTGATCACGATGTGCACGGTGCCGCCGGTCTTGAAACCGCGGGTCTGCGACATCTGGAAGGTTTCCATGACCACGCCCTGGCCGGCAAACGCCGCATCACCGTGGATGGAGATCGGCAGGACCTTCTCACCGGTCGGGTCGTTGCGACGATCCTGGCGGGCGCGAACCGAACCCTCGACCACCGGGGAAACGATTTCCAGGTGGGACGGGTTGAACGCCATGGCCAGGTGGACTTCACCGCCGGTGGTCATCACGTTGGACGAGAAGCCCTGGTGATATTTCACGTCACCGGAGCCCAGCTCGACCTTCTTCTTGCCTTCGAACTCGTCGAACAGCTCACGCGGGTTCTTGCCGAAGGTGTTGACCAGCACGTTCAGACGACCACGGTGGGCCATGCCGATGACGACTTCCTTGGTGCCATAGGAACCGGAACGCTGGATCAGCTCGTCGAGCATCGGAATCAGGCTTTCGCCGCCTTCCAGGCCGAAACGCTTGGTGCCCGGGTATTTGGTGCCCAGGTATTTCTCCAGGCCTTCACCGGCCGTCACGCGCTCCAGCACATGGGTCTTGATGTCGGCGGAGTACGTCGGACGACCGCGCACGCTTTCCAGACGCTGCTGGAACCACTGGCGCTGCTCGGAATCGGTGATGTGCGTGAACTCAGCGCCGATGGTGCGGCAATATGTCTGCTGCAACGCTTCGTGAATTTCGCGTAGGCTCGCTTCCTCTTTGCCGATGAACAGGTCGCCGGCACGGAAGGTCGTATCAAGATCGGCATTGGTCAAGCCGTAATGAGTGATCGACAGGTCTGCAGGTGCAGGACGCTGCCACAGCCCCAGCGGGTCCAGCTGGGCTGCCTGGTGGCCTCGCATCCTGTAGGCCTGGATCAATCGCAGCACTTCGACTTGCTTTTTCTCGTGCTCACTGCTCACGCTGCCGGCAGATACCGGTTGGGCGCGGCGCTGGTTCTTCGCCAGCAGCACGAAATGATCGCGAATCGTCGAGTGCGAAACATCAGTGGCAGAGCTACCGTCGGCGGGCAGCTTCTGAAAGTAGGTGCGCCATTCTTCTGGCACAGCGTTAGGGTCGTGCAGGTAGAGCTCGTAGAGCTCTTCCACATAGGCAGCGTTACCACCGGAGAGGTGGGCACTGTTCCACATGCGCTGCATCACGCTTTCTTGCATGCTTGGTCACCCTCGATTAGGGGAACACCACCGGCGAAAACACCGAGCAAACTTGCAGAAGTCCGAGTGCAGCGACTAAAACAAGCCACTTAGGATCACGCTGATAGTCCGGGTACCAGCCCGGATGCCCCTGCTTGTCTCATTTCTTCAAAAATAAGAACCGCCGCTTTGTGAGCGGCTGTTCTGGTTATGCTACGACGCGGGTTGAAGCCCGCGCCCTAGCCTCTACGGGTACAGCGGTTCTACGGGTACAGCAGCTGAATCACACGCCGTTTTGCAGCAGCATGTTACGTACGTGACCGATGGCCTTGGTCGGGTTCAGGCCTTTCGGACAGACGTTGACGCAGTTCATGATCCCGCGGCAGCGGAATACGCTGAACGGGTCATCCAATGCCGCCAAACGCTCGGACGTCTTGGTGTCACGGCTGTCTGCCAGGAAGCGGTACGCTTGCAGCAGGGCAGCCGGGCCCAGGAACTTGTCCGGGTTCCACCAGAAGGATGGGCACGAGGTCGAGCAGCAGGCGCACAGGATGCACTCGTACAGACCGTCGAGCTTCTCACGCTCTTCCGGGGACTGCAGACGCTCGATGGCCGGAGCCGGCGTGTCGTTCTGCAGGAATGGCTTCACCTTCTCGTATTGCTTGTAGAAGATGCTCATATCGACGACCAGGTCACGGATTACCGGCAAACCTGGCAGCGGACGAACGATCAGCTTGTTGCCTTTTACCACGGCAGACAACGGCGTGATGCAGGCCAGGCCGTTCTTGCCGTTGATGTTCATGCCGTCGGAGCCGCAAACACCCTCGCGGCAGGAACGACGATAGGAGAAACCTTCGTCCTGCTCCTTGATCAGGGCCAGCACGTCCAGCACCATCAGGTCCTTACCACCGGTATCGACCTGGAAATCCTGCATGAACGGCGCGGCGTCCTGATCAGGGTTGTAGCGATAAACACTGACTTGCAACATAGCGGTCACCCTTAATAAGTCCGGACTTTAGGTTCGAAAGTCGGAACAGTCTTCGGCGAGAAATTCACGGCACGCTTGGCGACACGTTTCTCACCCGGGAAGTACAAGGTGTGGCACAGCCAGTTTTCGTCGTCACGGTCTTCATAGTCTTCGCGGGCATGGGCGCCACGGGACTCTTTACGGGTTTCTGCCGCGATGGCGGTGGCTTCGGCCACTTCCAGCAGGTTCTGCAGCTCCAGCGCTTCGATACGTGCAGTGTTGAACGCCTGTGACTTATCGTTGATCTTCACATTGGCGATTCGTTCACGCAGTTGCGCCAGCTGGGCGATACCCTTCTGCATGTACTCGCCGGTACGGAACACACCGAAGTAGTTCTGCATGCAGCTTTGCAGCTCGCGACGCAGGGTGGCGACGTCTTCGCCTTCGGTACGCTCGTTGAGACCGGCCAGACGCTTGAGAGCCACGTCGATGTCGGTGTCGCTGGCGTCGCGGTATTCGATACCGTCGGTCAGCGCTTTCTCCAGATGCAGGCCGGCAGCGCGACCGAAAACCACCAGGTCGAGCAACGAGTTGCCGCCCAGGCGGTTGGCACCGTGAACCGATACGCACGCCACTTCACCCACTGCGAACAGACCAGGGATGATCTGGTCCACGCCTTCGGCGTCCTGGGTGATCGCCTGTCCATGAATGTTGGTGGCAACGCCGCCCATCATATAGTGGCAGGTTGGAACGACCGGAACTGGCGCGACGACCGGGTCGACGTGAGCGAAGGTCTTCGACAGTTCGCAGATACCTGGCAGGCGGCTGTGCAGCACTTCCTCGCCCAGGTGGTCCAGCTTGAGCATCACGTGGTCGCCATTCGGACCGCAACCGTTGCCGGCGATGATCTCTTTAACCATCGAACGGGCCACGACGTCACGACCGGCAAGGTCCTTGGCGTTCGGAGCATAACGCTCCATGAAACGCTCGCCGTGCTTGTTGATCAGGTAACCGCCTTCACCACGGCAGCCTTCGGTGACCAGTACACCGGCGCCGGCGATGCCGGTCGGGTGGAACTGCCACATCTCGATGTCCTGCACCGGCACGCCGGCACGCAGGGCCATGCCAACGCCGTCGCCGGTGTTGATCAGGGCGTTGGTGGTGGATGCGTAGATACGGCCTGCACCGCCGGTGGCCAGCACGGTGGCCTTGGAGCGGATGTAGGTGGTTTCGCCGGTTTCGATGCAGATGGCGATCACACCGACGAACGCGCCGTCCTGGTTCTTCACCAGGTCAACGGCGTAGTACTCGTTCAGGAACGTGGTACCGGCTTTCAGGTTGCCCTGATAAAGGGTATGCAGCAGGGCGTGACCGGTACGGTCGGACGCCGCGCAAGTACGCGCAGCCTGACCGCCCTTGCCGTAATCCTTGGACTGACCACCGAACGGACGCTGGTAGATACGGCCGGTTTCGGTACGCGAGAACGGCAGGCCCATGTGGTCCAGCTCGAACACGGCGGCCGGGCCTTCCTGACACATGTACTCGATAGCGTCCTGGTCACCGATGTAGTCGGAACCCTTGACGGTATCGTACATATGCCAGCGCCAGTCATCGTTCGGGTCGGCCGAAGCGATGGCGCAGGTGATGCCGCCCTGGGCGGACACGGTGTGCGAACGGGTCGGGAACACCTTGGTGATCACGGCAGTCTTGTGACCGCCCTGTGCCAGTTGCAGCGCTGCGCGCATACCGGCACCGCCGCCACCAATGATGATGGCGTCGAAGGAAATAGTTGGAATGTTAGCCATGGATCAGATACCCCAGAGAATCTGTACGCCCCAGACGAAGTAAGCGAACATCGCAACGCCGCATACCGCCTGGAAGAGGAAACGTACGGCAGTCGCCGACTTGCCGAACGCCATCTGCGTCAGGTAGTCGGTGGCGATGGTCCACATGCCGACCCAGGCGTGAGCGCCCAGTGCGACGAGGGCCAGCAGACTGAAAATACGCATCCAGTTGCTTGCGAACAGTTCATGCCATTGGGCGTAGCCCAGGCCAGGGTTTGCTACGACATATCCGATCAGGAAAATGAAGTAAGCCGCGAGAACGACCGCAGACACACGCTGCGCCATCCAGTCATAGAGGCCCGAACGCGAAAGGTTCGTGACGTTGGTTACCATATCCAGACTCCTGCCAGAACAATTACCACCACGGAAACGGCGATAACGATTTTCGAGCCCAGCTTGCCGCCTTCCAGCGTCTCACCGATGCCCATGTCCATGATCAAGTGGCGCACACCGGCGACCAAGTGATACAGCAAGGCGGACAGGATGCCCCAAATCACTAGCTTGGCTAGCGGACTGGTCAGACACGCTTTCACCTGACCGAAGCCTTCTTCCGAGTCGAGCGACTTGTCCAATGCATAAAGCATGATGGCCAGGCTGACGAAGAGGATGACACCGGAGATACGGTGAAGAATGGACGTGTAAGCAGTGACTGGGAGTTTGATGGTCCTTAGGTCTAGGTTTACAGGTCGTTGGCTTTTCACGGCTTTTTTCACACTGAAGAGCCCCTAAGAATCAGGGCAAAGTTGTTGCGGCGCGCACTGGTCAGGTACTCACCACCCAGGGAGTGACGACCCCCAGCAAAGCTGGCCCAAAAGCCCCTGGCGGTCGGCTGCCGAGTATAGACAGTTAGGTTACTAATGACAACGCGTTCACCTTCCACTGATGGCGCATTGCACAAGGGCGGCAAAAGGCGTAAACGGCAGGCAATTTCGAGGAAAAAGTCTACTTAAAGCCTTCTGGAGCAAGACTTTAGGCAAATTGACATTCGGATTTATCTCACTATAGTGGTGCGGGCCCTGCGTGGGGGGTCTGTCTGATGATTCCAAGCATTAATAGGAGGCCACATGGCTGACAAAAAAGCGCAGTTGATCATCGAGGGCGCAGCCCCCGTCGAGCTGCCCATTTTAACCGGCACCGTTGGTCCCGATGTAATCGACGTCCGCGGCCTGACGGCCACGGGCCGTTTCACCTTCGACCCGGGTTTCATGTCGACCGCCTCGTGCGAATCGAAGATCACCTACATCGATGGCGATAACGGCATCCTGCTGCACCGCGGCTACCCGATCGAGCAACTGGCTGAAAAATCGGACTACCTGGAAACCTGCTACCTGCTGCTCAACGGCGAACTGCCGACCGCAGAGCAAAAGGCCCAGTTCGTCAGCACCGTGAAGAACCACACCATGGTTCACGAGCAGTTGAAGTCCTTCTTCAACGGTTTCCGTCGCGATGCCCACCCGATGGCCGTCATGTGCGGCGTTGTCGGCGCCCTCTCGGCCTTCTACCACGACTCCCTGGACATCAATAACCCCCAGCATCGCGAGATCTCCGCGATCCGCCTGGTGGCGAAGATGCCGACCCTGGCAGCCATGGTCTACAAGTACTCCATGGGCCAACCCATGATGTACCCGCGCAACGACCTCAATTATGCAGAGAACTTCCTGCATATGATGTTCAACACCCCGTGCGAGATCAAACCGATCAGCCCGGTGCTCGCCAAGGCCATGGACCGGATCTTCATCCTCCATGCCGACCACGAGCAGAACGCTTCCACGTCCACCGTACGCCTGGCCGGCTCCTCGGGTGCCAACCCGTTCGCCTGTATCGCCGCCGGTATCGCTGCACTCTGGGGCCCGGCCCACGGCGGTGCCAACGAAGCGGTGCTGACCATGCTCGATGAAATCGGCGATGTCTCGAACATCGACAAGTTCATCGCCAAGGCCAAGGACAAGAACGATCCGTTCAAGCTGATGGGCTTCGGTCACCGGGTCTACAAGAACCGCGACCCACGCGCCACCGTGATGAAGCAGACCTGCGACGAAGTCTTGAAAGAACTGGGCATCAAGAACGATCCGCAACTCGAACTGGCCATGCGCCTGGAAGAGATCGCCCTGACCGACCCGTACTTCATCGAGCGCTCGCTGTACCCGAACGTCGACTTCTACTCGGGGATCATCCTCAAGGCGATCGGCATTCCAACCAGCATGTTCACCGTGATCTTCGCCTTGGCGCGCACCGTGGGCTGGATCTCCCACTGGAAGGAAATGCTCTCCAGCCCGTACAAGATCGGCCGTCCACGCCAGCTGTACACCGGCTACGAGTCGCGTGACATCACCAAGCTGGAAGATCGTAAGTAACACCCAGGTCTTGCACTAAGTCTCAAGCTGCATCGAAACAGCCCCTGCTTCTTTATATAAGAGCGGGGGCTGTTTTGTTTCTGGCTTCTTTCATCCGTTGACAGGGCCGACGCCTTCGCGGGTAAACCCGCTCCCACATGGGAATGCGTCCCCCTGTGGGAGCGGGTTTACCCGCGAAGGCGATTGATCTGACACCCTCCGAAACCCGCGCAAAAAAAAATACCCCAGCCTCTCGGCCGGGGTATTTCCTTTGAAGCGTGAAGCTTGTCGCTTAGATCTTAATGGTTAACCGCCCCGCTCGCCCCCAGGCCAGTCTGCGAACGCACGAACTGCGGGAAGAACAGCGCCCGCTCGTTGTCGGCAGCCGTCGACTTGTCGGTGATGGAGAAGAACCAGATACCCACGAACGCGATGATCATCGAGAACAGCGCCGGGTATTCATACGGATAGATCGGCTTCTCGTTGCCCATGATCTGTACCCAGATGGTTGGGCCAAGAATCATCAGGCCCACTGCACTGACCAGCCCCATCCAACCGCCAATCATGGCGCCACGGGTGGTCAGCTTCTTCCAGTACATCGAAAGCAACAGCACCGGGAAGTTGCAGCTCGCCGCGATGGAGAACGCCAGGCCCACCATGAACGCAATGTTCTGCTTCTCGAACAGGATACCCAAGGCAATCGCCAGCACCGCCAGGGCGATGGTGGTGATCTTCGAGACGCGGATTTCGTCCTTCTCGTTGGCCTTGCCTTTCTTGATCACGCTGGCATACAGGTCGTGGGACACCGCCGAGGCGCCGGCCAGGGTCAAGCCTGCAACGACCGCCAGGATGGTGGCGAAGGCAACGGCGGAGATGAAGCCCAGGAAGACGCTGCCGCCCACGGCGTTGGCCAGGTGCACCGCCGCCATGTTGTTACCGCCGAGCAAGGCACCTGCCGCGTCCTTGAAGGCCGGGTTGGTGCTGACCAGCAAGATCGCGCCGAAGCCGATGATGAAAGTCAGGATGTAGAAGTAACCGATAAAGCCCGTGGCATACAGCACGCTCTTACGCGCTTCCTTGGCGTCGCTCACAGTGAAGAAGCGCATCAGGATATGTGGCAGGCCAGCGGTACCGAACATCAGAGCCAGGCCGAGGGAGAAGGCCGAGACCGGATCCTTCACCAGACCGCCAGGGCTCATGATCGCCTCGCCTTTAGGGTGAACCTTGACCGCTTCGGCGAAGAGCATGTTGAAGTCGAAGTTGACGTGCTTCATGACCATCAGCGCCATGAACGAAGCACCCGACAGCAACATCACCGCCTTGATGATCTGTACCCAGGTGGTCGCCAGCATGCCGCCGAACAACACATAGAGGCACATCAGGATACCCACCAGGACGACCGCAACGTGGTAATCGAGGCCGAACAGCAGCTGGATCAGCTTGCCGGCACCGACCATTTGCGCGATCAGGTAAAACGCCACTACCACCAGCGAACCGCTGGCAGACAGAGTGCGGATCTGCTTCTGGCCCAGGCGATAGGAAGCCACGTCGGCAAAGGTGTATTTACCCAGGTTACGCAGCCGCTCGGCGATCAGGAACAGAATGATCGGCCAGCCCACCAGGAAACCGATGGAGTAGATCAGACCGTCATAGCCCGAAGCGAACACCAGCGCGGAAATCCCCAGGAAGGACGCCGCCGACATGTAGTCACCGGCGATTGCCAGGCCGTTCTGGAAACCGGTGATCCGGCCGCCTGCCGCATAGTAGTCACTGGCCGACTTGCTGCGCTTGGACGCCCAGTAGGTGATACCCAGGGTCAAGCCGACAAACGCCACGAACATGACGATGGCGGAAACGTTGAGAGGTTGCTTCTGCACGGCCCCGGTCAGGGCTTCAGCCGCCCAGGCACCCGGAGCGAACGCTGCGATGCTCAAAAGAGCCATTAGACGCCGGATCATTGTTGAGCCTCCTTGAGAATCGCATTGTTCAGCTCATCGAACTCACCGTTGGCGCGTCGTACGTAAATACCGGTCAGGATGAAGGCCGAGACGATCAGGCCGATCCCGATGGGAATACCCCAGGTGATCGTCAACTCGGGCGACATCTTGGCCCCGAGTATGTGTGGCCCGTAGGCAATCAGGAGAATGAAGCCGGAATACAGCCCCAGCATGATCGCCGAAAGAATCCAGGCGAACCTTTCCCTTTTTCTCACCAGCTCCTTGAAGCGCGGGCTGTTTTGAATCGATAGGTAAATGCTGTCGTTCATTGTTTTTATCCTCGCAGCACGACTTTAGTTGGAACGACTCTACTCTATGCGGCTCAAGGCCAGGTTCCAGACGACCTTAGTATTAGAACGACATGACGGTTTTGCCAAAACCCCCGAAATCGCCATAAATCTTTCTGTGGGAGCGAGCCTGCTCGCGATTACCACGGCATATTCAATATAGATGCAAGCAGACATACCGCTATCGCGAGCAGGCTCGCTCCCACAGGAGAGCAGCACATGCCTGGAAAATACAGACACAAAAAAACCGCATGACGCGCAGTCATGCGGTTTTTCGATACAGCCAGACCAGACGGATTACTTGCCAGTCCACTCCTTGACACGGTCAGGGTGCTTGGCAACCCAGTCCTTGGCGGCAGCGTCCGGCTTGGCACCTTCCTGGATTGCCAGCATGACCTCGCCGATTTCATCTTTCGACGACCACTGGAACTTCTTCAGGAATTCGGCCACTTCCGGCGCCTTGGTCGCCAATTCCTTGCTGCCGATGCTGTTCACGGTTTCAGCCGCACCATAGACACCTTTCGAGTCTTCCAGGAAGCGCAGTTTCCATTTGGCGAACATCCAGTGCGGTACCCAGCCGGTGACGGCGATGGATTCGTTTTTCTTCTCGGCCCGGGTCAGTTCGGCAATCATGCCGGCGCCGGAACTGGCCTTGAGTTGATAACCGGTCAGGTCGTAGTCCTTGATGGCCTGTTCGGTCTTGAGCATCACGCCTGAACCGGCGTCGATGCCGACGATGCGCTTCTTGAAGCTTTCATCGGTCTTGAGATCGGCTACAGATTGCGCCTTCACGTACTCCGGTACGATCAGGCCGATTTTGGCGTCCTTGAAGTTGGGGCCGTAGTCGACCACTTGATCCTTGTTCTTCGTCCAGTAATCACCATGCGTAACAGGCAACCAGGCCGAGAGCATGGCATCGAGCTTGCCGGTGGCCACGCCCTGCCACATGATCCCGGTCGCGACGGCCTGCAGCTTCACGTCATAACCAAGCTTCTGCTGAATGACCTCTGCCGCTACGTGAGTCGTCGCAACGCTGTCGGACCAGCCGTCAACGTAACCGATGCTCAGGGTTTTGGTTTCGGCACTGGCCAGGGTGGAGCTGATCGCCAGTACCAGTGCGGCACCTGCGCCCAAGAGTCGTCGCATCTTCATCGTTTACTTCCCCGAAAGTGCTGCGCCCGACGGATGCCGAGCGACATCAACGTGTTGTTATGGTGCTCAGCGCCCCCATCACGCTCGCCTGCCAAACCGGATCGAACATCAGTGGAGTACTGACCCGTCGATCATCGGCCTGCGCCGATCCGGGACCTGCTCTGCCAGCGACATCGAAACAACGGGAAACGACATGGGGGATGCCGTTTGCGACAACACGAAGGCAACTAGCCACCAACCGGCCGCAACGTGTATCGTCCCGTTGCTATTGCACCCCGCTCACGCCTGTTTATGCCCGTCGTGGCACTTGGCTTCACTTCGGTGGTCATAGCCTGCGAACTCCATTCGGCACCTTCCTCTAAGGGATCCAGTCATGCTCCGTTCCTTGCGCTTCGCCGCCCTCATCGGCGGCCTTCTCTTGAGTGCGTCCGCGCTGGCGGCGGATATCGACGCCGCCAGCTATGGCTACCCCTTGACCAACCCGTTCGAGGCGACTATCGCCACCACGCCGCCCGACCTGCGCCCTGATCTGCCGCTGATCGAAGACATCAACCAGGCGGACCACAGCGTCACCCTGCGTCCGGAACGCGAGTTCATTCTGCCGGACAATTTCTGGCCGGTAAAAAGCCTCACCTACCGCATGGCCACCCAGGACAAGCCGGCACCGCTGATTTTCCTGATTGCCGGCACCGGTGCCCGTTACGACAGCACCCTCAACGAATACCTCAAGCGGCTCTATTACAAGGCCGGCTACCACGTGGTGCAGCTGTCGTCGCCCACCAGCTTCGACTTCATGAGTTCCGCCTCGCGCTTCGCCACCCCCGGCATCACCAAGGAAGACGCCGAAGACATGTATCGGGTGATGCAGGCCGTGCGCGCACAGCACCCCAACGTACCGGTGACCGAGTACTACCTCACCGGCTATAGCCTCGGCGCCCTGGACGCGGCCTTTGTCGCCCACCTGGATGAAACCCGGCGCAGCTTCAATTTCAAGAAAGTGCTGCTGCTCAATCCTCCGGTGAACCTCTACACCTCGATCACCAACCTGGACAAACTGGTCCAGACCGAGGTGAAAGGGATCAACAGCACCACCACCTTCTATGAACTGGTGCTGAACAAGCTGACCCGCTACTTCCAGCAAAAAGGCTACATCGACCTCAACGACGCCTTGCTGTATGACTTCCAGCAATCCAAGCAACACCTGAGCAACGAGCAGATGGCGATGCTGATCGGCACATCGTTCCGCTTTTCGGCGGCCGATATCGCGTTCACTTCGGACCTGATCAACCGCCGCGGCCTTATCACCCCACCCAAATACCCGATCTCAGAAAGCACCAGCCTGTCGCCGTTCCTCAAGCGTGCACTGCAATGCGATTTCGACTGCTACCTCACCGAACAGGTGATTCCAATGTGGCGTGCGCGTACCGACGGCGGCAGCCTGCTGCAACTGGTCGATCAGGTCAGCCTTTACGCACTGAAGGATTACTTGCACGAGAGTTCGAAGATCGCCGTCATGCACAACGCCGACGACGTCATCCTCGGCCCCGGCGACCTGGGCTTCCTGCGCAAGACCTTTGGCGACCGCCTGACGGTTTATCCACTGGGCGGCCATTGCGGCAACCTTAACTACCGCGTCAACAGCGACGCCATGCTGGAGTTCTTCCGTGGCTAAATATCTCCTGCTTATCGCCGCCCTGATGAGTGCAGGCGTCGTCCACGCCGACAACAGCAAGGCCCACGATCCCGTGGTGGTGGATACCGACGGTTTCAAGGAACCGCTGACCAAGCTCAAGTTCAACCCCGGACTGGACCAGCGCGAATTCGAGCGCTCCACGCTCAGCGCCCTGAATGTCTATGACCCGCTGGAATCCTGGAACCGCCGCGTTTACCACTTCAACTATCGCTTCGACCAATGGGTGTTCCTGCCGGTGGTTGACGGCTATCGCTACGTCACCCCGAGTTTCGTGCGCACCGGGGTCAGCAACTTCTTCAATAACCTGGGGGATGTGCCGAACCTGATGAACAGCCTGCTGCAGTTCAAGGGCAAGCGTTCGATGGAAACCACGGCGCGCCTGCTGCTCAACACCACCATCGGCATCGCCGGCCTGTGGGATCCGGCCACGGCCATGGGCCTGCCGCGCCAGAGCGAAGACTTCGGCCAGACCCTGGGCTTCTATGGCGTGCCTGCCGGAGCGTACTTCGTACTGCCGATCTTCGGCCCGTCCAACCTGCGGGATACGTCGGGTCTGCTGGTGGACTATACGGCCGAATCGGCGATCAACTTCCTCAACGTCTCGGAGGTCAGTTCGAACCACCCGGAACTGCTTTTGCTGCGCGGCGTGGACAAGCGCTACCAGACCAGCTTCCGCTACGGCCAGCTGAACTCGCCGTTCGAGTATGAGAAGGTGCGCTACGTGTACACCGAGTCGCGAAAGTTGCAGATAGCCGAGTAATTTGGGCGTCCCCCAAAAACAGTGTGTGGGAGCGGGCTTGCTCGCGAAAGCGGCGCGTCAGACAACCTATGTGTTAACTGACACACTGCCTTCGCGAGCAAGCCCGCTCCCACACTGCTTTGGGTGCGCTGTTAGTTCTTCAGCGCCTTCCAAATCTTGCCCACCGCCATCACCCCGGCCAACACCACCGCCCCCGCCACAATTCCCGCCACGGCATTAAGCAACATCGGCACGATAAACCCTGCACCGCCAACGCTGGCCGCCACGCCTTCGATCCAATGATGGACCACCGGCACACCATGGGTGAGGATGCCACCTCCCACCAGGAACATCGCCGCCGTGCCGATGACCGACAGGCTTTTCATCATGTACGGGGCGGCGCGCAGGATAGCGCCGCCGATGCTTTTGGCGGCCTGGCCCGGTTTCCGGGTCAGCCACAGTCCCAGGTCATCGAGCTTGACGATCCCGGCCACCAGGCCATAAACGCCGACTGTCATGACAATGGCGATACCCGACAACACAATCACCTGCTGAGTCAGCGGTGCATCGGCGATTGTGCCCAGGGTAATCGCGATGATTTCCGCCGACAGGATGAAGTCGGTGCGAACCGCGCCCTTGATCTTGTCTTTCTCGAAGGCCACCAGATCGACCGCCGGGTCGGCCACCGCCTCGACCAGTTGCGCATGCTCGGCCTGGTCTTCGGCGCGGCTGTGAAGGAATTTATGGGCGAGTTTTTCGAACCCTTCGAAGCACAGGTAAGCGCCTCCCACCATCAGCAGTGGCGTCACCAGCCAAGGCACGAAAGCGCTGATGGCCAGGGCCGACGGCACCAGGATCAATTTATTGATGAACGAGCCTTTCGCCACCGCCCAGACCACGGGCAATTCCCGCTCGGCCCGCACGCCGGACACCTGCTGGGCATTGAGGGCCAGGTCATCGCCCAGCACACCCGCGGTTTTCTTGGCGGCCATTTTGGTCATCAGTGCAACATCGTCGAGTACGGTGGCGATGTCGTCGATCAGCACCAGCAAACTGCTTCCAGCCATGGAAAGCTCCTTGTTCGTAAATGCTGCGCAGCATAGCGCAAGCGCCACCCGGGGGCATTGTTGAGCCGCTCACAAGGCCGGTGCTACCATGCGCCACCGCCAGAACAGGCAAGGAACCCCTGGGTTTATGAGCACTATCCGCGAGCGCAACAAAGAACTGATCCTGCGTGCCGCCAGCGAAGAATTTGCCGACAAGGGCTTCGCCGCGACCAAGACCAGCGACATCGCGGCCAAGGCCGGCCTGCCCAAACCCAACGTCTACTACTACTTCAAATCCAAGGAAAACCTCTACCGAGAGGTCCTGGCCAGCATCATCGAGCCGATCCTCCAGGCCTCGACCCCCTTCAACGCCGACGGCGTACCGAGCGAAGTGCTGAGCCACTACATCCGCTCCAAGATCCGTATCTCCCGCGACCTGCCCTTCGCCTCGAAAGTCTTCGCCAGCGAAATCATGCACGGCGCCCCACACCTGAGCCCCGACCTGGTGGAACAACTCAACGCCCAGGCCCGGCACAACATCGACTGCATCCAGACCTGGATCGACCGCGGCCAGATCGCCCCCATCGACCCTCACCACCTGATGTTCAGCATCTGGGCCGCCACCCAGACCTATGCCGATTTCGACTGGCAGATCAGCGCCGTGACCGGCAAGGCGAAGCTGGACGAAGCCGATTATGAAGCGGCGGCGCAGACGATTATTCGGTTGGTTTTGAAGGGGTGTGAGCCAGACTGATGGAGTTCTGGGCTCTCTTCGCGAGCAAACCCGATCCACAGGGGATCGATGGCGCTCAGACATTTTGTGTCCACCACCAAAACCTGTGGGAGCGGGCTTGCTCGCGAACGGCAGCAACTCAATTTCATGTCATACCCAAATGGCATCCCACAACGGGTAGTCACCAAGCCGCTCCACCAGACCTGCTCGCAGCGGATTAGCCACAACATAACGGGCTAGCTTTATCAGATCGTCCTCCCGCCGCAACGCCCGGTCATGGTATCCCTGCTGCCAGAGGTCCCCGGTTCTTCCTCCCGCCTCGTTTACGTCCCTGGCACTTAAGGATTTCATCCGACACATCAACGGCCCCAACGACCCGCGGCGCAACTGAATCAGCCAGTGAAAATGGTCAGGCATGACGACGAATGCCAGGGAGTCTACGAAGCCCTATCGTTGTACCTCCTTGAAATGATGAATAACGATTCTGCCTAGGCCATAGTCTTGAAAGACAGGTTCACGCATACGCGTATTGTCCGTCAGTAGATAAATGCGATTCTGCTCTACATATCGACCGATACGCAGGCGATGTGAAGCTGAGCGTCCAGGCATTGCATTGCCTTCCTTTCAATGAAGTTTTGAAAGGCTAGTGCTGTGAATACAGCATCGTTTCCAGACTCTTTGACTGGATGTGTCTGGTCGGTTGCTTTCGCGAGCAAGCCCGCTCCCACAGAGGGTCTGCGGCGTTCAGACATTTTGTGTCAGGTATCTGAACATGTGGGAACAGGCTTGCTCGCGAAGAGGCCAGTCGCTCACCACAAAATCAAACAACTACCCCGCATCCGCCACCAACCCAACCCCCTCCACCGCCCGAATCGCCACCTGTTCATCAATATCCGAGGTATCGCCACTGATACCCACGGCGCCCAGCACCGTCCCGTCCTGATCCCTGATCAACACCCCACCCGGCGCCGGCACGACACTGCCCTGCCCCAGGCTGTTCAAGGCAGCGATGAAGGCCGGGCGTTGCTGGGCGTCGAGGGCGAGCAGGCGGGAGCCTTTGCCCAGGGCGATGGCGCCCCAGGCCTTGCCGATGGCGATCTGTGGGCGCAGCAGGCTGGCTCCGTCCTCGCGTTGCAGGGCAATCAGGTGACCGCCCCTGTCGAGAACCGCGACGGTCAACGGTGCACAGTGGGTTTCACGGCCTGCGGCAAGGGCTTGGCCGGTCAGGTCGACCGCGACTTTCAAGGTTAGAGCGCTCATGGGTGCTGTCCTTCTTTTGTTATGGGAGAGCCTTTCTGTTTCAATCCAAGGGGAACCGTACACACAAAATAGAGCACAATAAAATAAATTTTTGTATACATTGATACCATCCAAACGCCAAAATCGACGAAAAGACGCACGCTATCGGCCTGCGGACCGAATGAAACAGGTGCTTGAGGAAATGAATTGACCTGTACTGGTTACCGTGAATAAACTCCAGCACAAAGCAACTTGTATACAATTACAACACGCAAGAGGCACAAACAAATGAGCAAAATGAGAGCAATCGAAGCCGCCGTCCTGGTGATGCGCCGTGAAGGCGTGGACACTGCCTTCGGTATTCCGGGTGCCGCAATCAACCCGCTGTACTCGGCCCTGCAAAAGGTAGGCGGCATCGATCACGTCCTCGCTCGCCACGTTGAAGGTGCCTCGCACATGGCCGAGGGCTACACTCGCACCAAGGCCGGCAACATCGGCGTCTGCATCGGCACTTCGGGCCCTGCCGGCACCGATATGGTCACCGGGCTCTACAGCGCATCCGCCGACTCGATCCCGATCCTGTGCATCACCGGGCAAGCCCCTCGCGCTCGTCTGCACAAGGAAGATTTCCAGGCAGTGGATATCACCAGCATCGTCAAACCGGTCACCAAGTGGGCAACCACCGTCCTGGAGCCCGGCCAGGTGCCCTATGCGTTCCAAAAGGCTTTCTACGAGATGCGCTCCGGCCGCCCAGGCCCAGTGCTGATCGACTTGCCGTTCGATGTGCAGATGGCCGAGATCGAGTTCGATATCGATGCATACCAACCGTTGCCTCTGGCTAAACCTGCAGCGAACCGTGTGCAGATCGAAAAAGCCCTGGCGATGCTCAATCAGGCCGAGCGTCCGCTGCTGGTGGCTGGCGGCGGCATCATCAATGCTGATGCGAGTGAACTACTGGTGGAGTTCGCTGAGCTGACCGGAATCCCGGTCATCCCGACGCTGATGGGTTGGGGCACGATTCCGGACGACCACCCGTTGATGGTCGGCATGGTCGGTCTGCAAACCTCCCATCGCTATGGCAATGCCACGCTGCTCAAGTCGGATCTGGTGCTGGGCGTCGGCAATCGCTGGGCCAACCGCCACACCGGCTCGGTGGATGTCTACACCGAGGGACGCACATTCATCCATGTGGATATCGAACCCACCCAGATCGGTCGCGTCTTCACGCCTGACCTGGGCATCGTTTCCGACGCGGCTTCGGCATTGACGGTGTTCCTCGAAGTCGCTCGCGAATGGCAAGCCGCCGGCAAATTAAAGGATCGCAGCGCCTGGTTGCGCGACTGCCAACAGCGCAAGGCCAGCCTGCAACGCAAGACGCATTTCGACAACGTACCGGTCAAGCCACAGCGTGTGTACGAAGAGATGAACCAGGTGTTCGGCAAGGACACCTGTTACGTCAGCACCATCGGTTTGTCGCAGATCGCCGGGGCGCAATTCCTGCACGTCTACAAGCCGCGCCACTGGATCAACTGCGGCCAGGCCGGCCCCCTGGGCTGGACCATTCCGGCCGCGCTGGGGGTGGTCAAGGCCGATCCGAATCGCAAGGTCGTGGCGCTGTCGGGTGACTATGACTTCCAGTTCATGATCGAAGAGCTGGCGGTGGGCGCACAGTTCAAGCTTCCCTATATCCATGTCGTAGTGAACAACTCCTACCTCGGGCTGATCCGCCAGGCCCAGCGCGGGTTCGACATGGACTACTGCGTGCAGCTGTCCTTCGACAACCTCAACGCCCCGGAACTCAACGGCTACGGTGTGGACCACATCGCCGTCGCCGAGGGCCTGGGCTGCAAGGCGCTGCGGGTGTTCGAACCGTCCGGTATCCAACCGGCGTTGCGCAAGGCCCAGGAAATGATCGAGGAGTTCAGGGTGCCGGTCATTGTCGAGATCATTCTGGAGCGGGTGACTAACATTTCCATGGGCACCGAAATCAACGCCGTCAACGAATTCGAAGACTTGGCGTTGGTGGGCAACGACGCGCCGACGGCTATTTCGTTGCTTGACTGACTGCTGACATCTCCCATAGGGGACTTGCCAATTATCCACAGGAGACCACCATGCCCCGTTTCGCAGCCAACCTGTCCATGCTCTTCACCGAACAGGATTTCCTCGCCCGTTTCGAAGCGGCCGCCAAGGCCGGTTTCACGGGTGTGGAATACCTGTTCCCCTACGACTACAGCTCCGCCGAACTCAAGGCCCTGCTCGATGCCAATGGCCTGACCCAGGTGCTGTTCAACCTGCCCGCCGGCGATTGGGCCAAGGGCGAGCGCGGTATCGCCTGCCTGCCGGACCGGGTCGAGGAGTTTCGCGCCGGCGTCGACCTGGCGATCGCCTATGCCAAGGTACTGGGCAATACTCAGGTCAACTGCCTGTCCGGGATTCGCCCGCAGAACTGTAACGAAGCCCTGGTGGAGAAAACCTTCGTCGCCAACCTCAAGTACGCGGCCGAAAAGCTGCAAGCGGCGGACATCAAGTTGGTGATGGAAGCCATCAACACCCGCGACATCCCCGGCTTCTACCTGAACAACACAGCCCAGGCCCTGTCGATCCGCGAGCAGGTCGGCAACACCAATCTGTTCCTGCAATACGACATCTACCACATGCAAATCATGGAAGGCGACCTGGCCCGCACGCTGCAATCTCACCTGGCCGAGATCAACCATGTGCAACTGGCGGACAACCCGGGCCGCCACGAGCCGGGCACGGGCGAGATCAACTATCGCTTTCTGTTCGAACACCTGGACCGCATCGGCTACCAGGGCTGGGTCGGCTGCGAATACAAGCCATTGACCACGACCGAAGCGGGATTGGACTGGCTGAAAACCCATAACGCGATCTGACATAGAACGCTTGTGAGAGCGGGCTTGCTCGCGAAAGCAATCTGCCTGTCGCTGAAGTATTGACTGACGCACCGCTTTCGCGAGCAAGCCCGCTCCCACAGAAAAGCAGTTATCCATTTGCCTGAAGCAATGACAAATACAAGAGGATTTTCCAATGGCTAAAATCGGATTCATCGGCACCGGCATCATGGGTCACCCCATGGCACTGAACCTGCAAAAGGCCGGGCACAGCCTGTTCCTGTCCCAGCACCACGACCAGGCTCCGGATGATCTGCTGGCCGGCGGCGCGGTGGCCCTGGCCAACCCGAAAGAAGTTGCCCAGGAAGCCGAGTTCATCATCGTCATGGTTCCGGACACCCCCCAGGTCGACGACGTGTTGTTTCGTGCCGATGGCGTGGCGGCCGGTGTCGGCGCGGGCAAGGTGGTGATCGACATGAGTTCGATCTCCCCCACCGCCACCAAGGCGTTCGCGGCGAAGATCAACGAAAAAGGCGCGCAATACCTCGACGCCCCGGTGTCCGGCGGTGAAGTCGGCGCCAAGGCCGCGACCCTGAGCATCATGGTCGGCGGCGACAGCACTGCATTCGAACGCGCCCTGCCGCTGTTCCAGGCCATGGGCAAGAACATCACCCTGGTGGGCGGCAACGGCGATGGCCAGACCGCCAAGGTCGCCAACCAGATCATCGTAGCGCTGAACATCCAGGCCGTGGCCGAAGCCCTGCTCTTCGCCTCGAAAAACGGCGCCGACCCGGCCAAGGTCCGCGAAGCGCTGATGGGTGGTTTCGCCTCGTCGAAGATCCTCGAAGTGCACGGCGAACGCATGATCAAGGGCACCTTCGACCCGGGCTTCCGCATCAGCCTGCACCAGAAGGACCTGAACCTGGCCCTGCAAGGCGCCAGGGAACTGAACATCAACCTGCCCAACACCGCCGGTGCCCAGCAGGTATTCAGCACCTGCGCAGCGATGGGTGGCAGCAACTGGGATCACTCGGCGTTGATCAAGGGGTTGGAGCATATGGCCAACTTCTCGATCCGGGATAACTGAACCACCATAAAACCCTGTGGGAGCGGGCTTGCTCGCGAAGGCGTTGTATCAGACGGCATATGTGTGACTGACACACCGCTTTCGCGAGCAAGCCCGCTCCCACATGGGTTCTGCGTTGAATTCAAATAATAAGAACGGGAGCCCGCCATGTCGGTCGATCCGCAACAACTGCTCCGCGAGCTGTTTGCCACAGCCATCGACGCGGCGCATCCGCAGCACGTCCTCGAACAGTACCTGCCCGCCGACCGCAGCGGCCGGGTCATCGTCATCGGTGCCGGCAAGGCCGCCGCCGCGATGGCGCAGGTGGTCGAGCGTTGCTGGCAGGGTGAAGTCACCGGCCTGGTGGTAACCCGCTACGGCCATGGCGCGCCCTGCCAGAAAATCGAGGTGGTGGAAGCCGCCCACCCGGTGCCCGACGCCGCAGGGCTGGCGGTGGCTGGGCGGGTGCTGGAATTGGTCAGCAATCTGAATGAAGACGACCGGGTGATCTTCCTGCTGTCCGGAGGCGGCTCGGCTTTGCTGGCGCTGCCGGCCGCCGGCATCACGCTGGCCGACAAACAGTCGATCAACAAAGCCCTGCTCAAGTCCGGCGCCACCATTGGTGAGATGAATTGCGTGCGCAAGCATCTATCGGCCATCAAGGGCGGCCGCCTGGCCAAGGCCTGCTGGCCGGCGACAGTCTACACCTACGCGATTTCCGACGTACCGGGCGACCTCGCCACGGTTATCGCCTCCGGTCCTACCGTGGCGGACCCCAGCACATCGGCCGAAGCACTGGCGATCCTCAAGCGCTACGACATCGAAGTCCCGGCCTCGGTGCGCCACTGGCTGCTGCGTCCTGAATCGGAAACCGTCAAGCCCGGCGACCCGAGCCTGGCCCGCAGCCACTTCCAACTGATCGCCCGACCCCAGCAATCGCTGGAGGCCGCCGCGGTGAGGGCTCGCCAGGCCGGTTTCAGCCCGTTGATCCTCGGCGACCTGGAAGGTGAATCGCGGGAAGTGGCGAAAGTCCACGCCGGCATCGCCCGGCAAATCGTCCAGCATGGCCAGCCCCTGGCAGCGCCGTGCGTGATCCTCTCCGGTGGAGAAACCACGGTCACTGTGCGCGGTAACGGTCGCGGTGGCCGCAATGCCGAGTTCCTGCTGAGCCTGACCGACAACCTCAAGGGCCACCCCGGCATCTACGCGCTGGCCGGAGACACGGACGGCATCGACGGCTCCGAAGATAACGCCGGGGCCATCATGACCCCGGACAGCTACCAGCGCGCCGCCGAGCTGGGCCTGAACGCCAGCGACGAGCTGGATAACAACAATGGCTATGGCTACTTCGCCGCACTGGACGCGCTGATCGTCACCGAGCCGACCCGCACCAACGTCAACGACTTGCGCGCCATTCTGATTCTCGAGAACCCCACCCATGACGCCTGACAAAAAGGTCAAGATCCTCGCCACCCTCGGCCCCGCGACCCGTGGCAAGGACGACATCCGCGAACTGGTGGAGGCCGGCGTTAACATCTTCCGCCTGAACTTCAGTCACGGCGAGCATGCCGACCACGCCAGGCGTTACCGCTGGATTCGTGAGGTCGAACAGCAGCTCAACTATCCGCTGGGCATCCTCATGGACCTGCAAGGCCCGAAACTGCGAGTCGGTCGCTTCGTCCAGGGCAAGGTGCAACTGCATCGCGGCCAAGCGTTCCGCCTGGACCTGGATACCACGCCCGGCGATCAACGCCGCGCTAACCTGCCCCATCCGGAGATCATCGCGGCCCTGGAGCCGGGCATGGACTTGCTGCTGGATGACGGCAAGCTGCGTCTGCGCGTCATCGCCCGGCATGCGGATGCCATCGACACCGAGGTGCTCAACGCAGGCGAGCTGTCAGACCGCAAAGGCGTGAACGTGCCCCAGGCCGTACTCGACCTGAGCCCGCTGACGGCCAAGGACCGCTGTGACCTGAGCTTCGGCCTGGAATTGGGCGTGGACTGGGTGGCCCTGTCGTTCGTGCAGCGCCCCGAGGACATCCGCGAAGCCCGCGCCTTGATCGGCGACAAGGCGTTCCTGATGGCGAAGATCGAGAAACCTTCAGCGGTCACCCAATTACGGGAAATCGCCGAGTTGAGCGACGCGATCATGGTTGCCCGCGGCGACCTGGGCGTCGAAGTCCCGGCCGAAAGCGTGCCGCAGATCCAGCAGCGCATCATCGGCACCTGCCGCGCCCTCGGCAAACCGGTGGTGGTGGCCACGCAAATGCTGGAGTCGATGCGCTTCTCCCCGGCGCCCACCCGGGCCGAGGTCACCGACGTTGCCAACGCCGTGGCCGAAGGCGCGGATGCGGTGATGCTGTCGGCGGAAACGGCTTCGGGTGAGTATCCGCTGGAAGCCGTGCAGATGATGAGCAAGATCATCCGCCAAGTGGAAAACGGCCCGGACTACCAGGCACAACTGGATGTCAGCCGACCGAAAGCCGAGGCCACGGTGTCGGACGCCATCAGTTGCGCGATCCGCCGTATCAGCAACGTCCTGCCGGTGGCAGTGCTGGTGAACTACAGCGAGTCGGGCAGTTCCAGCCTGCGGGCGGCGAGGGAGCGGCCCACCGTGCCGATTCTCAATCTCACGCCGAACATTCAAGCAGCGCGGCGCTTGACGGTGGCCTGGGGCGTGCACTCGGTGGTCAATGATCGACTGCGGCAGGTGGACGAAGTCTGTTCCACCGCGCTGGAAATCGCCCAAGCGCAAGGCATGGCCCAGCGCGGCGACACCCTGCTGATCACGGCGGGCGTGCCGTTTGGCAAACCGGGGTCGACCAACTCGTTGCGTATCGAGACGTTGATTTAGCGCCTGTTCCGGCCTCTTCGCGAGCAAGCCCGCTCCCACATTGGACTTGCGGCGTCACAAAGCCCCTGTGGGAGCGGGCTTGCTCGCGAAAGGGTCAACCCGGTTCACCAGACACACAAAACATGCAAAACACCCCCTGCCCCGACTGGGCCACCGCCCTGCTCAACGGCTTCAGCCAGATCTTTCTCCAGCGCCATCCGTTGTGCGGCCTGCTGTGCCTGTTGGCGATCCTGCTCACGGCGCCGTCCCTGTTCGGCGGCGCATTGCTGGGCGGTGTGGCCGGGTTGCTCACCGCTCAACGGCGCGGCTACGCCAAGGCCGATCGACAGGCCGGCCTGTTCAGCTACAACGGCGTCCTGCTGGGCCTACTGCTGAGCCTTGCGTTGCCCTGGTCGGTCCTGTTACCGCCCTTGATCATTGCCGGCGGCGGGCTCAGCGCGATGCTGACCCAACAGTGGCTACATCACACTCGGGCTCCGCACTGCCTGCCCCCCTACACCGCGCCCTTCGTAGGGCTCGGTTGGTGCCTGCTGAGTCTCGCCCCAACGCTTCCGCTGTCCGTGCCGGTTGATGTGACGCTGCTCAATCTGCTGACCGCCCCGTTGAAAGGACTGGGCCAAGTGATGTTTCTCGACCACCCGCTGGCGGGCGCGCTGATTGCGGCTGGCCTGCTGGTTGCGGACCGTCGCGCCGCCGGCTGGGCACTGTTCGGATCTGCGGCCGGTTTTGTATTTGTCTGGCTGCACCACGACAGCGAGCAAGCCTTGCTGGGACTCGGCGGATACAACTGCGCGCTGGTGGCGTTGGCCTTCAGCCAACAGCGAGAGCAGCCCTGGTTGCCGCTGGCGGGAATCGTTCTGGCACTACTGCTTGCGCCGGGCTTTGCCGCCCTCGGCCTGGCGCCGCTGACCGCCCCGTTTATCCTCGCCTGCTGGCTGGTTCGCGCCACGGTTCGGACCTGGCGCCAGATCCGTCTCGACGCCACACCTTGCACTCTGCGAGACAATCGACCTAGGCTTCGCTGATTCTGACTCGAGCGAAGGTTATGGACAGCAGCAACAATTGGCGTGAACGCCTCTACATTATAATTTTCCAGACCGACACCGTGGCCGGCCGGCGCTTCGACAGCGCATTGCTATTGATCATCCTCGCCAGCCTCGTGACGGTGATGCTCGACAGCATCGACACCGTGCACAAGAACTACGCGGCGCTGCTGGCCTATATCGAATGGGGCTTCACCCTCATTTTTCTCGTTGAATATGGCTTGCGCCTGTACTGCTCTCCCCAGCCCCTGCGCTATGCGTTCAGTTTCTACGGTCTGGTAGACCTGTTGGCGATCGTGCCCGGAATCCTGGCTTTGTATTACAGCGATGCCCAGTACCTGCTGATCATCCGGATCATCCGCATGCTGCGGATTTTCCGGGTGCTCAAGCTCAGCCCCTACCTCAAGCAGGCCAACTACCTGATGTCGGCGCTGCGCGGCAGCAAGCAGAAGATCATCGTATTCCTGGTCAGCGTCTCGACGCTGGTGACCGTGTTCGGCACGCTGATGTATGTGATCGAAGGGCCCGAGCATGGTTTCACCAGCATTCCCAAGGGTATCTACTGGGCCATCGTGACCTTGACCACGGTAGGCTTCGGCGACATTGTGCCCAAGACCCCGTTGGGCCAGGTGATCTCCTCACTGGTGATGATCACCGGTTACTCGATCATCGCCGTGCCGACCGGTATCTTTACAGCCGAATTGGCCACGGCCATGCGCGGTGACCAGCTCAAGCATGATTGCCCGGTGTGCAGCAAAAACAATCACGAGCACGGTGCGGCATTCTGCTCCCGCTGCGGCAATGCGTTGTTCAAGAAACTGGAATAAGCAAAGCACTTTTTGATGCTTGAAGGTCTATCGGCTAGTCGCTAGTGTCAGCCGGTTGCCCGGACCCCCTTTCGATAAAAAGGAATTCGCAGTGAAGAATCTCTTTGGCGCCACCCTTCTCGCCGCCGGCCTGACTTTCGGCAGCTTGGCCCACGCCGCCCCGACCTTGCTGAACGTTTCTTACGACGTGATGCGCGATTTCTACAAGGATTACAACGCAGCCTTCCAGAAGCACTGGCAGGCCGAGCACAACGAAAACATCACTGTGCAGATGTCCTTCGGCGGCTCCAGCAAGCAGGCACGCTCAGTGATCGACGGCCTGCCGGCGGATGTCATCACCATGAACATGGCCACCGACATCAATGCCCTGGCGGACAACGGCAAACTGGTGCCGGACAACTGGGTCACCCGCCTGCCGAATAACAGCGCCCCGTTCACCTCGGCCACGGTGTTCATCGTGCGCAAAGGTAACCCCAAGGCCCTGAAAGACTGGCCCGACCTGCTCAAGGATGGCGTCCAGGTGATCGTGCCGAACCCGAAAACGTCCGGCAACGGTCGCTACACTTATCTGTCGGCCTGGGGTTATGTGCTCAAGAACGGCGGCGATGAAACCAAGGCCAAGGACTTCGTCGGCAAGCTGTTCAAGCAGGCCCCGGTCCTGGACACCGGCGGTCGCGCAGCGACCACGACCTTCATGACCAACCAGATCGGCGATGTGCTGGTGACCTTTGAAAACGAAGCCGAGATGATTGCTCGGGAGTTCGGCCGCGATCAGTTCGAAGTGGTCTACCCAAGCGTGTCCGCCGAAGCCGAACCGCCGGTGAGCGTGGTGGACAAGGTCGTCGAGAAAAAAGGCTCCCGCGAGGCTGCCGAGGCGTATCTCAAGTACCTGTGGTCGCCCGAGGGCCAGGAAATCGCGGCTGCCAACTATCTGCGTCCACGGGATCCGGCCGTCCTGGCCAAATACACCGACCGATTCCCGAAAGTGGATTTCCTGTCGGTGGAAAAAACTTTCGGAGACTGGCGCACGGTGCAGAAGACTCACTTCAATGACGGTGGGGTTTTCGACCAGATCTACAGCGGGCAGTAACAAAACGGTGGGAGCAAACCTGTGGGAGCAAGGCTTGCAAACTCTCTGTGGGAGCACAGCTTGCTGGCGATGCGGACGACGCGGTTTATGCGTTATCGTTCATCGCGGGCAAGCCTTGCTCCCACAGGTTTGCTCCGCTCCCACAGGCTCATGCCCTGACTCATTGGGAGCCATGCTCTGCCTCGAAGATCAATCGCAAGCATGACTAATATCAGCCACAAAGCCTGTTCCAGAGCCGCACAACTCTTTAGCCTCACGACCATCCTTTCCCTGCTGTCGAGATTGCCATGAGTGCTCATCCACCCGCCCTCACCCGAGGCATGGTTCTGCTGTTTGCCTTCTGCTGCGGTGCCATCGTTGCCAACATCTACTACGCCCAGCCCATCATCGAACTGATCGCCCCCGATGTCGGCCTGACCAGCACCATGGCCAGCCTGATCGTTTCGCTGACCCAGATCGGTTATGCCTTGGGCCTGTTTTTTCTGGTTCCGCTGGGGGACTTGCTGGAAAACCGTCGGCTGATGATTCTCACGACGGTGGTGGCAATTGCCAGCCTGCTGGGGGCCGCCTTCACCGAGCAGCCGAACGTGTTCCTGCTGGTGTCGCTGCTGGTGGGATTCAGTTCGGTTTCCGTGCAAGTCCTCATTCCCTTGGCCGCGCATCTCGCGCCGGAAGCATCCCGGGGCCGGGTGGTCGGTGGAATCATGGGGGGATTGCTGCTGGGAATTCTGCTGGCGCGGCCGGTGTCCAGCGTCGTCGCCGATCATTTCGGCTGGAGGGCTATGTTCATGAGCGCGGCGGCCCTGATGGCGGCCATCAGCATCATCCTGGCGTTCACCGTGCCCAAGCGGCAGCCTGATCACAGCGCCAGCTATGGACAATTGCTGGGTTCCCTCGGCACCCTTCTGCGCCAGCAACCTCTGCTGCGCCAGCGGGCCTTTTACCAGGCCTGCATGTTCGCCACCTTCAGCCTGTTCTGGACGGCCGTGCCCCTGGAGCTGGCGCGCAACCATGGCCTGAGCCAGACCGAGATCGCGTTGTTTGCCCTGGTTGGCGCCATCGGGGCCATTGCCGCGCCCATTGCCGGTCGGTTGGCGGATGCCGGACACACCCGTATCGCTTCACTGCTGGCGATGCTCTTTGCCAGCCTGAGTTTTCTGCCCGCGTTCATCCATCCGCTCTACAGCGTCATTGGCCTGGCGGTCACGGGCGTGGTATTGGATTTCTGCGTACAGATGAACATGGTCCTGGGCCAGCGCACCATCTATGCCCTCGATGCCAAAAGCCGCAGCCGCCTCAACGCGCTGTACATGACCAGCATCTTCGTCGGCGGCGCCTTCGGTTCATCGATTGCCAGTGCCGTCTATGAGCACGGTGGCTGGCTGTGGGTGGTGATCGTCGGCAGTGCCTTCCCGCTGCTGGCCTTGCTGCGCTTTTTGGGCACTTCGCGCCAACACTCTCTGGCGACAGCCTGAAAATATGGAGCCCGGCGGCGCGCAAGCCGCCGGGCCGTTTCAGGAAGTGGTCAGACCCGTACGTTGCCTCGCGGCCCGGCGATTGCCCAGATGATCAGTCCCAGCACCGGCAACAGCAGGATCAACAGCACCCACAGCACTTTCGCCCCGGTTCCGGCGCCGCTCTTGAGCACATTGATAATCGCCCAGATATCGAGCGCCAGGATGATCAGGCCTATCAGGCCGTTGAAGGTAGAACCCATGGTGTCGCTCCCGAATGGTGGCATGCACTCTTAGGATAGCGGCGCCCCAACGAGGGTTCCGTTTTCTTGCTCAAACGTGAACCGCGACCTTCAGCGCTTCCAGGGCCGGCGCGGCAGCAATGCCGACCTCGGCACAGAGTTCCAGGACACGCGGCACATCGTTGCCGTACACCAACACCATCTGCAATTCATCGTCGAGCAACTGGCTGAAGTTCATCAGCACGTAGCCGCCGTTTTCCTTGTTCAGGCTGCTCATCTGGATCTGGATGCGATTGAGCGCGGTGAGTGGCTCAGTCTTTGCCAGTTGCTTGGGCTTGAGGTTGAACGCCACGCCGGGGCCGAACGAAGCGAGGATTTGTTCGAACAATTGCACATAGGTGTCGGCCTGGAACAGCACAGTGTCCGGCAGGCTGCCCACCACGACCCACTCGCCCAATGGAATCGGAAAGGTGTCGTCATAATTGATATCCGGATTGGCTGCCAGAAATGCGACCGGATCGGCATAAGCCTGGGCCGCTTCGTCCGCAATCCTCTCGATGTCGGCATCGCCCAGGCAACCGGAGCTGATTTTGCTGATGAGTTCGACGAGTGCGGCTTTCATGGTGAATCCTGTGGCGATGAGAGTTAAGCCGCGCAGGATACCCCATTCGCGAGGGGATCAGGTTGTGGGGGCGAAGCTGGCTCCCACAACCGATGCCAAACGAACGATGGCGGTTCAGCCGATCAGCTTTTCCAACTGCGCCGTGGTATCCACCGCACCCATGGTCCGGGCCGCATCGAGGGCCGAGGCACCATTGGCGTCCTTGGCTTTCGGGTCCGCCCCTTTGCTGATCAAGTAATCGACGATCTGCACCCGGTTGAACATCGCCGCCATCATCAACGCCGTTCGACCATCGAAGGAAGCGCCTTCCACCTGGGCGCCGCCCTCCACCAATGCCGTGACAACAGCCAGATCGCCCTTGAAGGCCGCGCCGGCAATCGGGCTCTGGCCATTGTCGTTGCGTATTTCCGGATCGGCCTTGTGCTCCAGCAACACTTTCACCGTATCCACGTGCCCGTGATAAGCGGCCAGCATCAACAAGGTATCGCCCTTGTGGTTGCGCAGGTTGGGCGGCAGGCCTTTGCTCAACAACGCGGCCATCATGGCGGCGTCGCCCTGGCGTGCCACGTTGAATACCTGCTCGGCAAATTCCGCAGCCTCTTCCGGGGTCATCTGGCGGCTTGTATCGGGCATGAGAACACTCCATTCAGGTCTTTGCAAAGCCGCTAGTTTCCGGGGGGACTCATGCCCTGTCATCCTCTTTTTCCTTGTACTGGCCATAGCCAGAATCAATAGCGGTATTGCCCACCCTGGATCTGCGTCGCCAACTGCCGGTCGACACGCACGTAGGTTCCGGTGCCGGGCAACCAGGCATAGACCGGCTCCTCGCCCGTGACGCAAGGGTCGAACGCTTCGCTGCGCAGGCGAGTCTTCTGATACTTGAAGGTGCCAGTGGTGTCCATCTTCACTTTGATGCGCAGGAACAGCGGTACCGCATAGGGTGGCAATCGACCTTGCAGGAACTGGAGCAACTCGCTGAAATCCAGGGTCGCCAGGGATTCGGCCGGGGTGATCGCGGCCATGCCGGCGCGCCCGTTGGTACCGGCGATTTCCACACCATAGGCCACAGCCTCGGCTACCTGCGGATGCTGCAGCAGGACATTCTCGACTTCCGTGGTGGAGACGTTTTCACCTTTCCAACGGAACGTGTCGCCCAGGCGGTCGACGAACTGTCCATGCCCAAATCCGATATTGCGCAGCAGGTCACCGGTGTTGAAATAACGGTCGCCGGGCACGAAGACGTCCCGGTAGACGGTTTTCTCGGTCTTGGCCGGATCGGTATAGCCGTCCAGGGGCGCCTTGTCGTCGATCCTCGCCAGCAAAAGGCCCGGTTGCCCCTTGGGCACCTTTTGCATGCGCCCTTGCAGGTTGCGCAACGGCGTCCCGCTGTCGTGATCGTAACGCACCAGTTCCCAGCCCATCAGGGAAAAACCGACGGTATTGTCGAAATTCAGTACGTTGGTAAAACCGATGTTGCCATCGCTGGCGGCATACAACTCGCAGATATGCTCAATGCCGAAACGCGTCTTGAAGGCCGACCAGGCGCCTGGACGCAGGCCGTTGCCAATCATCTTGCTGACTTCATGCCGACGGTCTTCGACACTGGCGGGCTGATCCACCAGATAGCGACACAACTCACCGACATACCCCAGGGTGGTCGCCCGATAATGGCGTACATCGCTCCAGAACTGACTGGCGCTGAACTTGCGCCGGATGGCGAACCCCGAGGCACCGCAAATCGCCGCTCCCCAACAGACACACAGGCCTGTGGCGTGGTACAGCGGCAAGGTGCAATAGAGAATGTCGTGCGGCTGCATGTCCAGGGCGATCAAGCCAAAACTGGTGGAGGTTCGCATCCAGCGACCATGGCGGAACACGCCGGCCTTGGGCAACCCGGTGGTGCCCGAGGTGTAGAGGTAAAAACAGGGATCGTTGAAAAACACTTGGCGGCTGCTGGACGGGTTGTCGCCCGGATAGCCCTGGCTGTTGCCCATCAGGTCGACGAATCCCTCGGGAATTCCTGTGTTTTGTTCATCCGCGACCCACCAGGTGCGAGCGCTCGACAGTGCGGTTCGGCTTCGCACGTCGTTGTAGGCCGGGACGCGCTCATCCCCCACCACCACCGCGACTGGCGCGACCAGCGCCAGGCTGTGCACCAATGCATCCCCCGTCTGCGAGGTATTGACCATGGCACTGACGGCGCCGACCTTCGCCACGGCCAGCACCGTCACCAGCAGTTGCGGACGGTTTTCCAGGAAAACAGCAACGCAATCACCCTTGCCGATCCCCTGCGCCAAGAAGTAGTGGGCCATGCGATTGGCCTGCTCGTTGACCTGCGTATAGCTCAGGGACAGGTCACCCCACAACAATGCCGGCCCCCGGGGATTGCGTTGCGCGGCTTGTTCGAAACACCACCCCAGGCCACACGGCTGGGCCGGATCCCGCACGTTGGCAAGCTTCAGGCCCTTGACGATCCGGGGAATGGCCCTGGCAAGGGTGGGCAGCTTGCGCAGCATCATGCCCCAGGTAATGGCGTCGCTGGGTGTACGACTCATGAAACTCCCCGTTCGACCTCGCGGGCCTCGGTTCTTGGCATCGGATTGAAGTGATTTGCGCTCGAAAGTACGCCAGGGATTCCGGCGCTGTACATGCGGTTTTTGCAATGTTTTGTATCCATTGCTCGGCGCAGGCGAAGCGTGAGCGCCGGAGGCTCATTTGGTTCCAAAAATAATTGCGAGACCACGCAAAATGCAGGATGCACGATGGCCATTCATGCAAGATGCACGAAAGCGAAAAATGGGAAGTTTTATAACCTATTGTTTTTAAAGAGTTTTAAAGCCAGCCACAGGATGGCACAGACGCTGCAACAGCTTCTCCACGGTTTGCCACACCATGGAGCAGTCACATGAATATGATTCAAGAAAAATTTGCATCCCTGTTTTCCAACTATGAAGTCACCACACAGGCACGCCCGGATGGCGGCATTCTGCTGACCCTGCGCAACAGCGAAGGCAAACTGTTCAAACGCACGATTTCCTACGCTCAGTTGCACGCCGGGGACCAGTTGTCCTGGGCCATCAGCGCAATCCGTCGTGACCTGGCCGAACAGGCCAGCGAGCTGCCACAGATCACCCTGTTGCAGAGTCAGCATCGCTTCGCGTTGCCGACCTACCACAGCGCGTGAACAGATCGGAAACAGTGACCGGTGGGAGCGAGCCTGCTCGCTCTCACAGGTTTTAGTCTTCTAAATTCGGGAACTGGCTGGCGATTTCATCGCCGGTGAACGTCTCTTCCCACCCCCTGGAATCGCCGCGCAAGCGAATCGCCACGAAGTGCGGGTGTTCGCCCGCGTCGAACCAGTGTGGTGTACCGGCCGGCAGGGTGATCAGGTCGTTCTTTTCACACAGGACCGCATACACGTAGTCCCCCAGGTGCAGGCTGAACAAGCCACGCCCCGAGACGAAGAACCGCGTCTCTTCCCCGGCATAGCGATGCTCCTTCAGACATCTGGCGCGCAGTTCGGCTTTTTGCGGATAGTCACTGTCGAGGCTGATCAGATCCACCGAGACATCGCCGCGCTCGGCCTTGAATGCGTCGATCTGGACCTGGTAGCCCGCGATGACCTCAGTCTGGCTGGCACCGACCTCGAGTTTCGTCGTGGGTTGCCAGCGATCGAAGCGAATGCCTTTTTCAGCCAGGGTCGCGACGATGTCCTCGAAATGCGTCAACACCTTGTTCGGGATCTCAGGACTTGAGACGTGATAAACGGACAGGCTGCTCATGACAATGGCTCCAGCAAATTAACGGTTCGAAGGCTCATGGCCTGTCTTCTTGCATGCGTACGGCAATGAGAACGGCTGCCGCAAAGGCCGCGAGGCTGGCGATGTTGAATGTCCAACCGGCACCCAGGGCAGTCCAGCTGTAGCCGGAATACAACGCGCCCAACGCCCCGCCCGTTCCGGCCAGCGCCGCGTACAACGCCTGGCCCTGACCTTGCTGGCGTGGGCCGAAACTACGTTGCACGAAATGAATGGCGGCGGCGTGGAAGCTGCCGAAGGTGGCGGCGTGCAGAACCTGGGCAAACAGCAGCACCCAGAGGAATTCGGCCAAAGACCCCAGCAGCAACCAGCGCAATGCCGCCAGCAGGAAGCTCGCCAACAGCACCCGGCGCACGGAAAATCGCGCCAGGATCCGGCTCATCAACAGGAATATCAGGACTTCAGCAACCACGCCAACGGCCCAGAGCACACCGATCAAGCCCCGGCTGTAGCCCAAGTGTTCCAAGTGCAAGGTCAGGAAGGTGTAGTACGGTCCATGGCTCACCTGCATCAGGCCGACACAGACATAAAACGCGAGCACGCCCGGGTTGCACAGCTGGCGCAAAAAGCCATCTCCTGCCACGCGCGGCCCTTGCATCGGCTGGGCGTTGGGCACCCAGAAACTGGCGAGCACAATACCGCTCATGATCAGCACCAGCGCCACCGGGTAGATGTCCAGGCTCAGCCATTCGAACAACCGCCCAAGCGCGACCACTGTGATGATGAAGCCGATGGAGCCCCACAGGCGAATCTGGCTGTAGCGCGACGCTTGCCCACTCAAATGAGCCAGGGTGATGACTTCGAACTGCGGTAGCACGGCATGCCAGAAGAAAGCATGCAATGCCATGACCATGGCCAGCCAGGCGTAGCTCTTGTCGATGAAAATCAGCGAAAAAGTCAGCAGCGTACAGATCGCACCAAAACGCACGATCGCCAGGCGCTGGCCGGTGTAATCCCCCAGCCAACCCCAGATGTTCGGCGCCACGCAACGCATCAGCATGGGGATCGCCACCAGCTCGCCGATGCGCGCCGCATTGAACCCCAGGTGATCGAAATACAGCGCCAGGAACGGCGCCGTCGATCCGAGCAACGCGAAATAGAACAGGTAGAAACTGGAGAGCCGCCAGTACGGCAGTGCCGCCATGCCCGTCAGGCCACGGCGCTCGGCCAGTCAGCCATCAAAGCTGACCCAGCGCCGGGGTGGTGACCCGCACATCGGCGTTCTGGCCACGGTGGCGCAACAGGTGATCCATCAGCACGATCGCCATCATCGCCTCGGCAATCGGCGTGGCGCGGATGCCGACGCACGGGTCGTGGCGGCCTTTGGTGATGACTTCCACCGGGTTGCCGTGGATGTCGATGGAACGACCCGGCGTGGTGATGCTGGACGTGGGCTTGAGGGCCAGGTGCGCCACGATCGGCTGACCCGAGGAAATTCCGCCGAGAATGCCACCGGCGTTGTTGCTCAGGAAACCTTCGGGGGTCAGTTCGTCACGGTGCTCGGTCCCGCGCTGGGAAACACAGGCGAAACCGGCGCCGATTTCCACGCCTTTCACCGCGTTGATGCTCATCAGCGCGTGGGCCAGTTCGGCGTCGAGGCGGTCGAAGATCGGCTCGCCGAGCCCCGGCATCACACCCTCGGCCACGACGGTAATCTTCGCGCCGACCGAATCCTGGTCACGGCGCAACTGGTCCATGTAGGCCTCGAGCTCCGGCACCTTGTCCGGATCGGGACAGAAAAAGGCGTTCTGCTCTACCGAATCCCAAGTCTTGAACGGAATTTCGATGGGGCCAAGCTGGCTCATGTAGCCGCGAATCACGATGCCCTGGCTGGCCAGGTACTTCTTGGCAATCGCTCCGGCCGCCACACGCATGGCGGTTTCCCGGGCCGAACTGCGGCCACCGCCACGGTAGTCGCGCTCACCGTACTTGTGGTGATAGGTGTAGTCGGCGTGGGCCGGCCGGAACAGGTCCTTGATGGCCGAGTAGTCCTTGGACTTCTGGTCGGTGTTGCGGATCAGCAGGCCGATGGCACAGCCAGTGGTACGGCCTTGGAACACACCGGACAGGATTTCGACTTCGTCGGCTTCCTGGCGCTGGGTGGTGTGGCGGCTGGTGCCGGGCTTGCGGCGGTCCAGGTCACGCTGCAGGTCCTCCAGGGAAATCTCCAGGCCCGGCGGGCAGCCGTCGACAATGGCGACCAACGCCGGGCCATGGCTTTCGCCCGCGGTGGTGACAGTGAACAGCTTGCCGTAGGTATTGCCGGACATGCAGGGAGCTCCGAAAAATCGCCGATTCGTAATGGCCGCCAGTATACGCAGGCTCCCGGCTTAGTTCATCCTCGAACCTTATCGGTGGCCGCCAGTCCAAACGGCACCTTCGCAACTGATGGCTTGATGATGTTAAAGCTGCTTGTCGTGTGCCTTACCCTCTTTTCCGGCCTGGCCCAGGCCGTGGTATTACAACGTCCCATCAGCCTCGACACGGGCAACGGTGAGCTGTTCGGCTCGTTGTTGTTGCCCAAGTCCGACACGCCGGTGCCGGTTGTCCTGATCATTTCCGGGTCGGGTCCTACGGATCGTGACGGAAACAACCCCGAGGGCGGTCGCAACGACAGTCTCAAGCGCCTGGCCTGGGTACTGGCCAGGCACAACATCGCCAGCGTGCGTTACGACAAACGCGGCGTGGCCGCCAGCCTTGCCGCAACGCCGGACGAACGCAACTTGAGCGTCGAAGCCTACGTGGCCGATGCCGTGGCCTGGAGCCGCAAACTCGCCGCCGACCCGCGGATGGGCCCGTTGATTCTGCTGGGCCACAGCGAAGGCGCGCTGATTGCCAGCCTCGCCGCGCCCCAGGCCCATGCGGCGGCGGTGATTTCGCTGTCCGGCAGCGCTCGGCCGATCGATCAGGTGCTGCGCCAACAACTGAGCCAGCGCCTGCCGCCACCCTTGATGCTGCGCAGTAACGAACTGCTCGACAGCCTCAAGGCGGGCCGTCCGGACGGGAACGTGCCGGCGCAGTTGCAATTCATTTTTCGCCCCAGCGTCCAGCCCTACCTGATCTCGCTGTTTCGCCAGGACCCCGCCGGAGCTTTCGCCGCGCTTAAAGTACCGGCGCTGATCATCCAGGGCAGCCATGACATCCAGGTCGGCGTCGAAGACGCCAGGCAATTGAAGGCCGCCAGGCCCGACGCCGAACTGGCGCTGATCGAAGGCATGAACCACGTGATGCGCATCGTGCCCAACGACGTGAAACGGCAACTGGACTCCTACAAAGACCCCAACCTGCCCCTCGCGGCCGAGCTGGGCACCCGGATCGTGGGTTTTATCGACTCAATCGCGCCCCGTTGAGCGGTGGGCACTGAAGTCCTGCCAAGAGCGGCCGATAAACCGGTGTCGGACAGCGCATTGACTGTCGACAAGCCGGCCTGGACAGGATTTCGCCGTTATGACTGACACTGAAGCTACACCCGACACCACCGCCGAGACGCCCGCCCCAGCAGCGGCGGAGTTGCCTTGGGCGGACGTGCAGGCCGAGCACCATAAGATGCTCCGGCTGGCCCCGCTCAAGACCGACCGTGCCACGGGTGCGCGGCCGCTGCGGTTCGTCGAATTCAACTATGCCGAGCGCCACAGCAAGGAGCGCAGTTTGCTGCGCATGAGCGTTCAGTTGCCAGGCCAGCGGGTGCGCAAGGAACAGAATCATCTGGACGTCTGGGCCGACCATGTCGAGAAACGCCTGCATTTTTCTCCGGACAGCCTGCAAGTCGAGCCGTTGAATCGCGGCCTTGGCCGCTTCCTCGCCGCCCAGGCCATCACCTGGGCCAAGAAACGCTGGTCGGGCTATCGGGTGGAAGGCACCGACCTGAATAACAAGGACGCCCTGAACGAAGACACCCGCCTGCGCCGCGATCACTTCCTGAAGGCCCATGGCTTCGCGGTGGTCTACGCCGACGCCCAGCATCTCAAGGGCAGCGTCAAGCAAGTCCAGGTCGGTGACCTGGTGGGGGACTGGAACACCGAGAAGGTTCAGTTCGTGGAGATTCTCGAAGCCGCGCAGATGCTGCAACAAGCCGAGCAGAACCTTGCGGAACAGGAAGTCAAACTGCAGAAGCAGGAAGAACGGGTTTCCAAGTTCAAGCGCGAAGACGCCGGCCTGCGTTTCACCATTACCTGTCTGGTGGCTTTTGCCATGTTCCAGGCGGGGCTGTTGATCTGGATTGCGACGCGGCACTAAGGGCCCGCAGCGAGATAACCTTGTGGGAGCGAGCCTGGTGGGAGCAAAGCTTGCTCGCGATACGAGCGACTCGGTTTCAAGAAAACCACGTTGTCTTCATCGCGGGCAAGCCTTGCTCCCACAGGTATTGTGTTCCGCCAGTACGCTTCGGGATAAATCCCCCAGCGAAAAAACTGTGGATCAAACCCGCGAAGCAAACAACGCCTGATGCTGGCGGCATTGCTCGGCGCTGAGCATGAACACGCCATGGCCGCCGCGCTCGAACTCCAGCCAGGCGAAATCGACTTCCGGATACAGCGCTTCGACGTGAACCTGGCTGTTGCCCACTTCGACGATCAACAACCCCTTCTCGGTCAAATGATCGGCCGCCTCGGCCAGCATCCGGCGGACCAGGTTCAAACCGTCGTCACCACAGGCCAGCCCCAGCGCCGGTTCGTGCTGGTATTCCTGGGGCATGTCGGCGAAATCTTCCGCATCGACGTAGGGCGGATTCGACACGATGAGGTCGAAACGCTGCCCCGGCAGGCCGTCGAAACCATCGCCCTGCACGGTAAACACACGCTCGTCGACGCCGTGACGCTCGATGTTCTGGTTGGCGACTTCCAGCGCTTCGAACGACAAGTCGGCCAGCACCACCTCGGCCTCCGGGAACTCATAGGCACAGGCGATGCCGATGCAGCCCGATCCGGTGCAAAGGTCGAGAATTCTCGCAGGCTCCCGGGCCAACCAGGGTTCGAAGCGTTTCTCGATCAGCTCACCGATGGGCGAGCGCGGAATGAGCACGCGCTCGTCGACAATGAAAGACATCCCGCAGAACCAAGCCTCCCCCAGCAGATAAGCCGTCGGGATGCGGTCGGCGATACGTCGATGCAACAGACGCTGTACATGGACCAGCTCATCGTCTTCGAGCCGGCAGTCCAGGTAGCTGTCAGAGATTTCCCAAGGCAGATGCAGCGCGCCCAACACCAGTTGCCGGGCTTCATCCCAAGCGTTGTCGGTGCCATGGCCGAAAAACAGATCCTCCCCATGAAAACGGCTGACGGCCCAACGGATATGGTCGCGCAGGGTGCGAAGGCGGGAAGTGATCACGGCGGCAAACTCCAGAAAAAACGACTGGCGAGTCTAACAGCCAAACACGCCGTCACCCAAACCGGCCTCAAGGACGACCGAAAAACGCCAGGGCGACCGTAGGATCTTTCCATTTTTTGAGCTGCCTATTGAACAACACAGGCATCTTGACAAGGCTGTAGGCCAGCAACGGCGGCCCTTGCGATGGAAGCGATTCACAGAACCGCTCAGCCAGAGGACAATGTCGCAAAAGCCCCACCCGAAGGAGCCCCAGAATGTCCGTTCCAAAAACGATGTTTCAACTCAGTGGCCGTGGTTACGCGGCGGCCAACCTGAGTCAAGCGACCCTGATCATCATCGATGCCCAGAAGGAATACCTCGCCGGCCCCCTGGCCCTGAGCGGCATGGATGCAGCGGTTGCGAACATCAAGCAATTGCTCGGCGCGGCCCGTGCCGCCGGCCGCCCGATCGTGCATGTGCGTCACCTGGGCACCCATGGCGGGCTCTTCGACCCTCAGGGCGAACGCGGCGAGTTCATTCCAGGGCTCGAACCCCAGGGCGACGAAACCGTGATCGGCAAGTTACTACCAAGCGCCTTCCACGGCACCGAACTGAAAAAACGCCTGGAAGAGTTCGGCCCACTGGACCTGATCGTCTGCGGGTTCATGAGCCATTCCAGCGTCAGCACCACCGTGCGCGCTGCCAAGAACCTCGGTTTTCGCTGCACACTGGTGGAAGACGCCTGCGCCACCCGCGACCTGCCGCACAAGGGCGGCGTGCTCAGTGCCGAACATGTGCACCAGACCGAAATGGCGATCATGGCGGACAACTTCGCCACGCTGGCCCTGACCCACGACCTCATCTGAATGTCCTTCGATGAGCGGCCCGTTCCGCCGCTCATCCGCAAAAGCCTCTCATTCGCCTGGCCCCCGGAACAACCCGAGCATCTTCCGGTCGAAGGGCCGATACCCACTGAGGAAGGTCGGAATGAAGATATCCGATGGTTTTGACGCACGTCGCTTGCGGCCCAAAGGCCCGAGCAACTGGCGGTTTCGTGTCGGTGCGGCGATCGCCGCGCTCCTGGCAACACTGGGTGTCCTGCTGGCCATGGCCGGTGCCGCCAGCCTGCTGGGTCGCCCGCCCGCGCTGGGCGAGTTGAACGCTACCCCTGTCGGTTCATCGATCATCCTGGCGATCGGTCTGCTGGTATTGTGGCTGGGCATCTGGCTCTGGCGCCGCTGCCGCCGTCGCGCTCGCCAATCCCTGGAGCTGGCCATGGCTCCCCACCTCATGAAAAAGCACGACTGATCCGCCATTCGACGTTTTGTCGCGCCCGATCCCGCTGGACTTGGGTAAACTGGCCGGCCTTCGCGGAGGCTGACATGCAAGACGACGACTTTTCCCTGTTCAAAAGTGCGATCCAGGGCGTAAAACCGATCAAACACGATCGTGCCGAAACCGGCAAACCCAAGGCAGATCGCGCTCAAATCGCCAAGCTGCGCCAGGCCGCCACCGTGCGCGCCGATGCCACCACCGTGGACGGTTTGTCCGATCAATTCGTGATCGACGTGGGCCCCGAAGATGAGTTGATGTGGGCCCGCGACGGCGTCCAGGAAAGCCAGATGCGTAAACTCAAGGTCGGGCAGATCCCGTTCGAAGGCAGCCTGGACCTGCACGGCATGACCGTGGAAAAAGCCCGGGAAACCCTCTGGGCCTTCCTGGCCGAAGCGACGAAATTCGAAATCCGCTGCGTGCGCGTCACCCATGGCAAGGCCGTACGGCTGGACGGCAAGCGACCGATGATCAAAAGCCATGTCAACACCTGGCTGCGCCAGCACCCGCAAGTGCTGGGCTTCACCTCCTGCCAGGCGAAACACGGCGGCGCCGGGGCGGTGTATGTGATGCTCAAGCGCACCATGATGGAAGGTCGCGACGAGTAACCCGCGATTACTGAGCTTGCAGCGCCGTGTCCGCCACCGTACCCTTGCCCTTTGCGTAAAATCCCACAGGTAGTTTCATGTCTCTGGAACAGAATTACACCGCGATTCTCGGCCAACTGGGCGAGGACGTCTCCCGCGAGGGCCTGCTCGACACGCCCAAGCGTGCTGCCAAGGCCATGCAGTACCTCTGCCGTGGTTATCAACAGACCCTCGAAGAGGTCACCAACGGCGCCTTGTTCAGCTCCGACAACAGCGAAATGGTGCTGGTCAAGGACATCGAGCTGTACTCGCTGTGCGAGCATCACCTGCTGCCTTTCATCGGCAAGGCTCACGTCGCCTACATTCCGAGCGGCAAGGTGCTGGGCCTGTCGAAGGTGGCGCGGATCGTCGACATGTACGCCCGTCGCTTGCAGATCCAGGAGAACCTCAGCCGCCAGATCGCCGACGCGGTCCAGCAGGTGACCGGCGCCCTGGGTGTGGCGGTGGTGATCGAAGCCAAGCACATGTGCATGATGATGCGCGGTGTGGAGAAGCAGAACTCCTCGATGATCACTTCGGTGATGCTGGGAGAGTTCCGGGAAAACGCCGCGACCCGCAGCGAATTCCTCAGCCTCATCAAGTAACCCGTCTTACGAAGAAAAACCGGCATCGATCGCCGGTTTTTTTTCGCCTGTGAAAATCAGGTAAGCTGCGCGCCCTCTTCTTCCGTGCTGCGAGGCTTGTACCGTGATCGTCAAAGCGCTTCGAGTTGGCCTGGGCCAGCTGATTATCTTTCTGGATTTCATCACCCGCCCGAGCAAAAAGCAGCGTCCGGCCGATGCCCAGGCACAGGTCGACCAGGCCGCACGTGGCCTGACGCTGTATCAGTTCCATGCCTGTCCGTTCTGTGTGAAGACCCGCCGCACCCTGCGCCGCCTCAACGTGCCGGTGACCCTGCGCGATGCGAAAAACAATGAGCAGGACCGCCAGACGCTGCTGGAGCAAGGTGGCCGGATCAAGGTGCCGTGCCTGCGCATCGAAGAGGATGGCAAGACCACCTGGATGTATGAGTCCAAGGTGATCATTGATTATCTGGATAAGCGGTTTTCGGCGGTCTGATCGTTTTTTGTCGACTGGGCTGGCCTGCTCGCGATGAGGCCAGCCCAGTCACTACAAATATTCAGGCAGCTTGCGCAGCCATAGCCTCCCGCACCACCCCCGCCAGCCGCTGGAGCCCTTCATCCAGCCGCGCCGGGTCGATATGACTGAAATTCAACCGCAGATGCCCGGGGTGCTTGTCCGGCTCGGGGAAGAACGGTTCGCCCGGCATGAACGCCACGTCGGCGGCCAGCGCGGCACCGAGCACGGTGCGGGTGTCCAGGGGGCGTTTGAGGGTCAGCCAGAAAAACAGCCCGCCCTGGGGCACGTTCCAATCCGCGATGTCGGCAAAATGGGTCAGCAGTCCCGCCTGGAACCGGTCGCGACGATCCCGGTAGAAGTCCCTCAACTCACTGAGATGGCTGCGATACCGCTCGGTGCCGATCCATTGCAGTGCCTGCCATTGACCGATTCGGTTGGTGTGCAGGTCCGCCGATTGCTTGAGCCGCAGCAAATGCGGGAACAGGTCCGGGCTGGCGATCAGATAGCCCACCCGCAGTCCAGGCAACAGGGTTTTCGACACGGTGCCCGTGTAAATCCAACTGGCCTTTTTCAAGCGACTGACAATCGGCGTGGCGCTACCGCCATCGAACGTCAGCTCGCGGTAGGGTTCGTCCTCGATCAAGGTCACGCCGAACTCATCGAGTAGCGCCGCCACCGCATCGCGCTTGGCTTCGCTGTAGCGCACCGCCGAAGGATTCTGGAAGGTAGGAATCAGATAGATGAAGGCCGGCCGGTGCTGCTCCAACCGGGCTCGCAGTTGCTGCAGGTCCGGGCCATCGGCCTCCAGCGGCACCGTGATGCAAGCAGCCCCGAACAGCTGGAAAATCTGCAGCGCCGCCAGGTAAGTCGGCGCTTCCAGCATGATCTCGGTGCCGACATCGATATGCAGTTTCGCCGCCAGGTCGAGGGTCTGCTGGGAGCCGCTGACCACCAGGACCTGACTCGCCTCACAAGCCACGCCCAACGCTCGCGCCTGCGCAGCCAGGGCTTCGCGCAAGACCGGCTCGCCTTCGCTCATGCCGTATTGGCCCATGGACAACGGCATGGCTTCCCACTCCACTTTCGGGAGCATGGCTTCTGCCGGCAGGCCTCCGGCAAACGACATCACTTGCGGCCGCTGCGCCGCTGCCAGGATTTCTCGAATCAAAGAGCTTTTGAGGCGCGAGACACGTTCGGAAAAAGCCATGGAACCACCTGTAGCGAGGCATTGGAAAAATGAGTCAAACTTATTGACCGAAATTACTCCGACCTCTCTGGATACGTCAATATGCTTGACCTTAAAAACCCATCCTCTCAACAAATGGCTATGGAAGCGTTCTTCTTCGGCTACCAGGCGTTCACCGCCAAAGCCGACGAAATGCTCGAGCGTCGCGGGTTGAGTCGAGTGCATCAGCGGATCGTGTTCTTCATCGCCCGTTACCCGTCGCTCAGTGTGAAAGAACTGCTGGTGCTGCTCGGCGTGAGCAAACAGGCGCTGAACATGCCGCTGCGGCAGTTGATTGAGATGCACTTGGTGAACAGCGTCGCGTCCGAAACCGATAAGCGTAAGCGGCTGCTGGCACTGACCGCCGAGGGCGAGCGGTTCGAACAGGCGTTGCGTCGGGAGCAGGTGAAATTGCTGGAGCGTGTATTTGCCGAGGCTGGGGAAGAGGCGGTGAATGGGTGGCTGGCGGTGAACCTTGGGCTAGGGAAGGCTTAGTTCAGAGGTTGCCAGGGCTCGCGATATACCCCTATCGCCATACATTTCGTCTACAAAACCAAAAACATTATTTGCTTTATTTGTATACAAAAGCATAATTCGCCTCGTGCGAGTTTCTGACCTCGAGGTCAACACTTCGCCAGCCTTACCTGCCTCAAAGCGCTGCAGCCACCCTCAGGGGGCTGGGTGCTGGAAATAACAATAAAACTCTTGAGGAGTATTCGCTGTGGAAAGCCGCAAACCCGAAGCCCGAACGCTGGATCTCTCGCCGCCATCAAGCGGTGGCTGGCTGGAACGCCTCTTCAAACTCAGCTTGCATGGCACCACGGTGAAGACCGAGCTGATTGCCGGCCTGACAACCTTCATCACCATGGCCTACATCATTTTCGTCAACCCCAACATCATGGCCGACGCCGGCATCGATCATGGCGCCGCGTTCGTCGCCACTTGCATCGCCGCCGCCCTGGGTTGCCTGTTGATGGGCCTGTACGCCAACTGGCCGGTGGGCCTGGCGCCGGGCATGGGTCTGAACGCGTTTTTCACCTACACCGTAGTCGGCACCATGGGCTACAACTGGGAAACCGCCCTGGGCGCGGTGTTCGTTTCCGGTGTGCTGTTCATGATCCTGACGTTGTCACGGATCCGGGAATGGCTGCTCAACAGTATTCCGGTCAGCCTGCGGTTCGCCATGGGCGCCGGGGTCGGGTTGTTCCTCGGCCTGATCGGTCTGAAGACCGCCGGAATCATCGTCGACAGTCCCGCCACGTTGATCAGACTCGGCTCGCTGCGTGAACCCGGCCCGCTGCTGGCCGCCGTGTGTTTCCTGATGATCGCCGTGCTCAGCTACCACCGCGTGTTCGGTGCGATCCTGATCAGCATCATCGCCGTGACCCTGGCCGGCTGGGGCCTGGGGCTGGTGCAGTACAACGGCGTCATGTCGACACCGCCGAGCCTGGCGCCGACCTGGATGGCGATGGACGTGGCCGGCGTGTTCAACGTCAGTATGATCAGCGTGGTGCTGGCCTTCCTGTTCGTGCACATGTTCGACACTGCCGGTACCTTGATGGGCGTCGCCCAACGCGCCGGCCTGGTGCAGGCCGATGGCCGGATCGAGAACCTGTCCCGCGCCCTGAAGGCCGATAGCGCTTCCAGTGTATTTGGCGCCATGGTCGGCGTGCCGCCGGTGACCAGCTACGTGGAAAGCGCCGCCGGCGTGGCGGCCGGTGGCCGGACGGGGCTTACCGCGGTGACCGTCGGCGTGCTATTTATTGCCGCGATGTTCTTCGCGCCGCTGGCCGGGATGATTCCTGCCTACGCCACCGCCGGAGCGTTGATCTATGTCGCCATGCTGATGATGGGCGGTATGGCCCATATCGAATGGGACGAACCGACCGACAGCATCCCGGCCATCGTGACCGCCATCATGATGCCCCTGACCTTTTCGGTCGCCGACGGCATCGCGTTGGGTTTCATCACCTATGTGGTGCTCAAGGCCTGCACCGGTAAACACAAGGACATTTCAGTCAGCCTGTGGGCGCTCTGCGCGATTTTCATCGCCAAGTTCATTTTCCTGTAGGCGATACATCGATCCACCCGCCTCACCCCTTCGGGTGGGGCTTTTGTATATCAGGAGCAAAGCAATGAATCTGGAAACCTGGCTGTTGTTCAGCGGTGCCGCCCTGGTGGTGATCCTCATTCCGGGCCCGCTGTCGTTGTTGATGATCGGCAACAGCCTGAACTATGGCCTGCGTCGCTCGTACCCGGCGTTCCTGGGCGGTGTGTTCGCCTCGATCTGCCTGTTGAGCGCCTCGGCGCTGGGGCTCGGTGCGCTGCTGCTGGCCTCGGAAAAGTTGTTCAGTGCCTTGAAGATCGTCGGCGCGCTGTACCTGTTTTACCTGGCCTGGCAGAGCTGGCAGCAATCGCGCCAACCCTCCCAAGGCGCCGAAGTGCCCCAGGCTGCTACCGTCCCACGATTTCGCGCATTGTTCGGTCGGGCGTTCGTGCTCGGCGCCAGCAACCCCAAGGACATCCTCTTCTTCGCCGCGTTCCTGCCGCAGTTCCTGAGCGCCGAACAGCCGTTCCTGCCGCAATTGCTGGTGATGATCGTCACCTGGACCGTCCTCGACCTGCTCTGCAAGCTGGCCTACGGCCTTGGCGCCCACGGTGCCGCGCGGTACTTGCGAACGGGCAAAGGCCAGAGTTGGTTCAATCGGATCAGCGCAGGATTATTCGGAGGTGCGGGGGCGCTGTCCTTGATGTCCACTCACTGAACGCAAAATGCGGCAACAACCCATTCCTATACTCTCCTCAGGAAAATCCCTTACATAGAGCCCTCAATCATCGTTGAACAAGGACGTTCACCATGGCCAAGGCTCTCCAGCCCAGCTCCTCTCCCGACAAGCCTACCGTCGTCATTTCGGACCTGGGCTTTCACGCAAACGAACACACCGTCGAGACACTCCACTTCAACGCTGTGGATAACGTAGCGCTCCTGTCGGACCGCCTGCACAGGCGGGCTCAACTTGAAGTCGTCGATAGGCTTTATGGTCCGCTGCACATCGGTTCCGTAACGGTGACCCGCTCAGCCCTCGATGCTCTGGGAGCAACGACTGATGGGCAGCCTCTGGACGGGGACAATACGTTTTTCCGCATTGCCAATCGGTTCTTCGTGGACTCCTTGCAATTCACCGCGCCTGATATCGAAACCCGTCTGAAACTGACCACCGATACTGACGACTATCGGCTGCCGACGTTGCTGTTCGAAATAGCGAGTCAGCGCTCGCACACCGCGCTGCCGTTGCTAAGGGAAAGTTCCGAAACGCTGGCCGAGCCCGCCCGCCACCGAAGCGCACTGGAAAAGCTCTTGAAAGCCGCCCAGAAGCTGGATCTCCAGGCATTTGCACAGCAGCCACTGCATTGGGTGAACAAAACCAGAAGCAATGCCCTCATTCCCACGGGCCTGGGGCTCCAGGCCTTCGGTATCTACAGCGGCCTGCGGGGCTTGCAAGATGCCATTCGCAACAAGGATGCCTACCAGACCGTTTTCAATGGCAGCAGCGTGGCCGCCGAAGTGGCGTCGATCGGTGTCGAAGCCGCCGTGACCCGGCAAGCCACCCAGATGATCACGGCCGGTCAGCATTCCCTTGGCGATTTCACTAAAACGACCTTCGCCACGAAACTGGCCCGTGGAAGCGGCTTGATTGCCAGCGTTCTGACACTGCCTTTCGACATCGTCGCCGCTGTCGACGCCTTCAAGGCGGCCGCCAACGCTACCGGGAAAGAGGCGACCGATCATTATGTCAGCGCCGCGTTGAGCGTCACCAGCGCCGCCATGACCGTCACCATCGGCCTGGCGGCACTGGCGGGGTTCAGCTCAGCCGGCCCCATGGGTCTTGCCGCGGGGCTCATCCTGGTGGTTGGGTCGCAAGTCTGGGGGGCGATTCGTCAAGTCGATGAAATCGACGACTATATAGACCTCACCGTACAGGAGCGCCTGCGCACGGGCTGGTTTGCCTTCTGGACGATCAGTCCTGATCAGGATATCCAGGATCGCTATACCATCGCCAAGACCACCGCCGGACATTCGAAGCTGCTCCAGGCCAGTGCCCTGAACTTGCTCAAGGGCCCGTTGAAAGACAGCACGGGGGCTATCGTAAACGGCAAATTCACCGTGGAACTCGAACCGGTGACCTACAACACCTGGAATTGGTGGACGGGAGAGAGATACCAGGCGACGACGGTACGTCCCAGGATCAAGGACAACGACGACCGGATCGATGCACGCAGCGGTGTGACGGCCGAGACGCCGGGTGCGGTGGTTGTATCGTCAGCCGAACACAAGGGTATCCACTGGTACATCGGCGGTGGCGACGACACGGTGCTCGGTACCGAAAACAAACCCAATGTCTTCCACTATGGCGCAGGTGTTAAAAAACTATCCGGCGGCATCAAGGATGACGTCTTCATCTTCGAGGGCAGCACCGAAACCCTCAGTGGTACTCCCAGTCGCCTCGTGGGCGGCCTGGGTAATGACACGCTCATTTTATCGGGTCGTGCCAGCGGTAATGAGCAGCCGCGACGGGGTTACGACGTCGACCTGGACACCGGGCAAGTGTCTTTCATCACTCATGTCAGTAGCACCGAAAGCGGGCTCTATCGCCACGCTGATCTGGAAAGTATCGAAAACGTAGAGATTCCCGAAGGCGGCGCGAATGTCATCAGGGGTACCGCTGGCGCAAACATCATCAAATCCCGCGGCAATGATTCCATCGAGGCCGGTGCGGGCGATGACCGGATATTCATTCTCGGTGGAAATAACCGTGATGCAGACGGCGGTCCTGGTGACGATGCCTATGCCATCGCTCATAAGCCGGGCTGTGTCTTCATCACCGAAGACGGCGCGGGCCACAGCACCATTGCGCTGGACTGGAGGGCGGACCTGATTGAAAGCTGGAAAATCGAATCAGGCAACCTGGTGATCCGTTCATGCTTCGACGCCAATGATTGGCAATTTCGCCACGTCATCATCAGGAACGTCTATGAAGACACTGATTATCCAAAGGGCCTGCAAAACGATCGCCTGATGTTCATGACCAAGGATGGCTACCATCTGGTCCCGGATTTGCCCGAGGTGATCGAGCATGTTGGCCCGCTCGACATTGAAACCGTCATGGTGCAGCCAGGCACACCCAGAAACCCGGCCATTTTGAATGCTGATGGAGAGCAACAGATCGCCCACGACAAGGATTCGAGTTTTTTCGTTTCACGTTACATTGAGCTCACGACGCTCAAGGTCAAACAAAAAAGCCGGTTTTCCACAACGCTCCATCTGGACTATATGCACGCGGAGCTGACACGCGTCGAAGCCCACTACAGCGTTCATGTCACACAGAACGATGAAGGGGACATCGTCAGATATGGCGAATGTGGCCTGACGCTTCACTTTGGCGACAGGCAGGTCGTCCTGAAGAACCTGGCGAGCTCCGATGAGCGTTACAGCGCACAGAAAGTTGAGGTGAACCGACGGGCGTTTTCCGCCTTGAGTTCACATCACACGTTTATTCTTGTCATGAAAGATGGCTCGTCCTATCGCCTGGTCCAACCCTCACCCGACTATAGCCTGCTGCTGGATAGGCCCTTCACGGATAAAGCGCCGATGGCGTGGAAAACAGAAGCGTCACTGTCAACCCTCGCCCCAACCAAAAAGCAATACGCCTGGCTGCCGCCCTTGGACAAACAGCCCTATCACCTGCGCAATCGGGCAACCTGTGCCATGCTCACCACCCCCGCGCTACAGACGGGAATCGAAGTCCTGATTGGCGAAGGCTCCACGTACCTCGTCCACCTGAGCCCGAACATGACGCTACGCCTGTCCACGCCAGGTGCGCTGGCCGGCGCAAAACCACGGTTGGCCCAGGCCTCCACCTGGGAGCTCGACGCCACTGGCCTCGGTCAAGTGGAGATAAAACTGTCCGCCAACCTGCTGCGGATTGGCACAACTGTCATTCATCTTGCCATTCCTGAAGAGCATGACCTTGTCGACCAGATACGTGTCATCACCGCGCAAGGCGTCGTTCATGCCGTAGACAGCCTGTTCGGCCGGGTTTATGTGGAAGCGCTCGATGGTCGGTATTTGTCCCCTCTTAGCGATCCCGGCGCAGCGTTGACCGATGAACTGTCGAGCCTGACATCCAGACGACTCAAGGTCTATCACATGGCCGTCAAGGATGGGTCTGCCGGCACGTTGAGCTATGACCTTGAAACCCGCAAATGGATATTCGATACCGGTGAGCCCCGCGTCATTGAAGTGGCGAATTTGAGGAAGACAAACCTGTGCGACCACCATCTCAAGATCTATCGGGACCTGGCCCGGGAAGGCCTCGATCGGACGCCTCCCATGGGTGATGACGCTCTTCGTTCATTACGGGCCAAATGCGTGGAAGTGATGGAAAGCTTCACGCTGGGGCATTCGGCGATGTTCGCCCGCACACTGGTGCTGAGCGCGCTTTTTGGCATCAGACTCTCCCGATTGAGTTGGCCCCTCTCACTGGGTGGCGCCTCGCGCCAACATACCTAGGCGTCACGCTCCCGAAGCTTCTTTCAGGCGCCCTATACATATGTAGTGCACCTGCCTGCTCATTTTCCCCGACCATCTTCAAGCCCTTGGCCTGTCAGCCGGCAGGCCTCATGGCTACGTGGACCAATCACCTTTCCAAAATATTCAAGAGCAGACATTTTCAATGAGTCCAAGACGAAATACCCGTCCCAACGTCCCGACCTCGTCCCCTGAAAGCCCCCACCCCAGCCGCGATACAACCCAGGAAACCATGGTCAGGATTCCCGTGAGGGGAGAAGGAATAGAGCCGCCCCCCCTCTCCCCGACCGGGCGACCGCCGGAGTCCCCCGAATTGCCGCCCCCAACCATTCACATAGCCGAAATGGCATCAGCCCTCGGCGATACCACGCTCTCGATGCCGCTGGACCGCTATTACCTCTCATCCGAACTGGTCCCCATGTTATCGGAGCCAGACCCAACCTCCGGCATCCGGACATTCAGAACCCGTACTTATGTCGAGCTTGCAGAGGGCGGAACGGTGCTGCTGGGACGCGACGCCGAACAGAACTTCAGAGCCCGATTAAGCACCGAACTCGTCGCCTCCGGACCGCGCCTGGCGCAAGTGGAAGGCAGCCTTCTATGGCACCTGATTCCGCAACGCGACGTGACGCACGGCAGTGATCTCAACCCCGTCACGCTCCACAGGCTGTCGGATGATGAGTCTCCGGAAGCTGTCGCGCCCAAGCGTGCACGTGCGACAACCTCACAAAGCGAAGCAGCGACACAAAGTACCTCGGCGTTCACGAAGAATTGGGGAATCGACCCACGGTTCACGGTGTGGGAGTACATCACCCTAGGCAATGTCCACTACAAAGTGCTGACCCGCGTCGACGCACGCCAGTACCCTGGCGCCTACATTCAGTCGCCCATGCATCCCGCCTATGATTTTGACTTGCTGGAAGCCATCCTCAGGCATACGCCCGACGAGCAACCCAGAAGCGTGACCCGCGTTCCGCCGGACAATCACTGGGAAATCGACACCAGGTTACCTTTCGACAAGCCGCTGACAACTTACGTCAGGGAGGATTTTCCAGAGGTCACTACAGTCACCTTGGAAAATATTGCAAGAAGGCAATTCGAACTCGCCAATGACTCGCATTATGCCGACGCGGCAGGTTTGAACGCGCTCCGACAGATGATCGACAGTCGGAACAACGCGACACCGTCACCGCATCCGCAATGGACCGATCCGTTACTGATGCTTCCGATTCTTCCCACCTCTCCGTCGTCCAGAGGTACCGCCCGTGCGATAGCCCTGCCCGCGCCTTCCGCCACCGGAACGCTGGATCGGTTGGACTTCGATCCCCTGCGGTTCAAGCGACACTGGCTCTATTTTCTCACGACCTATTCGCCGGTGGACTTCAAGCGCTTTATGGCCGGACTCCTGGCCCGCAATGGTTATACGGTCATGGACCCCAGTTCTTTCAGTAGCTTTCCGGCGTTGGTATTCCAACGAACGGGGCATGACTATGTATTTTTCATGAGCTTGCACCGCACCAGAATCCCGAAGATCTCCCTGCCTTCCTATACGGACCCCAATATGGCCGGCGTCCTCTTGGAAAACCAGTTGGGTGAAGCCGCTGCGAAAGTCGTCAGGGACGCCCACGCCGCCAACAAGATCGTCTGGCTCAAGGGTGGGTCGGAAATGCATCCAGGCATTGCGGAAACGGTGTTCATCATCCGGGATGACAACGCCAGGCTGTAGATACACCGCTCAAAAAAAAGCCCGCAGTGTGAGCGGGCAAAAAACCAAAGAAGCTCTATGCGCAGTCGCTTCCAGGGCAAGGCAGCTGCTTGGGGGATCAGCTGCCTCGATAGGTTGAATAGGCGTAGGGTGAAATCAGCAAGGGTACGTGGTAATGGTCCTGCTCGGCCGAGATGCCGAAGCGCAGCACCACCACATCCAGGAACGCCGGCTCGGACAGCTGGACGCCACGGGCGCGGTAGTAATCCCCAGCATGAAACTGGATCTGATAGACACCGGATCGGTAATCATCGCCTTGCAACAGCGGCGCATCGCAACGGCCATCATCATTGGTCAGCGCGCTGGCGACCCGTTGCAATTGCGAACCTTCCACGCGATATAGCTCGACCTTGATCGAACTGCCCGGGCAACCGTGTGCGGCATCCAAAACGTGAGTGGTCAAACGTCCCATTGATTGCGCGCGCCTCCTGATCGATTAAAAAGACAAGCCGCACCGTTTCGGAGCAAGAGACAGGACGGCGATGGTTGAATTAAGACACTTAAAGAGAAAATTGTACACAATAAAATACCGATATTTGCGTTGCTTCGCTTTCCTCCGCCCTCTCGTCCCAATTCGCGGTCAAACCAATGGATACAATGACTTTCCTCCGGCTAACTGACCAAACGGGCAGATTTCTTGCAGTGCAGATGGACCCGGAGCCTGAGTGAAAAAGGCAAAAAATCAGGCTTACAAAGCGCGCATAAAGTTGTATACAATCATCCCATCGTCGTGACGCCAGCCCAAGTCTCATCATCAGGCGTCACCTACATGGTTCGAACAAGAAGGAAGACTGCAGTGAGCGCTGACTACCCACGCGACCTGATCGGTTACGGCAAAAACCCTCCCCATCCCCACTGGCCGGGCAACGCCCGAATTGCCCTCTCCTTCGTGCTCAACTACGAGGAAGGTGGCGAGCGCAATCTCCTGCACGGTGACAAGGAGTCCGAAGCCTTTCTCTCGGAGATGGTCGCGGCGCAACCGCTGCAGGGCGAACGCAACATGAGCATGGAATCGCTGTATGAGTATGGCAGCCGTGCCGGGGTCTGGCGGATCCTCAAGCTGTTCAAGGAATTCGATATCCCGTTGACTATCTTCGCCGTGGCCATGGCCGCCCAGCGCCATCCGGACGTGATCCGCGCCATGGTCGCCGCCGGTCATGAAATCTGCAGCCATGGTTACCGCTGGATCGATTATCAGTACATGGATGAGGCTCAGGAACGCGAGCACATGCTCGAAGCGATCCGCATCCTCACCGAAATCACCGGCGAACGCCCGCTGGGCTGGTACACCGGTCGCACCGGCCCCAACACCCGCCGGCTGGTCATGGAGGAAGGCGGTTTTCTCTACGACAGCGACACCTACGACGACGACCTGCCCTACTGGGAACCCAACACACCCACCGGCAAGCCGCACCTGGTGATCCCCTATACGCTGGACACCAACGACATGCGCTTCACCCAGGTGCAGGGCTTCAACAAAGGGGACGACTTCTTTCAATACCTCAAGGACGCCTTCGACGTCCTGTATGCCGAAGGCGCCGAAGCACCGAAGATGCTTTCCATCGGACTGCATTGCCGCCTGATTGGCCGCCCGGCCCGCCTCGCCTCCCTCAAGCGTTTCCTTGAGTATGTAAAGGGTCATGAGCAGGTGTGGTTTACCCGTCGCGTGGACATTGCCCGCCACTGGCAGCAGGTCCATCCGCACCCTGGCGCTTCTGAGACGGAGGGGACGAAATGACCGCGTTCCAGACCCTCAAGCCGTCCACCTTGAGCCGTGAAGCCTTCATCCTGGCCTTCGCCGACATCTACGAGCACTCGCCATGGGTGGCCGAAAAAGCCTTCGACCTGGGTCAGGACCCATCGATCGACGAGATCGAAACCCTGCACCAGCGCATGAGCGATATCCTGCTGAGCGCCGATCATGCCAGCCAACTGGCCCTGATCAACGCTCACCCGGACCTGGCCGGCAAAGCCGCTGTCCAGGGCCAACTGACCGAAGCCAGCACGAACGAACAGGCCGGCGCCGGTATACACCAGTGCACGACCGAAGAGTTCCAGCGCTTCACCGAGCTGAACGAGGCCTACAAAGCCAAGTTCAGGTTTCCCTTCATCATGGCGGTAAAAGGCAGCAACCGGCATCAGATCCTCGCGGCGTTCGAAACGCGCATCCACAACCCGGTGGACACCGAGTTCCAATGCGCGCTGGCGGAGATCAACAAGATCGCGTTGTTCCGATTACTGACCCTTTAGCGAGCCGCCCTGGTGACCCAGGGTCGAGCAAGCATCCCCAGCCAACTTATCAAAAGGCAGACAAGAAGAATGAAAGCTTACGCCGTACCTTTCGAGAAATTCGTCAACCTGGCCGACGCGCGCCTGGGCACCCGGATCATTTCGGTCACCGATGACTGGTTCGCCGACGCCAACCGCCTGTTCCAGCCGACCCCGGCCGTGTGGAAAGAGGGCGTGTTCGACGACAACGGCAAGTGGATGGATGGCTGGGAGTCGCGCCGCAAGCGCTTCGAAGGCTACGACAGCGCTGTGATCCGCCTGGGCGTGCCGGGCTCGATCAAGGGTGTGGACATCGACACCTCGTTCTTCACCGGCAACTACCCACCGTCTGCCTCCCTGGAAGCCTGCTTCCTGGCGGAAGGCGAGCCGGACGAAAACACCCAGTGGACCGAAGTTCTGGCGGCCGTGGAATTGAAGGGCGACAGCCATCACTACCATGAGATCGCCAACGACCAGGCCTTCAGCCACCTGCGATTCAACATCTACCCCGATGGTGGCGTGGCCCGCCTGCGTGTGTATGGCATTCCCTACCGCGACTGGTCGGCCGTGGGCGATAACGAGCAGGTCGACCTGGCTGCCGCTCTCAATGGCGGGCGTGCCCTGGCGTGCTCCGACGAGCATTTCGGCCGCATGAGCAACATCCTCAACCCGGGCCGTGGCGTGAACATGGGCGACGGCTGGGAAACCGCCCGCCGCCGCACCCCCGGCAACGACTGGGTCATCGTCGCCCTGGGCCATGCCGGCGTCGTTGAAAAAGTCATCGTCGACACCCTGCACTTCAAGGGTAACTATCCGGACAGCTGCTCGATCCAGGGCGCGTTCGTGAAAGGTGGTACCGACAGCCAGATCGAAACCCAATCGCTGTTCTGGCGTGAGCTGCTGCCCAGCCAGAAGCTGGAAATGCACGCCGAACACACCTTCGCCGAGCAGATCAAGGCCCTGGGCCCGATCACCCACATCCGTTTGAATGTGTTCCCGGATGGTGGTGTGAGTCGCCTGCGGGTTTTGGGCAAGGTCGCGAAGTAGGCAGTGAAGCCATTCGCGAGCAAGCCCGCTCCCACAGGAGTACACATTCCAAATGTGGGAGCGGGCTTGCTCGCGAAGGCGTCAGAACCAACAACACAGAATTTGGATTAAGAAGACCAGCATGCGCACACTCAAGATCGAACCCTTGACCAAAGAAGCCTTCGCCCCGTTCGGTGACGTGATCGAAACCGACGGCAGCGATCACTTCATGATCAACAACGGTTCGACCATGCGCTTCCATCGTCTGGCGACGGTTGAAACCGCCACGCCGGACGACACGGCGATCATCAGCATCTTCCGCGCCGATGCGCTGGAAATGCCGCTGACCGTACGCATGCTGGAGCGCCATCCGCTGGGCAGCCAGGCTTTCATTCCGCTGCTCGGCAACCCCTTTCTGATCGTGGTCGCGCCACTTGGCGATGCACCTGTATCAGGCTTGGTCCGCGCCTTCGTCACCAACGGCAGGCAGGGCATCAATTACCATCGCGGCGTCTGGCACCACCCGGTGCTGACGATCGAAAAGCGGGATGACTTCCTGGTGGTTGATCGCAGTGGCACAGGCAATAACTGCGATGAGCATTTCTTCATAGAGGATGAGTGTTTGATCCTCGACCCCCACCAATAAGAGAAGGTCCGATCACGCGAGAACAAGCGTGACGGGCGAGAGGTAACGACTGTGGAAGCACATTTGCTGGAATGGCTGAACCTGAGCGTGCGCTGGGTTCACATGATCACTGGCGTGGCCTGGATCGGCGCGTCGTTCTACTTCGTCTGGCTGGAAAACAACCTCAATCGCGTCAACCCCAGGAGCGGCCTGGCCGGCGACTTGTGGGCTATCCACGGTGGCGGTATCTACCACCTGGAAAAATACAAACTTGCTCCGCCGTCCATGCCGGAGAACCTGCACTGGTTCAAATGGGAAGCCTACTTCACGTGGATGTCGGGCATCGTGCTGCTGTGCCTGGTGTTCTATTGGAACCCGACCGTCTACCTGCTGGCCCCCGGCAGCGGCCTGAGCGGCGCCGAGGGTGTCGCCCTGGGACTCGGTTCGTTGCTTGTCGGCTGGTTCGTCTATTCCTTCCTCTGCGACTCGGTGCTGGGCAAATACCCTGCCCTGCTCGGCCTGATCCTGTTCGTGCTGCTGATCGCGGCGGCCTACGGCTTCAGCAAGGTGTTCAGTGGACGCGGCGCCTACCTGCATGTCGGGGCGGTCATCGGGACGATCATGGTCGGCAACGTGTTTCGCATCATCATGCCGGCGCAGCGCGCCCTGGTGGCCGCCATCGCCGAGAACCGCACCCCCGACCCGGCATTGCCGGCCAAAGGTCTGCTGCGCTCGCGCCACAACAACTACTTCACCCTGCCCGTGCTGTTCATCATGATCAGCAACCACTTCCCGAGCACCTACGGCAGTCAATACAACTGGTTGATCCTGGCCGGGATTGCGGTGGCGGCGGTGCTGGTGCGTCACTACTTCAATACGCGTCACGACAGCAACCGGTTTGCCTGGACGTTGCCGGTTGGCGCTCTGGCGATGATATGCCTGGCTTATGTCACGGGCCCCAAGGCACCGCCCACTGCACCGGAGGTGGCCAAGGCCCCGGGCGTCATCGAGTACCAACCGTTGCCGGAAACCGCCGTGGGTGGAGGTGCCAAGCCTGAACCCGCACCGGCCGCACCTGCCGCTGCCCCAACCCAGGCCACCAACACCCAGGGCCCGTCGTTCGACAAAGTCCATACCGTGATCCAGGAACGTTGCTCGGTCTGTCACTCGGCCAAGCCCACCAGCCCGTTGTTCAGCACAGCGCCCGGCGGGGTGATGTTCGATACGCCGCAGCAGATCCAGCAACAGGCCGCACGCATCCAGGCCCAGGCCGTGACCACCCAGATCATGCCCCTGGGCAATATCACCCAGATGACCCAACAGGAACGCGACCTGATCGGTGCCTGGATCAGCCAGGGCGCACGGACCAACTAAGCACTGACAATCACCCGTTATACCGCTGACAGGCCACCGGCACACCGCCGGTCGCCCGTCAGCGACTGCCTGCGCCTCGACAATAACAACAAGAGGAATGCACCGATGACCCAGCCCCGCCCTCACGCTTCAGATTCGCCGCAGACATGCCACGCGGAGGCACTTGAGCCCTTCCGTGCAAGCCCGTATCCTGCGCGGCCGCTCGACTCCGGCCAATTCCAATAACGTCCAACGCCTGATCTTGCCGACAGCCATGACTGACTTCGGCTCAATCCTGCCAGCCGCTGCCACGAGCAGAAAGCTGACCGAACGGATGTTTTATCCGTGGCAAAAAGGCGCCACACCAGAGCGCTGAATTAAAAAAACCACCGACCTTGGGAGCAAACCGAATGAAACGTACGTGCACCAGCCTGATACTTGCAGGTTCCTTGCTGGCCGGCGGCCAGGCCATGGCCGACGATCTGTTGCAGTGGCAGAACAACAGCCTGACCTACCTGTACGGCAAGGATTTCCAGATCAACCCACGCATCCAGCAGACCGTGACCTTCGAACACGCCGACGCCTGGAAGTACGGCGACAACTTCTTCTTCCTCGACCGGATCTTTTACAACGGCAAAAAGGACAGCAACTCCGGGCCGAACACCTATTACGGCGAATTCAGCCCGCGCCTGTCGTTCGGCAAGATCTTCGATCAAAAGCTGGAGGTGGGTCCGATCAAGGATGTGCTGCTGGCCATGACCTATGAGTTTGGCGAAGGCGACAACGAGTCTTACCTGATCGGCCCCGGCTTCGACCTGTCGATCCCCGGCTTCGACTACTTCCAGTTGAACTTCTACAACCGCCAGACCGAAGGCTCCCGCCCCGGCGACGACGTCTGGCAGATCACACCCGTCTGGGCCTATACCCTGCCGGTGGGTTCCTCCGACATCCTGATCGATGGTTTCATCGACTGGGTCGTCGACAACGACACCAATGCCAGAGGTACCTACCACGCCAACCTGCACATCGTTCCGCAGATCAAATATGACCTGGGCAAGGCGCTGAAACTGGGGGCCAAGCAACTCTATGTGGGCGTTGAATACGACTACTGGAAAAACAAATACGCGATTGAAGACAGCGACGGCTTCAAGACCAATCAGAGCACTACCAGCTTTTTGCTGAAGTACCATTTCTGATCCCTACCCAGTCCGGTAAATCCCTTTGTGGATTTATGTTGGCTTGCGTTGCTGCATCACGCCTGAGCCAACCCCAAAAATCGAGCCAGTTCCTCCCGCTGGGCCAGCGCATCCTGCCGGCCCAACTCGATCAACTCGCTGCAATACCCCGCCTCGAACAACAGATAACTCAGCACCCCCGCGCCGCTGGTCTTGGTCGCGCCCGGCCCCCGCAGGAAGACCCGCAATGCGCGGGGCAGCTCCTGGCGATGGCGGGCGGCGATTTCGTCGATCGGCTGGCTGGGCGAGATCACCAGCACGTCTACCGGTGCGGCACCCAGAGCATGGGGCGACACGTTATCAGGCAGCAGATGACTGAACCCGTTCAGACGCTGGAGCAACTCGATATCGCTTTCCAGACTATCAATGAACGTACTGTTGAGCATATGCCCGCCGATCTGCGCCAGCGTCGGTTGCTGGCCGGTGTAGCTGCGCTCCGCCGGCGCTTGCGCGCCTGGACCACGAGGATTGCCGCTGACACCGATGACCAGCACCCGATTCGCCCCCAGATGCAACGCCGGACTGATGGGCGCCGATTGGCGTACCGCGCCGTCGCCGAAATACTCCTGGTCAATCTTGACCGGCGCAAACAGCAAGGGGATCGCCGAACTGGCCAGCAGGTGCTCGACCGACAACAAGGCCGGTACGCCCACCCGTCGGTGTCGCAGCCAGGCCTCGATGGTGCCACGCCCCTGATAGAAGGTCATGGCATGACCGGACTCGTAACCGAACGCCGTCACCGCCACGGCGCGCAATTGCTGCTCGGCGATGGCTTGCTCGATACCCGACGCGTGGAATTGGGCCTGGAGCAATTCACGCAGCGGTGAGCTGTCGATCAGCGCCACCGGCAGCTTGGCGCCCAGGCCCAGCAAGCTGTGGGTGATGAAGCGCGTTGCCTGGACGAGCACGCCACGCCAGTCACTGCGCATAACCTGATGGCTGCGCACCGCCTGCCAGAACGCAGTCAGGCGTTCGATCGCCATCTTGAAATCCATCGCCCCGCTCGCCAGGCTGACGGCGTTGATCGCCCCGGCCGAGGTGCCGACAATCACCGGGAACGGATTTTGCGCGCCGTCCGGCAACAATTCGGCAATCGCCGCCAAGACACCTACCTGATACGCCGCCCGAGCCCCGCCGCCGGAAAGAATCAATCCTGTCACCGGTTCAGCTGGGGTCATCGCAACGCTCCGTGCTCATGGATATGGACTACAGTTCAACCGCGCTTGTCGTACAGCTTTGGTTCACCCGGCGGACGACTCTTGAAACGCCGGTGGGCCCAGAGGTATTGCGCGGGACAGCCACGCACCGACTGCTCCACCCATTGGTTGATGCGGATGCAATCGACTTCCTCGGTCTCCCCGGGAAAATCATCCAACGGTGCCTGGATCACCAGACGATAGCCGCTGCCATCGGCCAGGCGCTCCTGGATGAACGGCACCACTTGCGCCTTGCCCAGCCGGGCGAATTTGCTGGTAGCCGTGACCGTCGCCGCCTGGATGCCGAACAGCGGGACGAAGACGCTCTGCTTGGCGCCGTAATCCTGGTCAGGCGCGTACCAGATCGCCCGACCGGCGCGCAGCAACTTGAGCATGCCGCGGACATCGTCACGCTCGACTGCCAGCGAGTCGAGGTTGTGTCGCTCACGGCCCCGTCGCTGAATGTAATCGAACAATGGGTTCTTGTGCTCGCGGTACATGCCGTCGATGGTGTGCTGCTGGCCAAGCAATGCGGCGCCGATTTCCAGTGTTGTGAAGTGCAAGGCCATCAGGATCACGCCCTGACCGTCGCGCTGGGCCTGCTTGAGATACTCCAGGCCTTCGATGTGAGCCAGCTTCGCCAGACGCGAACGCGACCACCACCAGCTCATGGCCATCTCGAAAAAAGCGATACCGGTAGAGGCAAAGTTCTCCTGGAGCAGACGCTTGCGTTCAGCCTCGGACTTCTCCGGGAAGCACAACTCCAGGTTGCGCCGGGCAATGCGCCGCCGGTCGCCTGCCACCCGGTACATCAATCCACCCAGTAGCCGACCGACCCGCAGCAGCCACGGATAAGGCAACTGCACGATCAGCCACAACAGCCCCAGACCGCACCAGAGCAGCCAGAAACGCGGATGAAAAAAAGCGGTTTGAAAACGCGGGCGATCCATTACAGCTTCCATAAAGACATGGGCCGCGCATTCTACATCGTTCGACCCGGCTTGCGGCTGGCGGACGATCTCGTTATAAGTCTCGGCACTTTTAGTGACAAGCCGTTGTACGCCGACCATGAGCCAAACCGAACCGCTAGACCAAGATCCCGTGTTCCAGCTGAAGGGCAGCATGCTCGCCATTACGGTGCTGGAGCTGGCCCGCAACGACCTGGAGGGCCTCGACCGACAGCTCACGGCAAAAGTCGCGCAAGCCCCGAACTTTTTCAGCAATGCCCCCCTGGTACTGGCCCTGGACAAGCTGCCGCCCAACGAAGGCGCGGTGGACCTGCCCGGTCTGATGCGCGTCTGCCGCCAGCATGGCCTGCGCACCCTGGCGATTCGTGCCAGTCGCATCGAGGACATCGCCGCCGCCATCGCCATCGACATCCCCGTACTGCCGCCGTCGGGCGCCCGGGAGCGGCTGTTGGAACCGGCGCCTGCCGAAGCGGTGAAAAAACCGGAGAAACCGCCGGAGCCTACCGTCAAGCCGACCCGCGTCATCACCTCGCCGGTGCGCGGCGGACAGCAGATCTATGCCCAGGGTGGCGATCTGGTCGTGGTGTCCTCGGTGAGCCCGGGGGCGGAACTTCTGGCCGATGGCAACATCCATGTATACGGCCCGATGCGCGGTCGAGCGCTGGCCGGCGTCAAGGGCGACACGAAAGCCAGGATTTTCTGCCAGCAGTTGAGCGCTGAACTGCTCTCCATCGCCGGGCAGTACAAGGTTTCCGAAGATTTACGCCGCGACCCACTGTGGGGGGCCGGTGTCCAGGTCAGCCTGTCGGGCGACGTGTTGAACATCATTCGGCTTTAACGGATACTGCCGCATTTTCCAAGCATCTCTAAAACGTAGCGAAAACGGCTGAAACGACGTAGGAAACAGGACCAGGCAGTGTTTACCGGAGGTAAACCCCGCTCAGCGCCCTGTTCCAGCCAAGCCTGTCCAATTGCCGCCGTTCTCTAGAGATGTTTTTCAGGGACCGACAACGTCCTTTTTCCTTAGGGGTGAAACACCTTGGCCAAGATTCTCGTGGTTACATCCGGCAAGGGTGGTGTGGGTAAGACCACCACCAGCGCCGCTATCGGTACCGGCCTCGCTCTGCGCGGCCACAAAACTGTCATCGTCGACTTCGACGTCGGCCTGCGTAACCTGGACCTGATCATGGGTTGCGAGCGCCGCGTGGTCTATGACTTCGTCAACGTGGTCAACGGTGAAGCGAACCTGCAACAGGCCCTGATCAAGGACAAGCGCCTTGAAAACCTCTACGTGCTGGCCGCCAGCCAGACCCGTGACAAGGACGCGCTGACCCAGGAAGGCGTGGAAAAAGTCCTGATGGAGCTCAAGGAGCAGTTCGAGTTCGTGGTCTGCGACTCCCCGGCCGGTATCGAGAAAGGTGCCCACCTGGCCATGTACTTCGCTGACGAAGCGATCGTCGTGACCAACCCGGAAGTGTCCTCGGTACGTGACTCCGACCGCATGCTGGGCCTGCTGGCGAGCAAATCCCGCCGCGCCGAGAAAGGCGAAGAGCCGATCAAGGAACACCTGCTGATCACCCGCTACCACCCGGAGCGTGTCGAGAAGGGCGAAATGCTCGGCGTCGAAGACGTCAAGGAAATCCTCGCCGTCCGGCTGCTGGGCGTGATCCCGGAATCCCAGGCGGTGCTCAAGGCCTCCAACCAGGGCGTCCCGGTGATTCTCGACGACCAGAGCGACGCCGGCCAAGCCTACAGCGATACCGTGGATCGTCTGCTGGGCAAAGACCTGGAACACCGGTTCCTCAACGTCGAGAAGAAGGGATTCTTCGAGCGCCTGTTTGGAGGTAGGTAATGAACCTTTTTGACTTCTTTCGTGCCAACAAAAAGCCCAGTACCGCCTCGGTCGCGAAAGAGCGTCTACAGATCATCGTGGCGCACGAACGCGGCCAACGCAGCACCCCGGACTACCTGCCTTCCTTGCAGAAGGAACTGGTCGAAGTGATCCGCAAGTACGTCAACATCGGCAACGATGACGTGCATGTCGCGCTGGAAAGCCAGGGCAGCTGCTCGATTCTGGAACTCAACATCACCCTGCCGGATCGCTGATCGATCCTGCGGGAGCCACGGCGGCTCGGGTCCTGCCCTCCATCCCTGTACAAGGTAGAGAGCAGAATCCGAGCCGCCGTTGGCGTTTGTACCGAGACTGTTTTTAATGCCCCTGTCCAACATCCGCATCATTCATCAGGACGCCGCCGTCCTGGTGGTCGACAAGCCGACCCTGTTGCTGTCCGTACCCGGTCGGGCCGATGACAACAAGGACTGCCTGATTACCCGCTTGCAGGAAAACGGCTACCCGGAGGCGCGAATCGTCCATCGCCTGGACTGGGAAACGTCCGGCATCATTCTGCTGGCCCGCGACCCGGACACCCATCGCGAACTGTCCCGGCAATTTCATGACCGCGAAACCGAAAAAGCCTACACCGCGTTGTGCTGGGGCCAGCCGGCACTGGACAGCGGCAGCATTGACCTGCCCTTGCGCTACGACCCACCGACCAAACCCCGCCACGTGGTGGACCATGAGCACGGCAAGCATGCCCTGACGTTCTGGCGGGTGCTGGAGCGTTGCGGCGACTGGTGCCGGGTCGAACTGACCCCGATCACCGGCCGCTCCCACCAGTTGCGTGTGCATATGTTGTCCATCGGCCATCCGCTGCTGGGTGACGGACTGTACGCCCACCCGCAAGCCCTGGCCGCCTGGCCCCGCCTGTGCCTGCATGCCAGCATGCTCAGCTTCACCCACCCGCAAAGTGGCGAGCGCCTGCGCTTCGAGTGCCCGGCGCCCTTCTAAGTATCCAACGCGCCAGCCAAAACGTCTTTACCCGAGAAAAGTTCTGCATGCAGGTCATTGATTTCCAAGGAACACCGGTAGAAAAAGTCCCTCACCAATTGCTGTACCTGGTCTACGGCGACAAACAGGCGTACCGGCACGAAGCCAAGTTCAGCATCCTGACAGCCCTGAAACACGCCCGACCCTCGACGTTGCCGACCATCAGAATTCTGACGGATCGGCCCGAGGACTATCTCGGGTGGCCAGTCGAAACCATTGCGCTAAGCCCTCAATTGCTGCAGCAATGGCAAGGCGATCATGGTTACGTGCATCGACGCAAGGCCTGCGCCATTGCGGCAGGGCTGACACTCGCCGAAAAAACCTTGTTCGTCGACACCGATACGTTATTCCTCGACGATCCCGACCTTCTGTTCAAGCAAATCCAGCCAGGGCACTACCTGATGGACAGCTTCGAGTATGACTGGGACTACGTTTGCGAACGCAAGGACTACCTCAAGCTCGGCAAGTGCCTGCAGGCCCACGGCGTGAGCCGGGACAACGGCTTCAAGCTCTACAACAGCGGACTGTGCGGCGTGACCGATAGCGACGCTTCGTTGCTTGCCGAGGCCGTCGAACGGATCGATGAGTGGACCGCAGATGGCTTCGATATCCATACCATCGAACAGATCGCGATTTCTTTCACATTACGAGACAAGCCCATTGGCGAAACCAACAGCCAAGTGCTGCATTACTTCGCCGAAAAACGCTTCTTCCATGCCATGCAAGCGCATTTCTTCGCACAGTATGGGGAAGCTTTCAGTTCTCGCCTGGTAGAACGTTGTGCTGAAGTACCCCGCAGCAAACCGTTCCCGTCTGCCTGGCGGCGCCTGAAGATCAAATGGAAACTGCGCAAACAACGCGCAAGCCTGCGCCGGATAGGCCGAGATCTGTTGTATGGCAGCGCGGCGCCTGAAAACCCCTACTATGACGTTTGCAGGCACCATTGGTGGGACTCGGCCTCACGGGAGATCCTGCGCCTGGACCCCAAGCATCAGGAACAGCTGTTCGGTCAGTTCGAACACTGGCCCAAGCATCTGCCCAAGCCGTCGAAGCCCCAAGACAAGCCCCTGATTCTGGCTTACCTGCGCGAGCAAGTTGCCACGTCGCGCTGATCCATATCCGCCCCCCGGGCTTGAACTGCACCGGGGAATGGGTCTGCAACGCAGGCGGACGATGGGGTAAACTCCCGACCATTGCTGTCTGGAGCTATTTATGCGCGCAGAGTTGAACCAGGGCCTGATCGACTTTCTCAAGGCCTCCCCTACCCCGTTCCATGCCACCGCCAGCCTCGCCAAGCGCCTTGAAGCGGCGGGTTATCAACGTCTCGATGAACGCGAAACCTGGGCCACCGAGGCCAACGGTCGCTATTACGTCACGCGCAACGACTCCTCGATCATCGCCTTCAAACTGGGGCGCAATGCGCCTTTGCACGACGGCATCCGCCTGGTGGGCGCCCACACTGACAGCCCGTGCCTGCGGGTCAAGCCGCAGCCTGAGTTGCAACGCCACGGGTTTTGGCAGTTGGGTGTGGAAGTCTACGGGGGCGCGTTGCTGGCGCCGTGGTTCGACCGTGACCTTTCCCTGGCCGGACGCGTGACCTTCCGCCGTGATGGCAAGGTCGAAAGCCAACTGATCGATTTCAAGGCGCCGATCGCCACGATTCCAAACCTGGCCATCCACCTCAATCGCGAGGCCAACCAGGGCTGGGCCATCAACCCACAGAACGAGTTACCGCCGATCCTCGCCCAGTTCGCCGGCGATGAGCGCGTCGACTTCCGTGCCGTGCTCACCGACCAACTGGCTCGCGAACATGGCCTGAATGCCGATGTGGTGCTCGATTACGAGCTGAGCTTCTACGACACCCAAAGCGCTGCCATCGTTGGCCTGCATGGCGATTTCATTGCCGGTGCGCGCCTGGACAACCTGCTGTCGTGCTATGCCGGCCTGCAAGCCTTGCTGAAAGCTGATACCGAAGAAACCTGCGTATTAGTGTGCAACGATCACGAAGAAGTCGGCTCCTGTTCGGCCTGTGGTGCCGATGGTCCGATGTTGGAACAGACGTTGCGCCGCCTGCTCCCCGACGGTGAGGAATTTGTACGGGCCATCCAGAAATCACTGCTGGTTTCTGCCGATAATGCCCACGGCGTCCACCCCAACTACGCCGACAAACACGACGCCAACCACGGGCCCAAGCTCAACGCCGGCCCGGTGATCAAGGTCAACTCCAACCAACGCTATGCCACTAACAGCGAAACCGCCGGGTTCTTCCGCCATCTGTGCATGGCCGAAGAGGTGCCGGTGCAAAGCTTCGTGGTGCGCAGCGACATGGGCTGCGGTTCGACCATCGGACCAATCACCGCCAGCCAACTGGGCGTGCGTACCGTGGACATCGGCCTGCCAACCTTCGCCATGCACTCGATCCGTGAACTGTGCGGCAGCCACGACCTTGCCCATCTGGTGAAGGTGTTGAGTGCGTTCTACGCGAGTCGCGAGTTGCCGTAGAAACAACTGCTTGCCTGCACGATCAGGGTGGGTTGATGTACATCACCCCACCCTGAGCAAACCCCAACTAAACTGACCTTATTCCTCCCTGGATAAGGCTGTCGCCATGATTTCCATGTCTTCGCTCAATGCCATGCTGGTGCCCATCCTCGCCGGCATGATCCTGTTGGGCATAGGCTTCAACTTCCGAGACAAGAACGTCGGGGTCTTTGCCATGTGGATCGGCATGCTGCTGATCCTCGCCACGGTGTTGTTCCGGATTCTCTCCAAACTCAACGAGTCGCTGTAACGCTCGTCAGGCCATGAGTGGCTGCTCCGGCACATCGACCCCGACATGGATCGCATCGTGTCGCCAGAACTCCAGGTCGCAGTCGATCAGTCGTTGGTGCTGATCGTAGTTGACCCGTGCGATTCGCAAGCCGGGGCTACCGACCGACACTTTCAGCGCCGCCGCTGCTTCCGGCTGCAAGGATGTGGGGACGATTTCAAATTTCACCCGGCCGTAATGCAGGTCGTAATGACGGGCGTACAACTCCGTCATGGACTGGTTAAGGTCGAACTCCAGGATGTCGGGAAAGTACTGCGGGTTCAGATAATGCTCGACATAGAGCACCAGGCGCTCATCGATACGCCGCACGCGGCAGATCTGGATCACGCTCGACAACGCCGGCAACTGCAACCAGGCACACACCGCCGCCGACGCCGGTTGCAGGCGCGCCGAAATTACCTGGGTTGAAGGCACTCGCCCCTGGGCGGCCACCATGGCGTGGAAATGGCTGCGCTGCATCAGGTTATAGGCCAGGCGAGGCGGCGAGACGAACCAGCCACGACGTTCCTCGCGGTAGATCTGCCCTTGGGCTTCGAGCTGCAACAAAGCCTCACGCACGGTGATGCGCGTTGTCCCGAACAACTCACTGAGCTTGCGCTCGGCCGGTAATTTGCTGCCGGGGGCCAGCAATCCGTGCTCAAGCTGCTCTTGCAGGACCTGCCCGATGGTTGTCACCGCCTTGGTTGCATCGATGCGCATCAAACGTTACCTATCTGGACTAGACCAGCACTGTTTTCGGGCAGGATCGTGACCCCAGCGCCCCCTCTTTTCATCTTTGCAAGCCTAGGCATTGCACATGACCGGCAGATGACAGACTTGCCGGGCGGTCATTCGACACTTCCTGCAAAATCATAGCCAAGCCCTTTCAGATCAGCCGTTTAACCATGGTCTACGCTTAACTCGCAGTCATCCTGCACGAGCCTGGCAGAAGTGCTCCCCTCCCGCATCGACATCAAATTGTCACAGGGGCCGCTTAAATTGGCTCAGGTATTGCTGACCTAGACCAACACAACCGCAATCGCAGCGTTGAAAACGCCCATAGGAGCTACGGATGAAACAGCTTTTCCTGGCATCACTGTTAGGCTCGACCATCGCCATGTGCACCACCGCCATGGCCGCTGAGACCAATCTGAAGGATCTGGAAGCCGCTGCGAAAGCGGAAGGCGCCGTGAACAGCGTCGGCATGCCCGACGACTGGGCGAACTGGAAAGGCACCTGGGATGACCTGGCCAAGCTCTACGGCCTGAAGCATATCGACACCGACATGAGCTCGGCCCAGGAAATCGCCAAGTTTGCCGCCGAGAAAGACAACGCCAGCGCCGATATCGGTGACGTGGGCGCGGCCTTCGGCCCGATTGCGGTCAAGCAGGGCGTGGTCCAGCCTTACAAGCCAAGCACCTGGGAACAGGTTCCGGACTGGGCCAAGGACAAGGACGGTAACTGGGCCCTGGCCTACACCGGCACCATTGCCTTCATCGTCAACAAGAAGCTGTTGCACGGTTCCGAAGTGCCTACCAAATGGGCTGACCTGAAAGGCGGCAAATACAAGGTTTCCATCGGTGACGTGAGCACTGCGGCCCAGGCCGCCAACGGCGTGCTGGCAGCCGCCCTGGCGAACGGCGGCGACGAAAAGAACCTGCAGCCGGCCTTGCTGATGTTCGCCGAACTCGCCAAGCAGGGCCGCCTGTCCATGGCCAACCCGACCATCGCCACCATGGAAAAGGGTGAAGTCGAAGTGGGCGTGGTCTGGGATTTCAACGGCCTGAGCTACAAGGCCAAGATGGCCGACCCGGATGACTACGTCGTGCTGATTCCGTCCGATGGCTCGGTCATTTCCGGCTACACCACCATCATCAACAAATACGCCAAGCACCCGAACGCCGCCAAGCTGACCCGTGAGTACATCTTCAGCGACGCCGGCCAGATCAACCTGGCCAAGGGCAACGCACGTCCGATCCGTGCCGAACACTTGAAGCTGCCTGAAGAGGTGAAGGCCAAGCTGCTGCCCAACGAGCAGTACAAGGGCGTGACGCCGATCAAGGACGCCGATGCGTGGGAGAAGACGTCCAAGAAGCTGCCGCAGGATTGGCAGGAAACCGTGATCATCGAGATGAAGTGAGGCGGTAGCTCCCGCTCGGACGTGCACAGCAGATCTTTGTGGGAGCGGGCCCTGTGGGAGCCGAGCTTGCTCGCGATGAACGATGACACGGTCTTGCTATTGAACCGCGTCGCCTTCATCGCGAGCAAGCTCGGCTCCCACAAAAGCCCGCTCCCACACTGGAGCGGTGTCGATCCGGGTTTACTGGTATCTGTCCGGAGTCCCGGTCCCCATGAAGCACAATGTCATCCTGGTAGTGCTCGACGGCCTCAATTACGAAGTCGCACGGCATGCCATGGGGCATCTGCAGGCATATGTCGGCGCAGGACGCGCGGCGCTCTACAAACTGGAATGTGAACTGCCCGCCCTGTCCCGCCCTCTCTACGAATGCATCCTTACCGGCGTCGGGCCCATCGACAGCGGGATCGTGCACAACAACGTCTCGCGCCTGTCGAACCAGCGCAGCATTTTCCACTACGCCACCGACGCCGGGTTGAGCACGGCAGCGGCGGCCTACCACTGGATCAGCGAACTGTATAACGCCTCGCCGTTCATATCGGCTCGCGACCGGCATACCGAAAATCCCGACCTGCCGATCCAGTACGGGCATTTCTACTGGAACGACCATTATCCCGATTCCCACCTGTTCGCCGATGCCGAACATCTGCGCCAGCGCTACACGCCCAACTTCCTGCTGGTGCATCCGATGAACATCGACGACGCCGGCCACCAACACGGCCTCGACACCCCGCAATACCGCAACAGCGCCCGCTCGGCCGACATCAACCTGGCGGTCTATCTGCAAGCCTGGCTCAATGCCGGTTACCAGGTGCTGGTGACCGCCGATCACGGCATGAACAACGACCGCTCCCACAACGGCCTGCTGGCCGAGGAACGCGAGGTGCCGCTGTTTGTCCTGGGCGACGGCTTCAGCCTCGACCCCGACGCAACGCCTCGCCAAATCGACTTGTGCGGCACCGTCTGCCAATTGCTAGGTGTCGACCACGACAAGCCCTATTGCCAGGAGTTGCTCAAGTGAATGCCATGACCCGCGGCAAATGGCTGGCAGTGCTATGCCTGGTGCCCTTCGCGATTTTCTTTATCGTGTTCCAGATCGCACCGCTGCTCTGGGTGTTGATCAACAGCCTGGAGTCGGAAGAATTCGGTTGGGGCCTGGCCAATTTCAGCAAGATCATCAATTCGAAGTTCTACCGCCAGGCGATCCAGCACAGCCTGGAGATCAGCTTCTGGTCCAGCGTATTCGGCATCGTCATCGCCGTGCTGGGCAGCTACTCATTGCGTCGGGTCGATTCGCGGCTGCGCAACTTCGTCAATGCCTTCGCCAACATGACCAGCAATTTCGCCGGCGTGCCCCTGGCCTTCGCCTTCATCATTCTGCTGGGGTTCAACGGCAGCATCACCCTCATGCTCAAACAGGCCGGGATCATCGAGGACTTCAACCTGTATTCGAAAACCGGTTTGATCATTCTCTACACCTACTTCCAGATTCCCCTGGGCGTGCTGCTGCTCTATCCGGCCTTCGATGCGCTGCGTGAAGACTGGCGCGAATCGGCTGCACTGCTGGGGGCCAGCGGCTGGCAGTTCTGGCGACACATCGGCCTGCCGGTGCTGACCCCGGCGCTGTTAGGCACCTTCGTAATCCTGCTGGCCAACGCCCTCGGCGCCTACGCCACGGTCTATGCGCTGACCACCGGTAATTTCAACGTCCTGCCGATTCGCATCGCCGCCATGGTTTCCGGGGACATTTCCCTGGACCCGAACATGGCCAGCGCCCTGGCCGTGGTGCTGGTGGCGCTGATGACCCTGGTGACCGTCATCCATCAGTTGCTGCTCAAGAGGAGCTATCATGTCGCGCGCTGAATCGGGGCCCGTCGGGCTCTATCATCGGATGGTGGTGTACCTGCTGTTTGCCGTCCTGCTGCTGCCCTTGGCCGGTACCCTGATCTACTCCATCGCCAGCAGTTGGTCGGCCACCGTGCTGCCTGGCGGCTTTACCTTCAAATGGTATGTGCAGCTGTGGAGCGATCCGCGTTTCCTGGCGGCCTTCGGCCAATCACTGGTGGTGTGCGTCGGGGCGCTGGTGCTCTCGGTGGTGCTGATCCTGCCGCTGCTGTTCGTGGTGCACTACCACTTCCCGAAACTCGACGCGCTGATGAACATCCTGATCCTGCTGCCCTTCGCCGTGCCACCGGTAGTGTCATCGGTGGGATTGCTGCAACTCTACGGCTCCGGACCGCTGGCGATGGTGGGTACGCCGTGGATTCTGATCGGCTGTTATTTCACCGTCGCCCTGCCGTTCATGTATCGGGCGATCACCAACAACCTGCAAGCCATCAACCTGCGTGACCTGATGGACGCCGCCCAACTGCTCGGCGCCAGTACGTTCCAGGCAGCCTTGCTGGTGGTGCTGCCAAACCTGCGCAAGGGCCTGATGGTGGCGCTGCTGCTGTCGTTCTCGTTCCTGTTCGGCGAGTTCGTGTTCGCCAACATTCTGGTGGGCACCCGCTATGAAACCCTGCAGGTGTACCTGAACAACATGCGCAACAGCAGTGGCCATTTCACCAGCGCACTGGTGATTTCCTATTTCTTCTTCGTACTGGTCCTGACCTGGGCGGCCAACATCTTGAACAAGGACAAAAGCCAATGAGCTATGTCAGCGTCCAACACCTGCAAAAGACCTATGCCGGCACGCCGGTGTTCAGCGATATCAACTGCGAGATCGGCAAGGGCGAGTTCGTCACCCTCCTCGGCCCCTCCGGCTGCGGCAAATCCACGCTGCTGCGCTGCATCGCCGGCCTGACGGCGGTGGATGCCGGCCAGATCCTGCTGGACGGCCAGGACATCGTCCCGCTAAGCCCGCAGAAACGTGGCATCGGCATGGTGTTCCAGAGCTACGCCCTGTTCCCCAACATGACCGTCGAACAGAACGTTGCCTTCGGCCTGCGCATGCAGAAGATCCAGGCCGAGGACAGCCGCCAGCGCGTCTCCGAGATCCTGCGGCTGGTGGAGCTACACGATTTTGCTGCCCGCTATCCTCATCAACTCTCCGGCGGGCAATGCCAGCGCGTCGCTCTTGCCCGCTCCCTGGTGACCCGGCCGCGCCTGTTACTGCTGGACGAACCGTTGTCGGCCCTGGATGCGCGAATTCGTAAACACCTGCGCGAACAGATCCGTCAGATCCAGCGCGAACTGGGCCTGACCACGATTTTCGTCACACATGATCAGGAAGAAGCCCTGACCATGTCTGACCGGATTTTCCTGATGAACCAAGGAAAGATCGTACAGAGCGGCGATGCCGAAACCCTTTACACTGCGCCCGTCGATGTATTTGCCGCCGGATTCATCGGCAACTACAACCTGCTGGACGCCGAGAGCGCCACACGGCTGCTGCAACGTCCGGTAAACAGCCGCATCGCGATTCGCCCCGAAGCCATCGAGCTGAACCGCGGCGGTGAGGCCGATGCGCTGATCCGCAGCCACAGCCTGTTGGGCAATGTCATCCGCTACCGGGTCGAGGCCCGTGGCGTAGAACTGGTGGTGGATGTGCTCAACCGCTCCGCCGCCGACCTGCACCCTGATGGCGCTCGATTGGCACTTTCCATCGATCCGTCGGCGCTGTGTGAGGTAGCCTGATGGCTTTGTCGATTCTGAAGCTGATACTGAAAAGGGAAACGCGCTGATGGCCCTGGCAATTTTTGATCTGGACGAAACCCTGATCCACGGCGATTGCGCCACCCTCTGGAGCGAGCAGATGGGTCGCCTGGGATGGGTTGATCCCGAGTCGTTCATGCGCCGCAACAACGAGCTGATGGACGCCTACAGCCACGGCAAGCTGCGCATGGAAGAGTACATGGATTTCAGCCTGGAGCCGATGATCGGTCGCACGCCGGAAGAAATCGAACACCTGGTGACGCCCTGGGTAGAGGATTTCATCGAACCGATCATTTTCAGCGACGCCACCAAGGCCATCGCCGAACACCGCAAGGCCGGCGACCGGATTCTGGTGATCTCCGCCTCGGGCACGCACCTGGTCAAACCGATTGCCGAACGCCTGGGCATCGATGAGATCCTGGCCATCGACCTCGAAGTGGTCCACGGCGTGTACAGCGGTAAGACCGTAGGCACCCTGACTTACCGTGAAGGCAAGATTACGCGCCTGCTGGATTGGCTGGATGCCGAGGAAGAAAACCTGGAAGGCGCGAGCTTCTACTCGGACTCCCGCAATGATTTGCCGCTGTTGCTGCGGGTGGATCATCCGCATGTGGTGAACCCGGACCCCATGTTGCTTGAACACGCAGAGAAAGCCGGATGGCCGATTCACCAGTGGAAATAGCTGGAGATTCAAACATTACCGCAGCTCAATGAGGTATTACATACAGCGCGCCGGTTACGCTTGGCTCTCCAGGCAGGGCGCAAGCGAGCCCATTGGTCTGTTCCGCATGGTAGTAGGTGTAATAACCCGCCGGGCAAACACCACCGTGCTCACCCAGCCAATATCTGCCACGGGGAAGGGGAAAAGGCTGTGCATACAGGTGTTCGAGATTCTGAAACTGCCCGCTGCTATTGATGATGAATCCTCCCGATGCGCTCAGCCACCGATGAAAGTCCGCGACGCCACTGAAAGTGCCTGGCTGCACGACGCCCAACAGCCAGGTATTGCTCACCTGCACGGGGTAGGTTAATGACTGTGCCGGCGTGCTCGAGTCAGATACGGTAACGACCGTGTTGCCTCGCCTTATGCCTGTCACCTTGCCGCCGGGAGTGACCGATGCTACCTGGGGGTTGCTGGACACATACCGGTACGGCGGTGTTCCTCCCACACCCCTGCGAGTCAGCGCGTTGTCCTTGGCATCGCCCCCCGCCTGCGGCCACGATGCGAAAATCCTGAAACCGTTCAACGCCATCGGCGCTTGACCCACTGAAAGCGGTCCCCCCGGGAAAAAAGCCTGATCGGTGCTGCGATAGGCAAACGTCGCGTTCCCCGTCGGTGCCGCTGGCAGCGTCAAAGCGATAATCGGAACCCACTTGTGGGTTTCAAGGTAAAAATTTCGCTGGTCAGTTTGTGCGCCGGTCAGCCCGCCGGACGTGTAAAAAAAGGCTTCGACAGGTAGGTCACCACCAATATTCTGGGCCCAAGTAGCTAAGCGCAGTTCATTCTGGACAGGCGCAATACTCGTATCGTCATAACCCAGCGCCCGTGCTTCGAGGCTGGCGTGGAACGCACTTGCCGCAGCACCACCAAGCACCTCGCGAACATTGAAGCCGCATTGATGCGGTGGGCGTTGTTGCGACGGCACAGATTGATAGTGCGCCAGCCATTGCGCAGCCGTGGTAATCCCCTGGGATTGGCATTCCCGACTACTGCCAGGGAATGCCTGATACTGTCCGCAACCTTTCTCGTCTCTGTCCAGCGTCCAGCTATCCACAGGAAAGGAACACAATACGTCTGGCTGGACGGCTGCCCGTACGGAATCAAGATAAGGCCGGAACATAAAGCCATTGGCATAGCCATAGCTCAGGCGGATGTATTTCGCATCCTCTCGAAGAAACGAGAATGACACGCCGCCACTGTTGACCGACAGCGGACTTGGGTTCCAAGGGAAGAATGATTCCGATGCAACCGTTCCCCTGAGCATGATGCCCGAGCACAAATAAGCTGGCCGAGCGGAGTCGCAAGCGATCACTTTTGTACGATAACGAGTGGTCAGATCGATCGCTGTTTGCGCTCCCAGTGCATCGGCATCGTTCGTATGCAACTGCCTTGAAGGCGTACTGCATCCCAGCAGCAACGCGATGCCCACGGCACTCAGTGACGGTTTTCTCATTGCCATCGCTCTGGAAGGAGGCGTGTTCTGCGAGAGCCAGGTTTGCTCAAGGTAGAAATGCCTCGCTAACCGGCCAGATCATGGAGGCCGCATCGCGGGCAAGCCTTGCTTCCACAGGTCCGTGCAAACGGCGGCGTCGTCATTTGAATCTGGAAAAGGCAGTGGCAAGCTCTAGCAGAATCGTTTCGTCCTGCATGTCAAAGTCATCATCGTCATCAACGTCAGTTTTGACGTTAACCGTATCGTAGGCGCCATCTTTTACCGACGAAGAAACAAAGGTGGCGAACTGAAATGCAGTACCCAAGTAGAACTCGATGACAACTTCGGGCGACTTATTGCTGGTATCGACTTCTGCCATGAACAGGCGGAGCTCTCTGGTAGCCATCACAACACCTCTGCTATTGGTGGAAAATTAATCAGAGTGACATCCAGCCACCCCCCCAATTAAGGGAAGTTCAAATCCTGGCGTCTACTGTCAGACCTGACAGGTCAAATACCTGTCCGACGGATGGTACCTGTTATTTCTGACAGTAGACGTCAGGTCGTGATTCGTTGGTAATAACGCTTCGTTCACTCTGAGCCTCCTCTTTACGGCAGAAGCGCAACATGAACAAGCACATCCAACGAAAAGTTATCTTTATCTCGGGCAATAAAATTTTGCTCGCAGCGCTTACACTCTTTTTATTTTTTGGCTGCGCACAACTTCCCCCCCATCAATCAAACACCCTGGACAGCCCAACTTATCCAAGTAGCGGCGAAGAAACAGCCAGAAACCTGACGGCAGCTTATCAAAATACTGCCGCCGACTGCGGAGCGCCAACTACACCGGCCTTTCTCTGTTCAGGGGTGATACTACGAATTACAAAAACCAGCGACAATTATGACCCTTGGGACCACAGCGACTTTTCCAAAAAGACCGATGCAGTTTCTTTTTCCTACCTGAGAGCGGATGCAAAATTCGTTCGTGTACCTTGGTATGGCGGCAACGGCCTTATCTTCTATCCTTACCTGAATGCGCCTCCCGACAAAAGCAGGCCGGAAATCATCTGTTATTTCCCACTCGACGGCGCTACTTTCTATCGGGATGCGGCAGGGCAATATGGTTGCAGGGACAGTATTGTTCCGCCTAGAGTATTTCCTGACAGCATACCTTGTCGTGAACAGAGCATCGTCACAGCCGAGCAATGGGTGGCTCATTATCAAACAGCCACTCCATATAAAACTGCCCACTCCTGCGCCTTTATAGTAACGAACAGCCTGGATGCTGAGGCAGTCCAAGCCTTCAATCAGGCCATTCGGGTTCGTTCGCTAATCCCCACTGAGGCTTTAGCCGATCATAACGAATTACGAATCAAAGCCTGGCCTGAAAATCAGCCAGGGACATTACCGATTCAAGCCTTCTTTTATATCGGTCCAGGTCTGGAGAACGCACAAATCGACCAACGGAAATACTATGAACGAACCGGCGGAATTGTCGTGCCCATCATTAGTCTTACCTTGCCGACCACCGCCTCGGAGGACGCCACGTTCGTTTATAACGCCGCTGACCAGGCCGTTCTGCCCGAACTACCTGGAAAAATCAAACCCAAGGTACCCAAAACCTATAACGCCGCAGGCGATCACCTGAAAATGAGCGACATCTACACTGACGCTCATGTGGATGTCGAAGTACCTCACTACACCGGTATGCATGCCACCGATACCATCAGAGTACGCTGGCAGGGTCGGGTCAACTACAACAGCCCAATTATCGAAGTGGGCGATCCCCCCGGAAAAAGGTTGATTCCAGTTCCTCGACTGGAGGTCGTTGACAATATCGGTCGATCCGTTGAGGTCGGCTATTCGGTCAAAGAGAAAGGTGTCGGGGAAACGATAGAGTCGTCGCGATTGACGCTGCATATCGACCCGCAAACGGTTCATCCGTTACCGCCTCCAAGGTATTCAGCATCCCAGGTGACCGTGGACAATGACAGCCTGACCGGCTACTCCATCAGGGCGCGTTGGACCGGTGTCACGACGCACGACACCGAATCACAGAGCATGACGCCTGGCCAGGCCAACGTATTCAATATCCCTGGCACATGGATCACCGAAAACAGCGGAAAAACGGTGTTGGTCAATTATTCGATTGTCCGTGACAACAGCAGCGAGCAACGTATGTTTTCGCAGGTCCTAAGGGTCAGTATTACCTCGCCCAGTCAATAATGGGCTGCGGCAGAGGGACCCGAAGAGACGTGGTCGGGGGTTGATCCTCATGGTCGCCGGGACGGCCTTGAGGATCAGATACCGCGTTAAATCAGCTCAAGCTTTCATCGATCAATAGCACCAACTTACCCGAGACCTGGTTGCTGGCCAGCCTGTCAAATGCCGCACCGGCATCTTTTACCGAAAAGGTTTCGGCCAACTGCGGGTTCAGGCGTTTATCAGCAAACAATGGCCAGACATGCTCGCCCAACTCTCGCAGCAGATCGGCTTTGAACTGCTCATCGCGGCTGCGCAAGGTCGAGCCCACCAACTGGATCCGCTTGGCGAGGATCTTCGCCAGATCCAGCTGGGTTTCCCGCCCTCCCATCAAACCGATCAGAACCCACCGCCCGTCAACTGACAAAAGTTTCACGTTGAGCCGGGCGTAGCTGGCGCCCACTGGGTCGAGGATCACATCGAAGGGACCGAAGGCCTCCAATTGCTCGATGTCTTCGGTGCGCACCACGCCACCCTGGGCCCCCAAAGCTTGGCAATAAGCCAGCCGATCAGCCGAACCGACACTGACCCAGCACGGATTGCCGAACGCCTTGCACAGCTGGATGGCGGCCGAGCCGACGCCACTGGCGCCGGCGTGCAGCAGCACTTTCTCGCCCGGCTTGAGCGCTGCCAACTGAAACAGATTCAGCCACGCCGTGCTGTAGACCTCAGGCAATGCGGCGGCTTCAGCTAATGACAACCCTTCTGGCACCGGCAGCACATGTCGGCCGTCGACCACCACTTCCTCGGCCATCCCACCGCCGGCGAGCAAGGCGCAAACGCGGTCGCCTACCTGCCAGGACGAGCCCGGCCCGACCTCGCTGATCACCCCGGAGCATTCCAATCCGAGCACTTGACTGGCACCGGGCGGCGGTGGGTAAAGCCCCGCTTTTTGCAACAAATCGGCCCGATTAAGGCCTGCCGCCGCCACACGGATGCGAACTTGCCCTGCATCACACGCAGGACTTGGTTCATCAGCCCATACCACTTGGCCTTCAACGCCTTGCAATGCTTTCACGGTGCCTCCATAGTGAGTCTCGACTGGGCCCGCTGCTGTTACACCGGGCTTTCTTGCATTATGCGCCCGGGCCACATGGAACCGGCGACTTCAAAGACGGCCTAATATGCGTTATCAATTGTCCTTGCGTCGAATCAGTATGAAGCACCTGTTCCCCAGTACCGCCCTCGCGCTTGTCATTGGCCTTGGCCTGTTGCCACTGTCGAGCGATACGTTCGCAGCCAACAGCTGGGACAAGCTTCAACCCGATCGCGACGAGGTCATCGCCAGCCTTAACGTCGTTGAGTTGCTCAAGCGCCATCATTACAGCAAGCCGCCGCTCGATGATGCACGCTCCGTCATCATCTACGACAGCTACTTGAAGCTCCTCGATCCCTCGCGCAGTTATTTCCTGGCGAGCGACATCGCTGAATTCGACAAGTGGAAGACCCAGTTCGACGATTTCCTCAAGAGTGGCGACCTGAACGCCGGGTTCATCATCTACAAGCGCTACCTGGATCGCGTGAAGGCGCGTCTGGACTACGCCCTTGCCGAACTGAACAGAGGCGTCGATAAGATCGACTTCAATACCAAGGAAACCCTGCTGGTCGACCGCAAGGATGCCCCTTGGCTCAAAAGCACTGCCGAACTCGACGACCTGTGGCGCAAACGCGTCAAGGACGAAGTGCTTCGCATGAAGATCGCCGGCAAGGATCCCAAGCAGATCCAGGAAACCCTGATCAAGCGCTACAAGAACCAGTTGGCCCGCCTGGACCAGACCCGCGCCGAAGACATCTTCCAGGCGTACATCAACACCTTCGCCATGTCCTACGACCCGCACACCAATTATCTGTCGCCGGATAACGCGGAAAACTTCGACATCAACATGAGCCTGTCCCTGGAAGGCATAGGCGCGGTGCTGCAGAGCGACAACGATCAGGTCAAGATCGTGCGCCTGGTCCCGGCTGGCCCTGCCGACAAAACCAAACAGGTCGGCCCGGCGGACAAGATCATCGGCGTCGCTCAAGGCAACAAGGAAATGGTCGACGTGGTCGGCTGGCGCCTGGACGAAGTGGTCAAGCTGATCCGTGGTCCGAAAGGCTCGGTGGTGCGTCTGGAAGTCATTCCAGCCAGCAATGCGCCGAACGACCAGACCAGCAAGATCGTGTCCATCACCCGTGAAGCGGTGAAGCTGGAAGAACAGGCGGCGAAGAAATCGGTACTGAACCTGAAGCAGGATGGCCGGGACTACAAGCTCGGCATCATCGAGATCCCGGCCTTCTACCTGGACTTCAAGGCATTCCGCGCCGGTGATCCGGACTACAAGAGCACCACTCGCGACGTCAAGAAACTGCTGACCGAACTGCAGAAGGAAAAGGTCGACGGCGTGGTCATCGACCTGCGTAACAACGGCGGTGGTTCCCTGCAGGAAGCCACCGAGCTGACCAGCCTGTTCATCGACAAGGGCCCGACGGTGCTCGTGCGTAATGCCGACGGCCGGGTGGACGTGCTGGAAGACGAAAATCCGGGCGCGTTCTACAAAGGCCCGATGGCGTTGTTGGTCAACCGCCTGTCCGCCTCGGCTTCGGAAATTTTCGCCGGCGCCATGCAGGACTACCACCGTGCGCTGATCATTGGCGGCCAGACCTTCGGTAAAGGCACGGTGCAGACCATCCAGCCGCTCAACCACGGCGAACTGAAGCTGACCCTGGCCAAGTTCTACCGGGTATCCGGCCAGAGCACCCAGCACCAGGGCGTGCTGCCTGACATCGATTACCCGTCGATCATCGACACCAAGGAAATCGGTGAAAGCGCCCTGCCCGAAGCCATGCCATGGGACACCATCCGCCCTGCGATCAAACCGGCCGTGGATCCTTTCAAACCGTTCCTGGCCCAACTCAAGTCCGAGCATGACGCCCGTACGGCCCAGGACGCAGAGTTCGTGTTCATCCGCGACAAGCTGGCCCTGGCGCAGAAGCTGATGACCGAGAAGACCGTCACCCTCAACGAAGCCGACCGTCGCGCGCAGCATGCCGACATCGAGGCCAAGCAACTGGCGATGGAAAACCTGCGACGCAAGGCCAAGGGTGAAGAACCGCTCAAGGAGCTGAAAAAAGAGGACGAAGACCTCATCACCGAGCCGGAAAAAACCAAACCGGAAGACGATGCCTACTTGAGCGAAACCGGTCGGATCCTGTTGGATTACCTGAAACTCAATACGGCGGTTGCCAAGCACTGAGGGTGATAGCCATTTAATGCCACCGCTCCTCGGAGCGTCATCAAACTGACATCATTCTGTCGTGAAATACAGGACGCGGCGCCCCTCTGAGGGGTGCCCCGTCCTTTTTTTATCGCCAGAGATTGCCATGACCACGACCGAACAGCTGAGTGCCTTGAGTTCAATTCTGGCTCAAAGCGGTTTGCACAGCCTGTTCCAACCAATCGTCTGCCTTTCCGAACGGCGTATCCTGGGTTACGAAGCGCTGACCCGAGGACCGTCCAACAGCCCTTTGCACTCCCCCATTGCTCTGCTTTCCGTGGCCCGCCAGGCCGGACGCCTCAGTGAATTGGAACTGGCCTGCCGGCGCAGCGCCTGCCAGCGTTTCAACGAGCAGAACCTGCCGGGCAAGTTGTTCCTCAACGTCTCGCCCGAATCCTTGCTGGAGTCGGCGCACCAGACTGGTCGTACGCTGCAACTGTTGCAGGATTTCGGCATACCGCCCAGCCAGGTGGTGATCGAGCTGACCGAACAGACCCCGATCGATGACTTCCAACTGCTGCAAAACGCCCTGCATCATTATCGCGCCATGGGCTTCTCCATTGCCCTGGATGACCTTGGTGCCGGGTATTCCAGCCTGCGGCTGTGGTCAGAACTGCGTCCCGACTACGTGAAAATCGACCGGCATTTCATCGATGGCATTCACCAGGACGCTCTCAAGCGCGAGTTCGTCGGCTCGATTTTGAAAATCGCCCGTACCTCACGGTCCCAGGTGATCGCCGAAGGCATCGAGCTGCCGGAGGAACTGGCGGTGTTGATGGAGATGGGGGTCGATCTGGTCCAGGGATACTTGCTGGCCCGCCCCCAGGAACAACCGTCCCGAGACGCCAGGGCGCTGATGCCCAGGCAGGACAGCGGCGTGGTGTCATTGAACGACGAGGTCAACGACCTCGGCGCCCTGCTCAACGAACAACCGGCCGTGGCCCATGACACCCCCACGGCCACCGTGCTCGACGCTTTCCGGCGCCAGGCCAACCTCAACTCTCTGGCCGTGCTGGACAACCAGGACCGCCCCTGCGGTATCGTCCACCGCCACTCGCTCTCCGATGCGCTGCTCAAGCCCTTCGCCACCGACCTGTTCGCCCGCAAACCCATCAGCCGCCTGATGAGCGATGACTTCCTGGCGGTGGAACTCAATCAATCGTTGCAACAGGTCAGCCGCCTCATCACCAGCCGCGCCCGGCAACGCATCGAAGAAGACTTCATCATCACCCTCAACGGGGGGTACCTGGGGCTGGGTCGCGTGATCGACGTGCTCAAGCTCATCACCGAGCTGAAGATCCAACAAGCCCGCTACGCCAACCCGCTGACCCTGCTGCCGGGTAACGTCCCGATCCAACAATGCCTGACGCGCCTGCTGCAACAACGGCAGGAAGCGGTAATCTGCTACGTCGACATCGACAGCTTCAAACCCTTCAATGACATCTATGGCTACGGCCGGGGCGACGAAGTCCTGCTCTGCCTGGCCCAGTGCCTGAACGAACGCATCGACCCCAGCCGCGACTTCGTCGGTCACATCGGCGGCGACGACTTCCTGCTGGTCCTCGGCCCCGAAGACTGGCGCAAGCGCCTGAATCAGCTATTGAGCGACTTCCAGACCTACTGCCGCCGGTTCTATCGGCCTGAGCACCTCGAGGCCGGCTGCTTTACCGCATTGAATCGACAGGGAGTTCGTCAGGAATTCGGATTGCTGTCGTTGTCGATCGGGGTGGTGCATTTGCGACCGGACGCTTGTGAGGAACTGGATGCGAGCCAGTTGGCGGAACTGGCTTCGCAGGCTAAGCATCATGCGAAGGAGATTTTGGGGGGGAGTTTGTATGTGGTGGAGGCGGTGGGAGTCGGGTCTATTGGGGCGATGGTATAAAGTAGGCCATCCCAGATCGTCCCTACCAAGTGGATGAATCTTCTAGTGCGGCTTTGTTGATATCTTGCTTCCACTCTTCGCTTGCTAATTTATATATATCCTCGAAGAAGCTACGCGGTGTCTGGATATCAGATACCAACCAAGGCGAAGCTGAAGGCTCATTAGTATCATAGTCATACTCAAACATAGCATCAAAATCATAAAGCTTATCCGCCAACGCCTCTTCCAACTTTCTCAAAAGTAGAAATTTATGTCTATACGACAAATACTCCTGCTCTTTAATTATGTAGTCTTTAATTATAATCCGCCGATCCGCCGCACTATTCGGATCAAGCTTTAGCAACTCTTCCCTAAAAGAATTATCTTTATATTCCGTATCTATGCCAGCCAAGAGCGAGTCGACAGTCGGCTGATATGGCAAATCAGTAAAGGGGGCGAGCAACATAATTAACTCCGTTTTTCCGAACAAGCTTAATCAATAGGAAAAGCCGTAAACGGCTTGTCCGTTTCAATTCTGTCAAACTTTACTTCAGCACCGTCCATATGCTCATTCAAGATAGGATTGTCTCTATCTCTTCTGTTGGGTTTGTACCCCCGACCGGCGCCAGGCATTTCCATCCTAACAATAGGGTTTTGTCTTCTGTCGAATCCCGTATGCGCGGGTAATCCCCGAGCTTTTCTTGTAAGTGCTTCATTTAGTGCGTGCATCTGCATCCTCCAACTCCTAAATTGGGAGCTGGAACTCACGGAACCTATTCGTCCATTTATCGTTGGATGACTCCCGTCAATTGGCCGCCGCCTTATGGCTCTATCCGGTATCTCGGGACTATGTTTGGCGATAGTATGCATGTCATATTTCCTCTCATACTCCTCTACACGTCGCTTAGCATTGGCTTCCGCTAACTCATCAATCCGAGCCCGCCGCTGCTCCGCCGTCATCGGCAGCCGCGGTTCCCCCTCATCCACCTGAGCCTTCGCCGCCGGATCCTGCTCTCCAACCGCCGGCCTACACCCACCCTTCCCCGGACAATCCACCAACCCCAACGGATCCACCCACCCCGTCGGGTTCAGGGTGTACCGGTACCCATTGAGCCCACCCGCCAGTTTGCTCGGATCAGGCGTCAGGTAGCGGCCCGTTTCCGGATTGTAGTAGCGGTGGCGGTTGTAGTGCAGGCCGCTTTCCAGGTCATGGTATTGGCCCTGGAAGCGCAGCGGTTGTTCCAAGCGTTCGCCGCCGCCGTGTTGGATCTCGCGGACTTTGCCGTAGCCGTGGTAGCGCGCCGACCAGACGATCTGGCCGCCGTAGTTGGTCAGTTCCTGGGGCGTGCCCAGGTGGTCGAGGTGGTAGTAGAACGGGCAGGTGTTCAGGCCTTTGCCGTCGAGCATCACCAAGGGGCGGAAGGTGCCCGGTTCGTAGAGGTAGCTGCGGTGGTGGCGTTTGCTGCTTTCGGCGACGAGTTGGTCGCCCTGCCAGAAAAATTCCGTGCTCAAGCCATCCACGGTCTTGCTGATGCGTCGGCCGAAGGCATCGTAGCGGTAGGACGTTTCGCGACCGTCCGCTGAGGTGACGCCGATCAGGCGGTGTTGGCTGTCGTAGCGGTATTCGGTGATCAGGGCCTGGACCGTGCCCCGGCGTTCGCGGATCAGGTTGCCGAAGGCGTCGTAGTCGTAATGGCGGTCGCCCTCCATCAGCAGACGATTGCCCTTGAGGGTGGTCGGGCCGGGGCGGTCCTGCATCAGCAGGTTGCCGGCCGGGTCGTGGGCGAAGTGTTCCGGGGGTTCGGTGTGGGAAGGGTCGATGCGGATCAGGCGATCCAGTTCGTCGTACTGGTAACCGCGTCGCCCCCGCTGGCTGTCGGTAATCGCTTCGAGATTGCCCTTGGCGCTGTAGGCATAATCGCGCCAGAACTGTGACTGCTGGTTTTGCAGCACGGTGTGGGCCTTGAGGCGGCCCTGTTCATCGTGGTCGTACTGGCTGAGCAGCAGGCCTTGCTGGCGTTGCCGCTCGCGACCGGCCTGGTAGCGGTGCTCGGTGAGACGTGCGCCGTTCAGGTCGATGGCGGTGAGCGCGCCACCCTCGGCGTGGTGGTAGTCGAGCTGACTGTTGTCCGGCAGGCGCAGGTGGTTGAGGCGTCCGCAGGCGTCGTAGCCATAGCGCAAGGTGCCCCAGCCCTGGTGTTCGGTGATGAGCCGGTCCTGGGCGTCGTATTCGAAGGCCAGGGGATGGTCGGTGCCGTCGTTGACGTCCACCAACCGCCCCAATCCGTCGTAGCGGTACGTGATCGTCTGGCCGTCAGGCAGGGTCTTGAGCTGCAGCCGCCCGGTCGCGTCGCGCTGGTAACGCGTGAGCCTTTGACTGCCGTCATCGCCGAACTCGGTTTTCTCCAGCAGGTGCCCGTTGAGGTCGTAGGCATAGGCCGTGCGTTGGCCGTCGAAGCCGATTTGCTGTCGGATCAGGCCGTTGGGCGTGTAGTCCAGCCGATATTTTTCGCCGGATTCGTTCTCGATTTCCGTCAGCAGCAGCCGCGCCGAGTCGTAGCGGTACTTCAGCTCGCTGCCATCGGGATTGAGACGACGGCTGATCAGGTGCAGGTCGTCGGCGTACTCGTAGCGGGTGACGCGGCCCTGTTCGTCGCGTGCTTCGGTGACCTTGCCGTAGGCGTTGTAGCGCCAGGCGCGGGTGGCGCCGTTGGGTAAGGTGGTCTGGAGCAAGCGACCGACGGCATCCCATTGGTAATGGATCACCCCGCCGTGCTCGTCCTGGCGAGTCAGCAACCGCCCGAGGGCGTCGTAGGCAAACAGCCGTTGGCTGCCGTCCGGCAGGGTTTCTTCCGTCAGCTGGCCCAGGCGACTGCGGGTGAAGCGGTGTTCGCTGTGGTCCGGGTAGCGGATCAAGCGCAGTTGGCCGTGGTCGTCGTAGGCGTACGCAGTGCTTTGCTGATCCGGGTCGATGACTTCGATCACGTCGCCGCGGTCGTTGCGCCGGTAGGTCCAGACGGCGTTGCCACGCGAACGCGCGTGCAGGAAACCGTTGCGGTATTCGTAGGACGTCGGCGTGTCTTCAGGTGGAATCAGCGCCACCAGCCGCCCGGCTTCGTCGTAGCGGTATTCGGTAACGGCCCCCAGCGGGTCCTGTTCGGCGACCAACCGGCCCTGTTCGTCGTAGGCCTTGAGGTGTTCGCCACCGTCGGGCTCGACCTTGCGCACCAGCCGCGCCCGGTCGTCGTGCACGTAGACCTCTTCGCTGCCGTCGAGGTGCCGCACCGTGACGCTGCCGTCCTCCCCCCAGCTGTAACGGCTGTCCATCTGCGCGAACGAGGCCCAGTGGCGGATGCAGCGGGCCGCCCTGCCGGTCCCTTGCCACTCCCAGAAAAAACTCGCGCCGCCGGCCAGTTGCCGCTGGAGGATGACGTGGGCGTCGTCGTAGTCGTAGCGCTCGCTTTCGCCGGCAGCATTGGTCGCTTCGATCAGCCGCCAACGGGCGTCGTAGCGGTAGGACACCAATGTCTGTTCGGTGCGCCAGGCCTCGTCCAGGGTCAGGGCCGGGCGGAAACTCTGATAATCG
>NZ_LHVL01000011.1:0-9564 GCF_001269775.1 Pseudomonas sp. Pf153 | reverse complement strand
TGATCACCGGGCGTGGCATCGACCTGGACTTCCCGATGCTTGCCGGATGTCTGGCGCTGCTGGGCCTGGGCCTGGTAATGATCACCTCCGCGTCGTCGGAAGTGGCGGCCGTGCAGTCGGGCAACACCCTTTATCACATGATCCGACACCTGATTTACCTGGTGATCGGCCTGGGTGCGTGTGTTGTCACCATGATGATACCGATCGCCACCTGGCAACGCCTGGGCTGGATGATGCTGCTCGGTGCCTTCGGCCTGTTGGTCATGGTGCTGGTTCCGGGTATCGGTCGCGAAGTGAACGGCTCGATGCGCTGGATCGGCTTCAGCTTCTTCAACGTGCAGCCTTCGGAAATCGCCAAGGTTTTCGTGGTGATCTTCCTGGCCGGCTACCTGGTGCGGCGCCAGAAGGAAGTGCGCGAGAGCTGGATGGGCTTCTTCAAGCCGTTCATCGTCCTGCTGCCCATGGCGGGCCTGTTGCTGATGGAGCCGGACTTCGGCGCCACGGTGGTAATGATGGGCGCGGCGGCGGCGATGCTGTTCCTGGGCGGCGTCGGGCTGTTCCGCTTCATCCTGATGGTGGCCCTGGCCGTGGCGGCCGTGACCGTGCTTGTGCAGGCGCAACCGTACCGGATGGCGCGCCTGATCACTTTCACCGACCCGTGGGCCGACCAGTTCGGTTCCGGCTATCAACTGACCCAGGCACTGATCGCGTTCGGGCGTGGCGAATGGCTGGGTGTCGGCCTGGGCAACAGCGTGCAGAAACAGTTCTACCTGCCGGAAGCCCACACCGACTTCGTGTTTTCGGTGTTGGCCGAAGAGCTTGGCGTCGTTGGGTCGTTGTGCACGCTGGCCCTGTTCGTCTTCGTCTGCGTGCGCGGCATGTACATCGGTCTGTGGGCGGAGAAGGCCAAGCAATTCTTCGCAGCCTACGTAGCGTATGGCCTGTCGTTCCTTTGGATCGGCCAGTTCCTGATCAACATCGGCGTGAACGTCGGCCTGCTGCCGACCAAGGGGCTGACGTTGCCGTTCCTCAGTTACGGCGGCAGTTCCCTGGTGATCTGCTGTGCCTGCCTCGGTTTGTTGCTGCGCATCGAATGGGAGAGTCGAACCCACCTGGGCAGCGAAGAGATGGAGTTCCATGAGAGCGACTTTGCCGAGGAGCCGATCCATGGGCGCTAACGTGCTGATCATGGCGGGTGGCACCGGCGGGCATGTGTTCCCGGCGCTGGCCTGTGCCCGGGAGTTCCAGGCACGGGGCTACACCGTGCACTGGCTGGGTACGCCTCGGGGTATCGAAAACGAACTGGTGCCCGGCGCGGGCCTGGAGCTGCACCGGATCGAGGCCAGCGGCCTGCGGGGCAAAGGCAAGTTGTCGTTGCTCAAGGCGCCACTGATGTTGCTCAAGTCGGTTTGGCAGGCCCGGACGATCATCCGTCGGCTGCGGCCGGTGTGCGTGGTGGGGTTTGGCGGTTATGTGACCGGTCCTGGCGGGGTTGCGGCGAAACTGGCCGGCGTGCCGGTGATCGTTCATGAGCAGAACGCCGTGGCCGGTACCGCCAATCGGTTACTGGTGCCGTTGGCCGCCCGGGTCTGTGAAGCCTTTCCCGACACCTTTACCCTGTCGGGCAGCCGGCGCACCACCGGTAATCCGGTGCGTACCGAGCTGTTTCTCGATACACCGCGCCCGGCCCTGGCCGGACGCAAGGCACGTCTGCTGGTCCTGGGCGGAAGCCTGGGAGCGGAGCCGTTGAACAAATTGCTGCCCGAAGCCTTGTCGCAGGTCGCCCCCGATCTGCGGCCGGAAGTGTTTCATCAGGCTGGCAAGAACCACGATGAAGTGACCGCCGAGCGCTACCGCGCCGTCGGCGTCGAGGCGCAAGTACAGCCTTTCATCAAAGACATGGCCCAAGCCTATGGCTGGGCCGACCTGGTGATCTGTCGCGCAGGCGCGCTGACCATCAGTGAACTGGCTGCCGCCGGTCTGCCCTCGATGCTGGTGCCTTTGCCCCATGCCATCGACGACCACCAGACCCGCAACGCCGATTATTTGGCCCGCGAAGGCGCTGCCTTCCTGATGCCGCAAAGAACGACGGGCGCCGCGGACCTCGCCGCCCGCCTGACAGAGGTTTTGATGCAGCCGCAACGACTTGAAGACATGGCCCGCGCCGCCCGCCGCCTGGCCAAACCCGACGCTACGGCCCAAGTGGTCGATACCTGCCTGGAGGTGGCCCATGGTTGAGAATCGCAAAGCCATGCCGCAGCCGGAAATGCGCCGTATCCGCCGCATCCACTTCGTCGGTATTGGCGGCGTGGGCATGTGCGGGATCGCTGAAGTGCTGCTGAACCTGGGCTATCAGGTCTCGGGTTCTGACCTGAAGGCATCTCCAGTCACCGAGCGCCTGGAATCGTTCGGCGCGAAGATCTTCATCGATCACCGTGCCGAGAACGCTGCCAACGCTGATGTACTGGTGGTTTCCAGCGCTGTGAACACGTCCAACCCGGAAGTCGCTACCGCCCTGGAGCGCCGCATTCCGGTAGTGCCGCGAGCCGAGATGCTGGCCGAGCTGATGCGCTACCGTCACGGCATCGCCGTGGCCGGTACCCATGGCAAGACCACCACCACCAGCCTGATCGCCTCGGTGTTCGCCGCCGGCGGCCTGGACCCGACTTTCGTGATCGGTGGTCGTCTCAATGCTGCGGGCACCAATGCCCAGTTGGGCACCAGCCGCTACCTCATCGCCGAAGCCGACGAAAGCGATGCGAGTTTCCTGCACTTGCAACCGCTGGTGGCCGTGGTCACCAATATCGATGCCGACCACATGGCGACCTACGACGGTGACTTCAACAAGCTGAAGAAAACCTTCGTCGAGTTTCTCCACAACCTGCCGTTCTACGGGCTGGCGGTGGTGTGCCTGGACGACCCGGTGGTGCGCGAGATTCTGCCATCGATCAAGCGTCCGACCGTGACCTATGGGTTCGGCGAAGAAGCCGACGTACGCGCCATCAATGTACGCCAGCAGGGCATGCAGACCTTCTTCACCGTGCTGCGCCCCGACCGCGAACCATTGGATGTGTCGGTGAACATGCCGGGCAATCACAACGTGCTGAACGCGCTGGCGACTATTTGCATCGCTACCGACGAAGGCGTCAGCGACGAAGCCATTGTCCAGGGCCTGTCGGGGTTCCAGGGGGTCGGCCGACGCTTCCAGGTCTATGGCGAACTGCCGGTAGATGGCGGCAACGTGATGCTGGTGGACGACTACGGCCACCATCCGACCGAAGTCGCGGCGGTGATCAAGGCCGTGCGCGGTGGCTGGCCGGAGCGGCGCCTGGTGATGGTCTACCAGCCGCACCGCTACAGCCGTACCCGCGACCTGTACGACGATTTCGTCCAGGTGCTGGCCGATGCCAACGTGCTGCTGTTGATGGAAGTCTATCCGGCCGGCGAAGAGCCGATTCCCGGTGCCGACAGCCGCCAGTTGTGCCACAGCATCCGTCAACGCGGCCAATTGGACCCGATCTACATCGAGCGCGGTGTGGACCTGGCGCCGCTGGTCAAGCCGCTGCTGCGCGCCGGTGACATCCTGCTGTGCCAGGGCGCCGGCGACATCGGCGGGCTCGCTCCGAAACTGTTGAAAAGTCCGTTATTCGCCGGGGCCATCGTGGCGCCCAGCGAGGGGAAACTGAAATGACTGCTGCCTACGCCAACCTGGTCTCGACCCTTGACCCGAAAGCCTTCGGCCGTGTCGCCGTGCTGTTCGGCGGCAAGAGTGCCGAGCGCGAGGTTTCCCTCAAGTCCGGCAAAGCCGTACTCGAAGCCCTGCAAAGCGCTGGTGTCGATGCGTTCGGCATCGACGTGGGCGACGACTTCCTGCAACGCCTGCTGAGCGAAAAGATCGACCGCGCGTTCATCATTCTCCACGGCCGCGGCGGTGAAGACGGCAGCATGCAGGGCCTGCTCGAATGCCTGGGTATTCCTTACACCGGTAGCGGCATCCTGGCCTCGGCCCTGGCGATGGACAAGCTGCGCACCAAGCAGGTCTGGCATAGCCTTGGCATTCCGACGCCGCGTCATGCCGTGCTGGCGAGCGAGGCCGATTGTATTTCGGCGGCCACGGAACTGGGCTTCCCTTTGATCGTCAAACCGGCCCATGAAGGTTCAAGTATCGGCATGGCGAAAGTGAATTCGTTGCCTGAGTTGACCGCGGCATGGAAAGACGCCAGTTCCTATGATTCGCAAGTGTTGGTCGAGCAGTGGATCACCGGTCCCGAGTTCACCATCGCCATTCTGCGTGACCAGGTGTTGCCCCCGATTGCGCTGGGCACCCCGCACACGTTCTACGACTACGACGCCAAGTACCTGGCCAACGATACCCAGTATCGGATCCCCTGTGGCCTGGACAGCACCAAGGAAAAAGAACTGATGGACCTCACGGCCAAGGCCTGTGAGGCGTTGGGTATCGCCGGCTGGGCAAGGGCGGACGTGATGCAGGACGCCGACGGGCAGTTCTGGTTCCTGGAGGTCAATACCGCTCCGGGCATGACCGATCACAGCCTGGTACCGATGGCGGCCCGCGCCGCCGGTCTGGATTTCCAGCAACTGGTGCTGTCGATCCTGGCGGCCAGTGTCGGCTCTCAAGAGCCAAGAGGTTAAGCCATGCAAGGCGCATCGCTTCGTCATCAGCCCTCCGCACCCGGTCGCAAGCCGGTGCCCCGGGGTGCCAGCCGAATGGTGGCCAAGGAGCCGATGTCGGCGCGCCTGCCGAAAGCCAATTTTGGTTTTCTCAAGAGCCTGTTCTGGCCGGTGATGCTGGTGGCAGTGGGGTTCGGTACGTACGAAGGCGCCCAGCGGTTGTTGCCTTATGCGGACCGGCCGATTGCGCGGATCAACGTTCAGGGTGACCTGAGCTATATCAGCCAGCAGGCGGTGCAGCAGCGGATCGCCCCGTTCGTGGCGTCCAGCTTCTTCACCATCGACCTGGCGGGCATGCGCACGGAACTGGAGCAGATGCCCTGGATTGCTCACGCCGAGGTCCGTCGAGTATGGCCTGACCAGGTGTCGATTCGCCTGGAAGAGCAATTGCCGGTGGCCCGTTGGGGCGATGAGTCGCTGCTGAACAACCAGGGCCAGGCGTTTACCCCGCGGGAACTGGCCAACTATGAACATTTGCCACAACTGTTCGGTCCACAGCGGGCCCAGCAGCAAGTGATGCAGCAGTACCAGGTGCTGAGCCAGATGTTGCGGCCATTGGGCTTCTCCATCGCGCGCCTGGAACTGCGCGAGCGCGGCAGCTGGTTCCTGACCACTGGCGCGGGTAGCTCGGGACCGGGCATCGAGCTGTTGCTCGGTCGCGGCAACCTGGTGGAAAAGATGCGCCGCTTCATCGCCATCTATGACAAGACGCTCAAAGAACAGATTACGAACATCGCGCGCATCGATCTGCGCTACGCCAACGGCTTGGCCGTCGGCTGGCGGGAACCTGTAGCGCCCACGACGGCCGAACCCGCCGTCGCGAAGAATTAAGAAGAGGCAGGACCCATGGCAAACGTGCAAAGCGGAAAAATGATCGTCGGGCTGGATATCGGCACTTCCAAGGTGGTTGCGCTGGTAGGTGAGGTCGCGGACGACGGCACGCTGGTCATCGTCGGGATCGGTACTCACCCGTCCCGCGGCTTGAAGAAAGGCGTGGTGGTGAACATCGAGTCCACCGTGCAATCGATCCAGCGCGCCATCGAAGAAGCGCAATTGATGGCCGGTTGCCGGATTCACTCGGCGTTCGTCGGCGTGGCGGGCAATCACATCCGCAGCCTGAACTCCCACGGCATCGTGGCGATCCGTGATCGCGAAGTCAGCTCCGCCGACCTCGAGCGCGTGCTCGACGCGGCCCAGGCCGTGGCGATCCCGGCCGACCAGCGCGTGCTACACACCCTGCCGCAGGATTATGTGATCGATAACCAGGAAGGCGTGCGCGAGCCCCTGGGCATGTCCGGTGTGCGCTTGGAAGCCAAGGTCCACGTGGTGACCTGCGCCGTGAACGCTGCGCAGAACATCGAGAAATGCGTGCGCCGCTGCGGCCTGGAAATCGACGACATCATCCTCGAACAACTGGCCTCGGCCTACTCGGTGCTGACCGACGACGAGAAAGAACTGGGCGTATGCCTGGTGGACATCGGTGGAGGCACCACCGACATCGCGATCTTCACCGAGGGCGCCATCCGCCACACGGCGGTGATCCCGATTGCCGGCGACCAGGTGACCAACGACATCGCCATGGCATTGCGCACCCCGACCCAGTACGCCGAGGAAATCAAGATCCGCTACGCCTGCGCCCTGGCGAAACTGGCCGGTGCCGGTGAAACCATCAAGGTGCCCAGCGTTGGCGACCGTCCGCCGCGTGAGCTGTCGCGCCAGGCCCTGGCCGAAGTGGTCGAGCCGCGTTACGACGAGTTGTTCACCTTGATCCAGGCCGAGCTGCGTCGCAGCGGCTACGAAGACCTGATCCCGGCCGGCATCGTGCTGACCGGTGGTACGTCGAAGATGGAAGGCGCGGTCGAGCTGGCCGAAGAAATATTCCACATGCCGGTGCGCCTGGGCGTTCCCCATGGCATCAAGGGCCTGGACGACGTGGTGCGCAACCCGATTTATTCCACAGGCGTGGGCCTGTTGATGTACGGCTTGCAGAAACAGTCCGACGGGATCTCGTTCTCGGGGATAGGCAGCCGCGACAGCTACAGCAGCGACGAGCCGAAGGCTCCGCTGTTCGAGCGGCTCCAGGCATGGGTCAAAGGCAATTTCTGATACAGGTTCAAAGCTTCAGGCACCGGGTTTCAAGCCTGGTGCAGGAAGGCGGCAACAAACGCAGTAGGCGAAAAAAAACTAGAGAATGTAAGGAGAGGGAAAATGTTCGAACTCGTAGACAACATCCCCGCTAGCCCGGTTATCAAGGTGATCGGTGTCGGCGGTGGCGGCGGCAACGCTGTCAACCACATGGTCAAGAGCAACATCGAAGGCGTCGAGTTCATTTGCGCCAACACCGATGCTCAGGCGCTGAAGAACATCGGCGCGCGGACCATCCTTCAACTGGGTACCGGCGTGACCAAGGGCCTGGGTGCCGGCGCGAATCCCGAGGTTGGCCGTCAGGCTGCCCTGGAAGACCGCGAGCGCATCGCTGAAGTCCTGGCCGGCACCAACATGGTGTTCATCACCACCGGCATGGGCGGCGGTACCGGTACCGGTGCAGCGCCGATCATTGCCGAAGTGGCCAAGGAAATGGGCATCCTCACCGTTGCGGTGGTGACCCGTCCGTTCCCGTTCGAAGGCCGTAAGCGCATGCAGATCGCCGACGAAGGCATCCGCGCGCTGAGCGACAGCGTCGACTCGTTGATCACCATCCCCAACGAGAAGCTGCTGACCATCCTCGGTAAGGACGCCAGCCTGCTGTCGGCTTTCGCCAAGGCCGATGACGTACTGGCCGGTGCCGTTCGCGGTATCTCCGACATCATCAAGCGTCCGGGCATGATCAACGTCGACTTCGCCGACGTACGCACCGTGATGTCCGAAATGGGCATGGCGATGATGGGTACTGGCTGCGCCAGCGGTCCGAACCGTGCTCGTGAAGCCACCGAAGCGGCCATCCGCAACCCGTTGCTCGAAGACGTCAACCTGCAAGGTGCTCGCGGCATCCTGGTGAACATCACCGCAGGTCCGGACCTGTCCCTGGGCGAGTACTCCGACGTGGGTAGCATCATCGAAGCGTTTGCCTCCGACCACGCAATGGTCAAGGTCGGCACCGTGATCGATCCGGACATGCGCGACGAGCTGCACGTGACCGTGGTTGCCACCGGACTGGGCGCAAAGATCGAGAAGCCGATGAAGGTGATCGACAACACCGTTCAAACCGCCATGGCCTCGCAGCCTCAGCAACAAGCTCCCGTTCGTCAGGAACAGCCTGCGGTCAACTACCGCGACCTGGACCGTCCGACCGTCATGCGCAACCAGGCTCAGGCCGGTGCTGCGACTGCCGCGAAGATGAATCCGCAAGACGATCTGGATTACCTGGACATCCCGGCATTCCTACGTCGTCAGGCCGATTGATGAAATGTATCAGGGGGATACGGGTGATTGGTGTTCAGCAAAGGTCTGGTCTGCTATCATCGCCAGCCTTTGTTGATACCAGTTCGCAATTTGCGCTGAAGCGGCCCATGCCATGATTAAACAACGCACCCTGAAGAATATTATCCGTGCCACAGGTGTCGGCCTGCACTCCGGCGAGAAGGTCTACCTGACCCTCAAGCCAGCGCCTGTCGACACCGGCATCGTGTTTTGTCGTGCCGACCTCGACCCTGTGGTGCAGATTCCTGCTCGCGCGGAAAATGTTGGTGAAACCACCATGTCGACCACGCTGGTCAACGGTGACACCAAAGTGGACACGGTGGAGCATTTGCTCTCGGCCATGGCTGGCCTGGGCATCGATAACGCCTACGTCGAGCTCTCCGCGTCCGAAGTCCCGATCATGGATGGCAGCGCCGGACCCTTCGTATTCCTGATTCAATCGGCTGGCCTGGAAGAGCAGGACGCTGCCAAGAAGTTCATCCGCATCCTGCGGGAAGTGACAGTACAAGATGGCGACAAGCGCGCCACTTTTGTCCCTTTCGACGGTTTCAAGGTGAGCTTCGAGATCGATTTCGATCACCCGGTTTTCCGTGACCGCACCCAGAGTGCAAGCGTGGATTTTTCCAGCACTTCGTTCGTAAAAGAAGTCAGCCGCGCCCGTACCTTTGGTTTCATGAGTGACATCGAGTACCTGCGCAAGCACAACCTCGCACTCGGCGGCAGTGTTGAAAACGCGATCGTGGTCGATTCCGATGGCGTGTTGAACGAAGACGGCCTTCGTTATGAAGACGAATTCGTCAAGCACAAGATCCTCGATGCAATCGGCGACCTCTACCTGCTGGGCAATAGCCTGATTGGTGAGTTCAAGGGCTTCAAGTCCGGCCATGCACTGAACAACCAGCTGCTGCGCAAGTTGATTGAGCAGAAAGACGCTTGGGAAGTCGTGACGTTCGAAGATGCCAGCACCGCACCAATCTCTTACATGCGCCCTGTAGCGGCCGTGTAAGCAAAAAACCTCTCTAGTTTTTAAAGGCTGCCTTCGGGTGGCCTTTTTTTATGGGCCGCTTTTGTGTGTATATCCGTTTCTTAGGTAACAGCGGCTGGCGGTTTCGCCCTTACGGCGACTCACTTTTTTTCAAACGCCAAAAAAAGTAAGCAAAAAAGGCTTCGGGTATGACTCACCCACATAGGTTACAAATCAGTTCACTCACATAGGTAACAGTTTTTAACTGGCAGGGTCGGTTTTCGAGGATCTGCCCATGCCATGGCGAGAGCTGAAACCTATGGACCTGAAACTGCTATTCATCGCGGACTACATCAAAGGCCCGCCCAGCTTCAGTGCGCTTTGCCAGGCTTACGAGATCAGTCGCAAGACTGGCTATAAATGGGTCGAGCGGTATGAGAAGGAAGGGCCTGCCGGACTGGAAGAACATAGCCGTCGCCGGCTTAACC
>NZ_LHVL01000010.1:0-16471 GCF_001269775.1 Pseudomonas sp. Pf153 | reverse complement strand
AGGCTCACACCAAGTTCACCGCAGAAGTTTATGTTCTGAGCAAGGAAGAAGGCGGTCGTCATACTCCGTTCTTCAAAGGCTACCGTCCACAGTTCTACTTCCGTACAACTGACGTGACTGGTAACTGCGAGCTGCCAGAAGGCGTTGAAATGGTAATGCCAGGTGACAACATTCAGATGACTGTCACCCTGATCAAGCCGATCGCGATGGAAGATGGTCTGCGTTTCGCTATCCGTGAAGGCGGTCGTACCGTCGGCGCCGGCGTCGTAGCCAAAGTCATCGAGTAAACAGTTGTAATGTCTTTTTCGGGCCGGCATAATGGTCGGCCTGATTTTGTTTTAGGTCAGTAGCTCAATTGGCAGAGCGACGGTCTCCAAAACCGTAGGTTGGGGGTTCGATTCCCTCCTGACCTGCCAGATTCACTCGTGTGTCTGGCTTTCTTTTCACAGGATCTTCATAGATGACTCCTAAAGCTGAAGCTCAAGGCTCTCGCTTCGATCTGCTCAAGTGGCTAGTGGTAGTCGCTTTGGTGGCTGTTGGCGTTGTTGGCAATCAGTATTTTTCTGCTTCGCCGATCCTGTACCGTGTACTTGCACTGCTTGCTATTGCTGCTGTTGCTGCCTTTGTGGGTCTGCAGACGGCTAAGGGCAAGTCTTTCTTTGTACTCGCTAAGGAAGCCCGCACCGAGATTCGTAAAGTCGTATGGCCAACTCGCCAAGAAACCACGCAAACCACGTTGATCGTCGTGGCTGTTGTTCTGGTGATGGCGTTGCTGTTGTGGGGGCTCGATTCCCTGCTCGGCTGGCTTGTTTCCTTGATTGTTGGCTAAGGGTGTCCCGTGGCTAAGCGTTGGTACGTTGTGCATGCTTACTCGGGTTACGAGAAGCATGTCATGCGCTCGCTGATAGAGCGTGTAAAGCTGGCTGGCATGGAAGATGGCTTTGGCGAGATTCTGGTCCCCACTGAAGAAGTGGTTGAGATGCGTAATGGCCAGAAGCGCAAAAGTGAACGTAAGTTCTTCCCAGGTTACGTGCTGGTGCAGATGGATATGAACGAAGGGACTTGGCACTTGGTCAAGGACACCCCTCGCGTCATGGGCTTCATTGGCGGTACTGCCGATAAGCCCGCGCCGATTACAGACAAAGAGGCAGAAGCGATTCTGCGTCGCGTCGCTGATGGTAGCGACAAGCCGAAGCCGAAGACATTGTTTGAACCAGGTGAAGTTGTACGTGTCACTGATGGTCCATTCGCTGACTTCAATGGTACGGTTGAAGAGGTTAACTACGAAAAGAGCCGGATCCAGGTGGCAGTGCTCATTTTCGGTCGCTCTACTCCGGTAGAGTTGGAGTTCAGTCAGGTCGAAAAGGTCTGATTGAGCAGGCATCCCAACCCCACAGCCCAAGGCTGTGGGGTTTTGTCGTCACTGGGATAAACGCGCAAGTAACCGGGGAGCCTTTCGAGGCGTTCGAACCCGTAATTGGAGTGCCTCATGGCCAAGAAGATTACCGCTTACATCAAGCTGCAAGTGAAGGCCGCTCAGGCTAACCCAAGCCCACCCGTTGGTCCTGCTCTGGGTCAGCACGGCGTGAACATCATGGAATTCTGCAAGGCTTTCAACGCCCGTACCCAGGGTCTTGAGCCAGGTCTGCCGACTCCAGTGATCATCACTGTCTATAGCGACCGTAGCTTCACTTTCGAAACAAAAAGCACCCCTGCTTCGGTTCTGCTGAAGAAGGCTGCAGGTTTGACCAGCGGTTCCGCTCGTCCAAACACTGTTAAGGTTGGCACCGTTACCCGTGCTCAGCTGGAAGAAATCGCGAAAACCAAAAACGCGGATCTGACTGCAGCTGATATGGATGCAGCCGTGCGTACTATCGCCGGTTCTGCTCGTAGCATGGGCCTTAACGTGGAGGGTGTGTAATGGCTAAGCTGACCAAGCGTCAAAAGGCTATCGCCAGCAAAATCGAAGCAGGCAAGGCCTACAACTTTGTAGATGCCGCTGCCCTGCTGGCCGAGCTGTCGACTGTCAAGTTCAGCGAGTCGTTCGACGTTGCTGTAAACCTGGGTGTTGATCCACGTAAATCCGACCAGGTCGTTCGTAGCGCTACCGTGCTGCCACACGGCACTGGCAAGACCGTTCGCGTTGCAGTCTTCACCCAGGGCCCAGCAGCTGAAGCTGCTCTGGCTGCTGGTGCTGATCGCGTAGGCATGGACGATCTGGCTGCCGAAATGAAAGGCGGCGAGCTGAACTATGACGTCGTTATCGCATCCCCGGATGCCATGCGTGTTGTAGGTCAGTTGGGTCAGATCCTCGGTCCACGTGGCCTGATGCCTAACCCTAAAGTCGGCACCGTAACGCCAGACGTAGCTACCGCGGTCAAGAACGCCAAGGCTGGTCAGGTTCGTTATCGCACCGACAAAAACGGCATCATCCACACCTCCGTTGGCAAGATCGGCTTCGATGCCGTCAAGCTGAAGGAGAACGTTGAAGCCCTGATCGCTGATCTGAAGCGCATCAAGCCAGCTTCTTCGAAAGGTATCTATGTCAAGCGCGTTACCCTGAGCACCACCATGGGCCCAGGTCTGATTATCGACCAAAGCTCGCTCGACGCGTAAGACTCAAATTGGCGCAAGCGATTGCGCCAATTGAAAAATTGGGGTCCCTGCCTGGCGGGGGCTATCCAAGACCGTAGGCGACGCAAGTCTTAAACCACAAGCCTACGCAGATGGTGCTCCCGGTTCCTTACCGAATCAGACACCAAAACGACATTCGGTTCCGACCGAATGAAACGGTAACAAGCAGGAGTTAAACCCGTGGCAATTAAACTCGAAGACAAGAAGGCCATCGTCGCTGAAGTCAACGAGGCTGCCAAAGTCGCTCTGTCCGCTGTCGTGGCTGATGCCCGTGGCGTAACAGTAGGCGCTATGACCGGACTCCGTAAAGAGGCCCGCGAAGCTGGCGTTTATGTACGTGTCGTACGTAACACCCTGCTCAAGCGCGCTGTTGAAGGCACTCAATATGACGTGCTCAACGACGCGTTCGTCGGCCCGACCCTGATTGCATTCTCGAAAGAACATCCGGGCGCTGCTGCCCGTATCTTCAAAGAGTTCGCAAAGGGTCAGGACAAGTTCGAGATCAAGGCAGCTGCGTTCGAGGGCAAGTTCCTCGCAGCTAACCAAATCGACGTACTGGCAACTCTGCCGACCCGTGACGAAGCAATTTCTCAGCTGATGAGCGTGATTCAAGGCGCTACCAGCAAATTGGCTCGTACTCTGGCGGCAATTCGCGACCAGAAAGAAGCTGCTGCAGCCTGAGGCTGAGCGTTTCCTTTCCCGCGTATTTTTGTTTATTTCGATGGCCGTGCCGGCTATCCCCCAATTCAGGAATTGAGTCATGTCTCTGACTAACGAACAAATCATCGAAGCAATCGGCGAAAAATCCGTAATGGAAATCGTTGAGCTGATCAAGGCAATGGAAGAGAAGTTCGGCGTTACCGCCGCTGCTGCTACCGTTGCTGCTGCTGGTCCAGCTGCTGTCGTTGAAGAGCAAACCGAGTTCAACGTTGTTCTGGCTGCCGCTGGCGACAAGAAAGTCAACGTGATCAAGGCTGTTCGTGAACTGACCGGTCTGGGTCTGAAAGAAGCCAAGGAGAAGGTTGATTCCGCTCCTCAGGTTATCCTTGAAGGCGTTTCGAAAGAAGCTGCTGAAGACGCGAAGAAAAAGCTGGAAGAAGCAGGCGCTGCCGTCGAAGTCAAGTAATTTCGACCTTGCGTCTCCAGCCCGAGCGTCGAGCGAAAGGCTGATGGCTGGTGGCTTTTGCCACCGGCCTTTTTCCGTTATTGGCAGCCGACTGGGTCGGTGCTGGTAGCGAGCTGTAACCACCCGAGGTGGTGGCGCAAACCATGGGGTTTGCACGATTTTCTGGCCGCTCCCGTCGGGAAGGGCCAAACAAGCAGGTGACCAAGCTGGGGAACGCTGATGGCTTACTCATATACTGAGAAAAAACGTATCCGCAAGGACTTTAGCAAGTTGCCGGACGTCATGGATGTGCCGTACCTCCTGGCCATCCAGCTGGATTCGTATCGTGAATTCTTGCAAGCGGGAGCGACTAAAGATCAGTTCCGCGACGTGGGCCTGCATGCGGCCTTCAAATCCGTTTTCCCGATCATCAGCTACTCCGGCAATGCTGCGCTGGAGTACGTCGGTTATCGTCTGGGCGAACCGGCATTTGATGTCAAAGAATGCGTATTGCGCGGTGTGACTTACGCCGTACCTTTGCGGGTAAAAGTGCGCCTGATCATTTTCGACAAAGAATCGTCGAACAAAGCGATCAAGGACATCAAAGAGCAAGAAGTCTACATGGGTGAAATCCCCCTGATGACTGAAAACGGTACCTTCGTAATCAACGGTACCGAGCGTGTAATCGTTTCCCAGCTGCACCGTTCTCCAGGCGTGTTCTTCGACCACGACCGCGGCAAGACGCACAGCTCCGGCAAGCTGCTTTACTCCGCACGCATCATTCCTTACCGCGGCTCCTGGCTGGACTTCGAGTTCGACCCGAAAGACTGCGTGTTCGTGCGTATCGATCGTCGTCGCAAGCTGCCTGCATCGGTATTGCTGCGCGCGCTCGGCTATACCACCGAGGAAGTGCTCGACGCGTTCTACACCACCAACGTCTTCCATGTGCAAGGTGAAAACCTCAGCCTGGAACTGGTGCCTCAGCGCCTGCGCGGTGAAATCGCAGTTCTCGATATCCAGGATGACAAAGGCAAGGTCATTGTCGAGCAGGGTCGTCGTATCACCGCTCGTCATATCAACCAGCTGGAAAAGGCCGGAATCAAAGAGCTGCAAGTGCCCATGGACTACGTCCTCGGTCGCACTACGGCCAAGGCCATCGTTCACCCGGCCACTGGCGAGATCCTGGCAGAGTGCAACACCGAGCTGAACACTGAAATCCTGGCGAAGATCGTCAAGGCTCAGGTCGTTCGTATCGAAACGCTGTATACCAACGATATCGACTGTGGTCCGTTCATTTCCGATACGTTGAAGATCGACTCCACCGGCAACCAGCTGGAAGCGCTGGTCGAAATCTATCGCATGATGCGTCCTGGCGAGCCGCCAACCAAGGATGCCGCCGAAACCCTGTTCAACAACCTGTTCTTCAGTCCTGAGCGCTATGACCTGTCTGCGGTCGGCCGGATGAAGTTCAACCGTCGTATCGGTCGCACCGAAATCGAAGGTTCGGGCGTACTGAACAAGGACGACATCGTTGCGGTGCTCAAGACCCTGGTCGACATCCGTAACGGCAAGGGCATCGTCGATGACATCGACCACTTGGGTAACCGTCGTGTTCGCTGCGTAGGCGAAATGGCCGAGAACCAGTTCCGCGTTGGCCTGGTGCGTGTAGAGCGCGCGGTCAAGGAACGTCTGTCGATGGCTGAAAGCGAAGGCCTGATGCCGCAGGATCTGATCAACGCCAAGCCGGTAGCGGCTGCGGTGAAAGAGTTCTTCGGTTCGAGCCAGCTCTCCCAGTTCATGGACCAGAACAACCCGCTGTCCGAGATCACCCACAAGCGTCGTGTCTCTGCACTCGGCCCAGGTGGTCTGACGCGTGAGCGCGCAGGCTTCGAAGTTCGTGACGTACACCCGACCCACTACGGTCGCGTATGCCCTATCGAAACGCCGGAAGGTCCGAACATCGGCCTGATCAACTCCCTGGCTGCCTATGCCCGCACCAACCAGTACGGCTTCCTGGAAAGCCCGTATCGCGTAGTGAAGGAAGGGCTGGTCACCGACGAGATCGTGTTCCTGTCCGCCATTGAAGAGGCCGATCACGTGATCGCCCAGGCTTCGGCGACCATGAACGAAAAAGGTCAGTTGATCGACGAGCTGGTAGCTGTTCGTCACCTGAACGAGTTCACGGTAAAGGCGCCGGAAGACGTCACCCTGATGGACGTTTCGCCCAAGCAGGTAGTATCGGTCGCGGCCTCGCTGATCCCGTTCCTCGAGCACGACGACGCCAACCGTGCGTTGATGGGTTCGAACATGCAGCGTCAGGCTGTACCGACCTTGCGTGCCGACAAGCCGCTGGTAGGTACTGGCATGGAGCGTAACGTTGCTCGCGACTCCGGCGTTTGCGTCGTGGCTCGTCGTGGTGGCGTGATCGACTCCGTCGATGCCAGCCGTATCGTGGTTCGCGTGGCCGATGACGAAGTCGAGCCAGGCGAAGCCGGTGTCGACATCTACAACCTGACCAAGTACACCCGCTCCAACCAGAACACCTGCATCAACCAGCGTCCGCTGGTGAGCAAGGGTGATCGGGTACAGCGCAGCGACATCATGGCCGACGGCCCGTCCACCGACATGGGTGAGCTGGCACTGGGTCAGAACATGCGCATCGCGTTCATGGCATGGAACGGCTTCAACTTCGAAGACTCCATCTGCCTGTCCGAGCGTGTAGTGCAGGAAGATCGCTTTACCACGATCCACATTCAGGAACTGACCTGTGTGGCGCGTGATACCAAGCTGGGTCCAGAGGAAATCACCGCGGACATCCCGAACGTGGGTGAAGCCGCTCTGAACAAGCTGGACGAAGCCGGTATTGTTTATGTAGGTGCTGAAGTAGGCGCTGGCGACATCCTGGTCGGTAAGGTCACTCCGAAAGGCGAAACCCAGCTGACTCCGGAAGAAAAACTGCTGCGTGCCATCTTCGGTGAAAAAGCCAGCGACGTTAAGGACACCTCTCTGCGCGTGCCTACCGGCACCAAGGGTACCGTCATTGACGTACAGGTCTTCACTCGCGACGGCGTTGAGCGTGATGCTCGTGCTCTGTCCATCGAGAAAAGCCAGCTGGACGAGATTCGCAAAGACCTGAACGAAGAGTTCCGTATCGTTGAAGGTGCCACTTTCGAGCGTCTGCGCGCTGCGTTGGTTGGCCATAAGGTCGAAGGCGGCGCGGGCCTGAAGAAAGGTCAGGAAATCACCGACGAAGTGCTCGACGGTCTTGAGCACGGCCAGTGGTTCAAACTGCGTATGGCTGAAGACGCTCTGAACGAGCAGCTCGAGAAGGCTCAGGCCTATATCGTTGACCGTCGCCGTCTGCTGGATGACAAGTTCGAAGATAAGAAGCGCAAGCTGCAGCAAGGCGATGACCTGGCTCCGGGCGTGCTGAAGATCGTCAAGGTCTACCTGGCAATCCGTCGTCGCATCCAGCCGGGCGACAAGATGGCCGGTCGTCACGGTAACAAGGGTGTGGTCTCCGTGATCATGCCGGTTGAAGACATGCCGCACGATGCCAACGGCACCCCGGTCGATGTCGTCCTCAACCCGCTCGGCGTACCTTCGCGTATGAACGTCGGTCAGATCCTTGAAACCCACCTGGGCCTCGCGGCCAAGGGCTTGGGCGAGAAGATCAACCGCATGCTCGAAGAGCAGCGCAAGGTCGCCGACCTGCGCAAGTTCCTGCATGAGATCTACAACGAAATCGGTGGTCGTAACGAAGACCTCGACAGCTTCTCCGACCAGGAGATCCTGGATCTGGCGAAGAACCTCAAGGGCGGCGTTCCAATGGCCACTCCGGTGTTCGACGGTGCCAAGGAAGTTGAAATCAAGGCCATGCTGAAACTGGCAGACCTGCCGGAAAGCGGCCAGATGCAACTGTTCGATGGCCGTACCGGCAACAAGTTCGAGCGCCCGGTTACCGTTGGCTACATGTACATGCTGAAGCTGAACCACTTGGTAGACGACAAGATGCACGCTCGTTCTACCGGTTCTTACAGCCTGGTTACCCAGCAGCCGCTGGGTGGTAAGGCGCAGTTCGGTGGTCAGCGTTTCGGGGAGATGGAGGTCTGGGCACTGGAAGCTTACGGTGCTGCATACACTCTGCAAGAAATGCTCACAGTGAAGTCGGACGATGTGAACGGCCGGACCAAGATGTACAAAAACATCGTGGACGGCGATCACCGTATGGAGCCGGGCATGCCCGAGTCCTTCAACGTGTTGATCAAGGAAATTCGTTCCCTCGGCATCGATATCGATCTGGAAACCGAATAACACGTGACGCGAATCGAGAGCGGGGCTGTAGTGCCCGCTCTCTGCTCCGCCAGGAGGAAAGGCCTTGAAAGACCTACTGAATTTGCTGAAAAACCAGGGTCAAGTCGAAGAGTTCGACGCCATCCGTATTGGACTGGCCTCGCCTGAGATGATCCGTTCGTGGTCGTTCGGTGAAGTTAAAAAGCCGGAAACCATCAACTACCGTACGTTCAAACCCGAGCGTGACGGTCTGTTCTGCGCCAAGATCTTTGGCCCGGTAAAGGATTACGAGTGCCTGTGCGGTAAGTACAAGCGCTTGAAGCATCGTGGTGTGATCTGCGAGAAGTGCGGCGTTGAAGTCGCGCTGGCAAAAGTCCGTCGTGAGCGCATGGCGCACATCGAACTGGCCTCGCCGGTTGCTCACATCTGGTTCCTGAAATCGCTGCCGTCCCGTATCGGCTTGCTGATGGACATGACCCTGCGTGATATCGAACGTGTTCTCTACTTCGAGAGCTATGTCGTTATCGACCCGGGCATGACTACCCTTGAAAAAGGTCAACTGCTCAACGACGAGCAGTACTTCGAAGCGCTGGAAGAGTTTGGCGACGATTTCGATGCCCGCATGGGTGCCGAAGCCGTCCGCGAACTGCTGCACGCGATCGACCTGGAGCACGAGATCGGCCGTCTGCGCGAAGAAATCCCGCAGACCAACTCCGAAACCAAGATCAAGAAGCTGTCCAAGCGTCTGAAGTTGATGGAAGCCTTCCAAGGCTCCGGCAACCTGCCTGAGTGGATGGTGTTGACCGTTCTGCCGGTTCTGCCGCCAGACCTGCGTCCACTGGTTCCGCTCGATGGCGGTCGCTTCGCGACGTCCGACCTCAACGATCTGTATCGTCGAGTGATCAACCGTAACAACCGCTTGAAGCGCCTGCTCGATCTGTCCGCTCCGGACATCATCGTGCGCAACGAAAAGCGTATGTTGCAGGAGGCCGTTGACGCGTTGCTCGACAACGGTCGCCGTGGCCGCGCCATCACCGGTTCCAACAAGCGTCCTCTGAAGTCCCTGGCCGACATGATCAAGGGTAAACAGGGTCGTTTCCGTCAGAACCTGCTCGGTAAGCGTGTTGACTATTCCGGTCGTTCGGTAATTACCGTAGGCCCGACCCTGCGTCTGCACCAGTGCGGTCTGCCTAAGAAAATGGCTCTGGAACTGTTCAAGCCGTTCATTTTCGGCAAGCTGGAAATGCGTGGTCTTGCTACCACCATTAAAGCAGCCAAGAAAATGGTCGAGCGCGAGCTGCCAGAGGTCTGGGACGTTCTCGCTGAAGTGATCCGCGAACACCCCGTACTGCTCAACCGTGCACCGACCCTTCACCGTCTGGGTATCCAGGCGTTTGAACCGGTACTGATCGAAGGTAAGGCTATCCAGCTGCACCCGCTGGTCTGTGCTGCGTACAACGCCGACTTCGACGGCGACCAAATGGCCGTGCACGTACCGCTGACGCTGGAAGCCCAGCTGGAAGCGCGTGCGTTGATGATGTCCACCAACAACATTCTGTCGCCAGCCAACGGTGAACCAATCATCGTTCCGTCGCAGGACGTTGTATTGGGTCTGTACTACATGACTCGTGAAGCGATCAACGCCAAAGGCGAAGGTCGTGTATTCGCGGACCTGCAGGAAGTTGACCGTGTGTTCCGTGCCGGCGAAGCCGCACTGCACGCCAAGGTCAAGGTACGGATCAACGAAACCGTTAATGATCGCGATGGCAACAGCGTGACCAACACTCGTATCGTCGACACCACTGTCGGTCGTGCGCTGTTGTTCCAGGTTGTGCCGAAGGGCCTGTCGTTCGACGTCGTCAACCTGCCGATGAAGAAGAAGGCGATCTCCAAGCTGATCAACCAGTGCTACCGCGTGGTGGGTCTGAAAGAAACCGTGATCTTCGCTGACCAGCTGATGTACACCGGTTTTGCTTATTCGACCATCTCCGGCGTTTCCATCGGTGTTAACGACTTCGTTATCCCGGATGAAAAAGCCCGCATCATCGGTACCGCTACCGAAGAAGTTAAGGAGATCGAGAGCCAGTACGCCTCCGGCCTGGTAACCCAGGGCGAGAAGTACAACAAAGTGATCGACCTCTGGTCGAAGGCGAACGATGAAGTCTCCAAGGCGATGATGGCCAACCTCTCGAAAGAGAAGGTCATCGACCGTCATGGCGACGAAGTCGAGCAGGAATCCTTCAACTCGATGTACATGATGGCTGACTCGGGTGCGCGGGGTTCTGCTGCGCAGATCCGTCAGCTCGCCGGTATGCGTGGCCTGATGGCCAAGCCGGACGGCTCCATCATCGAGACTCCGATTACCGCGAACTTCCGTGAAGGCCTGAGCGTACTCCAGTACTTCATTTCCACTCACGGTGCTCGTAAAGGTCTTGCGGATACCGCGTTGAAAACGGCGAACTCCGGTTACCTGACCCGTCGTCTGGTGGACGTGGCGCAGGACCTGGTGGTGACCGAGATCGATTGCGGCACCGAGCATGGCCTGGTCATGACGCCGCACATCGAAGGCGGTGACGTTGTAGAGCCGTTGGGTGAGCGCGTATTGGGTCGTGTCATCGCCCGTGACGTCTTCAAGCCGGGCACCGAGGATGTAATCGTTCCTGCTGGCACCCTGGTCGATGAGAAGTGGGTCGAGTTCATCGAGCTCAACAGCATCGACGAAGTGATCGTACGTTCGCCGATCAGCTGCGAAACTCGCTACGGCATCTGCGCCAAGTGCTACGGTCGCGATCTGGCTCGTGGTCACCAGGTGAACATCGGTGAAGCGGTCGGCGTTATCGCTGCCCAGTCCATCGGTGAACCGGGTACCCAGTTGACGATGCGTACGTTCCACATCGGTGGTGCTGCAAGCCGGACCTCCGCAGCTGACAGCGTTCAGGTGAAAAATGGCGGTACCGTCCGTTTGCACAACCTGAAGCACGTAGAGCGAGTGGACGGTCACCTGGTTGCGGTATCCCGTTCCGGTGAGCTGGCGATTGCAGACGACTTCGGTCGTGAGCGTGAGCGCTACAAGCTGCCATACGGTGCCGTGATTTCGGTCAAGGAAGGCGACAAGGTCGACGCTGGCGCCATCGTTGCCAAGTGGGACCCGCACACTCACCCGATCGTCACCGAGATGAAAGGTACCGTGACCTACGTGGGCATGGAAGAGGGCATCACGATCAAGCGTCAGACCGACGAATTGACCGGTATGACCAACATCGAAGTGCTCGACGTCAAAGACCGTCCGGCTGCAGGCAAGGACATCCGTCCTGCAGTGAAGATGGTCGACGACAACGGCAAGGACCTGTTGCTGCCAGGCACTGACGTAATCGCTCAGTACTTCCTGCCAGCCAACGCCCTGGTCGGTGTTGCGGACGGTGCGCAGATCGCGATCGGTGATGTTATCGCCCGTATCCCGCAGGAAACTTCGAAAACCCGTGACATCACCGGTGGTCTGCCACGTGTTGCCGACTTGTTCGAAGCCCGTCGTCCGAAAGAAGCCTCGATCCTGGCTGAAGTCAGCGGCACCATCGCGTTCGGTAAAGAGACCAAGGGCAAGCGCCGTCTGGTCATTACGCCGAATGATGGTAGCGATCCGTACGAAGAGCTGATTCCGAAGTGGCGCCACCTGAACGTCTTCGAAGGCGAACAGGTCAACCGCGGCGAAGTTATCTCCGACGGCCCGAGCGATCCTCACGACATCCTGCGTCTGCTGGGTGTGAGTGCGCTGGCCAAGTACATCGTGAACGAAATCCAGGACGTTTACCGTCTGCAAGGCGTGAAGATCAACGACAAGCACATCGAGACCATCCTGCGTCAGATGCTGCGTAAAGTTGAGATCACCGAGTCCGGCGATTCCAGCTTCATCAAGGGCGACCAGATGGAACTGACTCACGTGCTGGTGGAGAACGAGCGTCTGGCAGCCGAAGACAAGTTCGTTGCCAAGTTCACTCGCGTATTGCTGGGTATTACCAAGGCGTCGCTGTCCACCGAATCGTTCATCTCGGCGGCTTCCTTCCAGGAAACCACCCGTGTACTGACCGAAGCAGCGGTAACCGGCAAGCGCGATTATCTGCGTGGCCTGAAAGAAAACGTGGTCGTGGGTCGTCTGATCCCGGCAGGTACAGGTTTGGCCTATCACAGCGAGCGTAAGCGTCGCCGCGATGCAGACAAGCCTCTGCGCGTAAGCGCCAGTGAAGTGGAAGCTGCACTGACCGAAGCGCTGAACTCGAGTGGTAACTGAGTTCTGCGGTAATTGAGTGCCTGGCCCTGATCACTCCGTTCGGCGGATCGAGACAAATTGTCGAGATTCGTCGGGCGGGGAGGTCGGGGCCTCGCCTTGACTGGGGCCAAGATCCTCTTTAGACTCTTGATCCCCTAAATTTGGCGGGAATTCGTTCCTGCCATTTTTGCTTTTCTTGTAAGACAATAGCGTCGCAAGACAACAGTGGAGCTAGTAGATGGCAACTATCAACCAGCTGGTACGTCAGCCGCGCAAGCGTATCGTCGAGAAATCCGACGTGCCTGCGCTGCAGAACTGCCCGCAACGTCGTGGCGTATGCACTCGTGTGTATACCACTACGCCGAAAAAACCTAACTCGGCACTGCGTAAAGTATGCCGTGTGCGTCTGACCAACGGTTTCGAGGTTTCCTCGTACATCGGCGGTGAAGGCCACAACCTGCAGGAGCACAGCGTGGTCCTGATCCGTGGCGGTCGTGTAAAAGACTTGCCAGGTGTTCGTTATCACACCGTTCGCGGCTCCTTGGATACCTCCGGCGTTAAAGGTCGTAACCAGGGTCGTTCGAAGTACGGTACCAAGCGTCCGAAGTAATCGGTCGTTTTGCAGTTTTCTTTTTTATTGAGTCGATAAGAGTAAGGTCGGGCACGCACCTGCTGTCCCGGGCTAACCTGAAGACCGTTTGAGGGCTTATCAATGCCAAGACGTCGCGTAGCAGCCAAACGTGAGATTCTGGACGATCCGAAATACGGAAGCCAGATTCTCGCCAAGTTCATGAACCACGTAATGGAAAGCGGCAAGAAAGCCGTTGCCGAGCGTATTGTTTATGGCGCACTGGACAAAGTTAAGGAACGCAAGAACAGCGATCCCCTGGAAATCTTCGAAAAAGCTCTCGACGCCATCGCTCCGCTGGTCGAAGTGAAGTCGCGCCGTGTAGGCGGTGCTACTTACCAGGTTCCGGTCGAAGTTCGTCCGTCCCGTCGTAACGCCCTGGCAATGCGCTGGTTGGTAGACTTCGCCCGCAAGCGCGGCGAGAAGTCCATGGCTCTGCGTTTGGCTGGCGAACTGTTGGACGCTGCTGAAGGTAAAGGTGCTGCAGTTAAGAAGCGTGAAGACGTGCACCGTATGGCTGAAGCCAACAAGGCTTTCTCGCACTACCGCTTCTAATTCTGGCGTCACTAATTTCGCGAGGGCTTTATGGCTCGTACAACTGATATCAAACGCTACCGTAACATTGGTATCGTTGCTCACGTGGATGCGGGTAAAACCACTACCACTGAGCGCGTCCTGTTCTACACGGGCGTAAACCACAAAATGGGCGAGGTGCATGATGGCGCCGCGACCATGGACTGGATGGTACAAGAGCAGGAGCGGGGTATTACCATTACTTCCGCGGCTACCACTGCTTTCTGGGAAGGCTCCAACAAGCAATTCCCTAAGCATCGCTTCAACATCATCGACACCCCCGGCCACGTGGACTTCACCATTGAAGTAGAGCGTTCGCTGCGTGTGCTCGACGGTGCTGTCGTTGTGTTCTGTGGTACTTCGGGTGTTGAGCCTCAGTCGGAAACCGTATGGCGTCAGGCCAACAAGTACGGCGTTCCTCGTCTTGTCTACGTGAACAAGATGGACCGTGCCGGTGCCAACTTCCTGCGCGTCGTTGGTCAGATCAAGCAGCGTCTGGGTCACACTCCGGTGCCTATCCAGTTGGCTATCGGTGCCGAAGACAACTTCGAAGGTCAGATCGATCTGATGACCATGGAAGCTGTTCGCTGGAACGATAACGACAAGGGTATGGCTGCTGTTCGTGGTCCGATCCCGGCTGAGCTGCAAGAGCTGGCTGAAGAGTGGCGCAGCAATATGGTCGAGGCAGCTGCCGAGGCCAACGAAGAGCTGATGAACAAGTACCTGGAAGGCGAAGAACTCACGATCGAAGAGATCAAGGGTGCTCTGCGTCAGCGTACTATCGCTGGTGAAATCGTTCTGGCTGTTTGCGGTTCTTCCTTCAAGAACAAGGGTGTTCCCCTGGTTCTCGACGCCGTTATCGACTATCTGCCTGCACCGGTCGACATTCCGGCCATCAAGGGTACCGACCCTGATGACGAAACTGTCGAAATGGAGCGTCACGCAGACGACGCTGAGCCGTTCTCGGCTCTGGCGTTCAAGATCGCTACCGACCCGTTCGTGGGTACCCTTACCTTTGCTCGTGTCTACTCGGGCGTGTTGAACTCCGGTGACGGCGTTATCAACTCGGTCAAGGGTAAAAAAGAGCGTGTGGGTCGTATGGTGCAGATGCACGCCAACACCCGCGAAGAGATCAAGGAAGTACGCGCTGGTGACATCGCGGCTCTGATCGGCATGAAGGACGTCACCACTGGTGACACCCTGTGCTCCGCTGACAAGCCAATCATCCTGGTTCGCATGGACTTCCCGGAGCCGGTTATCTCGGTTGCCGTTGAACCAAAAACCAAGGATGACCAGGAAAAAATGGGCATCGCTCTGGGCAAGCTGGCTCAGGAAGACCCGTCTTTCCGCGTCAAAACCGATGAAGAGACTGGTCAGACGATCATCTCCGGCATGGGCGAATTGCACCTGGACATCCTGGTTGACCGGATGCGTCGTGAGTTCAACGTCGAAGCCAACATCGGTAAGCCGCAGGTTTCCTATCGTGAGAAGATCACGAAGTCCTGCGAGATCGAAGGCAAGTTCGTTCGTCAGTCCGGCGGTCGTGGCCAGTTCGGTCACTGCTGGATCCGTTTTGCACCTGCTGACGAAGGTCAGGAAGGTCTGCAGTTCCTGAACGAAGTAGTGGGTGGTGTGGTTCCGAAGGAATACATCCCGGCTATCCAGAAGGGTATCGAAGAGCAGATGAAGAACGGCGTTGTCGCCGGCTATCCGCTGATCGGCCTGAAGGCTACCGTGTTCGATGGTTCTTACCACGACGTCGACTCCAACGAGATGGCGTTCAAGGTGGCGGCCTCCATGGCGACCAAGCAACTGGCTACCAAGGGTGGCGGTGTTGTGCTTGAGCCGATCATGAAGGTTGAAGTCGTAACACCTGAGGATTACATGGGCGACGTGATGGGTGACCTGAACCGTCGTCGCGGTCTGATCCAGGGTATGGAAGATACGGTTTCCGGCAAGGTTATCCGTGCCGAGGTTCCGTTGGGTGAGATGTTCGGTTATGCAACCGACGTTCGTTCCATGTCCCAGGGTCGCGCGAGCTACTCTATGGAATTCTCCAAATACTCCGAAGCTCCGTCGAACATCGTCGAAGCTCTCGTTAAAAAACAAGGCTGATTCAGCCCCTTTAGGCTAGGAGTTAATTGTCGTGGCTAAAGAAAAATTTGAACGTAACAAACCGCACGTCAACGTCGGCACCATCGGTCACGTCGACCACGGTAAAACCACTCTGACCGCTGCTCTGACTCGTGTCTGCTCCGAAGTTTTCGGCTCGGCCAAGGTTGAGTTCGACAAGATCGACAGCGCCCCGGAAGAGAAGGCTCGTGGTATCACCATCAACACCGCTCACGTTGAATACGATTCGGCCGTGCGTCACTACGCGCACGTTGACTGCCCAGGTCACGCTGACTACGTAAAAAACATGATCACCGGTGCTGCCCAGATGGACGGCGCGATCCTGGTTTGCTCGGCCGCTGATGGTCCGATGCCACAAACCCGTGAGCACATCCTGCTGTCCCGTCAGGTTGGCGTTCCGTACATCGTTGTCTTCCTGAACAAGGCTGACATGGTTGACGACGCTGAGCTGCTGGAACTGGTTGAGATGGAAGTGCGCGACCTGCTGAGCACTTACGACTTCCCAGGCGATGACACTCCAATCGTCATCGGTTCGGCTCTGATGGCTCTGAACGGCCAAGACGACAACGAAATGGGTACTTCTGCTGTCAAGAAGCTGGTTGAGACCCTGGACAGCTACATTCCAGAACCAGAGCGCGCCATCGACAAGCCGTTCCTGATGCCAATCGAAGACGTGTTCTCGATCTCGGGTCGCGGTACTGTTGTGACTGGTCGTGTTGAGCGTGGCATCGTTCGCATCCAGGAAGAAGTTGAGATCGTCGGTCTGCGCGACACTCAGAAAACTACCTGCACCGGCGTTGAGATGTTCCGTAAGCTGCTGGACGAAGGTCGTGCTGGCGAG